>NZ_NPBI01000020.1:0-557572 GCF_002272715.1 Paenibacillus sp. 7516
ATTAGTTACATAAGGCTTTAACATAGGGCGTTTATAATAACAAGCATGACCCCCTTTTTTTATATATCCTTTGAGCCTGCACACCGTGTGCAGGCTTTTTTTTGCTGTCTTTTGATGTTAGCCCTTGACTTTAGTACTGCGGTTCATTACAATCAGAAAATAATATGTTGACTAAAGTCAATATCAGTCGTTTTCTTGAATTATATTACTGATTTGATGACGGGACCAAGTACTCCGTACCCACATGAACAGAGAGGAATCCCTTGGCTGTAAGGATTCTCTTGATGAGCGGACGAATGACTTCCCCGAGAACAGACGGCGAACACATCAGAGATGATTCTGATAGCCATTAGCCGGCCTGCGCAGGACGTGCGTTACACGTAGAGCGGAACGATGGTCTGATCGGATTGCAGCAAGGCAGTCCTTTATAATCAGATGATCACCTGAACGGCAAAAGTTTCAGGAGTTCCGGAATGTGGGTGGTACCACGGGTGAATGTATAAACACAATCTCTCGTCCCTTTGTTTGCTGTATGCAGCGACAGGGCGAGGGATTTTTTTGTTATATAGAGAAAATAGAGGCTGGAGGGATGAAAGATGGCTTTTCAGAAACCAACGGGAACACAGGATTTGCTACCTGGAGTAGTAGAGAAATGGCAGTTTGTCGAAGAGAAAATTAAGGATCTGTGTCGCCGTTTTAATTATCGGGAGATCCGCACACCCATTTTCGAACAGACTTCACTGTTTGAGCGAGGGGTAGGCGAAACAACCGACATCGTTGAAAAAGAAATGTACACGTTCAAGGACAAGGGTGATCGCAGCATGACGCTTCGCCCGGAAGGAACCGCCGGTGTTGTACGTGCTTTTGTAGAGAATAAGCTGTATGGGGAGCCAGATGTAACGAAGCTTTATTATGTAGGTCCCATGTTTCGTTATGAGCGTCCGCAAGCAGGACGCCAGCGCCAGTTCCACCAGTTCGGAGTAGAGGCATTCGGAGCAGTAGATCCGGCAATCGATGCAGAGGTTATCGCACTTGGTTATCAGTTCTGTGTTGAGCTGGGGTTGAAGGATGTCAAAGTTGAAGTGAACTCGGTTGGTAATGCGGCAAGCCGTGCTGCCTATCGTGAAGAGCTGCTGGGCTTCCTGAGACCGATGAAAGACACCTTGTGCAAGGATTGCCAAAATCGCATGGAACGCAATCCGCTTCGCGTCCTCGATTGTAAGGTGGATCAGGACAAATTTGTCGGTGCACCTTCCATTCTGGATAGCCTGGATGAGGAAGCAACGAACCACTTTGCCAAAGTTCAGGGATTCCTGGATGATTTCGGGGTGGATTATGAAGTGAACACGCGTCTCGTGCGCGGACTTGATTATTACACCATGACAGCATTTGAACTGAAGGCACAGGGGATTGGTGCCATTGATACCGTAGGCGGCGGTGGCAGATATAACGGCCTCGTTGGGGACATCGGCGGACCGGATCAACCGGGCATCGGTTTTGGTATCGGTCTGGAACGCATTCAACTGATACTGGAACACCAAAACATTGATGTAAGTGCCCTCACACCGCTTGATGTGTACTTTGTTGCCCTTGGAGAAGCAGCAGATCGGGAAGTAAATCGTCTGTTGTTCAAACTTCGTCAGTCTGGGCTTTCAGGTGAACGTGATTATCTAGGGCGCAAGATGAAAGCTCAAATGAAGTCAGCGGATCGTTACAAAGCTCGTTATACGGCAATTCTTGGCGATGATGAGCTGGAACGCGGGGAGATCGCACTCAAGGCAATGGATACAGGTGAACAGCAAACCGTAAAACTGGAAGAGCTGATTGCAACCATTCAGGGAGCCAAATAAGATCGCACAAGCCAGAGTAAGTTAAATTTAATATCAATATGATTCGGCAGCCTTACGGGGCCTGGAGTCCATTCAACCTAGATTTTGTCCAAAAATGGTACAGCTCCCGTAAGTATAACGCCTTTCAATACATCGTCTTCACGCAACCGCGCTGTTAAAGTAAGGGTCTTGGCCTACTTGCACAGAACGGAAATTCACATAATGAGGAGTTTGGTTATGAAAAGAAGTCATCATTGCGGCGCATTAACGACCGCACACATCGGCGAAACCGTAACATTGAACGGCTGGGTACAGACCCGCCGTGACCTGGGGGGCGTACTGTTTATCGATCTGCGTGACCGCAGTGGTATTGTACAAGTGGTATTTAACCCGGCATACTCCGGCGAAGCACTGCAAATTGCTGACCGGGTACGTAGTGAATATGTTATTGCCGTATCGGGTAAAGTGGTTAAACGTGATGAAGAGACCGTGAACAAAAACCTGCCTACAGGTGAAATTGAAGTTCAGATTACGGAAATCGAAGTGCTGAACGCGGCAAAAACACCGCCATTCTTCATTGAAGATGGTGTAGAAGTTGATGAGTCCCTTCGCTTGAAATATCGTTATCTGGATCTGCGTCGTCCGGAAATGTACGAAACATTGAAATTGCGTTCCAAAGCGTCCAAAGTATTCCGTGACTATCTGGATGGAGAAGAGTTTGTTGAAGTGGAAACACCGATTCTTACGAAGAGCTCCCCAGAAGGTGCGCGTGACTATCTCGTACCAAGCCGTGTGCATGAAGGTGAATTCTTCGCCCTGCCACAGTCTCCGCAAATTTACAAACAATTGCTGATGGTCGGCGGACTTGAGCGGTATTATCAAATCGCCCGCTGTTTCCGGGATGAGGATCTGCGTGCAGACCGTCAACCTGAGTTCACACAAGTCGACATCGAAACTTCCTTCCTGGAACAGGATGACCTGCTGCCGATGATGGAAGAGCTGATGGCCAAATTGCTTCGTGAAACGAAAGGCATTGAGCTTGAGCTGCCATTCCAACGGATTACGTATGCAGATGCGATGGGTAAATACGGTTCAGACAAGCCGGATCTGCGCTTTGGCATGGAACTGGTGGAAATGAACGATATCGTAGCGAACAGTGGTGTTAAAGTATTTGCTTCTGTCATTGAAAAAGGTGGAGAAGTGAAAGTGCTGAATGCCAAAGGCTGTGGCACGTGGAGCCGCAAAGAAATCGACGATCTCGGACCATTCGCAGCACGTTACGGTGCCAAAGGTCTGGCGTGGATTCAGGTGAAAGACGGAGAGTTCAAAGGCCCAATCGTGAAATTCTTTACACCGGAAGAGATTGAAGCGGTGAAAGAACGCACTGGCGCTGAAGAAGGCGACTTGCTGCTCTTCTCTGCCGACAACAAAAAAGTGGTTGCAGACGTTCTGGGTGCACTGCGTTTGAAAATTGGCCGTCAACTTGGTCTGATCGATGACAGCAAATTCAAATTCGCCTGGGTTGTGGACTTCCCACTCCTTGGATATGATGAAGATGCGAAACGTTATGTGGCAGAACATCATCCGTTCACTCGTCCAAAAGACGAAGATGTGGCTCTGTTCGATACAGACCCGGGTGCGATTCGTGCTCAAGCTTATGACCTTGTTCTGAATGGTTATGAAGTAGGTGGCGGTTCAATGCGTATCTACAAACGTGACGTGCAAGAGAAAATGTTCGCTGCCCTTGGACTTTCTCCAGAAGTATCCAATGAGAAATTCGGTTATCTGCTTGAAGCATTTGAATACGGAACTCCACCACATGGTGGTATTGCCTTTGGTCTTGACCGTCTCGTTATGCTGCTGGCAGGCCGTACAAACCTGCGTGAAACCATTGCCTTCCCGAAAACGGCAAGTGCAACCGATCTGCTCATGAACGCACCTTCTGAAGTAGACGGGGCCCAGTTGGAACAACTTCATATCCGTGTAGCCCGTAAACCGGTGGCGGAAAAGAAATAAAGGAGGCATCGATTCTCAATGCTCCATCAATTTTCAAGAACAGAGCTGGCAATCGGACCTGAAGGTCTGGATGCCTTGAAAAATAGTACAGTTGCCGTGCTTGGTATCGGCGGCGTGGGCGGTATTGCCGTTGAAGCCCTTGCTCGCAGCGGGGTTGGACGCATCATCCTGATCGATAAGGATGTGGTGGACATCACCAACGTTAACCGCCAGATTCACGCGTTGACCACGACCGTTGGTCAGAAAAAAGCCGATCTGATGGTGGACCGGGTCAAGCTCATTAACCCTGAGATTGATGCCATCGCCTTGAACATGTTTTACACGGAAGAAACGTATGAGGAATTATTTAAATATGAACTGGATTATGTCCTGGATGCATCCGACACGATCATCTACAAAATCCATCTCATCAAGGAATGCCTCAAACGTAAGATTCCGGTGATCTCCAGCATGGGTGCAGCGAACAAAATGGACCCTACGAAATTCCAGGTCGCGGATATTTCCAAAACGTCCATGGACCCGATTGCCCGTGTGGTTCGCACAAAACTGCGCAAAGAAGGCATCAAAAAAGGGGTTAAAGTGGTCTTCTCTACGGAGGAGCCATTAAAGCCGCGTGAAGATGTTACTCAAAAAATCGTTCCTGAGAACGCACCGGAAATTCGCAAGGCGAAACAGCCACCAGCGAGCAACGCGTTTGTTCCCCCGGTAGCCGGACTGATCATGGTCAGTGTGGCAGTCAAGGAATTGATTGAAAATGCAGCAAAGAAACAACAGTAATCTGTTGAGTGAAAAGCGTAGGTGCCTACAAGGCGCCTGCGCTTTTTTAATGGTCATCATGTGATGTACTTCATTCTCAAAACCGTGTATGATATGTGGTGCTGCGCGAAATGATGATAAATATATATAGAAATGGCAGTGTACATAGAGAGAGGGGAACAGAACGGATGAAACAAGGTTGGATGACCAGACGTCTCGGTGTGGAGCCGGGGGACCAGTGGAAAAAAGAGATTGTGGCGGGAGCCATCTCCTATTTTGCTGTCGTTTATATCGTAATGGTCAATGCTACAATTCTGGCAGATGCCGGCATGCCTTTACAGGCAGCGATGGTAGGTACACTGCTGACGTCTATTGCGGGTTGCTTGCTGATGGCATTCGGCGGAAAGTCACCTATTGTGGTTGTACCCGGAATGGGGATTAATGCATTCTTTACGTACACACTCGTACATTCCATGAAGCTGAGCTGGCAGGAAGCACTGGCCGTGGTGGCTGTTACAGGTATACTATTTGCAATCGTTGCATTTACATCACTATATAAATTGATTAGCGAAGCCATACCGAAAAACCTGCAGCATGGGATTACGGTGGGAATAGGTCTGTTTTTGACCTTTATTGGTTTGCAGAAAAGCGGAATTGTTATCGCTCATCAGACCACGTTTGTAGCGATCGGGCACTTCAATGATCCCAATGTCATTACGGCCTGCGTAACACTGGTGCTTGCTGTGATTCTATTCATACGTAATATTCAGGGCGGACTTCTCATCAGTATTCTGATCGGGACTGGACTTGCCTATGTGCTAGGTGCAGTGCACCCGGGTGAACCGGTGTCCGCGATGGAAGCGCTGCGTCAATACGGCGGGTTGTTTGGCGAATTGTCCCTGATGAAGCTGGCTGATGTTGCGTTTTGGATTGCTGTCTTTTTGCTGCTGCTGATTGTCGTATTCGAAAATATCGGATTGATTACGGCTCAGACGCAAATGATTGATCGCCCGCAGCGTTTTAAAGGCAGCCTGCGCGCTCTGTCGATCAGTACGGTATTAGCAGGTATATTCGGGAGCAGTCCACCTGTAGCTGCGGCAGAGACTACGGCAGGGATTGCAGCAGGCGGACGCTCAGGCTTGACACCGCTCGTTACAGCCGTGCTGTTCGGGGCCACTTTTTTCTTCATTCCGCTGCTCGGGTATATTCCGGACAGTGCAATAGCTCCCATTTTGATCATCATTGGCGGTTTAATGGTGCAAGGTGTGAAGGATATGGATTTTGGTGACTTTACAGAGGCATTCCCGGCATTTCTGATTATGGTCATGATTCCCTTTACGTATAGCATTGTGGACGGCATGGCGTTTGGTTTCATTGCCTATCCACTGGCGAAGCTGGCCGCAGGTCAGGGGAGACAGGTGCCTGTGGTCATGTATGGCATTGCCATTCTGTTTCTGGCCAACTTTGTATTACATGGCGTATTGTAATCAGTTGGGACGTAAGGACAAATCATTCGTGTAATGTCTAGTGAACAGGTGGAGAATGGAGGAACGGGGAATGGAAGAGAAGGAACAGACGGACCGGGTTGAACCGAAGCTGGGGAAAAAAGGATTCAAAGATTTCGTGAAGCTGATTGCTTCCACAGAACCTCCCAAACTCATTTTGATCGTCGCATTGATTCTGACCCTCATTCAGACTACGGCCGGGTTAATTGTTCCACTGATGACTAAAGGTCTGATTGATGGACTGACGATGTCTGCACTTAACAAATCCGTCATTTTTCTGCTGCTTGGCGCTTTTGTCATTCAGGCGATTGCTTCGGGCATCAGCATCTATATGTTGAATTATGCAGGACAACGCGTGGTTGCAACGCTGCGAACGAAGCTGTGGAATAAAGTGTTATCCCTGCCAATGCCATATTTTGATCGTAATCGTACAGGAGATACGATGAGCCGCATCACCAATGATACAAGCCAGATCATGACGCTGATTGCCGATTATCTGGTCTCCTTTGTATCCAATATCGTTGCGGTAGTGGGCGGAGTGGCTCTGCTATTCTATCTGGATTGGGTCATGTCGCTCATTATCTTAAGTTTGGTACCGTTAACGCTGCTGATTTTGCTGCCGGTTGGACGTAAAATGTACAAAATCTCCAAAAAGCAGCAGGATGAGATGGCTGGCTTCACTTCTGTGCTGAGCCAGGTCATTAGTGAGATCCGATTGGTAAAAGCGTATGGCACCGAAAAACAGGAGGCGGAAGCGGGACATTCCCGCATTGGCAAAATGTTCGCTTTTGGTTTGCAGGAAGCAAGAATCCTGGCGTTGATCGGACCGCTCTTTACCTTTGTCATGACCGCTGTATTGGTTGTTATTCTGGGGGTTGGCGGTATGCGGGTAGCATCTGGCATGTTATCACCTGGGGAACTGGTGGCCTTCATCCTGCTGCTGTTCCAGGTTATTATGCCGATGGGACAGTTCACGACACTGTATTCGCGTTTGCAAAAGGTGGTCGGTGCAACCGAGCGCATTCAGGCCATTCTTGCACATGAAGAAGAACCACAGCACAGTGTGAAGTCAGCTCCAAAAGGCAACGAGACGATTGCATTCAACAACCTGCATTTCGCCTATGTCACAGGAGAAGAAGTGCTGCACGGTATCCATTTAACCGTTCCTGCGCGTAAAGTGACGGCGATCGTCGGTCCGAGCGGCAGCGGCAAATCAACCCTATTCTCACTGCTTGAGCAGTTTTACCTTCCCGGTTCGGGTAACATAACTTACGGTGGACAAGACATAAGGGATTATTCGCTCGCCTCCTGGCGCAGCAAGATCGGATATGTTTCACAGGAGAGTCCGCTAATGGCAGGTACCATCAAGGACAACATTACCTATGGGCTTGGACGAGAAGCAAGTATGGACGAGATTCGGCACGCCGCAGACATGGCATACTCCTCCGCATTTATTGATAGCTTGCCCCAGGGTTACGAGACTGAGGTGGGGGAACGTGGAATCAAGCTTTCGGGCGGTCAGCGTCAGCGCATTGCCATAGCCAGGGCACTGCTGCGCAGTCCGGATATCCTCATGCTTGATGAGGCAACGTCCAGTCTGGACAGTACTTCGGAACATGAAGTGCAGCAAGCCCTTTCGAATTTGATGGAGGGACGGACAACGGTTGTAATTGCGCATCGTTTGTCCACAGTCGTGGATTCGGATCAGATTGTTGTACTGGAGCAGGGCCATGTCACCGGGACGGGAACGCATACAGAGCTAATCAGCACTCATTCGGTATATCGTGAGCTTGCTCAGAAACAATTTGTTGCACAGGATGGGAAGCCAGAGCCCGAGAAGTATTAATGGATAACGATGTGAACCGTTGTTCTACCCTCCTAAAGGGATGGGAACAGCGGTTCATTTGTCTTATCGTCCTGTTAGCTGTAGCTTTTTGCCATTCAATATGATATAGTGGGTATCCTTTTGTGTCGTCAGTTTGACTATGCAAAAAAACATATTCTTAGGAGGTAACTGAAACATGTCAGACAGCTTTCAAAGTGCCTATCAAGAAGAAGAGTACAGGTTAGAGCGAACGATGGAGGAAGTGGATCGTCAGCTGGAACGGCTGAAGAATATACCGGTTTATACCGGCCACGATTTCACCGAACAAGTGCTGGAAGCCGGACGTGAAGAGCGCCGCACCGCCTTGTCCAAGAGCGCGCAGCAACCCTATTTCGGACGCTTGGATTTCGAAGAACAGGGCAGCGGGGAACGGAAGCCGCTGTACATTGGCAAAGTCGGCGTAGACCGCGAAGAGGTGGGAGAGCATCCGCTCGTCATCGATTGGCGTGCTCCGGTCGCGAGCCTGTTTTACTCATTTACGGGAGGGGAAGCCTCCGCAACCTACGATGCACCGGAAGGTTTGATTGAAGGCCTGGTCTATCTGAAACGCAACGTGGTTATCCGGCAGCGGATATTGGAGCGCGTTGCAGATACATACAACCGGGATAGCGATCAGCCGGCCGTATCGGATGAGTTTCTCGTCTATCGGCTGGGAGAGAACAAGGATAACAAGCTTCGTGACATCGTATCCACCATACAGGCAGAACAGGATCAGATCATTCGTGCCGCAAGGAACACGGCATTGATCATTCAGGGTGTGGCGGGTTCGGGAAAAACAACCGTTGCCCTGCACCGGCTTGCCTTTTTGCTGTATCAGTACAAAGAGCAGGTATCTGCGGAGAAGATGGTTATCTTCGCACCCAACCACATGTTCCTCGATTACATCTCGGATGTACTCCCGGAACTCGGCGTTGGAGATATTCAGCAGCGCACGTTCCCGGATTGGGCGATGAATCTGCTGGGATTGGAGATGCCACTGGCAGATACGTCGGAGACACTGAATACCTGGTTTGAAACGCCGGAAGCACGTCCCGAATTGAATGACGACGTACCTGGGCGCTATAAGGGCTCGATACGCTTCATGAAACTCATTCAGGAATGGCTGTCAGGCATGGAGGAGGAATCGGTACCCGATCTGGACTTCACTCCCTGGGACGGTGCAGTACTTAGCAGGGCAGAGATCGAAAGCTGGTTTAGCGAAGAATATAAGCACTATCCACTGGCTAAACGTAAGGAGCGCGTGATGGCGCGTATTCACCGTTGGATCGAAATGGAGCTCAAGAAGCCTTGTCCTGAGAGCGTGCGCAAAGAACGCAAGAAGAAAGCAGCGACGCGTGAAAAAGCATATGCCAAAAAGTGGCCCCAATATGAACCGCTTACGCTGTATAAACAGCTGTTCAAGGCCGCTAAGGGTGGCTCAGTGCCTGCTTCACTAAGCAGTCTTATTCCCAAAGGTGTGATGAAGCAGACGACAGCAGATCTGAAGCAGGATGTTATTCGTGAAGAGGATTTGCCTGCGCTCGTGTATATTCACACGCTTATTCATGATATTGAAGGAGCGGAACGATTCGATCATGTCGTGATTGATGAAGCGCAGGATTTCTCGCCATTTCACGTCGCTCTGCTGGATCTGTTTGTCAAAGGACATTCCTTCACCATACTGGGTGACTTGTCCCAGGGCATACATGAGTATCGCGGGGTTCATGTATGGGAAGAGATGAGTACCCTGTTCCCAGACGAGCAGAATGCATATTTTGCCTTGACCCGGAGCTATCGTTCCACCATGGAAATTATTGATTATGCCAATACGATACTGGAACGTGGGGTCAAAAGCGGGATTACGGCGATTCCTGTCTTCCGGAGCGGGGATCCGGTTCGAACATTAGCCTATGAGGGTGAAGGAAGAACGCAGAGTCTTGAACGGGCTTTGAAGCTGTTAACGGTGAAAGACTACCGCACAGTATCCATTCTGACGCGTACCCTGCATGAAGCGGTTGAGCTTCATCGTGAACTTCTGGATGCGGGCTGGGACCTGAACCTGATTGATGGCGGCAAAAAGCAATATACAGGCGGACATTCCGTTTTACCTGTCTATCTGTCCAAGGGACTAGAGTTTGATGCGGTTATTGTGGCAGACGCGGATGAGCAGCATTACTTGTCTAATGCGGGCGACGCCAAGCTGCTGTATGTAGGCTGTACACGGGCATTGCACGAGCTGTGGCTGTTCCATGACGGTGACCTGCCGTCTTATGCGGCAGCAACACATCATTCGGAAGGCGAACCGGTAACCATTCAGGGTTGGCCGGACAGTGACACCGAATAAACATAATTTAAGCATTGTAATATAAATAAATATAAGGCATGACGTTCATGGGCAAATCCCATAAGCGCATGCCTTTTTTATTTTGGTATGACAACTTTAACTTGCTGGAGAAGAATGCCTGTGTAGTTCGGAAGGGTGTTCTTTCGTTTTCTGAGCAGATGAACGTCGATTGACCAGAAAAATACCAACACCAATGAGTATACCGCCTGCACCAACGAACCACTGAACCTGTTCCCCCAGTAAAACCCAGCTCGACAATACTCCAAAGAAAGGGGTGAGAAACAGATAAGAACTGGTTTGGGCGGGGTCACTATGCTGCAGCAAATAAAACCAGAGTGAGAACTGGATAATGGAGCAAGCAAGCGTCAACCAGAGCAGCGCTGCGACCGAAGTTGCGTTCACAATAAATTGAGGCTGTTCAGTACATGTGCTTAGCAGGAGTAACACTGCACCTCCAGCGAGCATCTGGTACGCGGTAAGCACAAAGGTATCGTAACGATCACCCCAGCGTTTAATAAGTAATGTGGAGACTGCGAAGGAAACCGCACCACCAATTCCAATCCAGGTTCCGGGGCTAAAACTCATATGCGAGCCAAAGGTTAACAGGACGCCGGCGAGGCCGAGGATTACACCAATCCACTGGCTGAAGCGATACGTTAACCGATACAATAAAGCACTGATGATAATGACCAGCAACGGATTGGTAAAGGTAAGAATGGCAGATTCACCGGATGTAATCCAGTTCATGCTGTAATATGCGCATCCCATCACTCCAGCAGATTGGAACAGGCCAATTAAAATGATTCTTAGCCAGGCTTGCCATCCTGTAGGTAGAGGGCGTTTCCGCAGAAACCAAGCCATCAGGCCCCCTGCCAGTACGTAACGCATGCCCATGAGCAGGAACGGTGGAGCATACAACATGCCGATTTTGCCAACCGGAAAAGAAGTTCCCATAATGAATGTCGTTAACAAGATCCATATTGTATATTTCAATGGTTTCAACGCGCGGCTGTCAGCTTGTGTACCGGGGCTCATAACGTCTGACCGCTATCTACGGTAATCAGCTGTCCGGTCATGGATGGCTGTTCAAGCGCGGCGCATATCATGTGCGCAATATCCTCAGGAGAGGAAATTCTCTGTAATAACAGCGAGCCACCGAGACGATTCATTCGTTCCTCGTTTCCTGCCCACCAACGGGTTGCAACGGCGCCAGGGACAATGGCATTCACCCGAATCAGCGGTGAGAGTGCGTGGGCAAGTGATAAGGTCAGGCCGTGAACTGCCGCTTTGGAAACCGCATAAGGGAGGGATGAGCCGGAACCTGTGCTGCCCGCAATACTTCCCAGATTCACAATGGAGCCGCCGCCGGCTTGCTGCATCCCCTCCGTCACTGCACGAGCGCAATAAAACATGCCCCTCACGTTCACATCATACAGTTCATTCCAAACATCCTCCGTAACGGATTCCAGATCCTGCAGAGGAATGTGCCGGGTGATTCCGGCATTGTTAACAAGGGCAGTTATGGGACCATACGTTTCAGTAACTATAGCCACCATCTGCCGGACGTCCATGTCACTAGCAACGTTGGCTTGAACAGTGAATGCCTGACCTCCTTCATCCACGATCTGTTGAACCGTTTCTTCTGCCGCTTCCCGAGACCGGGAGTAGTTGACGGCGACCCTTGCTCCCTTTTGAGCCAGCAGCAGACTCACCGCACGACCAATGCCTGTTCCGCCGCCTGTAATTAAGGCTACTCTGTTGTTCCAGTATGTCATGTTGAACACTCCTTATCATCATCCAGCTGGTGAACTGGTTTGGGATCTACATGAATTGTAGTCCTGTTTGCGCATGGAGTATAATGATTGTTAGTGAACTGGCCATCATTTTGAATGATGTCAGAAGTGGGGGATAAGATGGAGAGCGGAGATCTTCGAATATTTCAATGTGTGGCACAGGAAGGAAACCTGACGAAAGCTGCTTCGAAGCTGGGATATGTGCAATCCAACGTCACGGCCCGGATCAGACATCTGGAAGCGGAGGTGGGCACCAAGCTGTTCATTCGTCACAACCGGGGAATGACGTTATCTCCAGCCGGAGAGATGCTAATGAGTTATGCAGATAAAATCATTGGTCTGCTGAACGATGCTTCCAAAGCGCTTCAGGCGACAAGTGCGCCATCGGGTCCATTGCGAATAGGCTCTACGCAGACTGCAGCTGCGGTTCGTTTGCCCGAACTTTTTGCAGAATATTATAGGCAATATCCCGATGTGTCCTTGTCACTGACTACTGGGAATTCGCAAGAGCTTATAGACCAAGTTATCGGGTATGAATTGGAAGGTGCATTTATTGGTTGTGCCTGCGATCATCCCGAGATCGCGTCTCTGGATGTATTTGATGAAGAACTGTTTGTGGTTTCATCTGGTGTAATGCCAGAAGATGAGCTTACACGTAAACCGATCCTTGTTTACAGCATGGGATGTTCCTACCGCCAGACGTTAGAGGAGTGGTTGCTATCCTGCGGCGTAAATCGCCCTATAATCATGGAATTTGGCACATTGGAAGCCATTATCAGTGGCGTAGCGTCGGGGATGGGCATCTCATTGTTACCGGAGATTGTTATTCGTCAGCAGATGAATAGCGGCATGCTTCGCAAGCATTCGCTTCCCGCGGGCATGAGCCGGATGATGACTCGTTTTATTACACGCAAGGATGCGTTTGTCAGCAGTGCGCTCGGTGCATTTATGGCTATGCTGCCGCGGGATTATGATATGATAGAGAGTAGAGAATATTGAGGTGTTTAGATCCAATCTAGGATAGGTAATCCGTTAAGGAAGTGATAAGCAGTGGATTTATTTTCGTTTCAACAGGACTCCAAGCCCCAGGCAAGACTGCTTGCTGATCGCATGCGACCAGAGCATCTTGATGAATATATTGGACAAGAACATATTATTGGACCAGGTAAGCTGCTGCGGCGCGCGATTGAAGCGGACCAGATCTCGTCCATCTTGTTATACGGCCCTCCCGGCTGCGGGAAGACGACGCTTGCACACATCATCTCCAAGCATACACAGGGAGAGTTTGTTCGTCTGAATGCGGTAGACGCCTCGGTGAAGGACGTTCGTGAAGTTATCGAGCAGGCACAGACAAACAAGCAGCTGTACGGAACCAAAACCATATTGTTCCTGGATGAGGTACACCGCTTCAACAGTTCCCGTCAGGATGCATTGCTGCCAGCAGTGGAGAAGGGCACCATCATATTTATCGGTGCTACGACAGAGAATCCATTTCACTATGTGAATGGTGCCTTGTTGAGCCGTTCAACCCTCTTTCAGCTCGAGTCGCTGAACACGGCACATTCGCTTATTGCGATGCGCCGTGCGCTGGCGGATTCCGATAAAGGGCTTGGATTCATGGAACTGCAGGCAGATGACGAAGCTCTGGATCATATTGCCACCATGGCCAATGGAGACATTCGGCGTGCTCTAAATGCGCTGGAACTGGCTGCGCTGACCACGCCGCCTGAGAAGGATGGGTCCATTCATATTACGCTTGCCGTGGCAGAGGAGTCGATTCGTCGTCCGATTGTGAAGGCGGATGAGTCCACGCAATATGATGTGCTGTCTGCTTTTCACAAGAGCATTCGCGGTTCCAGTGATGCTGCATTGTTCTGGTTTTTGTACGCAGTAGAGAAGCTTGGCATGGACCCGATGACATTTATCAGGCGTCTGATTGCCGCCAGCAGCGAAGATATCGGTCTGGCGAATCCACAAGCGATGACCCAGGCTATAGGTGCGCTGGATGCCTACCGTAACAACGGATGGCCCGAAGCGAAGCTGAATATTGCACAGGCCATTTTATTCGCAGTGGAAAGTCCGAAGTCGAATGCGGTATACACGGCCATTTCGAAGGCGATGAGCGCCATCAATGAGGTGAAGTCGGCTGAGGTACCGCTCCATTTAAGGGATACCCATTACTCGGGAGCAGTGAAGCTGGGACATGAAGGTTATCAATACCCCCATAATTATCCGGGGCACTATGTGAAGCAGGAATATCTGCCCAAACAGCTCTCGCGAAGAGTATTCTATGAAGCAACAGAGCAAGGCAATGAGTCGAAAATCAGGCTGAACCAACAGCGGAGAAAAGAACTGTAAGATTGATGACCCGGGAGATGCATACAACATGAAAGAGCTTCTGTATATAGGCGCTGGCGGATTTGTGGGTACATTGACCCGATATGCCATTCAATTGGGGATACCATCAGCCAATGTGGGCTTTCCTTGGGCAGTCCTGCTGATTAACGCGATTGGCAGCCTATTTTTAGGATGGTTCTTTACCATCGCCGTCCCAGACAAAATAACACCACAACTTCGTCTTGCAATAGGCACCGGATTTACAGGTGCATTTACTACGTTTTCTACGTTTACGCTGGATATTGTCCGCCTATCGGAGAACGGCATGTGGACGAAGGCCGTAATTTATATCGTGGCGAGTTTGCTTGCGGGTTTGCTGCTCTGTGCGTTGGGAATCCAGCTTGGGCAGCTCATGCGGGGTAAATCGTCACAGGATGGTGCAGCATGATGATCTGGATTGGACTGGCAGGTACTTTGGGGGCCATCCTTCGTTACAGTCTGGGGCGATGGATCTCAGGAAAATTGGGCACAGCTATCCCATGGGGGACCTGGATCATTAATATCAGTGGTTCTCTGCTGCTGGGCTTGTTATATGGATGGCATCAATCGGAGATGATCTCGGGTGGACTTTGGGTTGTGTGGGGCACCGGATTTTGCGGAGCCTATACAACGTTCTCGACCTTCGGGTATGAAACGATTCAATTGCTCACCATGAAACGTTATCCATCAGCTATTCTATATGTAGTAAGTTCCGTTTTACTGGGTGTAGCTGCCTGCTTTGCTGGCGATTGGTTAACAGCATAACTAAAAATTTTAAATGTTTTTTCAGGAAAAAGCAGGAAAAAAGCCATCCTTCATGGTATACATGAAAGATGGCTTTTATGATGGGAATACAGGGTATTCCACATCATCTATACATATTGGAGGCTTTCCTGATTATTGCATCGCTGGTACAGGTACTTTTTGAACCTGATCAATCGTGCCACCACCGAGACAAACATCACCATCATAGAATACAACGGCTTGTCCCGGGGTAATCGCCTTTTGTTGTTGATCGAACTGTACATCGACGCTTCCGTCTTCCTGCCAAGTCAGAGTAACACCTTGATCCGGCTGACGATAACGGAATTTGGCGGTGCAGCGGAAAGGTACGTTAGGCACTTGGTCCGCACCAGCAATCCAGTTAACGCCAGTAGCCGTCAAACCTGTTGAGTACAGGCTCGCGTGCGCATCGCCTTGAACCACAAGCAGCTGATTTTTCTCCAGATCCTTATCGGCCACGAACCATGGTTCACCATTGCCGGAACCGCCAATACCCAGACCTTGGCGCTGTCCGAGGGTGTAATACATCAGTCCGTCATGACGGCCTTTTACTTCACCCGTTACAATATCAACCATGTCTCCGCCTTTGGCAGGAAGGTAGTTGCTCAGGAATTCCTTGAAGTTGCGCTCGCCAATAAAGCATACACCTGTGCTGTCTTTTTTCTTAGCCGTGTACAGACCTGCCGCTTCAGCAATTTTCCGTACTTCCGGTTTGGGAAGATGGCCGATCGGGAACATCGCTTTGGACAGCTGGTTCTGGCTTAGTGCATTAAGGAAGTAGGTTTGGTCCTTGTTGCTATCCACGCCTCGCAGCAGTTTGAACGTGCCGTCTTCTTCGATAAGGCGAGCATAGTGCCCTGTGGCAACATAGTCTGCGCCCAAATCAAGCGCCTTGTTCAGGAATTCGCCAAATTTGATCTCGCGATTGCACATGACATCTGGATTTGGAGTCCGACCTGACTTATATTCATCAAGGAAATAGGTAAATACTTTATCAAAGTACTCTTTCTCGAAGTTGACAGTGTAATAAGGAATGCCGATCTGTTCACAAACCCGGCGAACGTCCTCTGAATCTTCTTCAGCGGTACAGTGGCCGAACTCGTCCGTGTCATCCCAGTTTTTCATGAAAATGCCGATGACATCATATCCCTGCTCTTTCAGCAGCAAGGCGGTAACGGAAGAATCGACACCTCCGGACATGCCAACGACGACCCGAGTATTTTCAATTGTTTTGGACATCGTTATCACCATTTCTATATATAAATGTGTTTCGTTTCTATTTTAGCATAACCGGACTCAAGTTACGATACACCCGGCCAATTTTGGATAGTGTCCACTCCAGGCGCACAATTTGGAATATCGTCAATCTTTCTTTTCCATAAAGCTTGCAGATATGTTAACATTAGCTGAGGGTTATAATCGGAATACGGAGGATTACGTGCACAAGATCTGTATTATTCATATCCCGCTGTGGCGGATCATGAAAAGACGGTCTTGCATCACGCCAAGTATATAGTGTAATTGTTTTTCTGAAAATTGAAAGAGGTGACTCCTTTGAAAATATCGACAAAAGGCCGTTATGGGCTAACTATCATGATGGAGCTGGCAGCCAGAACTGGCGAAGGCCCTACATCCCTTAAAAGCATCGCGGAGCGCAACCAGCTCTCGGAACATTATCTGGAGCAGCTGATCGCACCGCTGCGTAATGCCGGACTCGTGAAGAGTATCCGTGGAGCATACGGCGGTTATATCTTGGCAGGAGATCCAGCGACAGTAACTGCAGGAGACGTGATTCGTGTACTGGAGGGGCCGATCTCCCCAGTGGACTTCACCGAGGAAGATGACCCAGCCAAACGGGATCTGTGGCTGCGCATTCGTGACAGCATTGCAGAGGTGCTGGATTCCACAACGCTCAAAGACCTGATTACATTCCAGGATCAGGAACAAAAAGACAGCTACATGTTCTACATCTAATCAAGGTTGATTATGGAACATTCAGCCATACACTAAAGCCCCCATTATGGGGGCTTTAGCCATGCAAAGCAACATTTTATACCAATAAATCATATGGAATTTCAACATATAACGGGGTGAATTCAATGAATAGAATTTATTTGGACCACGCTGCATCCACGCCCATGCATCCGCAGGTGGCGGAAGCGATGATGAAAGTCATGACAGGCCAATACGGCAATGCTTCGAGTATACACTCTTTTGGACGGGATGCGAAGCGGACGGTTAGCGGAGCAAGGGACAGTATTGCGGCTTATTTGGACTGTTTCCCGGATGAACTCGTATTCACGAGTGGTGGCACGGAAAGTGATAATCTGGCGATCTTTGGCGCCGTTTCTGCACGAAAAGATCAGGGGAAACACGTGATTACAACGGTGATCGAGCATCATGCGGTTCTTCACAGCTGCCAAGAGCTTGAACGTCAAGGTTATGAGGTTACCTATCTGCCTGTAGATGAGTATGGAAGAATAAGTTTGGATGAGCTTCAGGAGGCTATTCGTCCGGATACGGTACTGATTACGATGATGTTTGCCAATAACGAGGTAGGAACGATTCAGCCCATCCGCGAAATAGGGGAGCTGGCACGGAAGCATCAGATTTTGTTTCATACCGATGCAGTACAGGCTCTGGGGACCCAAAACATCTCTTGTAAAGATCTACCGGTTGACTTGATCAGTTTCTCTGCGCATAAAATTAATGGGCCCCAAGGTGTAGGGGCACTTTATGTGCGTCGTGGCATTGTACTGGAAGCCAAATCCCATGGAGGACTGCAAGAGCGTCAGCGCCGAGCAGGTACGGAGAATATAGCAGGAATTGCCGGATTTGCAGAGGCACTCAAAATTGCGACAGCGCAAGCAGAGACGCATCGTCAGGATGATCTGAAATTACGGAAGCTTTTGTTAAAACAGCTGGAAATCCATGTGGGCAAAGCCCATTTTCACGTGAACGGTCATCCCGAATATACGCTTCCCAACATTCTGAATATCAGTTTTCCTGAGGTATCTACAGAAACCATGTTAATGAACCTGGATATGGAAGGCATCGCGGTTGCGAGCGGTTCTGCATGTACTTCAGGCTCTCTCGAAGTATCTCATGTACTCAAAGCAATGATGCTGCCGGAGGCATTTTTGCATTCAGCGATTCGTTTTAGCTGGGGATTGGGTAATACTACGGAAGAAATCATGAAAACCGCCGAAAAAATTGGAACCATTCTTGAACGATTGCGTAATAGACCCTAAGGGGCTCTTTTGCACATGGAACAAAAGGAGGGAAGAAGTTCCATTTCATCGGTTAGATAGAAGCGGTTTTGATGATCGGCGTCTGATTGCCACTCATCAACTTTGGGCATACCTAGCAATAGCGCCGCGCCTATTTAATGATAAGAAGATGAGGAGGACCCTGCGATGAAGCTTCAGGAAATGATCGGACTAGCCGTTTTTGATGTCGAGGACGGGAAACAGGTCGGTAAGATCCAGGATTTCATTGTTAGTGACGATTGGAAAATTGAAGGCATTGAACTTGAGAACAAAGGCCTGTTTACCAATCATGTCAAAATCGTGCAGTGGCAAGACATTGTTGCCTACGGCGAAGATGCCGTCATGATCCGTAATCAACAGGCTGTCCGCAAGACGGGAGCCGACGACATAAAACACACGTATCTTCTTGGCCAATCTAAATTGAAAGAGATGTCCGTGCTGACCGAGGAAGGTTTGCTGCTTGGACGAGTCTCCGATGTTTATTTTGACCAAGAGTTGGGAAATACAATAATAGGGATTGAAATTACGGACGGTTTTGTGTCCGATCTGATCGAGGGCCGTAAATGGCTGCCATGTACAAGCGATATGTCTATCGGGGAAAGTGCCATTATGGTGCCTCCACTGAGTGAGCAGCGCTTGGAAAATGCCATTCATTCTGTTAATGGATAGGTGAATGTATATGAAATGTCCAAATTGTAGTTCAAAAGATATCGGGAAAATTGGTTCCCACCAGTTCTATTGCTGGGGTTGCTTTATTGAACTGAACGTAAACGGTGAGAAAATGTCTGTATATCAAGTTGAAGAAGATGGAACGCTCAGCTCGCTTGACGATCTGTTCTTCGGGGAAGAGCTGCCACAGGACTTCCCGCATCTGCACGCATCTTCTTAAAATGCGAGTGAAACTTCCTCTATATGCGGTTTTGTGACAACGAACGTCACGGACCATGTCGCAAAGCGCCGACAGATGTGTATAGATGACAGTTACATAGCAGTCTGTCCAGCCTGTATTAATGTATGCTGGGGCAGGCCTCAACATGCGTCTCCTTCCTTAGTGAGGGGGACGCTTTTTTGTTTTCTTCTTTTCCACATCTGTGCGGGGTTAATAAATATTCCCTTTCCTACATATACTGACTCTCAGAGCCAGTCCAAAGGGGAGAGATGCAAGTGGAGCAATTAACCAAAAACAAGCTGTTCCGTTATGCCATCTGGCTGCTGCTCGGCTTGATTATTCTGTATTTTATATGGCTGTTAAGGCCCCTGCTGCTTCATATATACGGATTCCTGAAAACCGTACTTGCACCGTTTATCGTGGCCCTTATTATTTCCTATGTGCTTAATCCCATTGTAAGTATGCTGGGCGGACGGAAGGTGCCACGCTCCATCGCTGTTTTGCTGATCTATGCTTTTTTTCTCACCTGTATCGGCGTCATACTCATGAATGTCATTCCGGTGCTGATTGAACAGCTTGAAGAATTGAACGAGCATATGCCTGAATTGTCGATGCGCGCACAGAGCTTAATGAACAGCATGGATCATAAATTGATGCCACCAAGTGTACGCACAGGCATGAACAGCTGGTTCTTCCAGATGGAAGACCGTCTTACCCAAGGCATAACGATGCTGATGGACAACATCGGAGCCACGATCAATGTGCTGTTTAACGTATTTATTGTGCCGTTTCTCATTTTCTATATGTTAAAAGACTTTGAGGTGTTCGAACGCACGGTCGTTGCGTATTTGCCGCGTTCTCGCCGCAAAGCCATCGTATCGGTCATGAAGGAGATTGATACGGCACTCGGCAATTATATTCGGGGACAGTTCATCGTCTGTGTCATTGTTGGCATCTTCGCCTATATCGGTTACGTGATTATTGATATGCCTTACGCACTGCTGCTGGCAAGCATTGTGGCCGTATTTAATATTGTGCCATACCTAGGGCCTTTTCTGGGTGCGGCGCCAGCTGTAGTTATGGCTTCAACCGTATCTGTTAAAATGGTCCTGCTGGTGGTCATCGTAAACACGCTATGTCAGGTGTTGGAGAGCAATGTCATCTCCCCGCAAGTTGTAGGGCGGACGCTGCATCTGCATCCATTGTCGATTATTTTTGCGCTGCTTGTAGGTGGTGAACTGGCAGGGATTGTTGGTCTTATTTTGGCGGTGCCTGTTTTTGCCGTTCTGAAAGTCATCGTGCAGCACTTTTTTGCCTACTACATCAAGCGAAGAACGGATTAAGAGCCCGAGAATGAGCCGTCTTGGGGGTACATTGACACTCGCATGGCGTATCGATATAATGAAGTCACATGTTTCAAAAATGAAATCGATGATGAAATGAAGTACGCCGAGGGTTCCTTTCCTCAGAGAATAGACTTCTTCGGATCAAATTCAGATCTGACCGATGGCTGGAAGAGTCTTGAAAGTTGAAGCGGCGGAAAGCTGATTTCGGAGTGCAGGACAACCCTGCCGGGCGCGACCGTTATTCGCATCAACGAGGAGATTGCTGATTGGTCCGAAATGAGGGACAGGCAGCAATAACCAGGGTGGTACCGCGATAACATCGTCCCTGATAATTCAGGGGCGTTTTTTGTGTTTGTTTTTACAAAAGCAATGTTTACCAACCGGGGCTAATCGCACCGGACCATTAATAATTAATTGGGGGCAGTCCGTATGAAAGCCAGTGAAATCCGTTCCAAATGGATAGAGTTTTTTGCAAGTAAAGGTCACAAAATCGAGCCAAGCGCATCGCTCGTACCTCACAACGATCCATCCCTTCTATGGATCAATGCGGGAATGGCACCGCTTAAGCCGTATTTTGACGGACGTGAGAAACCGGAGAATCCGCGTCTTGCGAACTCCCAAAAATGTATTCGTACCAACGATATCGAGAATGTCGGCAAAACACGCCGTCACCATACGTTCTTCGAAATGCTGGGTAACTTCTCCATTGGAGATTACTTCAAAGAAGAAACCATTACTTGGGCATGGGAATTCCTGACAAGCAAGGAATGGATCGGATTCGATCCAGAGCGCCTGTCAGTAACAGTTTATCCGGAAGACGAAGAGGCTTTCAAACTGTGGAACGAAAAAGTGGGATTGCCAGCAGAGCGC
This sequence comes from Paenibacillus sp. 7516, assembly GCF_002272715.1. NCBI lineage: Bacteria > Bacillati > Bacillota > Bacilli > Caryophanales > Paenibacillaceae > Paenibacillus > Paenibacillus sp. 7516. The sequence continues at coordinate 21,641 of NZ_NPBI01000020.1, forward strand.
ATCATCAAACTGGATGAGAACTTCTGGGATATCGGTGAAGGCCCATGCGGACCTTGTACCGAAATATTCTATGACCGCGGTGAAGCCTACGGCAATGACATGAACGATCCGGAAATGTACCCGGGCGGGGAAAACGAGCGTTACCTTGAAGTATGGAACCTGGTATTCTCCCAGTTCAATCACAACAAGGATGGCAGCTATACGCCGCTTCCTAACAAAAACATTGATACAGGTGCTGGTTTGGAGCGTTTTGCGTCCATTCTGCAGAATGTGGATTCCAACTTTGACACAGACCTGTTCCAGCCGATGATTCAAAGAACAGCGGCACTTGCCGGTGTGAAATACAACGACAGTGTGGAGATTGATGTAGCGCTGAAAGTTATTGCTGACCATATCCGTACCGTTGCTTTTGCAGTAGGAGATGGCGTTCTGCCAAGTAATGAAGGACGTGGATACGTTATCCGCCGCTTGCTGCGCCGTGCTGTACGCTACGGAAAAGTTCTCGGATTGGACCGTCCATTCCTCTATGAACTGACAACAACCGTTGGAGAAGTCATGGGCGTATACTACCCAGAGGTGGTAGACAAGCAGGAGTTTATCGCGAAGGTCATCAAAACCGAAGAAGAACGGTTCCACGAAACACTTAGTGACGGTTTGGCGATTCTGGCAGACATCAGTGCTGCAGCCAAATCCGAAGGTCGTACGGTAATCAGTGGTCCGGAAGCATTCAAATTGTATGACACATATGGATTCCCGTTTGACCTTACTGAAGATTATGCGGCAGAGCATGGCTTGACTGTTGATCGTGAAGGTTTCGATGCATCCATGCAGGAACAGCGTGATCGTGCGCGTGCAGGCCGTCAGGAAAGCGAAAGCATGAAGGTTCAAGGTGGACCACTTGCCGATCTGGAGGTTAAAAGCGAGTTTGTTGGTTATACTGACCTGTTGACGGAAGCAAAAGTGGTTGCCATCGTTGCAGGCGATGCCCTTGTCGATTCAGTAAGCGAGGGACAAACCTGTCAGGTCATCCTCGACAAAACTCCGTTCTATGCAGAGAGCGGCGGACAAGTCAGCGATCAGGGCCTGCTGCGCGGTGCAGGCGTTACTGCCAAAGTACAAGGACTGTTCAAAGCTCCGCAAGGACAGCACGTACACATGGTAAGCGTAGAGTCGGGCGAATTGCGTGTAGGTGATGTGATTCAAGCGGAAGTGGATGCGTCCAAGCGTGGAGATATTATCAAAAACCATACAGCTACCCATTTGCTGCACAAGGCGCTTAAGGATGTGCTGGGTACGCATGTCAATCAGGCAGGTTCCCTTGTGGAGCCGCAGCGCCTGCGGTTTGACTTCTCTCACTTCGGCAGCATTACGCCGGAAGAATTGACAGAGATTGAACGTCAGGTGAATGAGCAGATCTGGAATCGCCTGAATGTGAACATCGAATTGAAGGCCATTGATGAAGCCAAAGAAATGGGCGCAATGGCATTGTTCGGTGAAAAATATGGAGATATTGTACGTGTCGTACAAATCGGTGACTACAGTTTGGAACTTTGTGGCGGCTGTCACGTAAACAATACATCAGAGATTGGCATGTTCAAACTTGTCAGCGAGAGCGGCATTGGTTCCGGTGTACGCCGGATCGAGGCTGTAACAGGTCGTGGTGCGTACCTCTTCGTTGAAAGTCAGCTGGAGCTGCTCAACCAATCCGCAGCCCTGCTCAAAGCCAATGTTGCAGATGTGCCTAAACGGATCGAAGGTCTGAACCAACAGCTGAAAGAAGCTGCGAGAGAAACAGAATCGCTGCAAAGCAAGCTGAGTGCCATGGAAGCAGGCTCGTTGACGGATCAAGTGGTACAGGTAGGAGATACACAAGTGCTTGCAGCCCGTGTGGACGCGCCGAACATGGATGCCCTGCGTACCGTTGCCGACGAATTGAAAGTGAAGCTGCCTGATGCTGTGCTCGTTCTGGGTGCTCCTGCAGATGGTAAAGTAAACTTCGTGGTTGCTGTTCCTGCTGAGAAAGTGAAGCAGGGTCTTCATGCCGGTAAAATCGTCAAGGAAGTCGCAGCAGTATGCGGCGGTGGCGGCGGCGGACGTCCAGACATGGCACAAGCCGGAGGCAAGGATGCGTCCAAGCTGGATGAAGCGCTGAAACTGGCCGTTTCACTCATCGGTTAGCATATTGCATAAATCCAATAAGCGGCTTTCGATGGCCAAAATATAGCTCGAAATGGTTCTATTCGGCTATATTTTGTTCCCGGGAGCGAGTGGAATCGAATTATGCAGCATGCTGAAGTCAATAACGGACAAGCAAAAAACACAATTGCATTCTCCTTTATTTACTCGTGGCAGTCAGAATATGTTATTATATAAGCAGAAATCAATTCGGCAGGACATGGTCCCCATGTTCATGCAGGAGCGAGGTGTCATCAATGGACTCCATGGATAAGACGGTTAAATTTAATGTGAAAGCTGACGAGCAGGAAGCATCCTCCAAAGAGATTCTTCTCACGGTGTATGATGCACTGGTGGATAAGGAGTATAATCCAATCAACCAGATTGTCGGGTATCTCATTTCGGGAGACCCTGCATACATTCCTCGTCATAACAACGCACGCAGTCTGGTCCGGAAAAAGGAGCGCGACGAGCTGATTGAAGAGCTTGTACGTTCCTACCTGGCCAATCACCGGTAATGTATACCGCTTCCGCTGTGATGCAGCCATGCATGCAGCGGGAAATGAACCGACAGAAGACAGCCTGAAGCTTGAGAAGGGAAGGAACTTATCTTCCCGCACGGGCTTGAGGATGGGAGAGCATGGATGAAAATATTAGGTTTGGACTATGGGGACCGAAGAATCGGAGTTGCCGTTAGTGACGCCTTCGGTTGGACTGCCCAGGGATTAGAAGTGCTTGAACGCCGCCGGGATGAAGGTGAGTTCGGTCGCATTGCTGAACTTGTGCGTGAGCACGAAATCAGCGAGATCGTTGTTGGGCTCCCCAAAAACATGAACGGCACCGTAGGGCCGCGTGGTGAAATTTGCATTGCTTTTGCCGAACGCCTGCGGGGCGAACTGAATTTACCTGTTCACCTTTGGGATGAACGGCTGACAACCATGGCAGCAGAACGAACGCTGATTGAAGCGGATGTCAGTCGGAAAAAACGCAAGCAGGTTGTGGACAAAATGGCCGCAAGCTTGATTTTGCAAAATTATTTGGATGCGAACAGTAAAAGGTGAGGGGGATCAACAATGGCTGAAGATCGACTGGGTATGGAAGAAGAATCGGAGATTATTTACATCGCGGATGACGAGGGCAATGAAGAAGAATTCGAAGTCATCATGAAGTTTGAAGTGGATGGGTCGGAGGCCAAGTATATGATGGTTGCTCCGGTTGAACCTGAAGATGGCGAAACGGATGTATATGCATTCCGTTACGAAGAAGATGGCGACGATATTAAACTTTTCGTCATCCAAGATGATGCCGAATGGGATATTGTCGAGGAGACGTTTAATACATTTTTAGCTGAAGATGAAGAGGAAGCGAACTAAATGACGGAATATAGCCGCAAAGACCTGAAATGGACAGATTCACTGCGTCTGGCATTCGGTGCTCATGTTGAGCTCGAGGAAGAGAACGGTAAATCGCAACCGTATGACTTGTTGGCTGAGTTTGAAGTGCATGGTCAACAGTACGCGGTACTCCGCAGTTCATTGCGTCCTTATGACGAGGTTGAACTTCTGCGGGTATTGCCGGGAAGCGAAGACCAGATCATGCCGGAGTTAGTTACGATTGATGATGACGATGAATGGGAGAACATCTCGGAATTGTACGATGAGTGTACCCTCCCTATTGACGAAGATTAACCAGCTTCAAATTGAAGAAACCGGAAGGGCGGAGAAGTCCGCTCTTTTTGGTTGTGTAAAGGAGTTGTGTCTTTTTTGAAAGGGAAAGCCATAATAGTCGTTCTGCTTATCATTGTGATTGCAGCTGGAGGAGCGGGTGCTGCGGTCTGGAACATGATGCGTCCCGTTGCGGCTTCGACAGATCCAGTCGTATTCGAGATCAAAAGCGGATCAGGGACATCCCAAATTGCCGATCAGCTGGAACAAGAGGGACTGATTCGAAGCGGTTTAGCCTTCAAGGGATATTTGAAATGGAAGAAGCAAGGATCGAGTTTTATGGCAGGTACATATTCGATGAATCCTGGCGTGTCATACGATGAGATTATTAGCAAGCTGAACAGCGGTGAAGTGGTACCCGAAGAAATGGTAAAATTTACGATTCCTGAAGGATATACCGTGCTGCAAATGGCGGATAAATTGTCTGCAGAAGGTGTCGTAGATCGTGAGGAATTCATCAAGCTGGCGAATGATCCGTCTTCTTTTGATGTCGATATCATTAAGGACATTCCTGTGGATGAAGAACTTCGTTACGTCCTGGAGGGATATTTGTTCCCTGAGACCTATGAGCTCAAAAAGGGCAGCTCCACCCATGACGTCATGCAGCGAATGCTTGAAGAATTTCAGACCAAAATCAATACCATACCGGATATGGAATCCAAACTGAAAGCCCGCAATCTTTCTTTGCATGAGCTGCTTACGATCGCTTCCCTTGTGGAGCGAGAAGTTGTGGTGGATGAGGAACGTGCGCTGGTTGCAGGTGTTATTGATAACCGGATCAAGCAGGACATGAAGCTGGAGATTGATGCGACCGTTCAATATTTGCTGGACAAGCCCAAGGCACGATTGTTGTTCAAAGACTTGAAGGTGCAAAGTCCATACAATTCATATCTGAACAAGGGACTGCCGCCAGGGCCGATTGCAAGCCCGAGTTTGGAATCCATTGAGGCGGCTCTGGCACCGGAAGCTTCAGACTACCTGTTCTATGTTACGAAGAAGGATGGCTCATCCGGGCACCTGTTTGCCAAAACGTATAAGGAACATCAGCAAAATATAGCCAAAAGTAAGGCTGCGCAATAAGCGGAGGGGATGTATATGAGTAAGAAACATGAACTGCTGGTTACGGCAGCAAATGTAAATGAAGCAGAAGTACTGCTACAGGCCGGAGCAGATGCCTTGTTAATTGGGGATGATCGCTTCGGCATGCGTTTACCTGGCAGTTTCACTGTGGAAGAGACAGCTGAAGTGGTTGCCCTTGCTGCCAAACATCAGGCTCGTGTCTATGTATCCATGAATAACTTGATGTCCAACGAGCTGTTGAAGGAGCTGCCTGAATATGTTCAGGCTCTGGGCAGCATTGGGGTTCATGCCGTGGAATTTAACGATCCATCCGTGCTGGCTGCGATTAAGGAGTATGCTCCCCATATCCAGCTGCACTGGAATGCGGAGATGACTTCAACGAACTACGCAACGGCCAACTATTGGGGCAATAAAGGTGCCAGTCGCGTTGTACTCGCCAGAGAGCTGAATATGGATGAGCTGACGGAGATGGTTCCTTTTCTAAAGGTTGAAGCTCAGGTCCAGGTGCATGGCATGACGAATATTTACCATTCCAAACGCAGTCTGGTCCAAAGTTATATGGCTCATCAGGGGCGCCCGGTAGAGGGGAACCTTGGTAAAGAACGCGGATTATTTCTGATTGAGGCAGAACGCCGGGATGAGAAGTTCCCGATTTATGAAGATGTCAACGGTACGCACATTATGAGCTCTGAAGATATTTGCATTTTGGAGGATCTACATCTGTTGATGGAGGCAGGTGTTCATAGCTTCAAGATTGAAGGTATTCTCAAACCGCTGGTTTATAATGAGGCTGTTGTCCGGGCATACCGGAGAGCTATTGATTGTTATGCAGCAGATGCGGATGCATATGCTTTTTCGGATGAGTGGCTGGATGAGGTCCGCCAATTGCAGGATCCTGAACGGGAGCTGTCATTTGGCTTTTTCTACAAAGAACAGGTGTATTAATAGACGAGGTGAACGAAATGGAAACAGTGGCGGTACAGCGGAAGTTCTCGGGTAAACGTAACCGTCTGGACAAACCGGAGCTTCTTGCTCCGGCGGGTAATCTGGAAAAACTCAAATTTGCGATTCATTATGGCGCAGACGCTGTGTATATTGGCGGACAAGCCTATGGACTTCGTTCCAATGCGGACAACTTCAGCTTTGAAGAAATGCGTGAAGGTGTGGAATTTGCGAGTAAATACGGCGCCAAGGTATTTGTGGCTACCAATATCTATGCACACAATGAAGACATTGAAGGCATTGAGGCATATTTGCAAAACTTGTACAATGCGGGTATCGCAGCCGTAATCGTGGCAGACCCGGCGATTATTGAAGTCGCTCAGCGGGCTGTACCCGGCCTTGAGGTGCATCTAAGTACACAGCAGTCTACACTGAACTGGCAAGCCGTGAAGTTCTGGAAAGACGAGGGGCTCCCGCGTGTGGTTCTGGGGCGTGAAACCAGCTTCGAGGAGATCGAAGAGATCAAGGCGAATGTCGATATCGAGATTGAAGCCTTCATTCATGGGGCAATGTGTTCCTCCTATTCCGGACGCTGTGTACTCTCCAATCACTTTACAGATCGGGATTCCAACCGGGGGGGCTGCTGCCAATCCTGCCGCTGGAAATATGATTTGTTTGAAGATGCCAGAGAAGACGCGGTGTGGGTAAGCGAGGAAGAAATGCAGATGCAGGCTCCGGCACCCTTCAAGCTGGGAGAAAACCAGCTGCCCCTGTTCCAGGAACAGGATAATTCGTTCTCTATGGGATCGAAAGATCTGTGCATGATCGGCCATATTCCCGAGTTGATTGATGTGGGTGTGGATAGCTTCAAAATTGAAGGTCGCATGAAGTCGATCCACTATGTGGCTACTGTCGTGAACGTGTATCGTCAAGCAATCGATGCTTACATGGCTGATCCGGAAAACTATGTGTTGAAGCCGGAATGGGTCGAAGAGATGAACAAGGCTGCCAACCGTCCGTTAAACACCGGATTTTTCTACGATACACCGGATCATGAGGATCACATCTATGAGCCGGAAGAAAAAGCAGTTCCTTATGATTTCGCCGGATTGGTTATGGACTATGATGCAGCTACAGGAATGGCTACCATTCAGCAGCGGAATCATTTCAAGCCTGGACAAGAAATTGAATTTTTCGGTCCAAACGGCACCTTTTTCAAACAGGTTGTAGGTGAAATTCAGGATGAAGAAGGCAATGTATTGGACGCAGCACGACACCCATTGCAGTTGATCAAAATGAAGGTAGACCAGCCTGTATCGTATTTTGATATGATGAGAAAAAAGAAATAGGTTAAATGACCTATCAACAACAAAATTGTGTTATGAATTAACAATATGTTGTTATGAATCGAATGATTTAGCCCTCCGTATATCGGTATATGGGGGGCTTTTTTTTATAGAAAAATAGGAAAAAAGTTGCAAAATATTTTTTAAAAACAAAAGGGGAAAGGGGAAAACTGTCGAATATTACATATTTATAGGGGAGAGAAAGAAAAACAACTAGCAAACTGGCAGGTGAATGGGATTGGTTCAAAAGAAGCAGAAGGACAGTGGGGAAAAGGTGAAGAAACCAGTGAAGGAAAAAAAACCGAGAGAGCAAAAGTTTAAGAAAATGAGCTTCTTTAAAAGCAAGACGGAAAAACCATCGAACAAGAAGCCATTTAAGCTGGATTGGAAAAAGATCCAGTGGAATAAGATGGGAGGGACAACGTTAACTCAGGTCAGGAAGGCAAATCCGGTTAAATCGGTAGGGGTCAAACTATTCTTAATCTTTTTTGCGGGGATTATGATTTTTGTTATTAGTTTGGGTCTATTATCCTATTCGAAAGCCAAAAACACCATTGAGGAAAATGCCTCCCGGGCAAACCAGGAAACGATTGATCAAACCAAAGAAAAAATGGATATCATCCTGGAGCGTTTTGTGGATACGTCAACCCAGATCTTCTTTGATCCGGAAATGCAATCCTTGTTGCAAAACATGTCTAATAAGGATCTGACGGCATATGACATGTTCATCAATTCAAGCTCCATCAATAAACAGCTATCCAATGTTGCTTTTACAAATAAATCTATGGAAGCGATTTATCTGGTACCAACGGACGAAAACAAGTCCACCATGGGAACGGGCAGCAGCAGTGCTTCCATGGGTGATATTCGCAGTGAAGCTTGGTATGACGAAATAGTACAATCCGGTGGATATCGCTGGCTTCCAACAGAAATTAAAGAAGACGGAAGTGCGCCAACGTTCCGAATTGCCCGTTCCATGAAAAACCTGCAGGGGACGAACCAATCTTATGTCCTGGTGATTGAGTTGAAACTGGAAGTTTTGGAAGAACAGTTGAAATCGCTTAATCTGGGAGAGGGAGCTGTAATTCAGCTCATTGCTCCGGATAAAAAAGTTGTTGCCTCAACGATTGCTGACCGCACAGGTAAGGAGACTGAGCTCGCGTTTTACGGAGATTTGACTGAACAGACGGGCAGTACCAATGCAGAGTATGCGGTTGATGGGAAATCTACCGATATGCTTGTGGTTTACAGTACGATGGAAACGTCGGATTGGAAATTGATTGGAATGGTACCTACTTCAATGCTGGTGAAGGATGCCAAAGGCATTTTGACACTGACCTTGTGGATGGCATTGGTCGATGCGGCAATTGCGGTACTGATTGGGGTATGGATGGTACGTATGATTGCCCGTCCACTGGGCAGATTGAAGGACCTCATGCAGGAAGGTGCCAAAGGAAATCTGAAGGTACGTACACCGTTTACCTCCAAGGATGAGATTGGTCAATTGTCAGCAGCCTTCAATCTGATGATGGAACAGATCACGAAGCTGGTTGAGCAAACAAATCGTTCCGCACAGGAGGTGCTGGATACCGCTTCCGAGCTAAGCAATGCATCCAAGAAGACAGCTATTTCTGCATCGGAGATTGCAGTAGCCACGGAAGAGATTGCCGGTGGTGCAAGCAGCCTGGCTACGGAAGCCGAGCGTGGTAATGAGTTGACCGATAATATCTCACGTCAGATGCAGAGCGTTGTTGCCGCGAACGAGGAGATGGGGCAATCCGCCCGTCATGTCGAGCAGTCCAGTGAGACAGGCACACAGCACTTGAATCAGTTAATGATGAAGACACAGAAGACCGAAGAGATGATCGGTGCTCTGGTGAACAAGGTGGACTCCCTGAAAGAGAGTACATCTTCCGTTCTGAAGGTTCTGGATGTGCTGCAGAATATTACGAAGCAGACGAATATTCTGTCACTGAATGCTACCATTGAAGCGGCACGTGCCGGTGCAGCCGGACGCGGATTCATGGTTGTTGCTGGTGAGGTTCGTCAACTCGCCGAGCAATCCAGACAGTCCATTGACATGGTGGGCGAGATTACCGATAAAATCATGCATGAGATGAACGAAACGGTGGCCGCATTGTCCAATGTCAATCCTTTATTCCGGGAGCAAATGGATGCCGTTAAAGATACCAATGTGATCTTTGCTTCGGTTCAACAGCAGATGGGGGCATTTGTAGAGAAGCTGGGCATGGTAACGGACTCCATCGGGGATCTGAGCAAGTCTCAAGGTACATTGTCTGAGGCGATGAGTAATGTAAGCGCAGTTGCCGAGGAATCCTCTGCAACCTCCGAAGAAGTGGCTTCCTTGAGCAGCGAGCAGCAGAATATCAGCAACCAGTTGGTGAACTTGTCCGACAAGCTGGAGAATGTATCCACTGAACTGAAAAATACGCTGTCACGCTTTACGGTATAATCAAATACAAAAATCGTGAAATCTTCAACAAACCTGTTCCGTTTCTGGAGCAGGTTTGTTGCTGTTTTCCGGATAATTCCAGATGCGAAGAAGCATACTATGCAGAAAAAGGAAGAAGGGGGATAAGGAAGCATGCGTGTACAACTAAAAAGAAGAATTTATATGGGTTGTGTCTTCCTGACCGTCATTTTTGTAATCCTTATCCTTCGTCTCGGGTGGATTCAGATGGTTCAGGTGAATCGAGTCATGCCGGGATTTCAGCGAACGGTTCGTGAGATGTCTGTTTTGCAGCGTGAACGGGGCGTTATGCTTGATTCAGGCCGAGGACAAATCACAGATCGTAAGGGAAAATCACTGACAGGAAGCCTGCAGTGGGGAGTTGTGCTTTTTCCGCACTCTGGACATAGGCATGTCCAATCCCTGATGAATACGACAAACGTCAGATTGAAGCGGCTGGCAGCCATACTACATACGGATACAACACACCTAATGAAAGAGTGGGAGCAGGGAGACGCTCCTCATTTCTGGACAGCAGGCACGCATCAACCCATGGTATTGGACAAGGCCCAACTAGCAAAACTTCAGGAATTCGAAGGGGATGGAGCCAGTGTATACCCTGTGATGTCACGTTATGACAAGAGCCATACAGGAAGGCAATGGTTAGGTTACCTGGCTGAACAACCTGAAGTTCTGAGCGTGAGAGATCATCATACAGTTGAAGTAAAACAACCTTTTGCGCTGAAGTCGGGGGCAGCTGGACTGGAAAGGACGCTTGATCCCCTATTGATGGGCATGGGGCCAACCCTGCTGACTCGAATGGTTACTGGCACAGGAGAGATTATTCCCGAATACGAACCAAGGGTAATTGCCCCGAGAAACAGTCACTATCCTTTAAAGGTAGAGACTACAGTCGATTCAGACATACAGGAAGGAATAGAACAGATTGCAGAGGAAGCGGGTATGGAAGAGGGAGCGATTGTTGTATTGGATACGGCAAATGCAGATGTACGCGGAATGGTCTCAGTTCCATTTTATGATCCGCTGCATGTGGATCCGGCCAACTCCTCCTGGGCGAATCGGGCTGTACAGAGTGCTGTCCCCGGATCGATATTCAAAATAGTTACGGCGGCAGCGGCGCTGGAATCACAAGCTGTTTCAACCAAGGAAACCTTTCATTGTGGTGGAGAATGGGGAAAGTATGGGTTGTCCTGCTGGAAAGAACATGGACATGGTGATCTGAAACTGGAACAGGGCTTCGCTGAGTCCTGTAATATTGTTTTTGCCGAAACAGCCCGCCGTCTCAGTATGGAGCAATTGGAGCGAACTGCCGATGCTTTGGGCTTGGCAAGGACCATCGGCTGGGAGAAGAAGGATGTAGCCGGCATGCCGGTGCTGCGTCATTTTGATCACGAAGATGCAGGGCGTGTACGAACAACAACAGTCTCCTCGGAGGATGAAGGAGCCCGGGTTCAGACAGCCATTGGTCAGCGAGATACCCGCGTATCCCCGTTACAGGCGGCAAATCTGATTGTGACCCTGCTTCATGATGGCCGTGTTCACGCGCCGCGGCTTGTTCAGCGTATCCGATATGCTGATGGTGATGTGATGCTTGAGATACCTACGCAACATTCGCCTTCACAAGCCGGTCAGATCACTCCCGCAACCTCTCATCAGCTTCTTAGGTGGATGCGTAAGGTTGTAACGGATGGAACCGGAAAAACCCTGCAGCATGCACGGTGGCACGTTGCAGGGAAGTCGGGTACCGCTCAAGTGGAGCAGAGAGGACGGAAACGTAATCATCAATGGTTTATCGGATATGGCCCTGTAGAACAGCCACGATATGCGGTTGCGGTTCTGGTCCAGAATGTTACACCAGGCGGACATCACCAGGCTACAGATGTCTTTCGCCGTGTGATGGATTACTTGGCAGAATCTTCCTGATCTTCGGTCTGCACTGAAGCTTCGGCAGATGATTCTGTGTTCACGCCCGCGGCTTCACCCACAGGCGTATCCATAACTAATGGAGAAGAATCGAATTCATCCTTGGGCAGATGGATCCACCGCTGTAAATAGCCCTGCTGCAGCAGTTCCTTTAGCAAAATCAGCAGTACTGGAGATAGTACAACTCCGGCAATGCCGAATATGGAGAGTGAGATCAGCATAAATGAAAGCATCAGGTATGCGGAAGACACCCCGATCGAGTTGCCGGATATTTTCGGTTCAAGCAGCTGGCGTGTCAGCATTGTAATCACGAGAACGACGATTAAACCAATGGCCAAGCTGCTGTTCCCTACGATGAAGAGATAGACAATCCATGGGATAAATATAACCGGAACTCCCAGGAGAGGCACGAGATCAAATACTGCACAGACTGCAGCGATCGTAAAGGCATTATTGGTTCCAAGAATGAGCAGTCCAACATAGATCAATACAAAGGTGATTAGCATCATGATCATCTGTGCCTTCAAGTACGAACGAATGGTTTTGAAGACATGGTTGCGCATAAAAGCCAAAGCGAGCTTCAATGTTTTCGGTGTCTTGGCACGGGCAAACTTGCGCCAGGATTCAATCTCGATACTGAGAAAGAAGGCAAGAATGATTGCAATCCCAAAGTTTGTGATAAATGATGAAAATGAACTGAGAAATCCAATAATGAATTGTGCGCCACTGGTCACCCAGCTGGACAGGAAACCGGTAAGTGTTGCAAAATAATCGTTTATCTTCTCAATAATACCAGGAGGAAGTGCGTTCCACTTGTCCTGAAGAAAGTAGGCGAGATTGGTGAACTCGCTCTGCAGCAGCTCTACGTATCGAGGGAAGTTATCCTGCAGATTGGATATTTGAGAAATGATAATCAGACCCACGCCAAAAAAGGCAGCAACAATCAGTGCTAGAAAAAGCAAAACGGATATCGCCGCTCCCATTGTTTTGGGCAGTCCTCGGCGATGCAAAAAACGGGCCAGTGGTTCAATCATCCAGTATACGATAAATGAAAGAAACACAGGTGCAGCCAGTTGATACAATCGGCTAAAGCCATACATGACCAAATATACAGTTAACACAAGTAAAGCGATGTCAAAAACAGTACGTCCATATTTTCTATAAAGCGGCAGCATGGGCAGGGCTCCTTCATCCGTCATTCATTCCATTTATTGTACACGATTGACTTGTTTTTTGGAAAACAGGATTCAAGAAAAGTTTAAATTGTGATAAAATTAAAGGCGATTTATTTTCCATAGTACTTGGATGGGAGCAGTCATTCAGCAAGAGAAGTGGGGAATCAGAGCATGACAAATTTACTTCAGAGCCTATTTTTATGGGCATTGTACATTTCATCTTTTTATGCCTTTATTCCAAGTTTGATCAGCAGACTCTTTGGGTTGCGCGTGTTCAGGCGTGGTAAAAGCGATACACAGTTTGCGTTGACATTCGACGATGGTCCCGATCCGGTATATACGCCAAGGTTGCTCCAATTGCTGAAGCAATACGATGCCAAGGCGACTTTTTTTGTGGTTGGGGAGCATGCGGCCAGTCATCCGGAACTTATCCAGCACATTCATGAGCAAGGACATCTGATCGGAATCCATAACTATATCCACAAAACAAACTGGTTAATGCGGCCGCGTACGGTTAAAAACCAGATCCAGCGAACAGGTCAGATTATAGAGGAAGTCACGGGGGTAAGAACCTGTTATTACCGTCCGCCTTGGGGGATTATGAACCTGTTTGATTTTTTCAGCAGAAAGGATCGTCAGATTGTCCTGTGGTCCTCCATGTTCGAAGATTGGAGAAGTCGTGTCGGAGCGAAGAAACTGACGGAACGCATGCTGAAAGAGCTCAGAGGCGGAGAAGTCATGCTGCTGCATGACCGGGGCACCACGCTTGGGGCTGACGCACATGCACCCGAACAGATGCTTCAGGCACTGGAAGTGGTACTGCAAGAGGCCGATCGGCAGGGATTGCAAAGTGTACGCATCGATACCTTGATGGGAGGAGGCATTACAGTGAGTGAATCTCAGAAAACGAGTCAAGCTCAGACCGTATTATCCCCATGGAAACGAATTGTGGTTGCTTTATGGCTTGGCTGGGAGAAGCTGTTCCACTGGGTGTACCATCTCCGGACAGCTTCGCCGGAAGACCCGATGCTTCATTATCGATCCCGTGTATATCACGGTGCGTTGGTTGAAATGAGCAACGGGCAAGTCATCCGAAACGGCGACCCGGTTATTGAACTTCATTTTGATAATAAAAAATTATTCGAGCTCGGGATGACCTCGCGCTCCAGTATGCATCTGGCCATCCGCATGATTCGTGCCATGGAACAGCAGCTTCCCGATCTGGCTCGGCAGATTGCATCAAAACCTGAACTCCGTTCTGCCAAAGCACTGTACGGTGTAAGCATGATTAATCGGGGACCGGAGAAATTCGGATTTACCGTTAAGGATCTGCCGCCTGGACCCTTCAGTTCAGCTTCCAAGGTGTATCTCAAACTATTGCTCAGCGTAATTCATCCTTCAGGAACCAAGCGTCTAAAACAGCGATCCGAGCAATTGGTTCCGAAAATGATTGCCATGCCACTGGCTACATTAATGGAGCGTTACGGTCAACATGCTCTTGTGGCTGCAACAACGGAACAGATGCACACAGATTTGATTGAGGCCGAAACGGATGTAATGGCCGGTGCTGAGTTGAAAAACACACCAACAGGTTAGTAACAGGGATTATTTATATTTAATTCGATTGCATGAAAACCAATGCAAAAAGGGTTGCTCCCTTGCCATCATGGCAGAGGAGCAACCCTTTTATTTTGTATTTTGCTTCCGATAGCAAAATCAATTGAAAAATTGCAGGGGATTAAATTTTCAAAACCCCACCGTTACTTGCGTTGGTAACGAGTTTGGAATAGCGAGCCAGCAAGCCTGTTTTTACTTTCGGCTCGAAGCCTTTCCAACCTGCGCGGCGACGTTCGAACTCTTCATCGCTGATGTGCAGCTCGATGATGCGGTTGTTCAGATCCAGCTCAATGATATCTCCTTCTTCAACAAAAGCGATTGGACCGCCTTCTGCTGCTTCTGGAGAGATGTGGCCGATACTGATACCGCGGGACGCACCAGAGAAACGTCCGTCTGTGATCAGACCGACTTTGGCACCAAGTCCCATACCTACGATCTGGGAAGTTGGAGCAAGCATCTCAGGCATACCTGGTCCGCCTTTTGGTCCTTCGTAACGGATAACGACAACGTGTCCTTCTTTTACTTTGCCGTTCGCGATGCCTTCGAGTGCTTCTTCCTGTGAATCGAAGCAGATCGCAGGTCCTTTGTGGTAACCGCCAACCGAAGCATCAACCGCACCGACTTTGATAATTGCGCCTTCCGGTGCAAGGTTACCAAACAATACGGCAAGGCCACCTCTTTCGGAATGCGGGTTATCCAGCTTGTGGATAACATTCGTATCCTGAATCTCTTGTCCCTCTACGTTCTCACGGATCGTTTTACCAGTTACGGTAATACAATCAGCGTGGATCGCGCCTGGTTTTTTCAGCAATTCGTTTAGAACTGCACTTACGCCGCCGGCATTGTGTACATCTTCGATGTGCAGGTCGGATGCAGGTGCAAGCTTCGCCAGGTGAGGTACACGGTTAGCCACTTCATTGATGCGCTCGATTGGATAATCGATGCCTGCTTCATGAGCAAGAGCCAAAGTGTGCAGTACAGTGTTGGTTGAACCACCCATAGCCATATCCAGTGCGAAGGCGTTGTCGATTGCTTCAACCGTAACGATATCGCGTGGTTTCAGATCCAGTTTGATGAGTTCCATCAATTGTTTCGCGGATTGTTTAACAAACTCACGGCGTTCAGGAGCTACAGCCAAAATGGTACCGTTACCTGGCATAGCCAGTCCCATCGCTTCAGCCAAACAGTTCATGGAGTTTGCTGTAAACATACCGGAGCAAGAACCACAAGTTGGGCAACCGAACTGTTCAAGCTCGAGCAAGCTTTTATCGTCGATTTTACCAGCCTGGAAGGCACCTACGCCCTCAAATACGGAAGTCAGGGACAGAGCCTTACCATTGCTGTCACGACCTGCTTTCATTGGGCCACCACTTACAAATACAGTTGGGATATTGCAGCGGAGTGCACCCATCATCATGCCTGGTGTGATTTTGTCACAGTTCGGGATACAGACCATGCCGTCGAACCAGTGTGCTGATACAACCGTTTCCACGGAATCCGCGATAATATCACGGCTTGGCAGCGAGTAACGCATACCAATGTGTCCCATGGCAATTCCGTCATCTACTCCGATGGTGTTGAATTCGAATGGAACGCCGCCCGCTTCACGAATAGCATCCTTTACGATTTTACCGAATTCCTGCAGGTGAACGTGGCCCGGCACGATATCAATGTAAGAGTTACATACAGCGATAAACGGCTTGCCGAAGTCCTCTTCTTTAACGCCCGCTGCGCGGAGCAGACTCCGGTGTGGTGCACGGTCGAAACCTTTTTTGATCATATCGGAACGCATCTTATTGGCTGACATGGTGTATTTCCCCCCAAATATATAATATTGAGCAACATGAATGGAAATATAAATGGCAGTGCATCTGTCGTTTAATTTCATCCGTACTCTAAAAAATAACCGACATGGCCGGCTTCGAGCTTCCCGTAGTTTATGAAGTTCTTTGCTGCTTTAAACCCGTGAACAACCCGGTTTTTTATAGAGTCTATCACAACCGTCGTCATATTTCTACAATCAATAGAAAGAAGCCGTATCTCAATTTAATAGAGCTCGGCTTCCTCAACTGGAATATAACTTTTGTTATAAATCGGAAAAGAGACGCTGCAAAAGGCTAATTGCTTCCACCTTTGCGTCCAATCTCACGATAGAATTCTTTGGTATGCGTTTCGGAGGTTGCTTCGCCACCTTTGCGGCCAATCTCCTTGTAAAAATCGGAATCATGAGCATCCGAGGTCGCTTCTCCACCTTTTTTGCCTATCATTTGGTAGAAGCTGCGGTCATGATTTTTGGAGGTGGCTCTGCCACCCAATCGGCCTGCTTCCTCTCGACTCATCTTTTGTCCAGCTGTCTGTGAACGTGCCATTACAAATCACTCCTTAAGGGATAAGTTGTTTTTTGTAGCGCGTATCCCTACTTACCACGTTGTTTCCAGCCTGAAACAAGCTGTTACGATAGAGAGTAAATGAATAAGGCATAGATGCGCAATCAAGCAGAACGTTTGAATATTTCACGGCGATGCAGGGAAAACCGGGAGATATCCGGTTCGATTAAGGGCCGAAAGGCATGAAGTACTACGGGTTGGGCCAACAGTACAGCAAACATTACGGCAATAGCAACGATTACGGGAATGTATAATCCGCTTTCGATATAATTATAAACCCCTGACCAAATCACAAGGCGAACGAGAAATCCGTGCAGGAGAAATACATAAAGCGTACGCCGTCCCATATCGGTCAGTCTGGAAGTAAGAGAAGGTACCCAGGCCAGAAATAGTGCTCCCGAGATCATTTCCAGGGCATAAATCGCAAGACGATATATTCCGGCATACCATTCATGGTGACCGAGTTCAGCATAAGTCATGCTGCCCATTAGCCAACCTGTGGAGATCTGGAGTCCTCCCAAACCTATCCATATCAAAAGACCAGCAGATAATATTGCGGCGGCATGACGCCCCCAGCCTGTTCGCACATAGGAACGAATGGACGCTCCATAGTCATAACCGATCATGAAGAATGGGAGAAACACAAACGTTCGGCTGAAGCTGAGCCAAAATCCGTCCACAGGCAAGTAACCCGCCACTACTCCCAGCAGAATGGAGGCGATAAGCCGATAGCTCGGCTTCCACGATAAGGTAGCTCTGAGCAGAAGCCTCCAGCAGAAGTGGCTGGCCAGAAACCACAGCAACAGATAAGGAGCAAAAAAGGACAGTTTCATGTGCGGGGTGTGGAACACCGTAGCATCCATTAGAGCATATAACGATTGAAACAGAACGTACTGAAGCGCAATTTGTTTAAGTACTTTGCGTCCAGGTGCACCCTGAGGAGCATGTCTGGCGAAATATCCGGTAACCCATACGAATAACGGCATATGAAATGTATATATCCACAGGAACAGAGCCTCTGCTCCCGCAAAGCGTGTGATGAGCGGTTCAAGAGCATTGCCAACGAGTACGCAGACAATAAGCATAAAGCGCAAGTTATAAAAAAATGATTCCTGATCACTACGGATTCCAGTCCGGTTGTTCATGTTGTAACCCTCCTGTTGACCTCACACTCGAGGCCATCTGTATCTTTCATAAGGGTAATACGAATATGTAATAATCATTGTGATATATTTCACAACGGAAAGCGCTATCCTTTCCCGGAGCTGTGACAACAAAATGAACGGGCGGGATTGACAACGGTTGCATAGAGGATGACAATGGGAAAAGAAGATGAGGAATTGTAAATTTAAGGAGGCTAAGAAACGATGTCAACGAATACCCGCCAAAGTCCTGAAATTGTTACATTCGGTGAAAGTATGGGTTTGCTGACAGCCAAGGATACAAGAGGTCTTGAATATGCGGCTTCATTGGACAAGTCGTTTGGCGGCGCAGAGAGCAATCTGGCTATCGGTGTGTCCCGTCTGGGCCATACAAGTGGTTGGTTTGGGCGCTTGGGTCAGGATCCCATCGGCACCATGATCTTAAAAGCGATTCGTGGTGAAGGTGTAGATGTATCCAGAGCACGCTTGAGTGACGCGGAACCGACAGGTCTGATGATTCGTGAGAACGCTTCCGGGAAATCCTCTGTACATTATTATAGGAAACTATCCGCTGCAAGTGCGATGACTCCGGATGATCTGGATCCGGACTATATTGCCGGGGCTGAGATTTTGCACGTTACAGGTATTACTGCCGCTATAAGCCCTTCGGGTTTGTCTACGGTAGAAGCTGCCATACATATAGCCAAACAGGCTGGTGTAAAAGTAAGTTTTGATCCGAATCTGCGTCTTAAACTCTGGTCAGCTGAGCAGGCTCGTCCGGTTTTGCTTCGTCTGGCAGAGCAGGCTGACTACTTTTTGCCAGGCCTGGACGAGATGAAGCTTCTGTATAACGAACAGGATGAGCAGAAGATATTCGAGCGCTTGTCAGCTCTGAATGCCGTCTCCATCGTAAAAGGCGGACCGGATTTGACCTATGTATTGGTGAATGGTACCCTAACGGAAGTTCCGTACTTCAAGGCGGATCATGTGCTGGATACGGTTGGCGCGGGTGATGGATTTTGTGCAGGTTTCCTATCAGGCCTGCTCAAGGGATACTCTCCGCAGGAAGCTACCCGGCTCGGGAACTTAACTGGCTCCATGGTCATACAGGCCGTTGGTGATTGGGAGGCGCTACCGACGTGGGAGCAAGTCGAGGCCAAGCTGAACAACGTCGCCCATGTTGAGCGCTAGTCGCTGCTGATATCATGTAAGTCTCATCTTCGTTCTTCAATTGTAAGGCTTGTAATAAACAACCACATTGATAAGGGAGAGAATGAAATGAAGAAGCTTCAGCTGCTGCAAAAAATAACGGATAACGGGGTAGTCGCCGTGCTTCGGGCAGACTCTGCCGATCAGGTCATCGCCATGGCCGAGCAAGCCATTGCCGGCGGAATCAAAGTGATTGAAATTACGATGACGGTTCCCAGTGCACTCAAAGCCATCGAGAAACTGAGCCGTGTCTACCAATGGAACACACAGGATCCCGAAAAGTTTGCCATTATAGGCGCAGGAACAGTGCTTGAGCCCCAGACAGCAAGAGCTGCAATCATGTCAGGTGCTGAGTTTGTTGTCGGACCATCGCTGAATCCGGATACTGTACAGATCTGCAATCTCTATCGAATTCCGATTCTGCCAGGCGTGATGACCATTGCCGATGTTCAACGTGCGCTTGAGCTTGGGGTGGACATCGTGAAGCTGTTCCCAGGCAATCTGTATGATCCATCCATTATCAAGACGATGAAAGGGCCTATGCCACAAGCCAATTTTATGCCGACCGGAGGAGTATCCTTGTCCAATCTGGGCGATTGGATCAAGGGAGGAGCCGTAGCTGTGGGGATCGGGTCCGACCTTACTTCCGAAGCGATGAAAACAGGGGATTTAAGTCATGTTCGCCGCAAGGCGGAACAATATATGGATGCTTACCGTAAGGCGAAAGCGGAATAGAGGCAAGGCGGGGAATGTGAGCAGGTTCAAATCGACCTCCTATTCCCCAAGAGCCGCAGCACCTGCGGTAAGTGAAGAAAGGTGATTGAAGTTGAGGAACCGGTATAATACAGGGCGCAAGAAGAGGGGCATCGGAAAATTTCTGCTCGTACTTCTGGCGCTCATTGTCATTGGCTGCGGGTTTGTTGCCTGGAAGCTATTTACCCCGTACGGACCGCAGGAAATGGCCCAGAAGGCTATGGAAACAGCGGATCAGGTTACGGTGAGTGAACAGGAAAACTGGATTGATTTTATGCCAGACAAACCTGAAGGGATTAGTGTTATTTTCTATCCGGGTGGTTTGGTGAAACCGGAAAGCTACGCTCCGCTGGCTCACGAGTTGGCGAAAGCCGGACACCATACCGTCATTGCCAAAATGCCGGTCAATCTGGCAGTACTGAAACAAAATCTGGCAGATGATATTCGTAATGCTTATCCGGACGAATCGTTTGTCATGGGTGGACACTCATTGGGTGGATCGATGGCTGCCCGTTATGCAGCATCCCATCCGGACGCTCTTCAAGGTATCTTTTTCCTGGCGTCCTATCCGGATCAAAAAGGCAGCGTGAAGTCATTGGGCATTCAGGCACTTTCCATATTGGGGACGAATGACGAAGTCGTTAATGCGACCAAATATCAGAATGGCCGTGCCTATCTGCCGGAAGACACGGTGTACTACACGATTGAAGGAGGAAACCACTCTCAGTTCGGTGACTACGGGCACCAGAGTGGTGACGGAGAACCTGAAATTACGGGTGAAGAGCAGTTGTCTCAAACGGTAAAGGCGGTTACCGAATGGCTCGAAGGTATCCAATAAATACATCTGCCAGGAGGGGTGGCTAGGTTATGGCCATACTTCAAGTAAAGGGTATGCAGATTCCCTGCCAGGGCATTTTGTTCGATAAGGATGGGACAATGCTTGAATTTTTGCAATTATGGGGACCGTGGGCCGATTCCTTGCTAAATCAATTGGAAGCCTTGTTGTCAGACATGGGCGCTGGTTTCACGGTGGAAAGAGGCAGGGTACTCGGAACAGTCCACGACAGCGCAGGACACATTGTTGATTATGACAGGCAGGGTCCGCTGGCCATCGCTACTGTAGATGAGAGTACCGGGCTCCTGGCTGGACAGTTGTATGCGGCAGGCATGCCTTGGAATGATGCGATCACAACAGTCCGTGAGCTCTCCAATTCAGCCATGCAGGAAGTGCGTTCCAAACGGCAGGCTGAGCCTATGCCTGGGTTGGTTTCTTTTTTGCAGAGCTGCCAAGTCGCTTCGATCAAGGTGGCGGTGGTAACCTCGGACAGCACGCCCGCAGCAGAAGAGCATTTGGAATGGATGGGGATTCGCTCCTTTTTTACGTCCATCGTAGGCTGTGACCGCGTTACCTTAGGCAAGCCGAATGGCGAAACTGCCAAGCTGGCATGTCGTGAATTACATATCCATCCTAACCAGGCCATCGTTATAGGTGATAGCAACGGGGATATGCAGATGGGACTGAATGCAGGAGTTTCGCATGTTATTGGTTTTTGTCCCCCTGGGAAGGAACCAGTACATTTACAGGATGCGGATGTCGTTATTGGGGATTATCATGAAATCCGGGTGATTCCGGATGGTGCCTGAACGGGATTATTCCGCTAAGGAGGAAAGAGGATGAACGGGGTAGAACAGCTGGCTTCCTGGATTCAGGAAAGTTCGAATATTGTATTTTTCGGAGGGGCAGGAACGTCGACCGAAAGCGGGATTCCCGACTTCCGCTCTGCCGCGGGCCTATATCAGACAGAACAGCATTCCCCTTATCCGCCGGAGGAACTGCTGAGTCGTCACTTTTTCGATCAGCATGCCGATATTTTCTATGATTTCTATCGGGGCAAAATGCTTCATCCCGATGCCGAACCTAACGGTTGTCATAAGCTCCTTGCACGTTTGGAGCAGGAAGGTCGGCTGAAGGCGGTCATTACCCAGAATATCGACGGGTTGCATCAAAAAGCAGGCAGCACCAACGTGCTCGAATTGCATGGGTCCGTTCACCGGAATGCCTGCATGGATTGCGGGCGTTTCTACCCGCTGGATGACATCATTCGGTCGAAGGATGCGGTTCCCCGCTGTGCCGCTTGTCATGGAGTCATTAAGCCTGACGTTGTGCTCTATGAAGAGGAATTGGACCAGAACACGCTATACCAGTCTGTGGATGCAATCTCTTCTGCTGATCTGCTGCTGGTTGGTGGTACCTCACTGACCGTCCATCCTGCTGCACAGCTAGTTACGTATTTTCGGGGAAAACACACCGTCTTACTGAATGCCACGCCAACGGCGTATGACCGCCAGGCAGATTTGCTGATTACTGACCCGATTGGCGAGGTAATGATTAAGGTGGACCAGCTTCTTGGTTAAACGGTTTGTCTGAAATAACCGCCTTATCCCGCGCTTGAATAGAGTGCAGGAAGCGGAACCTGGGGAAAGAAGGGATTCATGATGGTCTACTTAGCCAGCGATACACGCTATGAAACGATGAAATATAACCGGGTTGGACGTTCTGGATTGAAACTTCCGGCAATTTCACTTGGACTCTGGCATAATTTTGGCGGCATCAACAATGCGGAGAACGGTCGAAACATGATTACTCGATCCTTTGATCTGGGCATTACTCATTTCGATCTTGCCAACAATTACGGTCCGCCCGCAGGTTCTGCAGAGCAGCTGTTTGGTCAGGTGCTGGCACAGGATCTGAAGCCTTATCGGGATGAACTGGTGATATCCACCAAAGCGGGATATTATATGTGGCCCGGACCTTATGGCGAATGGGGTTCCCGCAAGAATCTGGTATCCAGCCTGAATCAAAGTCTGAAGCGCATGGGACTGGATTATGTTGATATTTTCTATTCACATCGTTATGATCCGGAAACACCGCTGGAAGAAACAATGATGGCTCTGGACCATATTGTTCGTTCGGGTAAGGCACTGTATGTGGGCATCTCCAATTACCCCGCGGAACAGACGAGAGAGGCTGCCGAAATTCTGAAAGGTTTGGGTACACCTCTATTGATCCATCAGCCGAAGTATTCGATGCTGGACCGCTGGATTGAAGATGGGCTGCAGGATGTGCTGGATGAGTATGGTGCAGGCAGCATTGCATTTTGTCCTTTGGCACAAGGGGTACTGACGAACAAATATCTGAACGGCATTCCGGAGGATTCTCGTGCAAAAGGGCCGTCCGTTTTCTTGAACGAGAATAATATCTCGCCTGAGACGCTGCGCAAAGTTCGTGCTCTCAATCAGATTGCTGCAGCTCGTGGTCAGAGTCTGGCTCAGTTCGCGCTCGCCTGGGTTTTGCGAAGCGGTAGGGTAACGTCGGCATTGATCGGTGCAAGCCGTACTTCGCAGATCGAGGAGAATGTGGCCGCGCTCAATCAGCTGGACTTCTCATCGGAAGAGCTGGAGCGAATTGAATCCATTCTTAGTCCCGAACATCATGACAAATAAACATGTGACTGAGAAATGCTATAATAAATGAAAAAAAGAAGGTGCATAGTAGCCGAAATGGCTGATGCATCTTCTTTTCTTTTCACGATTTTTCAATCATGCATGGTGCCCAAGTAACCAGACGTTGTTCGCAACACTTACACATTTCCTGAAGGGTTATTTCTTGTTTGGTTGTGCCATGCCGCGCATCGGAGTTGGAGGTCTGGAGAGAATATTTTCCCGATAGAGAGTCGGGGCTTCTCCGTGGAAACGTTTGAACTGTTTGGAGAAATAAAGGGCATCTGGCAGTCCTACGGAGGCGGATACCTGCTCAATGGACAGATCCGGACGTTCACGCAGCAGCTGCCGCGACTTGTCAATGCGGAGCTTGAGCAGATACGTGACCGGGGATAGACCGGTTTCCTGCTTGAATATCCGGGATAGATAAGCGCGGTTGTAGCCAAGACTGGCTGACATCTGTTCAATGGAGACAGGGTGAGCATATTGGGTAGACATGTATTGGATCATCTGTTTTACCGTCCGTCTAATCGAAGATTCACCTGGAATCAGGGTTTGTCCCTGAGAAAGGTGATTTTGGGCTTCGGCTAGAATCATATATAAGGTACCGATGGATGTAAAATGAGAGCTTTCCTTTCGCTCCGCAAATGCATTTTGCATGACGGATAGCCAGTCAGCAATTCCGCAGGACGGCCCGGCATGAAAAACGGATTTTTCCGGACGAAAGCCCGCTTCTTCCGTGTGTTTCCCAGCCTGGCTGCCAGTATAGGCCATCCATCGATATTCCCAGGGACGGCGGGCATCGGACTGGTAGCTTACGAGTTGCCCGGGATGAATGAGGAAACAATCGCCTGCGGATAATTCGTAGGTATGGAGTTCCGTGCGAAATGTACCAGCGCCCTTTTCTACATAATGAAGCAGATAATAATCGTATAGTTTTGGACCAAGGGCATGACCCGGAAGGGTCTGGCTTGCGCCTGCAAAAAGGACGTGTAACGGCCCCTTCTCATAATAGACCGGATTGGAGGCAACCGAGTACGTTTTTGCTCCACTTTTCCCGGAGGATTCCTGTGTGTTTTTTATCGGATCTACTGCTGAATGTTCCTTGTGTTGATCAACCATGTACCGTTCCTTCTTTCTGTGGTGTTCTTTCCATTATATGACGGAAGGTCACATTTATCCATATGAAACACACATGGTTGCATTTTAAGAGGTACCGCTTTCTTGTATAATAACCTTAACAAAACAACAACATTGAGATGAGGTGCAGCAGCAATGAACATACATGAATTGAAACAAAAGTTTATTGAGAAGTACGGAGAGAATGAAGCGGATCTCCGTGTATTCCATGCTCCTGGACGCGTAAATCTGATCGGGGAGCATATCGACTACAATGGTGGGTACGTGCTTCCGGCAGCACTTGAATTCGGTACAACACTTGTTATTCGGGAACGGAAGGACGACAAATTACAGCTGGCTTCCACCAACATGTCCTATGAAGGCGTGCTGGACACATCCTCGATCGGCAAGGAGAAAACTGGGGAGTGGACAGATTATCCAGTTGGTGTCATGGTTGAACTGCAAGCTAAAGGCGTGAAGGTAACGAAAGGTTACGACTTCCTGTACCACGGTGAAATTCCGAACGGTGCCGGACTGTCCTCTTCCGCTTCGCTGGAGGTGCTTACGGGATACGCGATACAGTCGATGGAAGGTGTATCTGAGATCGATACAGTACAGTTGTCGCTTCTGTCCCAAAAAGCAGAAAACGAGTTCGTTGGCGTCAACTGCGGCATTATGGATCAGTTTGCCGTGGCTAACGGAGCAGAAGATCATGCCATTCTGCTGATGTGTGATACGCTTGAATATGAGAAAGTACCTTTCCGTACGGGCTCTTATAAGCTGGTCATTGGCAATACGAACAAACGTCGCGGTCTGGTAGACTCGGCCTATAACGAGCGGCGCTCCCAATGCGAGCAGGCACTTGCCATTTTGAAGGAACAGCTGCCTGCACTTGATTATCTGGCGCAACTGACGCCGGAGCAATTTGTAACCCTGCAGGATCACATCAAGGATGAGAAGGTAAGACAGCGGGCCGAGCACGTTGTGGAAGAGAATGCACGTGTGCTTGCATCGGTGGAAGCACTGCGTAATAACGATCTGGAAACGTTCGGCAAGCTGATGAATGCATCCCATGAATCGCTCCGCTATCTGTATGAAGTAAGCTGCGAGGAATTGGACGTGATGGTAGAGGAGGCGCAGCGCATTCCAGGCACACTCGGTGCACGCATGACGGGAGCCGGATTTGGTGGATGCACGGTGTCACTGGTACATGAGGATGATGTAGAACGCTTTGTTCGCGAAGTGGGAGCAGCGTATGAAGCACGTACAAGTCTCAAGGGAGATTTCTATGTGTGCGGAGTGGGCGACGGTGTCAAAGAATTGAAGGAGGCGAAGTAAAATGGCAATTTTGGTGACAGGTGGAGCAGGATATATTGGTTCGCATACGGTAGCGGCTTTGTTGGAACGCGGCGAGGAAGTTGTGGTTCTGGATAATTTGCAGACAGGGCATCGGGAAGCATTGCTTGGTGGCAAACTGTATGAAGGAGATCTACGTGACAAGGCGTTTCTGGCAAAACTGTTCGCTGAGAACTCTATTGATGCAGTCATTCACTTTGCAGCCAATTCCCTGGTCGGCGAGAGCATGAAGGATCCGGTTAAATATTATGACAACAACGTGTTCGGTACGTTGTGCCTGTTGGAAGCAATGAATGCAGCCAATGTGCGCCGGATCGTATTCTCTTCTACAGCCGCCACTTACGGTGAGCCTGAGAAAGTGCCAATCGAAGAAAGCGACCGCACTGAACCTACGAACGTGTATGGCGAAACGAAACTGATGATGGAACGCATGATGTCCTGGTTCGATAAAGTACAGGAGATTAAATACGTGTCCCTGCGTTACTTCAATGCAGCTGGAGCACATGATAGCGGCAAAATTGGTGAAGACCATCAGCCGGAAAGCCACTTGATCCCGCTGGTCCTGCAAACCGCCTTGAAACAACGTCCACACATTGCCGTGTTTGGCGATGATTACGCGACAGAAGATGGAACGTGTGTCCGCGATTATATTCACGTGAGTGACTTGGCAGATGCGCATCTGCGCGCGGTAGATTATCTCCGCAAAGGGGAGAACAGCAACGTGTTTAACCTGGGTAATGGTCAAGGCTTCTCGGTTAAACAGGTTATCGAAACTGCGAAAAAAGTAACCGGACTTGATATCCCGGTTGTACAGGAGCCGCGCCGTGCAGGTGATCCGGCTGTGCTGGTCGCATCGTCCGCCAAAGCAAGATCCGTACTGGGCTGGAATCCGACATGGACCAATCTGGAAGATGTCATTCAGAGTGCCTGGAGCTGGCACCAATCTCATCCTAACGGCTACGGAAAAAACTAGGAGGCGAACATCAATATGTCACAGACCCATAATGCTGCAGACACCATAGACCGGACACCGGAGCAGCAGGAAGCACTGCATGCCATTGAACGTCTGGTTGCATTTGCCTTGCAGAACAAGCTGATTGAAGAGGCGGATCGGGATTACAGCCGTAACCTTCTGCTGGAACAGTTTGGATTTTCCGAGCCTTACGATGGAGCGCTGAACGAGATTGTACCAGATGGGCCGCAATCCTTGCTGGATACGTTGATTGACTATGGTTATGCAATTGGACTCATTCCGGAGAATACCGATACGTACCGTGATTTGCTGGATGCGAAAATTATGGGTCAGCTGATGGCCCGTCCATCCGAGGTGGTTCGCGCGTTCCGCCACACAGAGCAAACAGAAGGTATTGAAGCAGCCACATCGAAGTTTTACGAGCTGTCGATTCACTCCAACTACATTCGTATGGACCGAATCTCGAAGAATGTGTATTGGAAACAGGAAACGCCATATGGCGATATGGAAATTACGATTAACCTGTCCAAGCCGGAGAAAAGTCCGAAGGAAATCGCCATGGCCAAACTGCTTCCGCCGCCAGTGTATCCGAAGTGTCAATTATGCCGGGAAAATGTAGGCTATGCTGGCCGGGTAAACCACCCGGCCCGTCAAAACCTGCGTGTTATTCCGCTGGAATTAAACGGTGAACCCTGGTTCTTCCAGTACTCGCCATATGTGTACTATAACGAGCATTGCATCATTTTCCATCATGATCATGTGCCAATGAAGCTGACAAAAGATACGCTGCGCAGGCTGCTAGCCTTCGTAGGCGAGTATCCGCATTATTTTATCGGTTCCAATGCAGATCTGCCTATCGTGGGAGGTTCGATCCTGACTCACGACCACTTCCAAGGCGGACGTCATACATTTGCCATCCAAAATGCGAAACCTGAAGCGGTATTCCGTCATGCGGATGCACCAGGGCTTACCCTGAGTCTGGTAAAATGGCCAATGTCCGTTCTTCGGCTCGCTTCACATGATCCAGCGGAGCTGCTCGAAGCGGGTAACGCCGTGTACGAAGCGTGGAAACTGTACAGTGATCCTTCCGCTCAGATCCAGGCGTTCAGCGAGGTGGATGGAGAGCAGGTGCCTCACAACACCGTAACGCCAATTGTTCGTCGCAGTGCGGACGGTGGTTACGAGATGGATCTGGTTCTCCGCAACAATCGCACGAATGAAGAGCATCCGGAGGGGATTTTTCACCCGCACCGTGAAATGCATCATTTGAAAAAAGAAAACATCGGACTTATCGAAGTCATGGGGCTTGCGATCCTTCCAGGACGATTAAAAGAAGAATTGGACGGAATCGCCGATATTCTCGCAGGGGACACTCAGCTTGCGGAAGCTGCCCAGGCTTCTGATCATGTTTTGAACCAGCATCTTCGCTGGGCGGAGGAACTGAAAGAACGTTTCGGTTCCAACCTGGACAAGGAACAGGCCGTTGCTCTCATTCAGCAGGAAGTAGGCCTTAAGTTTTCCGAGATTTTGGAGCATGCCGGAGTTTACAAATATGATGAAGCCGGACGTCAGGCTTTCCGTCGATTTGTAGAAAGCATGGGATATACCGAATAAGTACAAATGGGCAGTAATATGATGCTATGAATAAACATTTACAAAGGATAGGTGAGCAGCAATGCTCGTCTATCCTTTTTCAATACAATGAATCAATCATCTTGCAATTACTTGTGCTCATGTAGCTCATGTAACCAAAGTATCTTTTTATTTTGAGCAATAAACACAGGGCCATGGCAGAGGCGGGAGGTTCATTGTATAATATGAGAATGATTATCATAGGCTTGAACAAATATTTGAAGTTTAGGAAACGGGGATGAATAAATGGAAAAGAAGCCACTGAACATACCGCTAATCACCGACGCAGCAGAACTGCAAAACATGGTGGGTGAGCCTCATGAGCATGTGAGAAACAAAGCGATATCGTTTGTGGACTCCCATGTTGAACATTTTTTATCCATGTCACCCCTATTTTTTCTGTCCAGTTCGGATAGGGAAGGTAGGAGTGATGTATCTCCCAGGGGAGATGAAGCGGGTTTCGTGAAGGTTCTTGACCCCCATCGTCTGGTCTACCCCGAACGTCCAGGCAATCGCCGCATTGACTCGCTGTTAAACATCCTAACCCATCCTGGGGTGGGTATGTTATTCCTCATTCCCGGCATGAACGAAGTATTACGTATCAATGGAACAGCTTCTATTACGAAGGATGAGGAGTTTATTAACAGTATGGGCTGGACGGGAAAAACGATAGGGGCAGCGGTTATTGTAGACGTGAATGAATGCTTTATCCATTGCCCAAGAGCATTCAAGCAGGCGGGGTTGTGGTCTTCCGAGACTTGGGTGGATAAGGAGAGTCTGCCTTCCAGCATGGATATGTTCCGTGCCCATTTGCAAATCAACGGCTTGTTATAAGTGAGTGACTATGGATTTGTTTTTATAAAATCGGGGTACTATAATTGGAGTTGCACAAACATTCTAACTCCAATGGAGGCGACATAGATTATGAGATCTTTTCAATTTTATAACCCTACCCGTCTGATCTTCGGTAAAGGACAACTGGAAGCGTTGAAAACCGAAGTACCGAAGTACGGCAAACGGGTATTGCTTGTATATGGCGGCGGCAGCATTAAACGCAGTGGTCTGTATGATCAAGTGATCGGATTGCTTAAGGAAATCGGAGCAGAAGTTACAGAACTGGCAGGCGTGGAACCGAACCCGCGTCTTTCGACTGTCCATAAGGGAGTAGACATCTGTAAAACTCAGGACATCGAGCTGATTCTCGCTGTAGGTGGCGGTAGTGTGCTCGATTGCGCCAAAGCGATTGCCGTAGGTGCGAAATATGATGGCGACATGTGGGACTTTGCTCAGCGTAAAGCGGTTGCTCAGGATGCACTTCCACTTGGTACAGTACTGACCATGGCAGCAACAGGTTCCGAGATGAACTCGGGTTCCGTTATTACCAATCAGGATACCCAGGAAAAATTGGGCTGGGGCAGTGCGTATTCGTTCCCTGCGTTCTCTATCCTTGATCCAGTTAATACATATACCGTGCCTTTGGATCAGACAGTATACGGCATGGTTGACATGATGTCTCACGTATTGGAGCATTATTTCCATCTGGATGCCAATACGCCAGTACAACTTGGCTTCTGTGAGACAATTCTGCGTACCGTTATGGATGCAGCACCTCGTTTGGTAGAGGATCTGGAAAACTATGAACTGCGCGAAACCATTCTGTACTGTGGTACGATGGCATTGAACGGCGTACTGAATATGGGACTTGCCGGTGACTGGGCAACCCACAACATCGAACATGCAGTATCTGCTGTATACGACATCCCGCACGGCGGGGGCCTTGCCATTCTGTTCCCGAACTGGATGAAACACAATCTGGACGTAAACGTGGATCGTTTCAAACGATTGGCGATTAATGTCTTTGAAGTCAATCCGGAAGGCAAATCGGACAAACAGGTAGCCGAGGAAGGCATCGAAGCTTTGCGCAAATTCTGGACGTCTATTGGCGCGCCTAGTCGGCTTGCTGACTATGACATTGACGACAGCAAGATTGATGTCATGGCTGACAAGGCAATGCTGTTTGGTCCATTTGGTAACTTCAAGAAACTGCAGCGTGAGGATGTTGTATCCATTTACAAGGCTTCTCTGTAACAAACTGCATTCAATTATTAATAAAGACCGCATATCTCCACAATATGGAGATATGCGGTCTTTTTGCGTGAAATTGCATGTAAAATAACCAATATCGGGTCTAGAATACAAATGAGGAAAGATTTTGAAACTTCTTACGGGTAGCTACGTATTTATTTACATGAGGAATGCCCAGTGAGTTAGGTGTTACGGCAGAAGAGAGGAGGAACGGGGAATGGAATCCATCTATTGGGGATGTCTAATCGGAGGAGCCATATTTGCGATTGTCAGCCTGGTGCTGGGTGATTTGATTGACGGATTGCTGGATGGAGCCTTTGAACTGCCAGGCATTGATTTTCTCAAACCTGTTGTACTTGCTGGTTCCATTACAGCCTTTGGCGGAGCTGGTATCATGTTGACGCGTTATAGCTCGGTAAGTGCCATTGCAGGTCTTATTTTATCCCTGCTTATAGGTATTGCTGCTGCCATGCTGGTATTCTTTGCTTATATCAAGCCGATGCGGAATAGTGAGGTTTCCATTGCATTTTCCATGAAGGAACTATCCGGGAAAATTGGAGAAATTACGATTCCAGTACCTGAAAGGGGTTTCGGTGAGGTCATGATCCGTGTTGCTTCCGGTAACACGATTCATACTGCATCCAGCTTCGAACATCGCCCTATTGCGGCGGGAGTGCGCGTTGTCGTGGTGGATGTAACTGAAGGTGTGCTTCGTGTGGCGGAATGGGATGAAGATGTATTTAAAGACGTTTGAGTAGAACGAGAGATGTGGTCTGTCATCATTGTAATAAGGGGAGAGATGTGGAATGGAATTTAATATGGATGTGTTGTTGATTCCTGCAATTGTTGTAGGTGTCATTCTGGTTCTTGGTTTGGCCTTCTGGGCGAGATATAAGACGGTTGGGCCCGATGAAGCGATGATCGTTACGGGTTCATTCCTGGGTAATAAAAATATTTCCGAAGATGAGTCCGGTCGCAAAATTAAAATTGTACGTGGCGGTGGTGCCTTCATCTGGCCTGTATTCCAGCAGTCCGAATTTATCTCATTGCTGTCTCACAAGCTGGACGTATCCACGCCTGAAGTATATACGGAACAAGGGGTTCCGGTTATTGCAGATGGTGTCGCGATTATCAAAGTTGGTAGTGCTGTGGAAGATGTAGCAACAGCAGCCGAACAATTCATCGGTAAACCCGTTGAAGCATTAAGAGGCGAGGCACAGGAAGTTCTGGAAGGGCATTTGCGGGCCATTCTTGGAACCATGACTGTAGAAGAAGTTTATCGAAACCGGGATCGGTTCGCACAAGAGGTTCAGGGTGTGGCTGCACGAGACTTGAAAAAGATGGGTCTGCAGATTGTATCCTTTACCATCAAGGATGTTCGTGACAAACAAGGATATCTGGATGCCCTCGGTAAGCCGAGAATTGCTGCTGTGAAACGGGATGCCGAGATTGCGGAAGCCGAAGCGATGAGAGATGCTCGTATTCAAAAAGCGAATGCAGAAGAGCAGGGGCAAAAGGCGGAATTGCTCCGCGATACCAATATCGCTGAAGCAGCCAAAGAGAAGGAATTGAAAGTGGCAGCGTTTAAGCGCGACCAGGATACAGCTAAGGCCGAAGCAGACCAAGCGTATCATATCCAAGAAGCACGTGCGAAACAGACGGTTGTTGAAGAACAAATGAAAGTTGAACTCGTGCGCAAAGAACGTGAGATTGACCTGAAAGAAAAAGAAATCACCGTACGTGAGAAGCAGTATGACGCCGAAGTGAAGAAAAAAGCGGAAGCCGATCGTTATGCTGTCGAGCAGGCAGCCGAAGCGGACAAAGCAAAAAGAATGCGCGAGGCCGATGCAGTGCAATACTCCATCGAGACCCAAGCCAAGGCAACAGCAGAACAAAAACGGCTTGAAGGTCAGGCTGTGGCAGATGCAGAACGGGCCAAAGGTACTGCGGATGCAGAAGTCATTCGTCTGCGCGGTCTGGCGGAAGCCGAAGCGAAGGAAAAATTGGCGGAAGCGTTCCAGAAGTTTGGCGAGGCTGCAGTACTCGATATCATCGTCAAAATGCTGCCTGAGCTTGCAGGTAAAATTGCAGAGCCGATCTCATCCATTGATAAGTTGACCGTGGTAGATACAGGTAAGGGTGAGGGTGCAGCACGTGTAAGTAACTATGTGACCGAACTGATGTCTACAGCTCCTGAGATGCTGAAAAGCGTATCGGGCATTGATGTAGAGCAGTTAATTAAAGGTTTGACCAAGTCCAAAACACCAGCACCTGTTGCTGTTCAGCAAAGCGAGACACCAACGACTCCATCTGTGATCGACAAGATTGTTGAAAGAACTGGGGCAGAGGATTAGGACTAGGTGTGAACGATGCGTGAAGCTCTATTGACCTTAACGTGATTTTTTGTTACTTTTTAAGCGAGACGTTCGGCGCGGTTTGCCCGCATCGGACGTCTTTTCGTTCATTACGAGGATGTGACGAATCACATTCCAGATGGTATGAAAAAAGAGGTGCAAACAGTGAGCAGCCTGCATGTAAACAAAGCGTTAAATAATAATGTAATTATTGCACAGCATCCTGAACATGGAGAAGTCGTCGTCATCGGTAAAGGCATTGGCTTCAACCGGAAAACCGGTGACATCATTCCCTTGATGGCTGTGGAGAAGATGTTTATTTTGAAAAACCAGCAGGAACAAGAGCAGTACAAACAGCTTCTTCCGCAAGTGGATGAGGCGTTGATCGAGATTATTAACGAATGCATTACGTATATTGCAGAGCGTACGGATGTTCCGCTTAATGAACATATTCATATTGCATTGACTGATCATATTTCTTTTGCACTTAAGCGCAAAGAACAGGGCATTGTCATCCAAAATCCGTTTCTATATGAAACACGTGAGATCTATCCGGAAGAATATCGGATGGGAGATTACGCTGTTCGCCTCATTAAGGAGAAGCTCGGTGTCGACTTGGGCATGGATGAAATTGGATTCATAGCGCTGCATATCTACAGTGCCATGACCAACCAAAACATTTCCCAAGTACGCGAACATTCACAGCTGATTACCGACCTGGTCGGAATCGTCTCGGATCAGTTGGAATATTCGTTTGAAACGGAGTCGCTGGACTATTCGCGCCTGCTTACGCATCTTCGCTTTGCATTGGAACGTGTGCGTCGAGGGGACAAGGTGGAAGAACTTCATAAGCTCGATTCCTTGCTCAAGTTGGAGTATCCCGAAATGTACTCGCTTGCATGGAAGCTGACTAAAGTCATGGAAAAAAGATTGAATCTTCCTGTTTATCCTGCAGAGGTGGGTTATCTGACTATTCATCTTCAACGACTGCATCAAAGGAAAGAAGAAGAGAACAAGTGAAATTTTTCCATGGATGGAATGGCGTCCTGAGAAATTTAGTGTAAAGGCTTGCACTGTTTTTGAAGGGATGCTACAATGGTGTCCGTAATCAAGCAACTGAAAAAAACATAAGCGACGTGTTACTGACTCGATCAGGCATGAGTTTCTAGAGTGTGATTGTTCTTACCTTATACAGGGTATGCTATACCCGAAGGTTGGCACAATTCGCTTTATTAGCTTATGCCTTTTTTGATTTCCCTTGCTTGCATCACGACATACAGATTAGACGAAAGGGTGAATACGACGCGATGTTTAAGAAGCTTTTTGGCGTCTTGCAAAGAGTAGGTAAAGCTCTTATGCTTCCTGTAGCCATTCTACCAGCAGCCGGCTTATTGCTCGGAATCGGTAACATGCTGGTGAATCCGGACTTTTTGCAATATGTAACGGCGCTGGATACGCCATGGGTGAACTCAATTGCAACAATCATGATGAACGCAGGTCAGATCGTATTTGACAATCTGGCATTGCTCTTTGCAGTAGGTGTAGCCGTTGGGCTAGCCGGAGGCGAAGGTGTGGCAGGTCTTGCGGCCATCATTGGTTATCTGGTGATGAATGTCACTTTGGGTACAGCCGTTGGTGTAACACCGGCAATGATCGGCGAAGTACCAGGTTATGCCAGCATTTTGGGTATTCCAACACTGAGTACCGGTGTGTTCGGAGGTATCATTATTGGTATAGCTGCAGCACTGTGTTACAATCGGTTCTTCAAAATCGAACTGCCGTCTTACCTGGGGTTCTTT
The DNA here is from genome assembly GCF_002272715.1 of Paenibacillus sp. 7516. NCBI lineage: Bacteria > Bacillati > Bacillota > Bacilli > Caryophanales > Paenibacillaceae > Paenibacillus > Paenibacillus sp. 7516. The sequence continues at coordinate 56,424 of NZ_NPBI01000020.1, forward strand.
GCAGGTAAACGTTTTGTTCCGATTATCACTTCGGTTGTTTCCCTCTTGCTCGGGTTACTGCTGGTGGTTATCTGGCCACCGATTCAAAATGGACTGAATGCTGTATCTCATTTCATGGTAGATACGAGTCCGACGCTCTCCGCATTCATTTTCGGAGTTGTGGAACGGTCCCTTATTCCGTTTGGACTCCACCACATTTTCTACTCTCCATTCTGGTTTGAATTCGGTGAGTATGTGAACAAGGCTGGAGACGTTATTCGTGGGGACCAGCAGATCTTCTTCAACCAATTGCGTGATGGGGTAAACCTCACGGCGGGAACCTTCCAAGTGGGTAAATTCCCGTTCATGATGTTCGGTTTGCCGGCTGCGGCACTTGCGATGTACCATGAAGCAAGACCGGAGCACAAAAAGTATGTTGCAGGGATCATGGGTTCAGCTGCGCTGACCTCATTCCTTACCGGGATTACAGAGCCACTTGAATTCTCGTTCCTGTTTGTGGCGCCAGTCCTGTTTGCAGTACACTGTATCTTCGCAGGTTTGTCTTTCATGACAATGCAAATTCTGGGTGTCAAAATCGGGATGACGTTCTCCGGTGGATTTATTGACTTCCTGATTTTCGGGATCATCCCGAACCGCACACCGTGGTGGGACGTTATTATCGTTGGTTTGATTCTTGCCGTGATCTACTACTTCGGATTCCGAATGATCATTCGCAAGTTCAACCTCAAAACACCAGGTCGTGAAGAAGCAACACCTGAAACAAACTCGGGTGGAGGATCAGGTTCAACAGACGATCTGCCACACAATATTCTGGAAGCCTTCGGTGGACAGCAGAATATCAAACACCTGGATGCATGTATTACGCGTTTGCGGATTGAAGTAAATGAGAAATCCAGTGTAAATAAAGATCGTTTGAAACAATTAGGTGCATCTGGCGTGCTTGAAGTGGGTAATAATGTACAGGCCATTTTCGGTACACGTTCAGATACAATCAAGTCCCAAATGCAGGACATCATTGCAGGACGCACCCCGGCACCAGCACCAGCTGCTGATGTTAAACCTGCTCCTGAAGAGGAGAAGGCAGCGGGAGCAGAAGGCGAACGCATTATTGCCGAAGATATCGTCATGCCGGTTAACGGTGAATTGATGGATATCACTAACGTACCTGATCCGGTCTTCGCCGAGAAAATGACAGGTGACGGTTTCGCTGTGCTGCCGCATGATGGCAAGATTACTTCGCCTGTGTACGGTAAAGTGTTTAACGTATTCCCTAGCAAACATGCTGTCGGCATCATGTCTGACGGCGGCAAGGAAGTACTGGTTCATATAGGTGTCAACACGGTGAAATTGAAAGGTCAAGGTTTCAACGTGCTTGTGCAGGAAGGTGATCTGGTATCGGCCGGTCAACCGATTATGGAAGTGGATTTGGATTATGTGAAAGCTAACGCTCCATCCATCATCTCGCCAGTGATTTTCACCAACTTGCCTGAAGGCTCCACGGTAACCCTGAAGAAGAGTGGAGTACTGAAAATTGGCGATCAGCCAATCATTGAGATAAAATAAGAAGTGTTCCGACTATGGCAAGCAAGTGTAAATATATGCAATGCCTAAAATAAACTACTTGAAAGTGAGATGATTGTAATGCAACAAACATTCAGAATTACAGACGAAGATGGTATCCACGCACGTCCGGCGACAGCCTTGGTTAATACAGCTAACAAATTCAAAGGTGCAGAATCCTTTGCAGAAGCTAACGGTAAAAAAGTAACACTGAAATCCATCCTGGGCGTTCTGTCCCTCGGTCTGGAACAAGGCGACACCATCAGCATCATCGTTGAAGGCGAAGGCGAAGCTGAAGCTCTTCAAGCTCTGACTGACGTTATGGTTAACGAAGGGCTGGGCGAAATTAATGCTTAATGTTTCCGGGATCGCGGCTTCGGCGGGTATTGCTATCGCCAAGGCGTTTATCTTGGAGCATCCTGATTACTCTGTAGAAAAACGCCAAATCAACGACGTTGACGCAGAGATCGCAAAACTCGACTCAGCACTGGGCAAGTCCCAGTCTGAGCTTGAGGCGATCAAAGAGCGTACTTTACAAGAGCTTGGCGAGAAGAAAGCTGAAATCTTTGCTTCCCATTTGCTCATTCTGAATGACCCGGAACTGATTGATCCGGTAAAAGCAAAAATTGCTGATGAAAAAGTGAATGCAGAATTTGCACTCAACGAAACGGCATCGCAATTTATCTCCATGTTCGAAAACATGAAGAGTGCTTACCTGCAGGAACGTGCTGCAGATATGCGTGACGTAACCAAACGTGTGCTGAATCACTTGCTTGGTATCGACTTCATGAGTCCGGCTGAGATCAGCGAAGAAGTGATTGTGCTGGCGGAGGATCTGACGCCTTCCGATACAGCTCAATTGAACCGTCAATATGTTAAAGGTTTTGCAACTAACATTGGCGGACGTACTTCCCACTCTGCAATTATGGCTCGTTCTCTTGAAATCCCGGCTGTTGTAGGAACCAAAGACATTCTGGCACAAGCTAAACAAGGCGATATGATTATCGTTGATGGCTTGGACGGTCATGTGCTGGTTAACCCAACAGATGAGGTAATTGCGGAGTATCGTTCCAAACAGGAACAATATGATGCACAACGTGCCGAGTGGAGAAAACTTCGTGACGAACCAACCGTAACGGTGGATAACGTTCATGTGGAACTGGCAGCTAACATTGGTACGCCGAATGACGTAACCGGTGTTCTGGAGAACGGTGGAGAGGCTGTAGGCCTGTACCGTACCGAGTTCTTGTACATGGGAAGAGACAAACTTCCTTCCGAGGATATTCAGTACAATGCTTACAAAGCTGTACTTGAAAAAATGGAAGGCAAACCAGTCGTTGTTCGTACGCTCGATATCGGTGGAGACAAAGAGCTTCCATATTTGGATCTGCCAAAAGAAATGAATCCATTCCTTGGTTTCCGTGCAGTTCGTCTGTGTCTGGACCGTCTGGATATCTTCCGTACACAATTGCGTGCATTGCTGCGTGCAAGCGTACATGGCAACCTGCGTGTTATGTTCCCAATGATCGCAACACTGGGTGAATTCCGTGAAGCGAAAGCGGTCCTGCTCGAAGAGAAGGAAAAGCTGGTAGCTGAAGGAATTGCTGTTTCCGACAGCATCCAACTGGGTATCATGGTCGAAATTCCTTCGACTGCGGTTCTTGCGGATCAATTTGCCAAAGAGGTTGATTTCTTCAGTATCGGAACGAATGATCTGATTCAATACACCATGGCTGCTGACCGTATGAACGAGCGCGTATCCTATCTGTATCAACCATACAACCCTGCTATTCTGCGTCTGGTGAAAATGGTCATCGATGCAGCACATCGCGAAGGTAAATGGGTTGGTATGTGTGGAGAGATGGCGGGAGACGAAACAGCAATTCCATTGCTGCTTGGTCTCGGACTGGATGAGTTCAGCATGAGCGCAACATCCATCCTGCCAGCTCGTAGCCAGATCACCAAGCTGTCCCGTGCGGACATGCAGGAACTGGCTGCCAAAGCTCTGGACATGCAAACTGCTGAGCAAGTGGTTGAATTGGTTCAAAGCATCAAAGCGTAATTTTGCGAGGGTTTTCCTTCGGATTTTAAGGTCTTTTCTTTTTCCGATAAAATGGGCTGCAGGAATGCAGCGATATTGCCGGTATCTGCGAACAGCGGATGCCGGCTTTTTTTGCGGGCTAGTTTAGGATCATATGGAATGAGAAAGAGAGCGTTGGCGCGTAGAAGGCAGGGATCATCTGCAAATAAAAAACGGCTTCAGCTGACGTTAAAACATCAGCTGGAGCCGTTTAGTTGAATGGCTGGGTATCAACTGCACGCGCAGTTCAATACGGGTTTACGTGCTGCTGTGGTCTCATCCAGACGGGTAACCGGCGTGCCATAGGGTGCATTGAGTACCAGTTCCGGTGTCTCTTCAGCTTCCTTGGCAATGCGAATCATCGTATCGATAAAACCATCCAGCGTTTCTTTGCTCTCTGTTTCTGTTGGTTCAATCATGATACATTCCTCTACGTTGAGCGGGAAGTAGACGGTTGGCGGATGATACCCGAAATCAAGCAGTCGTTTGGCTACATCCAATGTTCTTACACCATATTGCTTCAGGCCCCGGCCAGACATGACAAATTCATGTTTACATACGCCTGGGTATGGAATTTCGTAATAAGGTGCAAGACGTGCCATCATATAGTTTGCATTGAGTACGGCACATTCGGATACCCGGCGCAAGCCTTCAGGTCCATACGTACGAATGTAGGCATAGGCGCGTACTAAGATACCGAAGTTGCCGTAATACGCTTTGACCCGACCAATCGATTGATCTCCTTCCCGATCCAGGGCGTATTGTCCCTGATCGTTCTTAATCACCATCGGTTTCGGAAGGAACGGAATCAGACGATTTTTTACGCCGACGGGTCCCGCACCAGGACCACCTCCGCCGTGCGGAGTACTCATCGTTTTGTGCAAGTTCAGATGCACGACATCGAAGCCCATGTCCCCAGGACGGGTGATACCCATAATGGCATTGGAGTTGGCTCCGTCATAATAGAGAAGCCCACCGGCTTGATGCACGATGGAGGCAATCTCCTGAATGTCCTTTTCAAACAATCCCAGGGTGTTTGGGTTGGTCAGCATCAAGGCTGCAGTATCGGAACCTACGGCTGCACGCAGTGCATCCAGATCGACCAGACCGTCCGCCCGGGATGGAATGGTTACCGTCTCGAAGCCAGCCACGGTTGCACTTGCCGGGTTGGTGCCGTGTGAAGAATCCGGGACAATGACTTTGGTCCGCTGTTCACCACGACCTTCGTGATAGGCACGAATCATCATGAGTCCGGTCCATTCACCATGTGCACCAGCAGCTGGTTGCAGGGTCACCGCGTCCATGCCAGTCAGACCTGCAAGGTCGTTTTGCAACGTATACAGAAGTTCAAGTGCACCTTGAATACTGGATTCAGGCTGATATGGATGGATCTTGGCAAATCCATTGTAGCGAGCTACATCTTCGTTAATCTTCGGATTGTACTTCATTGTACAAGAGCCAAGTGGATAGAATCCGTTATCTACCCCGAAGTTCCGGCGAGAAAGGGCAGTATAGTGACGGATGACATCCACTTCAAATACCTCAGGCAGTGCAGCTGCTTCCGAACGCAGCATTTCCCGGGGAATCAAGCTCGCGGGATCTTGACGCGGAACATCACATTCAGGCAGGGAATAAGCGACACGCCCCGGGCTGCTCAATTCAAAGATCAGCGACTGCTCTGGAGCAGGCGATGCTGCCTGTGTCATTTGTTGCGTGCTGGTTTCGGCTTGGGAAGGAGCTGCCGTTTCCGGCTGTCCTTGGATGGTTGTCATTTCCTGAGTCACAGCGATCCCTCCAATACACGTACGAATTCGTCAATCTCTTCCTTACTGCGCCGTTCCGTAACAGCGACCAGCATATGTCCGGCAAGCTCCGGGTAATCCCGACCAAGTTCATATCCACCGATGAAACCGGCATCCAGCAGCTTCAACTGAAGGGCATTAACGTCTGTCCCTTCGGGCAGCTGGATGACAAACTCATTGAATGTGGGTGCATTAAAGGTCAGGCTGACCCCAGGAATTGCTGTCAATGCTTGAAGAGCATAATGACTCTTTTGCAAATTCAGATCAGCCACATCAATCATGCCCTGTCTTCCCATAGTAGACATATACACCGAAGCGCTTAGGGCAAGCAGTGCCTGATTGGAACAAATATTGGATGTCGCCTTTTCGCGGCGGATATGCTGTTCACGCGCTTGGAGCGTCAGTACAAAACCGCGTTTGCCGTTGCGATCCGTTGTTTGGCCAACGATCCGGCCGGGAATCCGGCGCATATGCGCCTGGGATACAGCGAAATATCCACATGTCGGACCACCGAGCGAAGCGGAGATGCCAAGGGGCTGTGCATCACCGACAACGATGTCGGCACCCAGCTTGCCTGGAGCTTCGAGCATACCAAGCGCCAGCGGGTTTGCGCTGACCACGAGCAGACTCTTGTGCGCATGCGCGAAGTCTGCAGCCTGTTTTACATTTTCCACGGCACCGAAGAAGTTCGGGCTCTGGATCATGACGGCTGCGGTATCATCCGATACGGCGGCTTGAAGGGCATCCCAGTCGGTCACCCCGTTCTGATAACCAATCTCGACAATCTCCAAATTCAGACCGTGGGCATAAGCCTTCAATACCTGACGGGCTTCGGGATGAACCGTACGGGAGACGATCAGCTGTTTGCGGCGAGTTGCCGCTGCGGCCAGATTCCCTGCTTCTGCAAATGCGGTCGCGCCATCATACATGCTCGCATTGGCTACAGCCATGCCAGTCAGTTCACAGATATACGATTGGAATTCGAAGATCGCCTGGAGCTCGCCCTGACTGATTTCGGGCTGATATGGCGTATAGGCGGTATAGAACTCGGAACGGGAAATGACATGATTAATAACGGAAGGGATGTGATGATCGTATATGCCTGCGCCCAGGAAACTGGCGTGTGTCTCAAAATTGGCATTCGCGCCGGCTTGCTTGGACATATGACGCGTCAGTGCGTATTCATCCAGTTTGGAGGAGACAGGCAGCTCGCCTTGATAACGAATCGCCTGCGGAATGTCCTGGAACAGATCTTCAATCGTGTCCACACCGATGGTCGCGAGCATGGCGCTCTGATCCTGTTCAGTCATGGGAATATAGCGGTGCTTGCTCATGCTTGCTCAGCTCCTTGGGTAGGTGTCTTTGACGTACGTGTCCGTTTATGAAAAGGGGTCTTCACAACTTCGGCTTTCAGCTTTTTGCCACGAATCTCAATCTCGAGCGGGGTGCCGAGTGCAGCATATTGGCTGTTAATCAGGGCGAGCCCCAGATTGCGCTTCAGCGTAGGGGACTGTGTACCGGTTGTTACTTCCCCGATCTGCACGCCTTCGGCGTAAATGGGATAGTGGGGACGTGGAATCCCGCGTTCCAGTACTTCAATGCCGACCAGCTTGCGGGCAGGTCCATCATTCTTTTGCTGCAATAGCGCTTCGTGTCCGATAAAAGGTCCGGCATTCAGCTTCACAAACATGCCAACGCCAGCTTCCAGTGGTGAAATGGTCGGCGACAGTTCCTGTCCGTAGAGGGGCAGCTTCGCTTCAAATCGAAGTGTATCCCGTGCACCAAGTCCAGCCGGTACCAGTCCCTGATCAGCGCCAGCCTCCATCAATCCGTTCCAGACCGCAGCGGCCTGATCTGCCTGTACGTATAGCTCGAAGCCGTCTTCTCCGGTATAACCGGTGCGGGACAGCAGCAGTTTTACACCACAGACCTCAGCGTTCTGTACAAAACGAAAAGGCTCGATTATGGATACGTCGGTATCTGTAACCTTTCCGATGATGTCTGCAGCAAGCGGACCCTGCAGGGCCAGGAGACCTGTTTCCACGGAGTCATTCGTCATGCTCACTCCAGGAACCATATGCTCTTGCAGCCATGCCCAATCCTTATCGATATTGGAGGCATTCACAACAAGCATATAATGCTGATCTTCCAGCTTGTATACGAGCAGATCGTCCACTACGCCACCGTCCGGGTAACACATTAACGTGTATTGTGCCTGGCCGGGAACCAGTGTGGTCACGTCGTTAGTCGTCAGTTTCTGCAAAAATGCTTCGGCCTGTTCACCCTGCACCGTGAATTCACCCATGTGGGATACATCGAACAGTCCAGCCCGTTCCCGCACCGCTTCATGTTCCTTCTGAATCCCGCTGAATTGCACCGGAAGCTCCCAGCCTCCAAAATCGATGCACCGTACACCTTCATATTGCTGATAAAGTGGATAGAGTGGAGTTCTAAGCAAATCGGACATCAAATCACCTCGTTATGGCCGCTACCGGGCCGAGTGTATAACATGAATGATGCATTCTTTTCTTGGATAAGTATGGTTAAGGCTGCTGATGACAGCGTCGGCTCGATCCTGAGTTTCGTTTTTTTGGGAAAAAGGAAAAGGACAGGCCAAAGAACCGGCATGCCAGAAGCACGCTGTATTCTTAGGCTCTGTCCTTGGTACCTGAGAGTTACCCCGCCAATAGGTTGCAGCAGGTTTCCCCTTGGGTGATCAAAACGCCCATACCGGGCGAATAGATGCTCTCCAGAGTTGCGTCCCGTAAAAGTCCTTTTGCCTGAGAGATTCACCTCCCGCTTGTCGGGTGGTTTACTCCTTCGGCGTTACCGCATGCATCCAAGAGTTGGACGTCACGGGTAATCTCTCCCTTTACATTCATCCGCGGGTGATGCACACAACGATTAACATTTACTCTCTCATTAAAACGTGAATCCACTCTCGATGTCAAGAACGATATCACAGAAATCAATAAAAAACCGAATGATATTTAGCGATCTAGATATATTGTTCGTGTATATAAAAAGAGTACGCTTACTATTCTAATATTACCCATTATATGTAGAGTGAGGGTGTTTGCGTTACAGGCTCTAATCATCAAAAATCAAATAATTTGTGAGGTATCTTGACATTTCAATCAAAAATATCTTACGCTATGTTCTGGGAAAAAGGGTTGGCCGAAGGACGCATGCACTCATTAATGAAAAGCGAGGCGGATATCGATGAGCGAATTGAAAAGTGATTTCCTGTACAGTGAAGAGCATGAGTGGGTGCAAACCGTAGGGGAGGATACTGTACGGATTGGCATTACCGAGTTCGCGCAGCATCAGCTGGGGGACATTGTGTTTGTTGAATTGCCTGACCTTGAATCAGATGTAAAAGCGGAAGACAGCATTGGTACGATTGAATCCGTGAAGACGGTTTCGGATTTGTTTTCTCCGGTAAGTGGTTCCATTATTGCCGTGAATGAAGCGCTGCAGGATGCACCTGAACTCGTCAACAGTTCGCCTTACGAAGAAGGCTGGATGATCGAGATTCGTGTTGAAGGTGATCTGACAGCAGCGTTGTCTAAACTGATGAATGCTGACGCATACCGTAAGCACACCGAAGAGTAAAATCTGTTTGCACTAAATAACCTTTATTATTCTATGGTTTTTTTCATAATATGGACGTTCGTGCACGTCTTCAGAGCCTGTGTGAGCCTTGGTGCTCATGCAGGCTTTTTGTGTTCTCAAGGACAGGCTTGTTGCCATTTGAGGCACTTAAACAGGATGGAATAAGGCTGAATCGCACAAGCTATATTATAGAATTCAACACCGTAAATGATATAAGGCACATACGAAAAAAGCCAAGTATATCAATGGTTAGAACCCTCTCATCACCATAAAAACGATTACATAAACACAATGTTGTCATCAATGATCATGACGAAAGTACGCTTTCATTTCGTTGAACCGGAGACCAATCTGGCTTAGGATAACAGCAGGGGAGAAATGATACCCCTTTCATAAATGATAACTACTTGATCCGAGGAGGATAATACAATGAGTAACTTGGACCAAACGTCCAATTCCAAAGGCGGTCTCCGGGTAGGTGTTCAGCGTTTTGGCCGATTCCTAAGCGGCATGGTTATGCCAAATATGGGTGCGTTTATTGCATGGGGATTAATTACGGCGCTCTTTATTGAAAAGGGCTGGTTCCCTAACGCGGATCTGGCACTGTTGGTAGATCCGATGATCAAATATTTGCTGCCACTGCTTATTGGATACACTGGAGGTACTATGGTGCACCGCCAGCGTGGTGGTGTAGTTGGTGCCATCATGACTATAGGGGTTATCGTCGGTAGTGACATTCCGATGTTCCTGGGTGCCATGATTGCCGGACCTCTGGCCGCATGGATTATTAAAAAGTTCGATAAAGCCGTTGAAGGCAAGATCAAAGCAGGATTCGAGATGCTGGTTAACAACTTCTCCGCCGGTATTATCGGTGGTATCCTGGCGATCATTGCACTGCTGGGCATCGGACCTGCTGTTGAAGGGATCAGCACTGTATTGTCTGCTGGTGTACAGGGGCTGATGAATCTGGGATTGCTCCCACTCGTCAACCTGATCATTGAACCAGGGAAGGTATTGTTCCTGAACAATGCAATCAACCACGGCATTCTAACACCGATTGCAACAGATCAAGCGAGAGAATTGGGTCAATCCGTATTATATATGCTTGAATCGAACCCCGGTCCCGGACTTGGTATCCTGCTGGCTTACTGCTTCTTCGGTCGTGGAACAGCAAGATCTTCTGCACCGGGTGCCGTTATCATCCATTTCTTCGGGGGGATTCACGAAATTTATTTCCCTTACATTCTGATGAGACCAATTCTGATTCTTGCGGCAATCGCAGGTGGCGTGGCAGGTACAGCAACCTTCATGCTTACCGGAGCCGGACTGGTTTCAGCGCCTTCACCGGGTAGTATCATTGCATATTCTCTGTTAACGCCAAAAGGTGGATATCTGGCGATGCTCGCCGGGGTGGCTGTGGCCGCTATCGTATCCTTCCTGGTTGCAGCACTGCTGCTGAAAACAGGTAAGCAAAAAGAAGAAGATCTGGAGTCTGCAGCGAATCGCATGAAAGACATGAAGAGCCAAGGCAATACAGCGAATGCTGCTATTACAGCAGATAATCGTGAAGCAGACAGAGCCGCGGATTTGGCTTCTTCAACTGTGAAAGCAAAAACCGATGTAAAGAAAATCGTCTTCTCCTGTGATGCAGGCATGGGTTCAAGTGCCATGGGGGCTTCCATTCTTCGCAAAAAGATGAAAGCTGAAGGGATTGACGTTGCGGTAACCAACACGGCAATCAGTGATATCCCGCAGGACGCAGACGTTGTTATTACGCAGAAGACATTGACGGACCGTGCCCGCAGCGTGGCACCGAACGCAGAACATATATCCATCGACAACTTCCTAAAAAGCCCGGAATACGATACGCTCGTTGAACGCCTGAAATAACAGGTTGCGATCGTTTTCCCTGAGCCGGAGGCTTGAGATATGAGTATTACGAAAAGACAGCGTGAAATTGTGGAGTTTCTGTTGGAACATCCGCAGGAAGTAACCGCCGGCGACATTGCAATTGCGGTCAAAGTCAGTACACGAACCGTCCATCGGGAGCTGCAGATGATTGAGAAGTGGCTTGAACCCTTTGGCATGAAATTGGAAAAAAAATCAGGAACCGGAGTCCGTATAGACCCTGGTTCCGATGATTTGGCTTCACTGCGTGAGCAGCTGGAGCTGAACGAATATGTGGAGTTTACGCCCGAAGAGCGTAAACTCTTCATGCTTTGCATTTTGCTGGATGAGGCAGAGCCTGTAAAACTGCTTGCGCTCGCATCGGATATGAGAGTAACAGTCTCGACCGTGAGCAATGATCTGGATGAACTGGAGCCCCGGATTCGTCAAGCGGGCCTGAAGCTGGTTCGCAGGCGAGGATACGGAGTGAAGATCAATGGCAGTGAAACGGCCTATCGCGCAGCAATCGCAGGACTTGCGCTTGAATATCTGGATGAATCTGATCTGTTCGGAAGGCAACCTGACCAGGGAATTTCCAAGGTGAACCAGAAGCTGCTGGGCATGATTGGCCATCGTGACGTACTGACGGTCGAGAATGCGTTATGGCAACCGGATATTGACTGGCTCGAAAATATTCCGGAGCGACAGTATACCAAATTGCTTATTCAACTGTCCGTTGCGCTGGTGCGCATTCGCAAGGGATTTACCGTCGGACGTATTGCTTCTCCGGATAAAAAGGCGGTTTATCCTTCTACTGGAGATCAGAGCGTGCCTGAATACATGGCTGCGAGACTATGCAGCGTGCTCTCTGATCAGCTTGGCATCTCGTTTGCCAAGGAAGAACAGAGCTATTTGCACAAATTATTAATTGAAACGGAGCAGCTTATTCACTCCACACGCTTACTGCCTGTTGACGATCTGGTATTGCTGGACATGGTTCGTTCCCTGATGGATCAGATGCAGGGGAGAACAGGCTATGCATTCCAGGAGGATCGTCTTCTGCGAGAAGGGCTGATTGCCCATATGCAGCCGGTGATGGAGCGGATTGGAGGCAGGCAAAGCATACGTAACCCATTGCTTCAACAGATTCGCAAGGATTACGATTCGCTGTTCGGGGATGTGAAGGACGCGGTGCATGACGCATGGCCGGATACGGACGTGCCGGATGAGGAAATTGGATTCCTGGTCATGCATTTTGGCGCTTCCATCGAGCGATTGCGTGTGCTGAAGCGCGAGATTCGGGCCATTATCGTATGCACAAGTGGAATTGGCTCATCCCGTATGCTTTCCAGCCGGTTGTCCAAGGAGATTCCGGAGATCCGGATCGTTGACAGTGCATCATGGTATGAAGCTGCACGAATCCCGGAAGAGGAATATGATCTCATTTTATCGACAGTCGATCTGCCGATGGAACCGCATCAGTATTACAAGGTGAGTCCCTTGTTAACAGCGGAAGAAAGTGAACGTTTGCGTCTGTACATTCAAAATACGACGCTGCAGCGGGTACAAGTTAAGTATGGAGAGAGTAGAGCAAGTGCAAAGGCATCTGACCGCCATGCGGATCCCTCTGGGCTTGATGCCACACTCATTGAGATTGTAAGAATCACAGGCAAGTTTCAGGTGTTTCGACTGGATAATCGTAATATGGGATTTTACGAAACGGCATTTGCCATGTGCAAGGTACTGCAGGAATCCGGGGTGCTGAAGGACCCAGAAGAAATCGCTAGGCTGCTTGAAGCTCGGGAGAAGGTGGGCAGTCAGAAAATTCCGGATACATCACTCGCGCTGTTTCATACTCGCAGTGATGGCATTTATAGGCCGTCCATCAGCCTGTTTCAATTATCAGAGCCGCTGCTCGTGACGGCGGAGGACCCGGTTGGCGTCAGCCATATCCTTCTGATGGTTGGGCCGAGGGAGCTATCCCGGGAGAGCCTGGAGGTGCTAAGCGAGATCAGTGCATTGTTACTGCAGGATGAGATGATTACACTGCTGGAAAAGGGAATCCGGGATGATCTTATTCATTATCTGTCCCGGGAATTGGTTGGATTTTATCGAAGTAAAACCGAAATTGGAGGTTAATAAACATGAGCATACTTACAACAGACAAAGTGGTTATGAACGCAACGGCACAGGACAAATATGAGGCTATTCGCATGGCAGGACAGATTCTGAAAGACGCAGGTCATATTACTGCCGATTATATCGACAAGATGCTTGAGCGTGAGGAGATCGTATCGACTTATGTGGGCAATGGACTTGCCATTCCACACGGAACCAAAGAATCCAAATCGTTCATTCTGTCCACTGGTATTTCGGTGATTCAGTTCCCGCAAGGTGTAGATTTTGGGGATGAAAAAGCCTACATGGTGATCGGTATCGCCGCTCAGGGCGGTGAGCACATGGAGATTCTGACCAGCATTGCGGTCATTTGTGCGGAAGATGAGAACATGGAAGCACTTCGTAATGCCAAAACGGCGGATGAAATCATTACCATTCTCGAAAGTGAAATGGAACTATGAGAGCCCTTCATTTTGGAGCAGGTAATATCGGACGCGGGTTCATCGGATTAATCCTGTCACGGGCAGGTTATAATGTCATCTTCTCGGATGTGAACCAGGAGTTGGTTAAGGCATTACAGGAGCGTGGACAGTATACGGTCGAATTGGCAAACGAAACAAAAGATATGGAAACGGTAAAAGGGGTTAATGCCATTGATGGAACGCAGCTGGAGACTGTTGCCCGGAACGTTGCAGAGGCAGATCTTGTTACGACCGCAGTCGGAGTGGGCATCCTGAAACATATTGCACCAGGCATCGCCAAGGGGCTTGAGGCAAGATTGAATTCAGGTTCGGTGCAGAAACCCCTTCACATTATTGCCTGTGAGAATGCCATTGGAGCCAGCACACAGTTGAAAGAGCATGTGTATGCTCTGTTGGAAGAACCCGTTAAGGCTCTAGCTGATCAATATGTGTATTTCCCTGACTCCGCAGTAGACCGGATTGTTCCCATACAGCATCACGAAGACTCGCTGCATGTACAGGTTGAACCTTTTTATGAGTGGGTTGTGGACCGTTCACAGATGGCGGCTGCATTCCTTCCGATTGAAGGTGTACTCTATGTGGATGACCTTGAGCCTTATATCGAGCGGAAGCTGTTTACCGTCAATACGGGACATTGCTGCGCTGCATATCTCGGTTACGTGAACGGGTATGATACGATTCAGAAGGCGATTGCGGACGACAAAGTGAAATTCCTGGTCTATGGTGCACTGCAGGAAACGGGTGAGGTTCTTGTGAAACGGTTTGGTTTCGACCCCGAAGATCATCAGAAGTATATAAATAAAATTCTGGAGCGGTTTGTAAATCCGCATCTCACCGATGAAGTCACCCGGGTAGGCCGTTCGCCGCTGCGGAAGCTGTCGCCCAACGACCGTCTGGTTCGTCCGGCGCTACAGGCACATGACTATGGAATGGGCACGACGAACCTGGCAAGAGGCATGGCGGCAGCCTGCAAATTCGATGTACAGGATGATCCGGAGGCAGTAGAGCTTCAGGATATGATCAAACAAAAGGGCATTGCTGCAGCACTTAGTCACTACACAGCCATGGATGAGCAGCACCCTGTGCTTAAGCAGGCTGTAGAACATTATCATCAAATGTAAGGAACAACTCATTTAGCGATTGCGTGCCGCATTATGGCTCCCAATCGCAAAACAAGAGCCTCACAGGAATTAACTGTGAGGCTCTTGTTTGTGTTCAGCCTGATCTGTATACGATTCCAGACATCGCTGACAGATGCACGATTTACGCCGCTGCTCCACCGGAATGCGGTCAAACACACCTTCGGGAAACTCGGCATGATTGCACCAGCATTCGGAGTGGGGACGGCCAGCCGCATAGGAGCAGCCATTAGCCTCCCCGCACAAAGGGCATAAGAGTACATTGATCTGGGAGGCTTTTGCAGCTGTCGACTTGGCCTGTGAAGGATAACTTTGGCTCATGGCACGCCTACTTTCTCCATATCGTCATACCTAACAGTATAACAGGGCTGGCCCTATTCTTCAGGTGGCAATTCAATGGTCAGCCCTTCGACATGTTTGCGTCCCATTAATTTACGTTTCTTCCGGTTCTCCTTTGTCTCCAGCACAATATCCAGATCATAGTCATCGCCTGGATACAGCTCATCTGCGGATATAGAGAGTGTGAGGCGTTTCTTATGAATTTTGACTTTCCGCCCGCGCAGCATTACTCCGATGTTTCCACGACTGTCTTCCACGTCACAGACGATTCCTGACTGGTCCAGATAGGCTGCGTATACACGATCCCCTTTTCGAAATTTTTTCTTTGGGGGAACCGACTTTGTATCTTCTACCTGCAGGGATGGATTTCCAGCTTCAGTCGCTGCCGGGGAATGTACTTTCTTCTCCGTCTTCTGTGCAGCTGCGGAGTTCGGAAATGGCTCAAGGACAGAACTCTTCGATATGCCCTGGTCTGATATGGATTGGGAACGATCAATAATGCGCTGTGGCATCCCCAGCTTCAAGGCGATGGAATAGGCGTAGCTCTCACCTGCTTCACCGATACACAAACGGTAAAGGGGCTGCAGCGTAGCTGTATCAAATTCCATCCGCGCATTTTCAAATCCTCGCGCGGCAGCAGCAAAATGCTTGATTTCCCCAAAGTGAGTGGTAGCCACCACGGTTGCCCCTCGGCTGTGCAGTTCCTCCAGCATGGCGATGGAAAGACCCACCCCCTCTCCAGGGTCCGTCCCAGAAGCCATCTCATCGATCAGGACAAGGGTGGATGAATTAGCCTGCTCGAGGATACCGATCATGTTGCGGATATGTGCCGAGAAGGTGCTGAGTGCCTGTTCCAAACTCTGTCCATCTCCGATATCGACAGCCACTTCGTGAAATACGGCCATCTCGCCGCCTTCACCCACAGGAACGAGCAGACCGGACTGCATCATCAGGGTGAGCAACCCCAAAGTTTTGAGCGCTACCGTTTTACCGCCTGTATTCGGCCCTGTAATGATAAGTGAGGAATAATCCCTCCCGATGGCAAAATCAAGCGGAATCATGGAGGCGCCCATCAGAGGATGACGCGCCTGCTGAAGCGTAATTCGGCCCGATGTATTTACTTGAACCGTACGTCCATCCATGGTCGCCGCGTATTTCGCTTTGGCAAACAGGAAATCAAGGACACCTACCGTCTCGGTATTCAGCGCAATCTCGCGGTTATAGGATTCTGCAAGCGACGTTAAATCACCCAGGATTTTCATTTCTTCTCTGGATTCCTCGGCTTGCAGTGAGGCGAGTTCCATCTGCAGACCCACCAGTTCCGCGGGTTCGATATAAACGGTTTGCCCGCTCCCTGATTCATCCAGGACGCTGCCTTTCACCTGCTTGCGGAATTCTTTCTTGATGGGTAATACCGTTCTTCCGCCGCGCTGGCTGATTACGTTCTCCTGCATAATGGACCGGTGCTTGCTCACGAGAGAATCCAGCTTGCGCTTCATTCGTTCCTCGTTCACGGTCATCTTTTTCCGGATACGTGTCAGTTCCTTGCTCGCCTGATCCTGAATTCGGCCGCTGTAAATGCAGCGTTCGATCTCGCTTAACAGGGATTCCATCCTCATCATGGATGAAGCATACCGGCTTACCGTAGGAGCTGCTTCGGATTTGCCCTCCATGTATTTCATTAATTGTGCACAGCTTCGCAGAAACTGCGCAAGTTGAGTGAAGTCCCGTTCACTAAACAGATAACCGGTACCGAGCAGATCCATAATGGTCTCCATACCGTCAAGCGAAGGGATGGGAACACTGGCACCATAACGGATGAGAGCAGAGGCCTCTTCTGTTTCCGCGAGGCGCATCTGGATCAGCCCGGGGTCCACCATGGGTTTCATTTCTTTCGCGTAACGTTTGCCCAGATAAGAAAGTGCGCAGGAAGCGACGTTGTTTTGAATTTGATGATAGCCCAGTGTATTCATTGTGTTTTCATTCATGCTTGATCTCTCCTTGGATTTTGAATTTGTAACTTCGGTGGTAACTCCAAATCTATTCCTGAAAACGCAAAAAGGGCGGAGAATGAACAAACGTCATTCTCCGCCCTGCATGTAGGGGAAAGCAGAGTCCATGATAGGTCTATACAAAAAAATCCACGCTGAACACAGCGCGGAAATAGACCCGGACAAGTACAATCCCGGAGGCGATTTATGATATCCGCTGTTCTTAACTAAGTACAGGGTTATGGCGCATCAAGAAATACACGTATGCCATAAGGCACAAGCGCACATGAAAGGCCAAACTCCTGAATATGAAACTTGATTAGTTAAGAACGCTCACCGACATCAAAATCTCTCCTTCGAATTGAGGAATATGCCTCCACTATAAACTGGAAACGGCCCCAAAGTCAATCTTAAGAATAAATAGTGGACTTGAATAAGATTGGGTTTTAAAATAACAATAGTAAATTAATCCAATGAAAGCGATATTATACAGATGGATATGCATTCCATCGGGCATTTAAATATGCAGATTCTATACAAAGGAGGATGCTAACATTGCCTAAATATTTGCTGCGTCTGCTCTGTTTTACCATGATTCTCGGAGCCCTTCCAGTCATCGTCATCGGCTCCGTTTCCTATTCGATCGCTTCGCGTGACATTGAACAAAAAGTACGTGAGAGCAATCTGCAGATTTTGCATCAAACCCAAATGCGGGTAGAACAAGTTTTACGCAGCCTGCAATTGTCATCCATCCAGTATGTGAATTCTCCCTTGGTGCTGCAAGCCATGAAGAAGCCGCTGGACAGCTCCGAGTTTCAGGAAATACGCGATCTCACGTCCGGGTTTAACAACCTGCAAGCGGTTACAAACATAGATCAGGCCTATCTGGTTAACCTGGATCAGGACTGGGTGGTCTCCATGAGATCATTTGGAAAATTGGATGATTTCAGTATTCGGGACCGCATTGGCTCCTATCTCACCTATACGAACAGTCTGTTCTGGGTGACGCAGAATGATCATTTGTCTACGGAAAGCATACCGGCTTCGGCTGGAATAGCCGAAGAGTCACAGGAACAGATGCCCACACTCATTTCATCGAATGACGTGGTCAGTATGGTATTCAAGATTCCTATGGTGCCGACGAATGTTAGGCCTAAGGGATTTCTTGTGATTGATATCGCAGATGCGGAGATTAGCACGTTTCTGAGCCAAAATCCGAATACCGGAGATATGTATGTACTGGACCGGGATCAGAACTTTTTTCTGAACGAGCATGGGCAAGAGGAGAAATATGCTACCTTGAATGAGGAAATTCAGGCTAAGGTGGAAACGAGCAATCAGGCAGAAGGCTTCTTTAACGCTGAAGTGGAAGGAAACCAGGTAGCTGTAAGCTACAGGAAATCACCACTCAATGGGTGGCTGTATGTATCAGTGGTATCTCTTGGACAGATCACTGCCCAGTCGCAGAAAATTGCTCTTGTGACCGGGGTAGCTACGCTGGTCATGTTATGCGTGACCGGATTGTTTGCAATCTATGGCAGCCGCCGGATGTATTCCCCCATCTCCAGACTGCTGCAGTTTACGAAGGGACTGGATTCTCCGGTTTTGCAGACGGGCCGCCGTCAGGATGAATTTATTTATATTGAGGAACGTTTATCCACGCTGTTCAGCTCAGAAAAATCGCTGCGGGAACAGATGAAGGGACAGCATGTTCATCTGGAGGAATTTTTCATGACCAAACTGCTGACCGGCAAAATCTCGGAAGAGGATTTCAGGTATCAGGGCGAACGCTATGATTTTCCGGCAGACTGGTCGAGCCTGGGTGTACTTACACTGCAAATTGATACGCTCGAAGGAACCAGGTACGAAGAACAGGACAGGGACCTGCTGCTGTTTGCCGTCAACAATATGGTTGGAGAGCTTCTGCCTGCGGAATTGCGCTTCACCCCGGTTATGATCGATGATGCACAAGTGACGGTTCTGGCTTCAAGGCTGAATGATGAGCTGCAGCTCAAGGAATGGATGCACACCCAGGCGGAATGGATCAGGGAACGCGTAGTCACCTATCTCAATCTGCCAGTAAGTATCGGCATAAGCCGTTCCTATTTTGCCATTGGAGATACACCTAGGGCGTATCAGGAGAGCCGGGAGGCGCTGCAGGGCAGGGTGAGTCTGGGAAGCCGTATCATTTTGCATTATGAAGATATCCAGCCGCGAGGCCAGACCGAGGCAGCCTTATATACACAGCTCAGAATGATCGAGGATCAGCTGGCCTCTGCCTTGAAACAAGGTGATGAGGAGAAAACCGATATGTATTTTACACAGTATCTGGGTCTGCTCGCCGACAAGAAACTGCATTTTAGTGAATATCCCGTCATTATGGTTCAGCTTCTGTCCCGTGTGTACCAGCTTGTACAGGAACAAGGAGGGGATGTGGCCGAAGTGCTTGGCGAGAAGGCATCCATGGCTCAGCTGCTGAAGCTTTCCACTCTTGATGAAATGACGAACTGGTTCCGTAAACGGTTATTTGTACCCGTCATTCGTTTCTGGCGGGAGCAGGAAGAATCGCAGTATATGAACATCGCCCGGCGGATGATCCGATTGATCGAGGAACGCTATGACCGTGAACTGTCATTGGAAGCCTGTGCGGAAGAGCTGAATTTCCATCCTGTTTATTTAAGCCGGGTGTTCAAGAAGGAAGCTGGTGTGAATTTCACTGAATATCTGGCAGAGTATCGAATGGAAAAAGCCAAAACCTGGCTTCAGACAACCAACCTCAAAATATCGGAAATTGCCGAGAAACTAAATTACACCAACCCCACTGCGTTTATCCGAACGTTTCGTAAAATTACGGGAACAACTCCCGGCAAGTACCGGGAACAGCAGCGGTAAAACTAAGCCTGCTCTGCCTGCCATGGCGGGCAGGCTTTTTTATGTTTGTACACCCTGCTGGCCACGCTCCATTGTCCCGGGTTAAGACAGGATTATAGAGGTTAAAACGGGTGCATTCACGCCTGAGATTTCAACGGGGGTAGTGTCGCAAACCCTTGCCTGGCAAGGAAAAACAAGAAGCTAAAACCGGACGATAGCCAGTGATTCGTTTATCCTCCACAATGAAGGCATGAGTTCAGGAATTGAACTTTTGTAATCGTTTCCAATGTGGGGAGGAAAACACTATGAAAGCCGAAACGACGGCTCGGACACGGCCCGCTGCCCGCAGTGACAAAAACCTGCTGTGGAGGGACGTTATCAAAAACCGGTGGCTCTACATCATGTTGATACCGGGAGTGCTTTACTTTGTTATTTTCAAATATATACCCATGTATGGCATTACGATGGCTTTTCAGGATTACACACCGTACAAAGGCATTTTGGGGAGTGACTGGGTAGGACTCAAGCATTTTCAGCGTTTCTTCGGGGAACCGCAGTTCTGGACCCTGTTCCGGAACACGTTTTTGCTGGCGATCTATAATTTGGTCTTCTTCTTCCCGCTGCCCATCGTGCTCGCACTGATGCTAAATGAAGTGCGCCGTGAGCGATTCAAGCGTTTTGTACAGACGCTGGTCTATGTTCCGCACTTTGTATCGTGGGTTGTTGTCGTCGGGGTGTTCTATATGCTGTTTACCACGGAGGGCGGCGCCATCAACGAATTGCTGTACAGTCTGACGGGGCAGAAGATTGCGTTCCTGCTGGAGCCAGGCTGGTTCCGATCCATGATTGTCGGACAATCCATCTGGAAAGAGGTTGGCTGGGGCACGATTATTTTCCTCGCAGCACTTTCCGGTGTAGACACGCAGCTCTATGAAGCTGCACGGATTGATGGAGCCAACCGCTGGCGCCAGACTTGGCATATTACGCTGCCTGCCATCCGCAGTACGATCGTGATTTTGCTCATTCTTCGTCTGGGCAACTTCCTGGATACAGGATTTGAACAGATCTTCCTGATGCTGACGCCGACCAACCGGGATGTGGGTGAGGTATTTGATACCTACGTGTACACCAAAGGTCTGACGCAGGCACAGTACAGCTACAGTGCCGCTGTCGGTTTGTTCAAGTCGGTTGTTGGGCTGGCGCTTGTACTGGGTGCCAACAAGCTGGCCAAAAAATTCGGGGAGGAAGGCGTCTACTAACATGAGCAAGCAGACGTCTTCACCAGACAGGAGTGAACATTAAGATGCAACAGGATAAAACGTGGGGCAACCGAATCTTCGATATCGTCAATCATGGCTTGCTGCTGTTGATCGGAATCGTGACCGTCATTCCGTTTATCTACATTCTGGCTGTCTCGTTTACCAGCCCGCATGAGGTGGCGAAGGGAGGATTCATCCTTTTCCCCAAAGAATTCTCCCTGGCGGCCTATCGCTACATTTTCTCGACAGATACACTGATTCGCAGTCTCGGAGTCTCGATCTATATTACCGTTGTCGGTACTTTGATTAACTTGTTATTCACGTCGCTGATGGCGTATCCGCTATCCAGAAGATATCTGCGAGGACGGCAGCCGATTCTGCTCGGCGTATTGTTCACCATGCTGTTCAGCGGAGGCATGATTCCCACCTATTTCGTAGTTAAATCGCTGCATCTGACCGACACGTTATGGTCCCTGATGCTGCCTACCGCCATCAGTGCGTTCAACCTGATTGTGCTTAAGAACTTTTTTCAGGCCATTCCGGATGAACTGGAGGATGCTGCCAAAATAGACGGCTGTAATGATGTCGGCGTTCTGTTCCGTATTGTACTGCCTTTGTCGATGCCGGCGATGGCCACATTCTCCCTGTTCTATGCAGTCGCTCACTGGAACAGCTTCTTCAACGCCGTCATCTACATCAATGACAGCGAGAAGTGGCCGGTTCAAGTCTGGCTTCGTGAGATTGTCATTCTGGCTCAGAGCCGGATTGGTGACACGAGTATTGAGGAGACGGAGATTCAGCCGTTGACCATTCGCATGGCTGTCATTGTATTCTCAACGATTCCGATCATGCTTGTGTATCCATTCCTGCAAAAGCATTTTGCCAAGGGAGTGATGCTGGGGTCTGTGAAAGGTTGAAATTGATGATTGAATGGATGGTTGCAGAATGCAGCGTACAGCATGCAGTATGCGGAATCAGCAATGTATAAAAGGGGAGGTTTTCATTTGATGAGAGGAACAAAAAAGAAAGCTCTGGCTGTCCTGAGCACACTTGCACTGGTAACGGGATTGCTGGCTGGATGCGGATCAGACGAGGGTCAGGCTGCAGAGGGCGGCGTACAGAACATCTCCATCGCGATTGCACAGGTAGGGGATGTGCCTAGTAAAGGGAATGAGGTTCAGCAAAAAATCGAAGCCTTTACCAATACCAAGCTGGATATCCAGTGGATTCCCGCTTCGGCGTACAATGACAAAATTAATGTCATGATCGCTTCCAGTGATATGCCGAAGATCGTCAAAGTGCAGTACAACCCGACAGTCACAAGTGCCATGCGCAATGATGTGTTTTGGGAGATCGGTCCCCTGCTCAAGGATTATAAAAATCTGTCCGCCCAGAACGAGCGCTTCTTCAACAACATCAAGGTAGACGGGAAAATCTATGGCGTCCCGGTGTTCTCTGATATTGCACGGGCGACGGTCATTTACCGCAAAGACTGGTTCGATAAGCTGAATCTCAAGGTACCGACCACGCCGGATGAATGGTATGAAACGATCAAAACCCTGGCGACTTCCGATCCGGATGGAGACGGGCAGGATAACACGTTCGGTCTGATGCTGTTCAAAAAATACAACGAAGATCAATACTCCTTCACAACGCGTCTAGGCGTAAGCTTCGGTGCACCGAACAAGTGGAAGGTTGAGGATGACGGCAGCTTCACACCGGAGTTCATGACGCCGGAATACATGCAGGTGCTGGATCTGCTGAAACGGTTGTATGATGAGAAGCTGCTGAATCAGGACTTTGCTGTGTTTGATTCCACGGAAGCGGAGAAAAAGTACGACTCCGGCGTTGTCGGCATGCGTGTCGGCGTAGCACAGAACGGTAAGAGTCAGCAGGAGCGTCTCTCCAAGAATGACCCGGATGGGGTTGTGGATATTGCAGGTTTGCTTGGAGCGAACGGCGACCGTGTTGCGGGCCAGACAGGCAATTCCGGCATATTGGCCTTTCCTAAAGCGACCGTGAAATCCGAAGAGGAGCTGAAAAGCCTGCTGAGCTTTTTGGATAAGTTGATGGAACCGGAGATGGCAACACTGCTCATGCGCGGAATAGAAGACAAACATTATACCAAAGTAGGCGAGGATGAAGTGGAAATGAGCGACTTCGATGCGTTCCAGCGTGAGGTGAAGCCATATCGTGACAATCTGCCATACGTCGAAGGTTATAATGTGCCGAAATTGAAGGATACCGAACTGGGGGTAAAAGGAACGGAGCTTGCCAAAGAGCTGGCCGAACATGCCGTTCCGAATCCTGCGCTTACGTTATACTCGCCGACCTATGGTGATCGCGGGGCTGATCTGGATCAGATGATTGCCGATGCGCAAACCAAATACATCATGGGCAAGATTGATGAAAATGGCTGGAAACAGGAAATTGAAAACTGGGCTAATGCAGGCGGAACCAAGATTCGCGAGGAATACGCAGAAGATTACAAAAAACAGGCTCAATAAGCGAGCGGATGCGGAGGGTATCGATGAAGGAAACCTTGCAGTTCACACCGGTACGAATGGCCGATCAGTTCATGGAAAGTTACCGCAATCATCAGCTGTATCCCACCTGGCATTATGAGAACGGCTGCCTGCTGAAGGCACTGGAAGAGCTGTATTATCGTACGGGGGAAGCCAAGTATTACGACTACATCCGGGAGCTGATGGATCACTTTATTCAGGAGGATGGCACGATCCGCTCGTATACCGTTGAGGAGTACAACCTGGACCAGATTAATCAGGGGAAATCCTTATTCTTCTTGATGGAAAAAACAGGTGAAGCGAAATACCGCAAGGCAGCAGACCTGCTCATGGTTCAGCTCAAAGGGCAGCCACGCACGAGTGAAGGCGGTTTCTGGCATAAGAAGATCTATCCTTTTCAGATGTGGCTGGATGGGTTGTATATGGCAACTCCGTTTCTCACGCAGTATGGGGCAGTAACGGGCGAAGAAAAGTGGTTTGACCGGGCGGCTCTGCAGCTGCTGCTGGTGGAGAAGCATACCCGTGATCCGCGCAGCGGTTTGCTGTATCATGGCTGGGATGAGAGCAGGGAGCAGCGCTGGAGTTCGGGCGAAACCGGCTGTTCTCCCCATGTCTGGAGCCGGGCCATGGGTTGGTACGTGATGGCCGTGGTGGATACACTGGATCATCTGCCTGTAGATCATGAACAGCGCGGCCAGATTGTCGGCATTTTTGAACGCGTGGCAAACGCACTTGTGCATGTACAGGATCAACAGACGGGGCTGTGGCCTCATCTGCTGGATCAGCCGGGACGTGAGCGCAATTATCTGGAAGCGTCGGGTACATCGATGTTTGTATACGCGCTGGCCAAAGGTGTACGCAAAGGTTACCTGAGCGGCAAGTTCAAGGAGACAGCGGCTAAAGGATATCAGGGGTTGCTGCAGCACTTGCTGCAAACGGATCGTGAAGGTGTACTGTCGCTGACCCAGTGCAATGGCGGTGCAGGCCTTGGGGGAAGTCCGTATCGTGACGGGTCGTACGAATATTATGTAACCGAGTCGATCCGAATCAATGATCCGAAATCCGTTGCCCCGTTTATTCTGGCAGGTGTGGAGATGGAACTGGCTTAACGCTGGTTCTTTTCTTCAGACAGAATTATGATAGCGCATTCATTCAGGCGAGCTTAATGCTGGTAGTGACGATAATATAAAAGGGAGAGATGGTTCATGAGTCCAAAAGGTCGGGTGTCCCGTATAGGTGGATTGGTTGTCATTGGTGCAATGTCCGCCGGACTGCTTGCAGGTTGTGGAGGAGAAAAGGCTCCAGCCGCCGGGGAAGGCAAGTTTCCCATTTCCATCTCTTTGATGCAGGTAGGGGATGTGCCCGCGAAGGAAAATGGAGTGGAGCAAAAGATTGAGGAGTATACGAATACGGATGTCAATGTTCAGTGGATTCCGCAGTCTGCTTTTGATGACAAGGTGAACGTCATGGTTGCTTCCGGGGAGATGCCGACCATTATGCGCGTGAATTACGTACCGACCACGTTCAATGCAGCCAAAACGGGACTGTTCTGGGAGCTGGGGCCCTACCTGAAGGATTATAAAAATCTGTCTGCCCAATCCGAGGCCTATTTTAACAATATCAAGATTGAAGGCAAAATTTACGGCATTCCGAACTTCCGCGATATCGGACGAACGGCCATTGTATACCGCAAGGATTGGTTTGACAAGTTGAAGCTGGATGTGCCGAAGACGCTGGATGACTGGTATGAGGTGATGCGTTCCATGCGCAAGGATGATCCCGACGGGAATGGCAAGGAAGATACGTATGGTGCGCTGCTCTTCAAGAAATATAACGAAGGCGTGTCTTCTCCGCTGACCCGGATTGCCGTGAGTATAGGGGGTGTGAACAAGTGGGGAGTGGATGATGCGGGCAAACTGACTCCGGAATTCCTGACCACTGAATATGTGGACACCATGAAGCTGTTCAAGCGACTGTTCAGTGAAGGGCTCATCAACAGTGATTTCCCTGCACTTGATCCTTCGGATGCGGATAAAAAAATGGACTCTGGCCTAATTGGCATGAAGCTGAACGGCGTGGCCCAGAACGGCAAGTCATCCCAGCAGCGGCTTACACCTAATGCCCCGGATGGGGTGATCGATGTAGCTCCGTTCCAGGGAACAGATGGTATACGCATCGCCGGAGAGCCGGGGAACTATGGCATGCTGGTAATCCCGAAGGCTGCCGTCCCGGATGAGGAGCAATTGAAAAAAGTGCTCACCTTCCTCGATCAGCTGATGGATGAGGAGCTGAGTACGCTGCAGCTGCGCGGGCTGCTCGATGTGCACTACACCAAGACTGCGGACGGTAAAACCGAACTCAAGGACTTTGACGCTTATCAACGCGAAGTGAAGCCGTACCGTGACAATTTGTTAAGTGTTGAGGGATACAACGTGGCTGAATTGGTTGATGTTCCGATTGGCATGAAGGGCACCAAGATGGCTCGGGAGAATGAGCAGTACGCCATTCCGAATCCTGCGCTGACACTGTCATCGGCCATCTACACCGAGCGGGGTCAGGAACTGGATCAGATGATCTGGGATGCACAGACGAAGTATATTATGGGCAAGATTGATGATGCAGGCTGGGAGCAGGAAGTGACTAACTGGCGAAAAGCCGGGGGAGACCAGCTGATCTCTGAACTGGAGGCATCCTACGCCGAACTGAACGGGAAATAAAGAAAGCGCAGAGTATGCGTTTGCCCGAAGAAGCTGTGTTTTACGTGAATGGACGTGAAGCATGGCTTCTTTTTCTATCACAGGATTATGGTTGGGCAGCGGAACGGGTATAAAAGAAAGGAGCATTCTTTTTCACATCCATCTATACTCAAGCGAGAGGGGAAAGACATCATGATTGAAGAACATGACAAGCAAGACTTAGCTGCAAATGATACATACGAGGGAAAAGATTTGGGGGTAACGATTGGCGCCCAATTCTGCCAATTCAAAGTATGGGCGCCAGATGCCGTTCAAATGGAAGTGCTGCTCTACCCGGCATTCACCGCCGAGCTTCCAGGAGGACAGGGAGGAACCGGGGAACAACGTGCCGAGCCAAAGGAATTCCTAATGGAAAGACAGCAGCAGGGCATCTGGTTTTTGAAGCTGGATGGAGAATGGAATGGTTGTAGGTATAT
The DNA here is from genome assembly GCF_002272715.1 of Paenibacillus sp. 7516. Lineage (NCBI taxonomy): Bacteria > Bacillati > Bacillota > Bacilli > Caryophanales > Paenibacillaceae > Paenibacillus > Paenibacillus sp. 7516. Next base: position 83,264 of record NZ_NPBI01000020.1, read on the forward strand.
GTACCGTGCCACCTTCAAGGGTGGACGACAGGAGACAGCAGTGGACCCCTATGCAAGGGCAGTTACCATGAATGGTGAAATGGGAGTTATTATCAGGCTGGAAGAGACCGATCCCCAAGGATGGAGTCAGGATGTTCGTCCAGAGCTGAAGAGTCCGGTGGATGCCGTATTGTACGAGCTGCATGTGCGCGATTTTTCAATTCACCCATCATCAGGCATGGTGAACAAAGGCAAGTATTTGGCTTTTACGGAAACAGGACTGCGCGATTCCGAGGGCAATACACTGGGGATTGATCATTTGGCCGAGCTTGGGATTACCCATGTGCACCTGCTGCCCGTGTTTGATTTTGCCACCGTGGATGAATCCAAGGCTGGAGATCGTGCTTACGGTGATTCCGAGGATTCCAGCTATAATTGGGGGTATGATCCGCTGCATTATAACGTTCCCGAAGGCTCTTATGCCACTCGTGCAGATGAGCCTGGTACACGCATCCGTGAGCTCAAGGCTCTGGTGCTAGCCCTTCATCAGAGAGGTATCGGAGTAATTATGGATGTGGTGTATAACCACACGTTTAATACAACCGACAGTTCGTTTGAGAAGCTGGTCCCGGGGTATTACTATCGTCAGAATGCGGATGGCACATACAGCAACGGTTCAGGGACTGGGAATGAGGTAGCCACAGAACGTCCGATGGTACGCAAGTTTATCCTGGAATCGGTGCGTTACTGGGCAGAGGAATACCATATTGATGGGTTTCGGTTTGACCTGATGGGGTTGATTGATACGACAACCATGCGGGAACTGGCTGCGGAACTGCATGAACATGTTTCTCCATCCATCCTATTGTACGGTGAGCCATGGGCGGCCTCGGACTCCCCACTAGGAGAGCGAATGACCCTCAAGGGAGATCAGAAAAGAGACGGAATAGCTGTATTCAACGATAATTATCGTGGAGCGATCAAAGGGGACAGTGATGGAGCAGAGAAAGGATTCGCGACAGGTACGGAGGGAAAGGAAGAGGATATCTGGACGGGTGTAAGGGGAGCGATTACCGATTTTACGGCCAGTCCATCCGAGACGGTGAATTACGTAACAGTTCACGATAATCTGAATCTGTGGGACAAGGTTGTGCATACACAAGAACTGGAAGAACAGCTTGGGTTTATCTCCTATGATGATGAGGGACACATTCGTGGATATGACAGTGTAGAGCAGGCAGTACAGCATGCGAATCCGTATATGCAGATTGATCCGAATCATGTGCTGGAGAATGAAACGGTTCGGCGCTGCTTGCTTGCGAATGGCATTGTGCTGACATCCCAAGGGATTCCGCTGCTTGCGGCGGGGGATGAGTTTTTGCGCAGTAAATATGGCGATGCCAACAGTCACGAGAGTGGTGATGCCGTCAATGCGATTCGTTGGGAACAAAAGCAGCGGTTCAAGCCGGTATTCGATTACTACCGCGGACTGATTCGTCTTCGCCGTGAACATGCTGCCTTCCGGTTGAGAACCCGGGAGGACATTAATCAACATGTATCTCTGTTAAAAAAAGATAAAAGCCTGCTTGCCTATGAGCTATCAGGCACGGCTGCCGGGGATTCCTGGGATCGGATTATTGTGATCTACAACGCGGCAAAGGAAAGCCGAACCCTCCCTATTCCTTCCGGAATGTGGAATATTGTTGTAGAGCAGGGACAAGCAGGTCTTGAACCACTGCGCACCGTCAACGATGGGCAGGTCAGCGTACCGGCGATATCCCTGATGGTCATGTATGCCAATAATTAAATTTTTTCTTATGGTAGTAAAGCACCCTTCTTCGCTGCGAAGAGAAGGGTGCTTTATTTTTTGTTTTTTTGATCAGACAGGTACAAATGCTGTCAATCTGCGGCGCTTGTTTACATATGCTGTATTTTGAAAGCGATTGCTGCAAGGGTTTGACCAAAATCCAGCGAGTGACTTCATGAAAGCCTCTGTTCAACCGATATGTTGAGTACAGACAACCCCGGGTTGACAAATGACGTCCCACTCCGTACCATCGGGACAACACGAAATCAATGGATATAAAGGCGGTGGGAACGATGCCGGAATGGACATCTTTTCGTTACGAAGGCAACGATCTTGGCTTAACATATACTCGTGCTTCCAGTACTTTCAAGCTGTGGGCCCCAACGGCTCAGCAGGTTTCTATATTGGTTTTTGAAAATGAGGGCAGCTACAATGCAAGAGGATGGGTAACAGAACATGAGGGCGGGCAGGCAAGTGACATGACTCGTGATGAAGACGGTATATGGAGCGTGAAGCTGGCAGGCGATTGGGCCGGATTTTATTACATGTATCGCATTACTCACGATGATCAACGCATAGAAGTCGTGGTAGATCCTTATGCCCGCGCCGTGTCGCCCAATGGTCAGCGGACGGCCATTATTGATCTCGATACAACGCATCCACCGGATTGGGAGCTGGACGTGAAGCCTGTTTTTCAGCGGCCGGTGGACGCCGTCATTTATGAATTGCATGTGCGTGATTTCTCCTCCGATCCCCATGCCGACATTCCGTATAAAGGGAAATTTCTGGCCTTCACGGCTTCCGGACTGACCGACAGGGCAGGTCATCGTATCGGGGTGGATCATCTTGCCGAACTCGGGGTTACCCATGTGCATCTTCTGCCTGTGGCGGATTACCAGACGGTAAATGAACTGGAATCCGCTGAAGAAGGCACAACGTTCAGAGCACCCTATAATTGGGGTTATGATCCACAGCACTATAACGTCCCGGAAGGCTCCTATGCTACGGATCCGCGGGATCCGGTCGTGCGAATTCGTGAATTCAAAGCCTTGGTGCAGTCTCTGCATCGCCAGGGTATACGTGTTGTGCTTGATGTGGTCTACAATCATACGTATGGTGTGGACGAAGGTCCATTTGAACGAATTGTACCCGGTTATTTTTACCGCTATCGGACAGACGGCACACTGAGTAATGGATCGGGTGTAGGCAATGAACTGGCTACAGAGCGCCCAATGGTGCGAAAATATATTATAGACTCTCTTTTGTACTGGGCTGAGGAATATCATGTGGATGGTTTCCGTTTCGATCTCATGGGCCTGATTGACACCGATACAATGAACGAATTGACCCGTGAGCTGCGTGAGCAGATTGATCCTGCCATGCTAATTTATGGGGAGCCGTGGACAGGCGGAGACTCACCACTGGATCGCAAAACCCTGAAAGGTACCCAGAGGGGTCAGGGATTTGCCGTATTCAATGATCATTTCCGCAGTGCGATCAAAGGGGACAGCGATGGCAGCGGGAAAGGGTATGTAACCGGAGCAGATGGCCTGGAGCATGAGCTGCTTAAGGGAATTTCCGGAGCTATCGATGACTTTACATCCTCACCTGTGGAGACGGTCAATTATGTCACGGCCCATGACAACCTGAACCTGTGGGACAAAATCGCAACCACGATGAATCTCAGACATGAATTGGGTTTCCCGGCATGGAGAGACGGGCAACCGGTGGAGGGAGGGAGTGCAGAATCGGCGGTAAAGGCAGCAGATCCCTATCGGTATGTGGATGCTGTTGATGTGCTTAACCATGAGATGGTTCGCCGCTCGCTGCTAGCCTCCGGAGTATTGCTAACCTCTCAGGGGATACCTTTTCTGCATGCAGGGGATGAGCTCCTGAGATCAAAAGCGGGAGATCACAACAGCTACCGCAGCGGAGATGCGGTTAACGCCATTCAGTGGGCGAACAAATCCCGTTTCAGACCTGTCTTTGACTATTACCGGGGCTTAATACATCTGCGCCGTACTCATCCTGCCTTTCGCATGATCAGCGCAGATCAGATCCGGAATCACCTTCGCATTCTACGTGCTGATGGTAATGTCGTCATATTCATGCTGCAGGATGGGGCCAATCAGGACACCTGGAATCGAATTATCGTGGCCTATAATGCGACAGCGTACCGGCAGCAGATTCATTTGCCGGAGGGTGACTGGCATGTGGTCGTTAACGATCATCAGGCAGGTACTGACTCGATTGGAACGGTTAGCGGCATTGCTCCTATAGAGCGCTGGTCGTTAATGGTACTGTATGATTTTGAACATGTGGGCGGAACAGAACCGGCTACAATTGAGATTAATGCTCCACGGCAGGTGTATAGCCCAGGTGAAACAGCAGGGCTGCGGGCGATTGTGCGTGACCGTCTCGGTAATGTAGTAGAGAATTGCGAAGTCCTGTGGCGTTCTTCGGAGCCGCAGCGGATTCAGATCGATCCGGATGGAACGATCCATGCGAAAGAGACAGGTGAAGCAGCGATAACGGTTCAATGTGGTCATATCTCTGCTACAAGCCTCTTGCAGGTGGATCATCGTCATGCCGAACGAATTGAGCTTGTCGGTGAAACGGTTCTGTATACGACACGAATCAGTCGCTTCCGTGCATTGGTGCTGGATCAATTTGGGCAGCCGCTTCAAGGGACCGCCATACGCTGGCATTCCTCGAATTCGGATATTGCAACGGTCAGTACGGCTGGAATCGTTCGTGCCTTATCCCCAGGGACAGCGCAAATTACAGCCATGGCTGGCAGCATACAGTCTACGGCGACAATCAAAGTCCACAAGCATGTCTCACGTCTGGTTACGCTTCGTTATGAACGGGAGGATCAACAGTACGAGGGATGGGATGTTTGGGTATGGGGCACAGGAATGGCAGATGGAGCGGTACCCCTTGAACGAGTGGGCAATGCCGCAGAGGCCCGTATTCGTGTAGCTCCAGGCCTGCACCATCTGGGGCTGATTATTCGGCTGAATGAGTGGCAGGCCAAGGATACCTGTGGAGACCGATATGTAGATATTGTGCCAGAAGACGGGGATGTGCAGATTGTTGTGCAGAGCGGTACGGACCAAATGCAGGTTATACGCGAGAGTGATGAAGAGGATAGCCGTACCAGTGCCTGAATCCTCTTGTTAGGTCCGTATAGTAGCTGTAGATAAACCTAGAAGCAGCAGGCAGTCGGAGGGTATTTCCGGCTGTCTTTTTTTGGTACGCAAGGCTTGGATTTTGATGTGAAAAGCGGATGAATTGTACAAGCCAATGTTTGAGAAACAAGTTCATTGGGGTATATATAGATATGGCGCGTGATTTGGCCACAGAAAAAGAAGACCCATTTGGTCTATGAGAGAAGCCGAATGCTTCCCAACACCAATACAAAGTAGGGATCCCTTGAAGGAGGATGTTCAATCATGAAATCCAACGGAAAAATGGCTCAACTTACTGCAACTCCACGAACTGAAAAGAAAGGTGCGGCATTGCGCCTGTTAAGACAAGGCGGACGTGTTCCGGCTGTCGTTTATGGTCCTGAATTTGAAGGGGCCTCCATACATGTGGATGAAAAAGAGATGCTCAAGGTCGCTCGTACAGGTCGTTCCGAGATGTTCAACCTCAATCTGGAGGGTGGCAAAACCGTTCCTGTGCTGATTAAGGATCAGCAGGAGCGCAATGGACGTCTGCTGCACGTGGACTTCTTGCAAATATCCAAAAATAAACCGATCAGCGTAAGTGTGCCGATCGATTTCCAAGGTACGGCTGCCGGCTCCAAAGCTGGTGGTGTGTTCCAGACGCAGGAAACCGAATTGGAAGTCGAAGGACTTCCAGCCGACCTGCCGACTTCCATTGAGGTGGATGTCAGCGGGCTGGACATTGGTGATCGTCTGACAGCTGAAGATATTAAACTGGATAAGGGTTTGACACTTATTACGTCACCCGATTCCATTATCGCATCCGTTATGCCACCACAAGCGGCTGAGGAAGAGCCAACAGCTTCTGCTGATGAGGCAGAACCTGTGGCTGCAGAGGAAGAGAAGGCAGCAGACGAATAAAATAGGGGCGTGGGAGTTCAGCTCCCCTACCCCAGACGAAGCCCGGTCATTATGACCGGGCTTTTTTCAATCGTAGAGATGGTTATAATAGATACAAGTGATACACCGATCCGAAGCGGATCAAGGTCATATTCGCAAACAGGTCAGTATAAGTTCTTAGGAAAGTAGGCAAGTTCATGTTTGATCCAACCGTGTACGACAATCTCAAGGTCGGTTTTGAGAACTATCTATATGATCTCGACAATCTCGATGAGATCATTCACATATCCGACCGGAAAGACAGCCTGGAGATGGCGAGTATGTCCAGAGAGTTCGTGCTGCAGTTCGTTCTAAGGGAGCATTCTGAGGTCAAAGGGGAGATTATACTCCGAAGCTCTCTAGAAGCACTAGCGGCCGAAATATTGGAGTCACCCGGCAGCCAGCCGGGATGTCGGCTTGAACTTCGATTTAGCCAGGAGACTCCTGAGCCAGACAGGCTATGTCCCGCAATTCGCTCCATCATACAAGTGAGCTGGCCAGATCAGCGCATCGTACAAGACATTCATTTTGTGTATGGAGAGGAACCTATCAGGTATAACGTTTCAAGTCATGTGTATTTTGATCGAAATGTGAATGAAGACCAGATGGGAGATATCCCGGAATTATGTGAACATTTGGTGAACGTGTTGAAAGAATTAGTCCAGCTGCATAATTAATCATCCGTAAAGCCCTGTCTCTTCCCACGAGACGGGGCTTTTTTGTCATTTTATTAGAAAAGATAAATAGGCTTACAGGCTTAGGTATAAGGGCTTGTATCTAATATTTTACGCAATAAAGTCATAAATTGTATATTAATAAAGGAGAAAAAGTGCAATTGAACTATACATAATTAGTGAATTTGCGAAATAATGAATGGGACTAAAGATTTATAGATGTACTAAAGGAACTAGTTTTCCTTGCCGATAAAATATCGAAGGGGAGAAACTACATGACAGAGAAATTAATTCGTCTGCTGCGTATACTTCAGGCTATACAAGCGTATCCCGGAATCTCAGCCAAGGAGTTGGCTGCGAAATGTGATACAACTGTACGCACGATCTATCGCGATCTCCGGATTTTGGACAGGGTTGCCCCTATCATGAACGAAGGCTACGGCAAGGGTTATCGGTTTATTGGGAATTTCGCCTTGTATCCACTCGATTTCACGGAGCAGGAGGCTATGGTCTTCTCCATGCTTCCGTCTGTCCTGGATACTTCCCAATTGCCGGCTGAATTCGATGCGGCTTTTGACAAAGTGATGTCGGTCCATACCAAGCTAAAATCAAGAAACAGTGATATCGTGGAGAACATTGCAGGTATCATACGCATGGGAACGCCTGCATACCGGGAGGAAGGAAAAGACCCCAATCTGCTTATCCCGATTATTGAAGCTATTCTTAATCAGGAAACCATACGTACCCGGTATCGAACACTGACCAACAATGATATTACGGTCCGTGACATTGATCCCTATTATCTAATTCCACGCGATCAGCGCTTTTATCTCGTCGGGTATTGCCATCTGGTGCAAAAGGTGCGATTGTTTCGCATGAGCCGATTTCTGGACGTGAATCAGACAGGTACCCACTTTGACAAAGCGGATTTCAACATAGCGCAGTATATGAAAAATACGTGGTCTGTTGATCGAGGGGACGAACATATTCATTTCAAGGTGAGATTTACTGAAAAAATGGCACCCTACATAAAAGAAGAAGAAATGTTTGTTCGTCCACGTATGACGGATCTGCCCGATGGCGGATTGTTATTCGAAGTCACACTAAACAGCAGTCGTGAGTTTCTGATGTGGTTATATCAATTTGGCCCTCAAGCGGAGGTTCTTGAGCCCCGAGAATTTCGAACAGAGATTCGCAAACAACTGACTCATTGGTTGAAGCACTATGAGGAAGATGAATAATTTGATTGATTATTTTAACTTGAAACTTGGAATGAAGGAAAAGGAGAAGAACATGTTATGAACAGTAAATTATTTGCAGCCATGGATCGAATGGAGCATTATCATGGTATCCAGGCATTAAATGTAGATGATACCGTATTTTTGGTTAAAGATCCCAATAATCGTACAGATCATCAGGCGATCAAGGTTGTTATTCCACCAATAGGTACCGTGGGATATATCGTGAACGACCCAGTCTTTGTTCCTCACGGGTGCTGGGCAGGCTCTGGATTTTATGATGTCTTTAACCAGCAGACCTGTGCGAAGGTCCGTTTTGCCATGAAAGATATGATTATTGTTGAGCTCATTGAAATGGTACATGTCCCCATCCCCCAAATGGAGTCATGGATCACAAGCTGGCAGTCACGGGAAAAAGCATAACCAGTCCCTCGCAGCAATTGGGGCAGCTTGGTTATGACTTCTGTCCAATGTATGTTCATTGGCGGATAAGTCTTGTATAAGCTGCTTCGAGATGCATGGCCGTTCGGGACCAGCCAAACTGATTCACGGCTATTGCCCGCCCAGCCTTGCCAAGAGATTCGGCTAGCTTCGGATCCCGGGCAAGCTTCTGAAGACAAGCAGCAAATGGCTGAGGTTTGTCATATGGAGAAACCAGATAACCGCTGCTGCCTGATTCAATAATTTCACGAATGCCACCATTGTCTGAAGCGATCACAGGCAGACCGGAAGCCATGGCTTCAACGTTAACTAACCCGAAGGCTTCGTGCATTTGAGAAGGGCAGACCAGGCAATCAGCGGCCCGGTACAAGTGGTGTATCTGTTCATGGGCAATCTGTCCGAGAAAAGATGATCGTATCCCGAGTTTTCGGGCTAGCAGACGCAGCTTGCGCACATAGACCTGCGGTCCCTTGCCTGCAATAATGAGCTGTACATCAACCTTCTGCTGCACAAGTGCTACTGCGCGAATCAGAATGTCCACACCTTTGCCTGGAATCAGTCTGCCGACATACAGCACAGAAAAGGGTTGTGAACGCTCTGACGGCATGAAGTTAGTTCCATCACTTAGCGCTGGAACGAAGCGGGTCAGATCGGCGCCCAGAGGGATAACATTCATCAGATGTTTCACCGAAGGGAACCTGCGTCCTAATCTTTCTCTCAGCGACAAACTGTTGACGGCGATGCAGTCGGCTTGTCGTAACAACGTTAATCTTGCCGGTCCAGGCTGAGCGAAGGTCAGGGAGTGAAGGAACAGGATTGCAGGGGTGTCAGGCAGGCTCCGTTTGATTCGGGCCAAGCAGCGTGGCCTGTTATCCACCTGGATCAGATCAAACGAATTTTCCTTTAAGAGCCGAATGACGGCCTGAATATATCGATCAGGACTGCTGGATGGAACACGGCGGATCGTAATGCCCTCAAGCTGCTCTTTGGCTGGAAGACCAGGCATTTCGCGGCTAATAATGGTCACTTCATGACGCAGTGCAAGTTCGCGAGCGATACCCAGAATGCTTATTTCAACTGAACCGTTTCCAGGCACAGGTAGTTTCTCCGGTGCGACCATCGCTATTTTCATTGGGCGGCTCCTCCTTGTCCCATGCGCGTATCGAATCTTCGTCACATCTTATGCTTTTACGAAGCATTTTGCGCCTCGGCAGTACCGAAGAAATAGGTATTTGTGATATAATGAACAGGTTGCAAATTACTCGTTACGTGGATAGAAACAGGAGGAACATGATGTTACATTCAACACTGGGCCGCTTCCGATTACTGCTGTGGCTGCAGGGACTTTCATATGTATTATTGCTTTTTGTGGCATTCCCCTTGAAAAATGCAGGGATTTTGCCTCAATCAGTCACATGGTTTGGCAATTTGTACGGTTTTCTGTTTTTGATGTATATGTTGTTTATGGTTAGTCTGTATACGACGCAAAAGTGGCGTTTACGCCGTCCGATCGCCTTATTTTTCATATCGTTTATCCCTCTGGGCAATTTCGTTTATGACTTTTTTGTTTTTCGCAAAATGGATCAGGGTCAAGGTACGGTTAAATAAAGCTTGACTTTGTGTTGTGTTGTGAATATGATGAGAACAGGTTATTTGAACTGTAAGAAATGCACCAACTAAAACTGCATATTCCTGATGTTAAAGGGGAGTAGCTTTCACAGTAAAGTCGTCAGTTCGGGATCACATCCCCGGCTTTATTGGCAGCAATTTGTTGTTAGCGAGACCTTTACCAAGTTTTCATGCTGGGTAAAGGTCTCTTTTTATGGATAAAAAAGGATCTTTACCAGCGATGGTAAAGGTCCTTTTTTTTGTACATCATAAGGATACTAAGGAGGAGTCAAATTTGGATTTGTCATTATTATTGGAGTATGGATGGGTGCTAATCGTCCTAGTAGTCCTGGAAGGATTGCTGGCAGCAGATAATGCTTTGGTGCTTGCGATTATGGTTAAGCATTTACCGGATGAGAAACGTAAAAAGGCGCTATTCTACGGTTTGCTCGGAGCCTTCATCTTCAGGTTAGGTTCCTTGTTCCTGATCTCGTTCCTCGTGGATGTGTGGCAGGTTCAGGCGATCGGAGCACTGTATCTTCTCTACATCTCGATTAACCACATTGCCAAGAAAGTTATGGGCAGCCGCAACAAGACAGATGAAGCAGCCGATGATGCACCGAAGAAAGCCAAGAAACAATCCGGTTTCTGGATGACCGTTTTCAAGGTCGAGGTAGCGGATATCGCTTTTGCGGTCGACTCCATTCTTGCAGCCGTAGCACTGGCTGTGGCGCTGCCACCAAGTGGATTGCCTCCAATTGGCGGGTTGGATGGTGGACAGTTTATCGTCATCTTCCTGGGCGGATTTATTGGTCTCGTCATTATGCGTTTTGCAGCTTCCTTCTTCGTTAAATTGCTTCATTCCCGTCCGGGCCTTGAAGTGGCAGCCTTCGTTATCGTAGGTTGGGTAGGGGTTAAGCTGGCAGTCATTACGCTGGCGCATCCTTCGCTTGGTGTTCTGGATGAACATTTCCCGGAAAATAAAATTTGGAAATTCGGATTCTATATCGTATTGATTACCATTGCGGTATGCGGTTGGTTCCTGTCGTCCAAAGTACCAGCCAAAGAGGATGAAAATCCGATTGAAGAGTTGGAAAAACAAGCAGGAAACTAAGCATGTAAGCTTAACACAAACACCATATGTTGTCGTAAAAATCAGGGGCTGTATGGATACAGACCCCTGATTTTTTAGTATATGCATATCCATGCCAAAGGGTTTATTTTCCAAGAAAAGGGTTGACATATCGAAACGAGTCCTATTAATATAAGACTTATCATTTACGAAGGGAGGCCGAAAGACATGATGGTTGGTTATGATATTCGATTGACACAGATACCAAGTCGCATAGATACAACTGCATATCCAGCTCATCGTCTCTTTGGCCTCTTACGGGCGACATAGGAGAATCGGCATATCTTTTCACTGTTCATTATGCAGGCATAGATATGTCAATCTCGGCTTATATAGCGATGGAGAACAGAGGTATGGCATCTTCATGCCCTCCTGTTCTCTGTAATTGTCATGAAGAAGTCATGGGCGGATGCGTCCATGGCTTCTTTTTTTGTTGTATCGACTGAAGCGGACATGAACCAATGCGATACAAACATTCCTTATTTTGAAAAACAACTAAAAGATGATAAACAGGAAGGAAAAATCACCATTTATGAATACAGAACCTAATTTATTTACGAGTCAAAACGAATTCCCTGGTGGCTATCGGCATGAAGTGAAGTTGCCAGCGGGAGACTTGACGGTATATGCCGCACAACAATTGTTTTCCTCTCTGGACTATAAAGTGTTTGAAATGGCTAACAATAATCTGCAAATTCCTGGCATTTCCTATATGAGTTATACCCCTGATGTTCATGTAGGTGTAGGAACCTGCATCGGCACGACGGCCGTATGGGACGCAAAGACGGGTTACGTATCTCCATCCATTGTTGGCAGTGATATTGGCTGCGGGATGCGGGTGCATATGACCAATCTGCACAGGGATGATCTGAAAGATGTAAAATTGCGCCGCAAGCTGGTCAAGGCCATTGAAAAGGTATTGCCTATGGAGGCTAGTCAGCGAGGGCATTTCTCGGATATCCGACTTGAACACATTGTTCGCAAAGGCTTGCACGGCTTGCCCAAAAAATATATTCCGGACAGTTATACGCCGAAGAAGTCGACTTCCATTACCCATGTGGAAAGCAGCAAATTTGCCTACGATGAGGACGTGCTGAATCTTGTTCCGGATATGACATGGCACCGTGCACACCGTCAGCTGGGTACCTTGGGCGGGGGTAATCATTTCGCCGAAATCCAGTCTATTGAAATCGCAGAGGAAAATCGTGAGATCGCGGAAGCCTGGGGATTGGTTGATGGTCAAATTGTCGTCATGATTCATTCAGGTTCCCGTGCCTGGGGCGGACATGTGAGCCAGACCAGCTCGTCTGCGATTGCCAAAGTGATGCAGCGAAACGGGCTTGGTACATCGGATCCGAGACTGGTTTTTGCTCCATTGGAACACGCCGAAGGCCGTCATTACGTCAACATGATGTATTCCGCGTTGAATTATGCTGTGGTTAACCGGCATCTGATCGCTTACGCTATTCGGGAGGCATTCCGGGAAGTGCTTGGACCCAAATGTGAATTCCGTACATTGTATGATCTGATGCACAACTATGCCTGGGAGGAATCTCATGCAAAAGAAGGCAGCGTATTCGTTCATCGCAAAGGCGCAACGCGTGCGCTGCCTGCCGGGCACCCGGATAATCCGAAACCTTATATGGCTACAGGCCATCCTGCGCTTATTCCAGGATCGATGGGGACAGCTTCGTATATCATGGTAGGTCAGCCGCAGGGCGAAGATAACTATTATTCGATCTGTCACGGTGCAGGGCGCATTCGTTCACGTACTGCAACCAAGCGTCTGGTTACGGTAGAAGATTTTGCATCTGCACTTGGCGTTGGTACAGAAGATGAAATTGTGGTGAATCAGCGATCACTCGAATCGATTATAGATGAATCGCCACAGGCATATAAAAATGTCGATGAAATTATTGATAGTGTTACCGGTGCAGGCCTGGCTCAGGTTGTAGCCAAATGCAAACCACTTGCAGCTGTGAAAGGAGCGAAATAATGATAATACCAAATAAAAAAGTAAATTACACCCAAGCTATCTATGCTTATGAGCAAACACAGGACGACCAGATCCGAATCCAGGGCTATGCGACATATGCACGCCTGATCCGGGGCATTATTGAAGCATTAAGCAGCAAGTACGGGGTTCGTTATGAACTGTTTGCCAGTGATGATCCGAACAACGAATACTGGGAGCTGCTGAAGGAGGATTTGCTGAGCGACAGTAACGAAGTGGAGCTGGTTGCCCGTATTTTCGAGGATCTGGAGCTCCGTACCCTGCATTATGAAGATGATGGTGATGTGCCTACATATGGGGTGCATTATTCCATTCGGAACAATGTGTTTGCATATCCCAAATGGGGGGTTGCACTCGTCCGTATTCCCTTTTTCCGGGATAATGGCATTTACAATGAGGACTTTGTATTTGCGGTAGGCGAAGAAGAACTCAAGCAGTTTCTGGGCAGTGTGCGTGAACGGGAGCGTCAGCAAAATATGAAAAAGGTTACGGTGTATACCGATGCCCGCAATGGCAGTGAACGCCATGTCGAATCCATCACCCGCTCGGTGGGAAGAGACGATGTGGTTCTTTCGCCCCAAATTAAGCAGGATATTTTTCGCTCGCTGGATCAGTTCTTCGAAGCGGATCGCTCCTTCTACCGGGAATATGATATTCCCTATAAACGGGGGATTCTGCTGTATGGTCATCCGGGCAACGGGAAAACAACCTTGGTCAAATCCATTGCGGGCAGCATCCCGGGTCCAGCTGCATACTGGCAAATTACCGAGTATACCAACAGTGAGTCCGTTCGGGAAGTATTCGAGGCAGCCAAACGTCTGGCTCCTATGGTGCTGATCATTGAAGATATAGATTCGATGCCTGATGAAGTGCGCTCCTTCTTTCTCAATACACTGGATGGAGCCACATCCAAAGAAGGTATTTTTCTGATCGGTACAACGAATTATCCGGAGAAAATAGATCCAGGTCTCATGAACCGTGCCGGACGGTTTGATCGGGCTTATGAAATTCCGCTGCCAGATGAAGCACTGCGGCTGCAATACTTGCAGCAGCGGGGATTTTCAGTCTTTGCCGGCGAAGAAGGAACCCAGGAAGCGGCTCGGCTCACCGATACATTCTCCCTTGCACAGCTCGGTGAGTTATATGTCAGTGCTGCACTAGAATGGCATCAGAATGGCCAGACAGACATTGTACAAGTTATTCAGTCCATGCGGGGAGAGCTGGACAAGAGCCATAAGCATAACTGGCTGACTCAGCCAGGAAAAGGACGAGCCGGTTTTTATTAATACTATACACCACCAAATATTATACATCTCAATTGGATATACTACGGTTGTCTGCTCCCACATACAATGACCTTCGGGAGGTACAATTAAGCCGTTGAAGCTATTGAAGGTCGAACGGAAAGCAAAAATGAGTTGTTCCCTTGCTGAGACGGGCTTGTCGTGCGGATATGAAGCATATGAATAAAAGGTAATATACAACAATTTTTAATTCAGTTGTTTAAATGCTTCTGTAGCGGTTAATAGTAGACAGACAACAACAAAAACTTTTAATTGAGGTGAGTAGTATGGGTTGGTTATGGTCATTAATTATCGGTGGTATTATTGGATGGTTGGCAGGTCTGATCGTTGGTCGTGACATCCCAGGTGGTGTTATCGGTAACATTATCGCTGGTTTCATCGGTGGATGGTTAGGCGGCGTGATCTTCGGAGAGATGGGTCCTGAAATGGGCGGATTCTACATCGTACCGGCATTAATTGGTGCCATCGTACTTGTAGCAATCGTAAGCTTGATCTTCCGTTCAATGGGTCGTAGTCGCGGGTAACGACGTTATTGCACTACGAATCCATGGGAAATAAATGATGTTTCCCGTTTATAATGAAGAGGTTGATGAGAAGCCATATGGATGGCTTTCCATCAACCTCTTTTTGTTTTAAGATAGATAAGCAGCGGTTCATAACGAAACCTTAGTTTGGGTGACAAGCAAGGTTTCCTAATAATAGATGAGTGCACGAAGGAGAGAGAGACCATGGAAAAAGCGACATTTGCCGGAGGATGTTTCTGGTGTATGGTTACACCATTTGAAGAACAGCCAGGCATTCACGGGATTGTATCCGGGTATACAGGCGGTCACGTTGAACATCCCACATATGAGCAGGTCAAAACAGGTGAAACCGGACACGTTGAGGTGGTTGAGATCACATTCGATCCGGAGCTGTTTCCCTATGAGCGGCTGCTGGAGCTTTACTGGCCGCAGATTGACCCAACCGATGACGGAGGTCAGTTCCAGGATCGCGGAACCCAGTATCGTACAGCGATCTTTGTACACAATGAGCGACAGCGTGAACTGGCGGAGCAGTCCAAGCAGGAACTAGCCGCAAGTGGACGATTTAACCAGCCCATTGTGACAGAAATCCGGGATGCGGTTGTGTTCTACCCGGCCGAGGATTATCATCAGGATTACCACAAGAAAAATGAGAAGCATTACAAGGAAGACCGTGCCCAATCCGGACGGGATGAATTTATTGAAACAAACTGGAAGTAAGACAAGGGAAGATCATATTGCAAAAGCCGGGCAGGCTCCTTTTGGAGTCGACCCGGCTTTTTTTCTTAATCAAGGCTGATGAATTATTTTGCGGACATGGACTTAAGCACATGTTTGGACAAAGCATCATCCTGAATGGTGTAGAGGACATCATTGACATATGTTGAAGGAGTTATAATAGAAGGAACCGAAGCGCTGGCTGTGTACACATGCACGTCTTCCAGGGTTTTGGGGTTCACAATATATCCTGTTTTGGCAAAATCAAGTTGATACTGTCCATCCTGTGTCCGCTTCACTTGCATCAGCACAGGCTGTTGATCTTTGAACGTGCGCTCGGTTACTTTGCCTTTCATGTTGTACAGCTCCAGCTTGGAACCTGTAAACAGGGTATATCCGTTGCCTGCTGTCTGAATGAAGGCACTACCTGGAATGCTGCGTCCCCAAGCGAGCTTTCCATCTGCTCCGAAGCCCATGAGTTTGTTGCCTGTGTTCTCAAAGTTGGCACGCATGATGACGGAGCCATCGTTCAGTATAGCAAGTGACTCACCACCGCCGTCTCCCTGCGTGTTGGCATTGCTCGGGAATTGATAGAAGGACAGGCGGGTGAGCGAACGATCATAGATCTCCACTTTGGGATTCGCTGCTGGCTGCCAGTAACCGCCAATTTTGATTCGTTTGCTGGCATCTACCACAATGCGGTCACTGCCTGCCTGGAGTACAGCACCATTAATCGTCTTCTCGGTAATCATCTTGCCCTTCTTGTCATAAAGCGAGATAGCGGTTCGAACCGAACCGTTGGACTGTGCACCTTGACTGGAAGCGACTAGCAAGGTTTCGTCATCGAGAAGATACAGATCGGAAGGAGCATTTACCGTTCTGACCCAGTTCGTTTTGCCGGATGTGTTAAATGAATATACTTTCTTGGTTCCATCCGAATACTCCATATATACATAGGCTGTGCCGTAACTGGTGTATATTGAATCGGAGTAGGTCGTATACGGCCCGCTTTTCTCATGAAAAATATAATTCCATTTCACTTTGCCGGTTGTCGCATCCAGGGCCTGAAGTGTATCCAGCTGCCAGGCTAGCGTTGTGGCACTGCTTGTCTTGGTCACAGGCTGGGAGGAATGTACGTATACCAGGTTTTTGGCAGGGACAGCGTTGATCTCCTTGACCAGGACGTCTTTCTCCGTGTTGACTTGGGATTGCATCAGTGAAGGCGAAGTCCAAGCGGGTTTGGGAAGCGGCTCACTCTGTACTGCGGCATAACCCGTTGTATTCATACTGAAGAGGAGCACGCCGCTGAGTAGCAGGGCTGCCCAAGTTTTGGTATTGCGTTTGTTTAATGTAAGCAAGTTATAAACCACCTTTCTTCAGTTCAAAATAGAACCGATTGTTGAATTCTACCATTTAATCCAGTTCGAATTCAACCTGAGAGACTGTAACCTTTTATCCGTGATGTATCCTATTATCTATGTTTGATGAAGTGTAACGGTTACAGGGAATTCATCTTCTTCCGAACCGGGTAGAAGTTTGTTATATTAAGTGCGGTAATGATGGTTAATTCTAACATAGGCACGATTCAGACAGAGGAATGTACAAGGAGATCAGACATGAATTGGAATGACAACTTAACCCCTTGGGTCATTGGATCGATCGCTGTATTGCTGCTGCTGGCCTTGGTAATTCGGCGAATCATCCGGCGGGGACAGCGTATACGCAGTGAAGCCAACCCTCGCAAGATTTCAATCAAGGATATCGACAAAATGGAAGATGGTTCGGAGTTTGAGTTGTATCTCTTTCATTTGTTTCAACAGCTCGGATACGAAGAAGTTCACAAGACGACCAGCAGCCGTGACTTCGGAGCGGATCTTGTGTTTACAGACCGGCTGGGCAGACGGAATGTGATTCAGGCCAAACGATATGGAGCGAATCATCCGGTTGGTTTGAGTGCTGTGCAGGAGATTTACACCTCGATGCGTTATTATGAAGCAGACCGCTCAATCGTTCTGACTTCAGCGAGGTACACGGAAGCCTGCCGGACTCTGGCTGCGGTCAACGGTGTGAAGCTGCTGGACCGGGAAGATCTGATGGATCTGATTGTCCTGTTCAAGTCGAGAAGAGTGGAAGAAGCCATGGAGCTCATTGAAGAAGATGATCAGGAACCGGTAGAAACCTGGCAATCGAGACGAAAACGAACTACACGCTAGAGTTCTAAATTAGAAATGCATTTATCAGGCCCGATTGGGCCTTTTTACGAAGAAACTAGGCAGGGTTCACCTTCACTTGCATGCCTGCACATGATATATTGATTGTATTCAACCAAAGGAGAGTGTATATCCATTATGGCACGTACCCAAACACAAAAAGCATTACGCAGAGCAGAGCGCTCAGGACAATATTGTCCCGAACAGAGCCGAAGAGTAAACGAAAATTATGGTGCATTATCCCAACATGTTCGACTCATGCCAACCAAACAAGAAAAACTGCAAAAGGTCAAACACAAGAAGCGGATCATCCAGGATGGTGGTGCTTCTTTTTATTTTGTCCACGGGATGTGCGGCAAGGGCGCTTAATGAATGTTTTACTTAACGCTTTGGTTGGATTGCTTCATTGAAGACTGATAAAATGGAAAAATAGGACAAACTGTAAAATCGTAAATGCGAACCATGAATCCTGTGAGAAAGGACGAATGATCCATCATGACTACAACCCTGCGTACGACAAAGGCAGCTGTTCGGCGCTTTTTGCTGCATACACAATTGCTGCTGGAACGCTGGCCAGCAGAATCGGGATCGTCCGGACCGGATCAGGTTATGCGTCTGATTCGTAACTTAGGCTGCGTGCAGATTGATCCGGTTGCAGCAGTGACCGGTAATCAGCATTTGGTTCTGGGTGCCCGCGATCCGGGGTACGATCCTGCATATTTACATACTTTGCTCCGTGAGCACAAGGTATTCGAGTATTTTGCCAATGCCGCATGTGTCATCCCGATGGAGGATTACGCGTACTTCGAACCTGTGCGTGCAAGATTAAGGGAACGGCTTAATCCATCCCTGCAGGGTCTGGAGGTAACCGTACAGCATGTCCTGCAGCGTCTGAGGGAGGAAGGACCGCTACCCTCCAAAGCATTTCGTGCGGTTGAACGAGTCAGTGGTTATTGGGATCGTCCGGATGCACCAAAGACCAAGGATACAAGTCTTGCACTGAACCTGCTGCTGGATACTGCGGCCATCCGGGTCGTAGCAAGGCAGGGCAATGAACGATACTTTCAGATCACTGAACCGGATCTGTATCAACAGAGGCCTGGCCTTAGTGTCGAACAGGAGGCGCATATCCAACAGCAAGCACTTCTGGATAAATACATCCATGCCTATCGGGTAGTGGATACCCGTGATGCCAGACTCGGATGGCTCAAATGGTCCGCAGCTGAGCGGCGTGCCCAAATGGCTGCACGTGTGGCGGATGGACGAATGATCCCTCTGGAGATTGAGGGGGTCATGACAACCTACTACATCCGGACAGAGGATGAAGAACTGCTGCTGAGAATGCAGCAGGACGAGACACATTATGAGGCATCAGGTGCGGTCCGTTTCTTACCCCCATTGGATAACCTGCTCTGGAGAAGGGAACGGATTGTGGATTTGTTTGATTTTCATTATAAGTGGGAGATTTATACGCCTGAAGCGAAACGGACGTATGGCTATTACGCCATGCCCATTCTTCACGGGGATCGGCTGATCGGACGGATGGATCCCAGACTGGATCGTAAAACGGGAACGCTCACGGTCCGTTTGTTATCTATGGAGGAAAGTGCTCCTCCGGTGGAAGAATGGATGTCCGATTTTCGGGATGGACTCGCCTTCTTCGCCACCATGCATGGAGCGCAGTCCATCAAGGTGGAAAAGACGGTACCTGCAGCTCTAAAAAAAGGATTGAAGTCCCTATGATCCTCTGATGCATGAAGGGGATATGAGATTGAAGAAGATAAATCATTCACTCTATAAATCTGAACATAACAAAAGGAGAGCCCTGGGCTCTCCTTTAATTTTATATTATTCGTTGATGTACGTACCCGCGTTGCGTATCTCTGATTCGCGATTAGCGCAGATGTGGTACTTCCACATTGGGATCCACGTCAGCTTCATAGTCCACGCCATCGGTCTCAAAACCAAACAGCTGGAAGAACTCGCGACGGTACCCTTCGAGATCCGACAGATCGTAGATGTTGTCTGTGGTCAGCTCATTCCAGAGCTTCGCGACTTCATCCTGTACATCCTCTCTCATCTCCCAATCGTCAATCCGAATGCGTCCTTTCTCGTCTGTTGGAACGTCCCCTCCGGCATACAGGCGATCAGCGAACAGACGCTGCAATTGCTCGATACAGCCTTCGTGCAGTCCTTTTTCCTTCATGACTTTGTACAAGGCAGAGATGTACAGCGGCACAACAGGAATCGCGGAACTGGACTGGGTGACAAGTGCTTTCGCTACAGTCACATATGCACGTCCACCCGTCGCACTCATGCGATCATTCAGCTTGTGTGCCGTCGCCTCCAGATGATCCTTGGCCTGACCAATGGAGCCTTCACGATAGATGGCCTGTGTCAATTGAGGACCGATATAGGAGAACGCAATCGTCGTTGCGTCGTCTGCCAGCACGCCGCCTTGCTGCAGTGCATCCATCCACAGTTCCCAGTCTTCCCCGCCCATTACCGTTACCGTTTGGCGAATCTCTTCTTCGGTTGCAGGCTCCAGGGTAACGGAAGTGATTTCGCCCGTATGGAAATTGACCGTTTTGTTCGTGTACGATTGTCCGATTGGTTTCAGCACGGAGTTGGAAACTTCCCCGGTGTTCGGATCGGTGCGCCGTGCGGACGCCACGCTGTAGACGACAAGGTCAACTTGGCCGAATTCGCTGCGGATCAGCTCAACCGCTTTTTCTCTCGTTTCGTTAGCAAATGCATCCCCAGTAATGCTGTACGATTTCAGGCCTGCTTCTTCCGCGGCCTTCTCAAATGCAGCAGAATTGTACCATCCTGCCGAAGCGGTACGCTTGTCCGTCGAGCTGCTTGGGCGGTAAATACCGATGGTATTCGCTCCTGCGCCAAACGCGGAGACAATACGTGATGCGAGTCCGTATCCGGTAGAAGCACCGATAACGAGCACATTACGTGGCCCTTTCAGCGCCGGTTGGGATTTCACGTATTCAATCTGTTCTTGCACCTGTGCGGCACAACCTACAGGATGGGAAGTCGTACAAATAAAACCACGCGTTCTTGGTTTAATAATCATTCATTGGCATCCTTTCATTATCAACTCATGTGTCAATAGTTAGTCCATATTCTCCATTGCATACCTCCTTATTGTAAAACAATTGTCACCGAAACGGAAACCGTTTCATTTGAATTCGTCAAAAGGGTGGCATTGATTCCCTGATTTTGCGATGATAGTTCATAGCATTTACAGCAATGAATCGAAAGGAACACACGCCCATGCTGAAGGAACGGATTGAATTTCTGAGTAAAAGAAAGCAAATTTCCCGCAAGGACCTGGTTGAGGGTCTGGTGACACAGGCTCATTTTGCGAATATACTGGCGGATCGGTATCCGCTTCCCGAGGACTTGGCTGAAGCCCTTGCTTCACGCCTGGCAGTCAAGCCGTCTTATCTGCTGCACGCAGCGGATCAGAGTGAGGAGACACTGGAACGGGCAGAAGCCATTTTTGCACAGCTGTCCGTGCCGGCTTCGGCCATACCGGAAGACACCGTGCATGCGCTGGAAGACCGGGATGATGCGCTGACGGTTGAGCTGACGACCGCTCTTATGAAAGCTGTGTATTACCAGCAGCTGAACGATGCAGCCGCTCATGAATACATCCATACTTCCTATTTGAATTATTATTTGGAGAAATACGGTCGTCCGGATGATGTCGATCTGCCTCGTCCGCTGGCGAAAGCCCTCTTGTATTACAAAGTGCAATATTATCGTTCCAAGCTTGCTTATGTCGACGTATTGACTCATGCAACAAGACTCAATGAGCTGGCTCTCCCTGGAAGTGAGTTTTGGCTGTCGGTACAAAATATCAAAATGGAAGCCTATATTCAGGTCAAACAATATGAAGAGGCCAAACAGGTCTTTGAACTGACGATGCGACATGTGTATGATCAGCGTCTATTCCACCGCTTGTCGGGTTTATATGTTGCATATAGCGGTTATTGCTTCGCCATGGGGCTTGTGCAGGAAGCCCTCTCGGCTCTTACGATGGCGGAAGCCAACCTGGTGTATGCCGGGAATCAGGGAGATCTCGTTACTGCGATTGCTAACAATCGAATTGTCATGCTGACCATGACGGGCGAACTAGACAAGGCTCAGACGGAGATTGAGCGATTTGAGACGCTGCTGCTGCAGGAGCCGGAAGAAACACAGCAGGCGATGAAGCCGCTCATCTGTGTGTATCGCTGTGAGGTGGCACTTGGCCGCAAACATTGGGGCATGCTTGCACAAAGTGTGGATCACCTGCTGAAATATGCAATAACAGAAGATCAACAGATGAGTGGAACGTTTTATCAGAGTCATCTGGCCCTGGCACATGGGAATCGTGAAGCGTTTATGGAACAGGCCCTCGCATGCCTCCCCTATTTCGAATCGACACAGCATGCCATGAGACTGGAGCCGTTATATGAGGGACTCGCGGTGGTATCCGAGGATCAGCGCAGGTATAAAGAGGCAGCGATGTATTATAAGAAGCTGGTTTATCTGCTGCGCAAAAAATAAGGGAGTAAATTAGCTTGAGATGCATGCTTTGACGCTGTTTATTGTTCAGTGCGGGTCCATTTTCCACAAAATAAATGATTCCGGGACCAATTAAAGGGCCGATACTCGGCTCTTTTTTTGCGAATTAAATGAACTAAATATAAAAATCAGCCATCATATCGGGATTGAATTTACGGATTTGGCGTTTATTTTGTATGCAGTCAGAAGTATATTCAAGGCGAAGCCCTCCTGTTTATAATGAATATATAACAAAAAACAAACAAATGAGGTGTTTCGGATGGGATGGTTTAGCAAGAAGAACAAACAGGAAGACGCCATTGCAAAAGCAGATCGAGTGATGAACAAAGGACTTACCGGCCTGATGATGAAAGGCTTTGTACCCAAGCAGCACCGGGAAGCAATCAATCAGAGTCTGGATTCGGCGAAACAGGCACAACTGGCAGCGACGGGTTCACTTCCCTTAACAGCCACGGCTACGGTCCTCACGATTACCGATACAGGAAAGCTGATCAACTTTGATCCCATTGTGGTACTCGTATTGGATGTAACGGAGACGAGTGGCAGACAGTATCAGCGAACGCTGGAAACGCTAGTATCCAAGATGCAGATTCCCCGGGTGGGAGACCGGGTTGGATTAGGTCAGAATCCTGCGAATCCGTCGGAACTGATTTATATGGGATTGTTGACAGGTTAAATGTTCACCCCAAGGATTAAGCACAGTACGGATAGAGAGTAGTTTGTTTTATTCATATAACAACGAATTATAGAGATGAAGGAGTGGGGGATATGACAGGTATATTGAGATTGATTGGTGTGTTGACCGTATTCGGGGTGGGATTTTCGCCATTTCTGGCACAGCAGCTCTGGAATGATCCCTTTATCATCATGCAGGCCTGGTGGTATAAACCGGCGATCTTTGCAGGCTTTGGACTAATTTTCATTCCAACCATTCTAAGTAACATCTTTGGCGTGGGTCGGGTGAAGTCAGGACTTCCTGCTGTAGGCGTCATTCGAAGCGTTCAGCAGACAGGCACGTATATTAATGAACAGCCAGAAGTGAGGCTCAGCCTGACTGTATCGCGCAAAGGACGGGAGAAATATGACACTGAATTGAAGACGGTCGTCCCCCTTACAGCGCTGGCACAGTTTCAGCCAGGAAGTTTTGTTCCGCTGGTCGTTTCCGAGAAGGATGAGCGTAAGGTGGGGATTGATCTGAAAGGACAGCTATCGCAAGCGGACCTGCAGGAACTGCTTAACGAGAAGATGATCCAGGAGGGCGTTTCTCCAGATATGATGGATATTGCCCGTACGGGAGAGAAAGCGATGGCCAAGATTCTCGACGTCACCCCGCTGGGGAATTCGGGAACAGGCAAGATTAAGCTTCAGCTCACGCTCAGTGTGACCCCGCCGAATGGGGAGACGTTTCAAGTGACAACGCAAAAGGATATTTTGCCTTCCGCACTCTCTCAGGTTCAGCAGGGTCACATCATTAACGTCATCTATTCCAAGCAGGATCCATCCAAGCTGGTACTTGCATTGAATGTGCAGGAGGAGCAGTTAAGCCATTTGTTCTCATCGTGATCCATATGCCTAAGACGGTTCTCTCCGCAGAGGAGGAACCGTCTTTTTTGAATAGCTGTAAGTTATGAATCGTGGCTGGACGCGAGTGGGCTGAGCATATCCCGGAATGATGGGAATAGAGGTACAGCCCAGCCTTCAAGCTGTTCGCGACTAGGCCATTCATCGTGCACCAGCAGTTCATGATCGAACCAAACGACAGCATAATCATGGTCACCACCCGGTTTGCGAATGTCCCAGCATACCGGTCCGGCGTCATCTTCGTATGTAGCGAGTGGAATGTACCCTTCGACGATTAGTGGTTTCCAGGCTACCCATAACTCCTGTAAGCGACGTAATGGACGATCGGAGGGTAGATCCGGCAGACCTATGACAAAGTCATCGAAACGCAGATAGACATTCATGACGTATCTTGTGCTCAGATATGCACGATATAGCGGCGGGACGGGAACGGGCAATCCACAGGATTGCTCCAGCTCGCGTATCTGATCCTCCGTCACCATAGAAGCGAGCATTCTCCAACGAACCCAGCCTTCGTCATCTACTGTACCATCCTGCATATCCATAGGCACGCCGTAATCCTCATCCTCTGTTTTGGCTGGAAGGGACATCAGGATGTCTTGATGAGGGGTATTAAAATAGTTATCCAAGCATTGTTCAATGTAAGTCCGATCTTGCAGCAAGATGTTCGAATCATTCAAAGCGATTCACTGCCTTTCTTCCGGGTTGGATCTATATGATTGGAATGATGAGAAGATGGTCAGATGATACCCAGACGCATGCGGTAAGAAAACAAAACCGTTCTCGATTGTCCGTCAAATACCCGGGTTGCGAGCGTTCTGAATTCATCCGCGGCCGTTAATAGTTCGTCTGCTCCAAGCTTCAGCGCTGTCTGCAAGCCGCCCTGGCTGAGGGCCAGATTGACGTACCGATCTGCATCAAACGTCTCATGGTGATGGAATACGATCTCACGGGCATATCGGAACAGGCCCGATTGGCTTATTTGCTGCAGATGTCTGTCCTTGCTCCATTTATGAGCCTGGTTTTCCTGTGCTTCCAGACTGGAGGCTTGCAGATCGGCTTCCGAGATCAGCTGCTGATATGCCTGCTCCAGCTGCCAATCGAGGACAGGTGGCCAGTCACAATCATAAGCGGCAAATATGCCTCCTGGTCGCAGTACACGTGCGAATTCACGAAGTGTGGACTCAGGCTCCATCCAGTGGAACGATTGGGAGCAGGTTACAATATCCACACTGCCGTCTGGCAATCCCAGTTCATGAGATAAGCCTGATACAAATCGCAGATGATCCGGTTTGCCAGCAGCCTCCCATTTGGCCTCCGCCACAGCTCTCATGTCATCGCTGGGTTCTACACCAATAATGCGTTCAGCTTCATTCAGCCAGATCCATGAGGATAACCCGGTGCCGCAGCCCACATCTGCAACCAATCTTGGTTTGGTGCCGAGATAGGTGTTCAGAATTTCCACGACTTCTGTGGGTGCAGCCGGGCGATTCTGGTCATATAACGTACCGAAGCCTTTGAAACGTTCCACATTGTTGCGTCTGATGTCTTGCATGGATAAACCTCCTCTACAAAATGGGCGACTTGCAATGAATTGATAAATTCAACTTCTTGGCAATTCCATTATATCATTCATCGGGCTTGAAGCCGTCAGGATTGAATGTTTGCACGTGTTTGACAGCCTGTTGATATCGGCGGAGCAGTTCATGTCTAACATGTGGAGGTTCGAGAACGGTCAGTTCAGCACCAAATGACATCAGAAACGAATACAGCCGCTCTCCTTCATGAATTTCCAACGTCACCCGAAGCCGACCATCCGGCTGTTTGTTGATCCGGGAAGGTTCGAAGAAATCAAGCGCCCGATAAGCAATGGAACTTGAAAATAAGAGATCCAGAGATAAGGGAGCGTTCACAGTTGTCTTTTCCACGCCGGCTGTGGAAGAAGCTGATCCATGCTCTTGCAGCCTGGGCAGCAAACGTAGCTCGGAGATCCGTTTCATCTTGAATGTCTTTTTCTCGGTAGGATGCGGCAGGCTTTCGTCCTGTCCTTCGATATACCATGTACTATTTTTGAAAATGAGTTTGGCGGGTGCGATGGTTTCCACACTTGGTTCTCCGTCAGAGTCGATATAGTTGAATGTCATCCCTTGCTTGGTCAGTATGGCCTGCTTCACTAAGTTGAACATTTCTCTTTCCTGCACAGGGATATTGCCCCACGGGGAGAAATCGAATTCAATCCAATCCAGTTTGTGATCAAACAAGGCAGTTAGCCGTTTCAGCATATGGACACTGTTCAGGTGGGGAATGGCGCTGATACTGTACAGGCCAAGCAAAATTTCGTTCTGATCTTCTTCAGACAGCAGGGACTTGTCCATGACATAATTGTCCATTAGATGGATGCCACCGTGCTTGCCAGTGGTGGTGTAGACGGGAATTCCCGCCGCGCTCAGCCGGTCAATGTCACGGTAGACTGTGCGTACCGAGATTTCTAACAAGCGGGCGAGTTCAAGCGCGGTGGCTTTCTTTTTTTCGAGTAACAGCAGCAGCATTCGGAATAATCGGTTATTTTCCATGCCTTGATTATACCATGACAATAGGTGTCAGGGTATGGATGCTACACTGGTATTACAGTGTTAAGCAGCTCATTCAGAGGAGGACTTGTCATGAAAATGAAAGATGGATTTTACTGGGGCGGCGCAACAGCTGCCAATCAATTCGAAGGCGGATGGAACCAGGGCGGCAAAGGCCCGAGCACATCCGATATGATGACAGGCGGAACCCATACGACTCCGCGGCGGATAACGCCAGTACTTGAAGAAGGCACGTATTACCCGAGCCATGAGGCTGTAGACTTTTACGGACATTACAAAGAAGATATTGCCATGATGGCAGAGATGGGCTTCAAAATGTTCCGCATGTCCATCAACTGGTCCCGGATCTATCCGAACGGTTACGATCTGGAGCCCAACGAAGAGGGATTGCAGTTCTATGATCAAGTTTTTGCCGAACTGAAGAAATATAACATCGAACCGTTGGTAACCATCTCTCACTATGAGACACCATTTGGTTTGACGCAAAAATACAACGGATGGGCTTCACGTGAAGTGATTGATTGTTACCTCCGTTATTGTACAACCCTGTTCAATCGTTATAAGGACCAGGTGAAATATTGGCTGACATTCAACGAGATCAACTGTCTGACCATGCCGATGGGCGCATATATGGCGGCGGGTATTCTGTTTGAAGGGAAAGAAACATTGACGGACGGCATCGACGATCCGCAGACTCGCTTCCAGGCATTGCATCATCAGTTCGTGGCGAGTGCGAAGGCTGTCAAGCTTGGACATGAGATTAACCCCGATTTCCAAATCGGCTGCATGGTTGCGTTCATGACAACTTATCCGAATACGTGTAATCCGGACGACATTTTGCTTGCCCAGAAGAAGGATCAGATCTCCAATATGATCTGTGGGGACGTGCAAGTCAGAGGGGCATACCCTGGTTTCGCCAAACGTTTCTTCGCAGAGCAGGGCATTCAGATCGAAATGCAGCCGGAAGATGAGCAAACCCTGCGTGAGGGCTGCGTGGACTTCTACTCCTTCAGCTATTATATGTCCTTGGTTGAAAGTGCGGACGAGTCCTTGGAGAGAGCCGAAGGCAACCTGCTGGGCGGGATCAAGAATCCATACCTGGAAGCTTCCGACTGGGGCTGGCAGATTGATCCGAAAGGATTGCGTTACACGCTGAATCATCTCTATGATCGCTATCAGGTGCCATTGATGGTCGTTGAGAATGGTCTGGGTGCAGTCGATGTGGTAGAAGAAGATGGCACCATTCAGGATGACTATCGCATTGATTATTTGAGAGGCCACATTGAGCAAATGAAAGAAGCAGTCGCGGATGGAGTGGAGCTCATTGCCTACACGATGTGGGGATGTATTGACCTCGTCAGCGCATCGACCGGAGAGATGAAGAAGCGTTACGGCTTCATTCATGTCAATAAGGATAATGATGGAAATGGTGATCTGAGCAGAACGCCGAAGAAGAGCTTCCACTGGTACAAAAAAGTCATTGAATCCAATGGCGAAGAACTATAATGGATTGCTGATAAAAAGAGATGCCGTACCCGCTTGTTCCCTCTATGGGAATAGGCGGGTATTTGCTTTTGAATAAAATCTTGAATTATTTACATACTTAACTCAAGTGACTGAGCATAAGTGAAGGTACAACGCTAGACGTGATTTTTTTCAGCAGATTCATATGATCGTTCAGAAAAGGGGAGAGCTCTGTGAACACTTCCGGGAATCGCTACAGCATGTCACCCATTCATGTGTATTTTGTGCTCTATGTAAGTTTGGTTAGCGTGGGTTTAATGAATTTTCAATATAAAATGCTGCGCGGCGCGGAGAATGATGGATGGATCAGCATTTTGGCCGCCGCTGTCATGATCTCCATCATCCTTAAAATGATGTTTGTCCTGCTGTCACGCCAATCCCCCGGTCATTCCTCTCTCGTTCACATCAATCGACGGTATTGGGGCCGAATCGCGGGTTCAGTCCTGAATTGGATCTTTATTTTATATTTTCTGCTGGGTGCTTTTGTAGCCTATCGCTCCTATATTCATATAATCCAGCTGTGGATTCTTCCCACACAAAATAACTGGCTGCTGGGCATCGTGGTTCTGCTGCTTGTCTATTACTGTGTGTCGGGCGGCATTCAGTCGGTCACCGGCATGTGCCTCTGGGGCACCCTCTTCATCCTAGTATTTGTCTTCCCGCAGACGTTCCTGGTCTCTTCCTATCTTCATCCACGAAACCTTCTTCCTGTGCTGGATCACGATGTCACATCCATATGGCTGTCCACAAGGGATATGCTTCATGAATTTATCGGCTGCGGCATTCTGCTGGTCGTATATCCGTACATCAAGACGCCAGGTCGCTCGCTCAAATGGGCGTATCTCGCCTTGGTTACTGCAACCATAGTGTATCTGGTTTTCTTTATCTATTCCTTTATGTACTTTAATCATGGACAGATGAAGGAACATTTGTGGCCTACCCTGAGCCTGATCAGCATTATTGAAATGCCTTTGATCCAGCGGATGGAGTATCTGGTGTTATCCTTTTGGCTGCTAAAAATTCTATCCATCATCACGTTGGGGCTTTGGGCAGCATGTCATTGTTTGAAACTGGAGAGATCAATCAAGCCCAGTCTCGGACTGAAACTCGCCATCGTCCTTTTTGCTATTCTTTTGTTTGTGGTTAAAGACACCGTGGATATTGATATGGTCACCGAGATATACACCAGAACGGGCGAAATATTGATTTTGTTATATGTCCCGCTTCTGTTTATCATCTCCCTGATCCGCAAGAATCTGGGGGGCTCTGCTGGACATCAGGACATGCCGGACCAGCCCAAAGGAGAGGAAGCATGAATTCACCTGCCAGTGACAACCAACAGATGTCCAGTACATCTCATGACCCGCTCGATCCATGCCGTCGCTCTGATGATTTTATCATAAGTACGATGACCGTCTCCGGACTGGCTCTTGAAGTCTGCTACTATAAAACGCTCGTGGACAGCCATCTCCTTGAAGTAGCCATCCACTCCTTGCAGGAACGCATCCCTTCAAGCGAAGAAGTGAATTTGCAGGATGTGCTCACGCATATTCCCATAGAGGAAACGAACCTTACCGATAAAGACGAGGAAATGGTCAAATCCCTTCTTCAAGGCAGCCTGCTTATCCGGCAGTGCGGACAGACCCATGAGGGTATTCTGGTTCCCATGCCAGGCAAGGAAGGGATACGAAGTGATAACGACACGGAAAATGAATTTAGCGTGATCGGACCCAAGGTCGGATTCGTCGAGGCATTGCCGGTTAACCTGCATCTGATCCGTACACAGCTGCGGACACCTAATCTGATCATCAAGGAAATGACACTGGGCTCCTTGTCCCAATCCCAAGTGGCCATTCTGTATATGGATGGTATTGCTCATCCCGAGAACGTCAGCCGAATGGAGGACAGACTGAAGGGAATCGATTTTGATGCTGTCTTGGATACGTCACAGTTGGATCAGCTGATTGCGGATAATTCACTTACGCCGTTCCCCTTGTTTACGACGACAGAACGGAGAGACAGAGTCATCTATGCCTTGATCACCGGGCAGGTTGCGGTCATCAGCGAAGGCTCGCCAAGTTTTATTACAGGGCCATCCACGTTGTTTGATTTTTTTGTCTCGCCGGAAGATTATTATCTGCCGTGGGCGCTTGGATCTTTTTTTCGGTTGATTCGCATTTTTGGAGTCATTTTCTCGCTGTTTGCCTCAGCACTCTATGTGGCATTAATGACCTTTCACTATGAAGTCATACCCAAGGAGCTGCTTGGCAAATTGATCTCATCCAGACAAAACGTACCGTTTCCCCCTTTTGTGGAAGCCATATTTCTGGAGACGACGATTGAATTCTTGCGTGAAGCAGGAGCCAGGCTGCCGAACCGGATCGGACAAACACTGGGTATTGTTGGCGGGATCATTCTTGGGCAGGCCGCCGTAGAGGCCGCACTTACGAGCAACGTACTGATCATCATCGTATCCTTGTCTGCACTGGCTTCGTTTGTGACACCGATCTATAAAATGTCCAATGCCATTCGTTTTCTGCGTTTTCCGATCATTATACTGGCTGCCATCTGGGGCGCATTCGGGATCGCGATCGGACTCTGCTTCCTCCTTGTTCATCTGTCACGATTAAAATCCCTGGGGTCGCCTTACATGGCTCCTTTTTATCCAATGCGGTTCAGGGATCTGAAAGACAGCCTGATTCGTGCTTCCTATCAACAGACGGATAAGAGGCCGAGCTATCTAAGGCCGCTTTCCATCATCCGCTACAAGCCGGGAAGGGTTCATCAAACGAATCAACTGGATGAGGAGTGAGCGTATGATACGTCTATCCAAATTGAAACTCGCCGTAATGTGCGTCATGGGGATGCTGATGCTCAGCTCCTGCCAGGATACGAGCATTGTGAATGAGATCAGCCTCGTCCTAACTTCTGCTTACGATCTGCAAGATAAACAGATTCACAACAGCGTGCTCATCGGTGAGTATACCGAGAAGGACAAAAGTGATGTCGAACTGCTGGAGATCGATTCAACCAACAGCTTTGATGTCATGCCAAGAATGAATATGCAGGCAAAAGAGCCTATTGAGTATGGCCAATTAAGAATGATGGTCCTGGGTGAGGACTATGCAAAACACGGGATAGGCGATATTCTGCGGGTGTTATCCCATAATACCCGGGTATCCAGACGTATGCAGTTTGCCGTAGCGGAAGGAAAGGCGCTGGATATCATTAAGGCATCCATTCCTGCTCATGATCCTCTGTATCTGATGAAATTAATCGAGCAAAACGGCAATTTTGCCAATCTGCCTCACTTCAGTCTGCATCAGACGTTATTCCAATATTTCAGCAAAGGACAGAATATCTATCTCCCTCGTCTTCGTTTGAACGATCAGGATAAAATTATGCTGGGTGGGCTCGTGGTTTTCAAAGGGGAAAAAGCTGTACTTCAGCTGAGCGATGAAGAGGGGCTTTGTTTGAAGCTGCTTACGGAGGATGCCAAGAATGGCAAGTTTCTTGCACAAATCAATGAGGTTGAAGGGGCACAGAAGCCATCGGCTAATACAACAGACAATGATGCCCTAATCAAAATTGTATCATCTTCCGTGAAGCATCGGATGCGTTCAGATACCCCAGCAGCAGCGCTGGATTCAAAGATCCACATCAGCGCGTCCGTGATTAAGGCTTCACGGAATGATTTTCTGTTATCCGGCAAGGAGATGAAGGAACTGGAATCGGAAATGAAAAGGCATATGGAAGCCAAAATCAATCAACTGATCCGCAAGTGCCAGAGAGAGAATGTGGATCCGTTCGGGTTTGGAGAGTATGTGAGAAGTTGTACCCGCCACTGGGACAGTGAAAAATTCTACAAAGATTATGGCTCGATGGATATTCGGGCTCACGTAGAGATGACTCTCGTCCAGGATGGCATTCAGGAATAAAAACAGGAAAACCCGCTCTAACCTCAGCTCTGAGGGTGGCGGGTCTTTCCTATGTTCTGATTTTGATGTTCTATGTCAGAGGTTTGGAATGAAGCAGGGAGAGCCGCTCCACATGACGCTGATAAAACCAAATGCAAATGGCCAGCCAGCTGCCGCTCAGAAAGTAACCTCCGGCAATATCACTGGGATAGTGTACACCCAGATAAACCCGGCTCATGCCAATGGTCAAAATAAAGGCTGCACTCACGATGATCATGATTACCCGGCCTGCTGCTGTCGGGATATGCTTCCAGATCAGAAAGGCCAGTCCGCCATACAGGCTGAAAGCTGCCATCGAGTGTCCGCTTGGGAAGCTGTAACCGCTCGCTTCGATAATGCGGTGAATAGTGGGTCTGGCACGCTGAAACGCCAGTTTCAACAGGGTGTTTAGCAGCGTGGAACCTGCAATGACTGCTGCCAAAAACAGAAGTTCCCGTCGGTGCCCCAGGAAAAGATATAAGACCATCATGGAGATGATCGTTATGATGATCACAGGCCATCCGCTGCCAATCCAGGTGAATACCTGCATCCACTTGGTCATTCCGGGTGCTTCCATCCCCTGAATCCATCCGATCAGGTTATCATCAAAACGGTGGATCTGGTTATCACTGATAGACAGGGCAATCAGTGCAAATACGGTAAGGCTCAATGCTGCAAGGAGCAGCGGGATAGAGAAGGCCTTTTTCCCTTGCTGGTTCAAATGTCATGTTCCTCCAGGATGTCTGAATTTCATATGTTGGGCCGCCAGCCATACGATATGGGTATTATGCTATCATTTCACCTTAAATATTGCTTGAACAAAAAGGTTAGCGATTCAGTTCAGTTGAAGCATATATTCATAGGCGGTAACGCCGAAGACACGCTTAAAATGTCTGTTCAAATGCGTAAGATCGACGAATCCGCATTCGGCAACGGCGGAGTAGACATCCTGATGCTTCTCTATGGCCTGCCGGGCATGTTCAACCTTGCAGTTCAGGAAGAACTGGTAGGGTGATATGCCGGCATGTGACTTGAATTCCCGGATAAACTGGAACTTGGACATATTGAATTCGGTACAGAGATCGTCCAATTTCAGCACATCATCGAACCTGCTGAACATCATTTCTTTGGCCTTTCGGACAAGCCCGTCACGAGGTCCGGGAATGTGGGTATCGATCTCCGACTGGGACAGCAGATGCACGAGGCTGAAGAGCAGTTCACTGCATTTGGCTTCATCTTGCCCGCTCTGAACGGCATGGTTCAGCATGAGAATACTTCGTGCCAGCTGAGGATCATAGACGATGGGAGAGGAGAAACGCAATTCCTTTTTCCCCAGAATGTCTTCTACCACCTCCGGCTTCAGATACAACATGACGTAGTCGATTCCGGCCTTGTCGTAAGAACTGCCATCATGGGACTGCTCCCGATTAAACAGCATGACCCCGTTCTGGTGGGAAGCCTGATAATGACCATCCAGATGATACTGCTGGATACCGCGCAGCGTCACGCCAACCGCATATTCCTCGTGACAGTGCTTCTTATACGTAAAATCCGTAAAACTGGCCGAAAGGGCCAGGACATCGGACGACTTCTTATAATTGAACAGCTCCATTCCATGCATACCTCCAATCTAGATGAGCCCCGATACCATAATGGCTGAGTATACCAAAAAGAGGGCCATCACGATACTAAAAGCTTTTTGATGATCATGCAAAAATTGCCTGAACAGAGAGCCGAAAACAACCCAGCTGGTAAAGGCCAAAAATCCAATCAATGTAATGAGACAGACAAACAGTACCGTTGACAGCGAGGTGTCATAATAGGGCAGCACATAGCTGGGGATGACGGTGAACGTGAACAGAATCACCTTCGGATTCACAAACTGCATGATTAGACCGCTCACAAATCCGGTAGCTTGTTTCGGTGCCTCCTCGGAAGATCCCATCTTATAGATCTGATAGGCGAGGTACAGCATATACAGGCTGCCCACGATTTGCATCACATGCAGAAGACTGGGCAAGATGCTGGCCAGAAGATGATTGAGAAAAGCCGATGCGGCAAGCAGCATACCAAATGCCAAGGTGGCTCCCCACACATAATGCATGGTTTTGCGTGCGCCCGCGTGCTGGACGGAAGATAAAATGACAATATTGCTGGGTCCTGGCGTAAAGGTAACCACAATGCAATAAATCAAAAAGGATGTAAGGTTCATCGTTTCATAGTGCCTCCCCAAGTTGTAGTTTCATGATCATACTGCGGGGCTGGTTGAACCGATAGTACATTATTGCAGCAGCACAACCTGAGATCGAAAGTATGAAGATATTTTGGTTAGAGAGGAAAGCGGTTTCTTTTTTACGTGTTTGCGTTTACAATTTAAGCGAAACGCAAGTGGACAGATCTCAAGGATGTGAAAACGAATATGAAAAAGACATTGCTGGTCTACATTTTGCTTATCTCGGCTTTTGCACTGTATGTACTCAGGTATGAATTCTCAAGCGAAGCGAATGGCTCTTGGGAAGCCAAGGGACTGCGTGGAGATATTGGTGAAACATACATCATGATCACATTTCAGTCCGGCTTGGAATATTGGAAAAGTGTGCTCAAAGGCTTCGAGGATGCGGGGGATGCGCTCGGAGTAACCGTGGAGTATCGGGGAGCTACCCGATATGACCCGAAGGAACAGACGACGATCATTGAGCAAGCGATTGCGCGGAAACCGGCAGGCATCGCTATCTCCGCCATTGACCCGCAATCGCTTATTCCTGTGATTAACAAAGCATTGGATGCAGGTATTCCGGTGGTTTTGTTTGATGCGGATGCCCCGGACAGCAGGGCATATTCTTTTCTCGGCACGGACAATTATCAAGCAGGGGTGACTGCTGCGGACAAAATGGCCGAGCTTCTGGGCCGGGAGGGAGAAGTCGCTGTTCTGACCATGCCGGGTCAGCAAAATCATGAGGAACGAACGGAAGGCTTCCGCGATACCATACGTGATCGGTACCCTTCCATGAAGGTTGTTGAAGTCGCGGATGGGCACGGAGATGCAATGAAATCGAGAGATGAAGCTCTTAGAATGATGAAGACATATCCGGAGCTCGGCGGTATTTTTGTAACCGAAGCGACAGGAGCAGCGGGCGTTGGCGAAGCGGTTCAGAATGGGGATGCAGGTTATCCGCTGCAGATCATATCCTTTGATACCAATAAAGCTACACTGGACATGATCAAGAGTGGCACAATCTCTGCAACGATCGCACAGGGAACCTGGAATATGGGCTACTGGTCCCTTCAATACCTGTTTCATTTGCACCACCAACTGACCGTACCTGCACCGTCTTCTTCCGATGAAAATGCACCGCTGCCGGTTAGGGTGGATACCGGAATCTCTGTCGTGACACGATCGAATGTAGATGATTACTATGCCAAATAAAACAGAACATCGTTCTCGAATGCCCCTCGGCTGGAAGAAAATTCGTTTCCGGATGAAGAGTGGATTGCAGAGGCTTCGTTTGCGTAATATGCCGCTGCGCTATCAGCTGATGCTGCTCTTTTTGCTCTTTGCGATTGTTCCTTCAGTGGGACTCGGACTGCTGGTGAACTGGACTGTGGAACGGATTGTTGAAAGGCAGGTCGAGGGACACACGATGCAGCTGATCGGCAAAGTCAATGAAGCGCTTGACAGCAAGATGGAGAATTTGCAAAACATGACCTATCTGATCGCGTTTGACCCGGATATCCGTGCGTTCATGGAAGGGAAAACGGAGTTTGACGGTCATACAGGAGCAGCCGTATCCAGTGGCGATTCGAATCAGTCCCAAGATCAGGATCAACTGTATGGGATCAAGCAGTTTTTGCAGGGATTCACGACATTGTATCCAGAAATTGCAGGTATTGTCCTTGTGAACGGAAACGGAGATTACATTAGCAACGAGATGTACCCGAAAACCAATCAGAGCTTGGTTCAGGAGGAATGGTATCAAGGTGCGTCCCGGAATGCCGGCATTTTTACTGTTCTGGGTCAACCGAGACAGCGTAACATCACGACACATGTTCGGTATAAGGATAGTGAAATTGTGTCTGTTGCACGTTCCATTACGGATGAAACATCGGGACGCGTGCTCGGTGTCATCATGATTGACTTGAAACTGCGTACCGTATCTCAGGCCGCCAGGGATGTGACGCTGGGGAAATCGGGATATGTGATGGTGACCGATGCAGAAGGGCGAAGTGTCTATATGCCGGACAACCCACTTGTTGAGCAGATTCCATCGGCGTGGTTCCCATCCGGGGATAGCGGAATATTTAACGCAGAAACGGATGGGAAGGAATTGTTGTTCATGTACCAGTCTTCCTCGTTTACAGGATGGAGAACTGTAGGGGTATTCCCGGCGAGGGAATCGATCGCTGAAGTCCGCCAGATTAAGTTTTACGTCGTCAGTTTTGTGTTCGTGGTCTGTCTCTTTGGTCTGAGCGCTTCTCTTCGGTTCTCCAGTTCCATTGCTCAACCGATTTTCCGCTTGATGTCGTATATGCGCAGGGCGGAAACGGGAAATCTCAGATCCGGCCGCTGGAGCGATCGGGCTGATGAAATCGGCATGCTGGGTAGAAGTTTTAACCGAATGCTGGCACAGATCCGGCAGCTCATGTCGCTTAACGAATTACGGGAGCGGCAAAAACGGGATGCTGAAATGCGAAGCCTGCAGGAGCATATCAAACCTCATTTTTTATATAACACCCTAGATACGATCCATTGGATGGCACAGAGGAAAGGTGTGGACGATGTATCCGAGATGGTGGGAGCCCTGTCCAGACTATTTCGTATTGGGCTTAGCAAAGGCAATGATTTCATTCCCTTGCAATCCGAGGTTGAACATATATCCAGTTATCTGCAGATTCAGCAGACCCGGTACCGGAATCGACTTCAATGTGAGTTGGTGATTCCGGAGGAGCTCAAGGAGCTGTTCGTGCTTAAGCTGGTGCTGCAGCCAATTGTGGAAAATGCCATCTATCACGGGATTAAGGGCAGACGAGGTCCGGGTAAGATTCGAATTGAAGCCAAAGTACAAGATCATAAGCTGGTTCTGACGGTACAGGATGATGGCGCCGGGATGTCCAGCGAGCGGCTGCACGAGATGGCGCAGCTGCTCGGTACGCCGCTGGAAAGCATGGAAACACAGGAAGCCGGTCAGGGCGGCAAAAGCTATGGCATGCTGAATGTACAGGCACGCCTTCGGCTTTCTTTTGGAGAAGAATACGGGATCAGTTTGAATAGTCGGGAAGGTGAAGGGACTTGTGTGACCATCACTCAGCCGTTGATGAAAGAACTTCCACAAACGTTGCAATTTGATACTGAGGGAAGGCGGGATAGTCAATGAAGGAAGCAATGATCCAAGCAGCTTGGACAGAACCAGAGACGGAGAGTACGGCAGCATCGGTGGCAGCAGCCGAGACATTGCAGTCGGCCCGGCGTTACCAAGTGCTGATCGCAGATGATGAACCGATTATTCGCGAAGGCATCCGGGATGCCATTGACTGGGAAGCGCTTGGCATGGAGGTTGCCTGTGAAGCGGAGGACGGAGAGGAAGCGCTGGAGCTGGCTGTCCAGTTCGGTATTGATATCATTCTAGTGGATATGAACATGCCATTTCTGAACGGCATTGATCTGATCCGTCGACTTCAGGATGAGTGTCCGGATTGCCGCTGCCTCATCATCTCCGGGCATGATGAGTTCGCTTATGCCCAAGAGGCTGTGCGGCTTGGTGTGGAGGATTACATTCTTAAGCCGGTAGATGCAGAACGGCTCAACGCTGCGCTTGTGCGCCTGAAACAGCGCATGGATGAAGAACGTAGACGTACGGCTTACGTCAAGCAGGCTGCCGACCAGATCGAACGCAATATTCCGCTGCTGCGTCAGCGTTTTTGTCTGGAGTGGCTGGAAGGCCGAGCGGAAGGAAAAGATCTGAGAGAGCAGCTTGCGTTCCTGCGCCTGCCATCGGATCCGCCTGTGCAGATCGGGGTCGTCCGCTGGCCTGCGGCCGAAGCACGTCAGTCCCTTATGCGGGAGAATGATCGTCAATTGTTTCTTTTTGCCGTAGAAAATATTATCGGTGAACTGCTGGGAGATCTTCCCCATGTCCTGTTCCGGGACCCGAATGGATTAATTGGCTTCTGTCTCTGGCGGGCAGCTCCGGAAGAACTGGATTGCACCATTGAACAGCAAATTAGTACCTGTCTGAATATTGCTGTTCATGCTCATGTGGAGCAGAATACAGGTGCATTGGAGGAGGTCCCGAGTGCTTACCGGTTATGCCGTGAGCTTATCTATGGGGAAGCCCGCTTATCTCCGCTGGTGCGCAGAGCTCGGCAGATCATTCATGAAGGATACGCGGATCGGGAACTTACACTGGAATCGCTCGCTTCGCGTCTGCAAGTCTCCTCGGTATATCTCAGCCGGGTGCTCAAGAAAGAGTTAAACGATACATTCGTAACCCTGGTCACACATGCCCGCATCCGCAAAGCAGTACAGCTGCTGGATTCAACCGCACTGCCTATCCACAGCATTGCAGAACGGGTCGGTTACGATACCCAGCACTATTTCAGCACGGCGTTCAAGAAAGTGATGGGCATTTCACCCGCACAGTATCGGAAGGATGGGGGCACAGGGCAGAGTGCCTCCGCAGACCGGGTGTAGCATTATAAGGTACGGCGAAGACAACAGAGTTGCGCTGCTTCTGCGAAGCGGTTCAACTCTTTTTTTGTGTCCGGGGATGGAGCTGGAACGGTATTCAAAGAAAGGGATAAGGTACTCCTGCTGAGGATACAAAAGTTAAATTTTTATAAAAAAGGTTCAAAAGCTGCAAAGACTGCTCAAACCTGACAATGCTACGATGGGATCAGGCAGAAACAGAAGGCAATAGAAGTTCATTTCTGGATTGTAAGCGTTATCTTGTTAAACAATCAGATCCGCATGATTCGAGGAAAGGGGAACTTGATATGAAAAAAGGAGCAGTGATGATCTGGCTTCTGGTGATGACCTTGATGTTATCGGCCTGCAATCTGGCTGAGAGCGGAACAGGGAGCAAGGAAAAAGGATATGTCGGCATCTCCATGCCAACGAAATCGTCCGAGCGCTGGGTCGGCGACGGAGAGAACATGGTCCGTCTATTTCAGGAACAAGGGTATAAGACGGATCTGCAGTACGCTGAGGACGTGGTCGAAAATCAGATTTCACAGATTGAGAACATGATCACCAAGGGAGTGGATGTGATGGTCATTGCATCCGTGGACGGCAACACACTGACGGATGTAATCAAGAAGGCCCACGATGAGGGCATTCAAGTCATATCATACGACCGTCTGATCCGGAACACGCCCTATCTCACGTATTATGCGACGTTCGACAACTTCAAGGTTGGGGTGCTCCAGGCTTCCTACATAGAGCAGAAGCTTGGCCTCAAGGAAGGCAAAGGACCATTCAACATCGAGCTGTTTGGCGGCTCACCCGATGACAACAATGCGTATTTCTTCTTCGACGGTGCAATGTCTGTACTGAAACCCTATATCGATTCCGGCAAGCTTGTGGTACGGAGCAACCAAACCACAATGGCACAGATTGCGACCTTGCGCTGGGATGGAGCACTCGCCCAGTCGAGGATGGATAACCTGCTAAGTGCCTATTACTCCGGAGATAACCTGGATGCCGTGTTGTCCCCGTACGATGGAATCAGCATCGGCATCATCTCGTCACTGAAAGGCGTCGGATACGGATCAGAGAGTAAGCCTCTGCCTGTCATTACTGGACAGGACGCGGAGCTGGCCTCCATCAAATCCATTGTTGCCGGAGAGCAGACACAGACGGTATTCAAGGATACACGCAAGCTCGCGGAGCAGACGGTAGAGATGGCTAATAGCATTTTACAAGGGAAACAAGCAGAAGTGAATGACGAAAAATCATATAACAACGGTATTAAAATAATTCCGGCCTATTTGCTGGACCCGATCTCCGTGGACCGGACCAATGTGGAGAAGGACATTGTCGGCTCCAATTATTACACCAAAGAGGAAATCGGACTGAAATAATAATGGAAAGGAGCAAGTCCCATGACCGGAATCATATTGGAAATGAAGGGCATTACCAAAACCTTTCCTGGCGTCAAAGCACTGGAGAACGTCAATCTCAAGATCCGGGAAGGTGAAATTCATTCCCTGTGCGGTGAGAACGGTGCAGGTAAATCCACACTGATGAAAGTGCTTAGCGGTGTATATCCACATGGAACGTACGAAGGGGATATTTTGTTCCAAGGGAAAACATGCGAGTTCAAAAGCATCAAGCAGAGCGAGGATTTGGGAATCGTCATTATCCATCAGGAGCTCGCACTGATCCCTTACCTGTCCATTGCCGAGAACATCTACCTGGGCAACGAGCGTGCCAGCAAAGGCATCATTGACTGGAAAGAAACGTTGGTCGGTACACGTGAATTGCTCTCCAAAGTGGGGTTGAGCGAAAATCCAAACACCCTTGTATCCAACATCGGTGTAGGGAAGCAGCAGCTGGTTGAAATCGCAAAAGCACTCTCCAAAAAGGTTCGTTTGCTTATTCTGGATGAACCGACAGCAGCGCTGAACGAGGACGACAGTGAAAACCTGCTCCAACTGATGCTGGAGTTCAAGAAGCAGGGAATTGCGTGTATCCTGATTTCCCATAAGCTGAACGAGGTGTCCAAGGTGTCGGATTCCGTCACGATATTAAGGGATGGCAAGACCATCGAGACGCTGGACATGAAGAAGGATAACGTCACCGAGGACCGGATTATCAGCGGAATGGTGGGCCGTGATCTGACAAGCCGCTATCCGGAACGTCATGCGGATATTGGTAACGTCATTTTGGAAGTGAAGGACTGGACGGTATATCACGAGCATCATGCTGAGCGCAAAGTACTGGACCGGGTCAACATGAACATTCGGCGTGGTGAAATCGTCGGCATAGCCGGTCTGATGGGTGCGGGACGTACAGAGCTGGCCATGAGCATCTTTGGCAAATCCTATGGACGCAACATATCGGGTCAGCTCATCAAGGATGGTCAACCGATTCAGAACAACAGCGTAACAGAAGCGATTCAGAATGGTTTTGCCTACGTGACAGAGGA
The DNA here is from genome assembly GCF_002272715.1 of Paenibacillus sp. 7516. Classification (NCBI taxonomy): domain Bacteria; kingdom Bacillati; phylum Bacillota; class Bacilli; order Caryophanales; family Paenibacillaceae; genus Paenibacillus; species Paenibacillus sp. 7516. Next base: position 124,400 of record NZ_NPBI01000020.1, read on the forward strand.
TCGGAAGGAATACGGGCTTATTCTTATGGATGATATCAAACGCAATATCTCACTGACCGGCCTGGGCAAGCTGACCAAAAACGCCGTTGTGAATGAACGTGAAGAAGTGCTGGTTGCCGAAGAGATGAAGAAAAGCATGAATATCAAGGCTCCAAGCATCCTTCAGAAAACCGGCAATCTGAGCGGTGGTAACCAGCAGAAAGTGGTGCTAAGCAAATGGATATTTGCCGGACCGGATATTCTCATTCTGGATGAACCAACCCGCGGAATCGATGTGGGTGCCAAATTCGAAATCTATACCATTATTCACCGGCTTGCTGCTGAAGGTAAGGGCGTGCTGGTGATCTCATCCGAGCTCCCTGAGGTTCTGGGCCTGTGTGACCGGATTTATGTCATGAATGCCGGACGCATCACGGGAGAAGTCAGCCGCGAGGAAGCGACGCAGGAAACGTTGATGAGATATATGACGAAGTCTGGAGGCGAGAAGCATGGAAATGCTAACTAAACTGTTCAAAAACAATATACGCCAATACGGCATGATTATCGCACTGGTTGTCATTATGATCTTGTTCGAGGTGCTGACTGGCGGACTCTTGCTGAAGCCGATCAATATTACGAATCTGATCCTGCAGAACAGCTATATCCTGGTGCTCGCCATCGGGATGGTACTTGTCATTATTACCGGGCATATTGATCTGTCGGTCGGATCTGTTGCAGCCTTTGTTGGTGCAGTGGCTGCCATTATGATGGTTGACTGGCAGCTTCCAGCCTGGCTGGCGGTGATCGCTTCTTTGCTGGTGGGGGCGTTAATCGGGGCGTGGCAGGGCTTCTGGATCGCGTATGTGCGGATTCCTGCCTTTATCGTAACCCTTGCGGGCATGCTGCTCTTCCGCGGCTTGACGATGATTGTGCTAGAGGGTCAGTCCATCTCTCCTTTTCCGGGGGGATTCCAAAAGATCAGCTCCGGGTTCCTGCCTGATATCCAATTCTCAGGTTTCGGTCTCATCTCGATCCTTGTAGGGATTGCACTTACAATCTGGTATATCGTAAATGAACTGCGGGAACGCCGCTCCCAGCGGAAATACGGATTCGCGGTGGTGTCGCAGGGACTTTTCCTGCTCAAACTGGTTGTGGTGGCTGCGGTAACGAACCTGTTTACCTTCGTACTTGCAAGTTACGCCGGAATTCCGAATATCCTGATCCTGCTGTTTGTACTGATCGTTGTTTACTCCTTCGTCATGAACCGCACTGTAATGGGACGTCATGTGTATGCACTTGGCGGAAATGAAAAGGCCGCAGGACTATCCGGAGTCAAAACCAAAAAAGTAACGTTCTGGGTATTTGTAAACATGGGTGTGCTCGCTGCTATATCCGGTCTGATCTTCGCTGCTCGTCTGAATGCGGCTACCCCAAGAGCGGGTACCAACTTCGAACTTGATGCGATTGCTGCCTGCTTTATCGGTGGAGCTTCAGCTTCCGGAGGTATTGGAACCGTGTTTGGAGCGATCATCGGCGGCTTGGTTATGGGGGTACTGAATAACGGGATGTCCCTCATTGGACTGGGCATTGACTGGCAGCAGGGAATTAAAGGTCTGGTGCTTCTGCTTGCCGTGGCCTTCGATATCTATAACAAAAATAAGAGATCGGCATAGAACGATAGAAAAATAGATCATTTCATCGATATCTTAAAGCTTGGATGTCACTTATGATTCGATGCAATGTTCATTCATTTGGAAAGGCACATACAGACCCGCTATCCTTCATAGTGGGTCTGTTTTCCGTATGTCAGGCACAGCCGGTTTTACATAAGTGCATCCAGAAACCGGGTAGCGATCCCGAAGTAAATAAACAGCGACAATATATCGTTCAGCGTAGTGATCAAGGGGCCGGAGGCAACGGCGGGATCAACCTTGAAGCGACTTAGCAATAGGGGAATACATGTACCTGTCAGTGTACCGATAACGAGTGTGAAGAAGAGGGACACGCCAATAATGGTGCCGAGCAGCCAGTCCCCTTGCCAGAAGTAGGCGATAACTGTAATCATGACTCCGCATACGAGTCCAATCAGGGTACCTACCTTGATTTCCCGGCCAATTAACGCCAGTACGGTGGATTTGTCGAGCTTGCGACCAATGAGACCGCGGACGACGACAGCCAGAGACTGTGTTCCCGTATTTCCGGTCATACCGGCGATCATGGGCATGAAAAACGCGAGAGCAACGACCTGATTCAGCGTATCCTCGAAGAAGTCCACAATGCTGCCTGAGATGAGTCCGATGAATAGTAACAGGATGAGCCAGGGGAGCCTGCGCTTGACCGCTACGAGCGGTTTGGTATCAAAATCAATATCCTTGCCGCCGCCACCCATCTTGGCAAGGTCTTCACTGGCTTCATGCATGATGATATCAATGACATCATCCATCTGAATGACACCACAGAGTCTATGGTTCTCATCAACGACGGGTAAGGCGTTAAATTCATAACGCTGCAGCAGCTGCGCAGCTTCTTCCTGGTCCATGTCCACAGTCGTATAAATGACGCGCTTGGTCATCAGCTCCTCTACCCGGGTCTTGTCACCCGCCTGAAGCAGGGATCGGTGACTGACCACTCCAATGAGTTTGCCTTCATCATCCGTAACGTACAGATAGCTCGCAGCCGGTATAGGCGGAGTGCCCTGGGATTCTCTTATCGCTTCCTTCGCAGTCTCATGCGCCAGCAGAGTGCGATAACGGTCGGTCATGATCCGGCCGGCCGTCTCCGGCGGATAGTTCAGCACGGAGCGGATAATGGCAGAATGGTCGAGATGCATGCTCGACAACAGCTGTTCCCTGCGTTTGGCAGGCAAATCATGCAGGAACCGGATCAGATCACTCTTGTCCATCTGCTGCATGACCTCAAGCGTACGTTCCGGGCCAAGCTGTTCGAACAGCTTAATCTGTTCATGAAGCTTGAGCGATTCGGCCATATCAGCGAGAACATCTGGCTTGAACAGCAGCAGCAACCGCTTCGTTTCCTGTTCGGGAAACTTTTTGTAGATGAGAGTAAGATCGTAGGGATGAAGCTCTTTTATCGCTTTATAAAATTCGGGGAGGTCTTGGGTTTGTACATATTGAACCAGCAGCTCGGTGATTTCTTCGATTGAATTATTCCTAGGCGATTGAGGTCCGTTCTTGTTCATATCAAGACTCCTTTCTAGAGGCGGGGCTCCGTATTTTTAAACGCAATGTAAGCGAGGTAAACAGCAGATAGGATGAGTGAAGCATGGACTGCGCTATTGAAATCTTGCTCAACCATTCGGAACGGGCTTACAAATAGGCGCTGCGGAGATATACTGGTTGTACAAGTAACTGATGAGGAGGACTTGCAATCGTGGAAACAGAGATCAGAACACAGCTGCTCAGTCTGGCCGAACCGGAGTACCAAAAATTCTCGGCTGCATTGATTCCCAATATTACGAATCTGATGGGTGTTCGATTGCCTGCGATACGAAAGATGGCGAAAAAGCTCGCTGCAGGGGACTGGCGTGGGTACCTGGAGACGGCTGACGATGATTATTTCGAAGAAGTGATGCTGCAGGCCATGGTTATTGGTCATGTCCAGGCGGATCTGGATGAATGGCTGGAGCATGTCGCCGCTTTTGTTCCCAAGATTGATAACTGGTCGATATGTGACAGCTTCTGCGCCGGATTGAAATATACGAGGGTACATGCAGAATCCGTGTGGAATTTCCTGCAGCCTTATCTGAAGTCGGATCAGGAGTACGAGATACGTTTTGGCGTGGTCATGCTATTGAACTTTTATCTGGATGAGACATACATTGATCGGGTTCTGGTCTCATTGGATCAGATTAAACATGAAGCGTACTACGTCAAAATGGCGGTAGCGTGGGCAATATCGATGGCCTATGTGAAGCAGCCGGAAGTGACGATGCCATATTTGAAAAACAATACGCTTGATGATTTTACCTATAATAAAGCTCTGCAGAAAATAACGGAGTCCTATCGCGTGGATCCGGAGACCAAGCAGATGATGCGCAGCATGAAGCGGAAGACCAAGAGATCTGTTCGTGTTTAGCAGCGGAGCCTCCATTATATATAAAGAAACGAAATGAAATACTTAAAGGGGAGGAGAGTGTAACATGCGAAAAAAGATCATATGGTCTGCCTTGGAGCTGGACGGCAGTCCGTGGGTGTTGATCGCTACGGAACTGGGGATCTGCCGTATTGTCATGCCGAATGAAACGTTGGAGGACTGGAGCAGCTGGATTACCCGGATTGCCCCGGGAGCAGAGCTGGTAGAAGATGAACAAGCCATTAAGGAGACAGGCATGGTGGACTGGCTGCAAGCTTACTTTGCAGGGGAGCAAATTCGTTATACGGATGAGATTCCACTTGATCTGATTGGCACAGCATTCCAGCAGCAGGTGTGGAAAGAGCTGGGACGTGTCCCTTATGGTGAAGTTCGCACATACGGCGACATTGCGGCTGCAATCGGCAGACCTACGGCGGTTCGTGCAGTTGGGGCAGCAAACGGTGCGAATCCCATTCCTCTTTTGTTACCATGTCACCGCATTATCGGTGCCAACCGCAAGCTCACCGGATTCCGCGGAGGCTTGGAGTTGAAGCGCAGACTTCTAGAATTAGAGCGGATTGAAGGCGTGACGGATGGCGGGCATGAGAGGTTTCATTTTTGAAGAAGAGCGGTAGTTTAGGAGGGTGAATAGGGTGCAGGCACTTAGTTGTGCCTGTTTTTGCGTTCTCTGATTATCGTTCCGAGCGTCTGTGGAATAACGAGAACAAGTAGGAGGATCACCGTGTACGAACCCCAATGCACTTCTGAAAGGGACGTTCCGGTTACTGAATAATACAGCATCATGAAAAGTGTGATTGCGATTGCACTTGCAAGGATATGAAGCCATTTATTCATGTTGAGTGCACACCTTTCTGCTAGACAGATCCAAACGATCATCGTATGGAACACCAACGTTTTACATATTTTTGCCTCGTTCACCCCTATGGTACCATAGAGCACAGATGATCGGTACCATGCACGGCACACTTCGTGGAAAGAGGGATGACATGTTAAATCAGGCATATTGGTTGACTAACGTAACGTTGGAGCAAGGATATGTTACGGAAGAGGGCCAGGTAACGGGAACACAGACAAAGAAGGCCCATCTCCGGGTGGAGAACGGAATCATTACTGAGATTAAGGATGAGGGAGCGGAACTTCAGACGGATCTGCCTCAATATAATGCTAAAGGGCAGCTGCTGCTGCCTTCGTTCGAAGAAGCTCATATTCATCTGGATAAAACGTATTACGATGGACCTTGGCAAGCCGTAAGGCGCATATCCAGCATTTTCGAACGGATTGAAGAAGAGAAGGTACTGCTGCCCAAGCTGCTGCCGGATGCGAAACGTCAAGCGGAGAGTATCCTGCATCTGATTCAGGGCTATGGGTCCACTCATGTACGCAGCCATTGCAACATTGAGCCCGTCAGCGGGTTGAAACGGCTTGAGGCCACCAGACAGGCACTGGAAACTTTCTCGGGCAAACTCTCATCAGAAATTGTGGCATTTCCGCAGCACGGGCTGCTTCGCTCCAATTCGGTGGAGCTGATGCGTCAAGCCATGGAAGAAGGAGCTACGATCGTTGGCGGACTTGATCCTCATACAGTGGACGAGCATATCGAGAAATCGCTGCATGCCATGGTAGATCTGGCTGTGCAGCATCAGGCGGGGATCGATATCCATCTGCATGATCGCAATCAGCCGGGCAAGCAAACGCTGCAGCGGCTCGCTGATCTGACGGAAGAGGCAGGACTTCAAGGGAAGGTCACAGTGAGTCATGCATTTTGGTTCGCTCAAGCGGAGCCGCAGGAGGCAGAGGATATGGCGAAGCGCCTGGCCGCTCTCGGCATGAGCGTGGCTTCAACAGTACCCATCGGCAAAATGGTTATGCCCCTTCCGATGCTGCATCGCGTGGGGGTCAACGTGAGGCTGGCCACAGACAGCCTGACTGATCATTGGTCACCTTTTGGCAGCGGGGATCAACTGGAGAAAGCAGGGCGCTTCGCCGAATTGTATGGATACAATGATGAACGTTCGTTGTCCCAATCTCTTGGATTCATCACGGGTGGAGTTACACCGCTGAATTCGGAAGGGAAACAAGTCTGGCCTAAAGTAGGCGATGAGGCGAGCTTTGTACTGGTTCATGCGAGCTGCTCTGCGGAAGCTGTTGCCCGTAAATCTGCCCGGCAGGCGGTATGGTACAAGGGGCAAATGGTGAGTGGAGCGGTATAGGAGGAAAGGCAGGAATCAATTGAGACCATGGGGAACCGTGGTCTTTTTGTGATGTTAAAAGAAATTAGATTCTTTTGAAAAAGGAAGTAATTATTCGCATATACCATGATTTGGGTTATGATGGATTTAGTTTTCCAGATGTATATGTATTGAATAAATTGTAGGACAGGCCGGTGCAAGTATACATATGAATTATGATAATACGATGATAAATGATCAAGGGGAGGTCCTCATGTCAGTAGAGAACGTCACGCTAAGGTTGATAACGAAAGAAAACGAATTGGACTGCATTAGCCTTAAACCACGGGAAGAGCAAATGAACCTGGTCGCTACGAATTCGGACTCGCTCATTCATGCAATCAAGGAGACCACTTCCAAGCCATACGGAATCTATGCGGAGGATCGGATGGTGGGTTTCATTCTATTTGATAATGAAATCTATAGTGACGGGTATTACTGGATTTTGCGATTTATGATTGATGAAAGATACCAAGGAAGAGGCTATGCCAAACAAGCTATTAGAGAAGTGATCAACAAACTAAAAAGCAGAGCGGATTGCCAACAGATCAGGGTGTCTCATGTACCGCATAACGTTGTGGCTAATACGCTATATAAAGCTTCCGGATTCCTGGACACAGGCGAAGTTGAAGACAATGGAGACATTATATTGAGTTATCAGCTGAATTAATTATTTTTAGAACATAAGGAGCGTGAGCGTGATGATCAGAGAAGCAGAGCCAAGAGATGCGCAGGCTATTGAACGTTTGTACAAAGAGTTGTTGCCAAACAACTTGAATACAAAAGTGTTGGGAGAACGGATTGAGGAGATCCAAAATAATCCCAACAGTTTCTTGCTCGTGTGTGAAATCGATCAAAAGGTTATTGGTACAGCGCACTTACATATTTGTCTGGATGCCTTTGTGGAGAATAGACCGTTTGGAGTAGTCGAACGAGTCATTGTTACGGAGCATGTCCAAAGCAAGGGATACGGTTCAGAACTGATGAAGTATATTGAACATTTATGTATACAGAGAAATTGTATGAAAATATTTCTAACCAGTGGAGCATCCAGAAGCGAGGCACATCATTTCTACGAAAAACTAGGGTACGATGGAGAGTCAAGCAAAGCATTTAAGAAATATCTATAGATGAACGAACCAAGTGAGCATATAAATCATATCGAATGAAATGAGGTTATAGAGCGATGAGCAGCCCGAAGCAAGATGTTGAATTGCAGATTGTATATGAAGACCATGAGGAAGACTACAAAGCCATTTGTGATCGTTTGTATAACTATAATGTAAGAGAAACGAAAGGGTTATTAAAGAGGCCAGGCAAAAGCATCAATCTATTTCTAAGGGATAAGGAAGGCCTGGCTGTAGGTGGAATCTTCTGCGCTACATACTGTGAGACGTTATATATTGATAACTTTTGGATCGACGAGGAATATAGAAATCACGGGAGTGGCAAGTCTCTCATCTTGCAAGCGGAAAGCATAGCCTCAAGTATGGGGTGCAAACTTGCTCACACCAGTACGTTTTCCTACCAGGCTCCAGAGTTCTATCAGAAGATGGGCTATGAAGTGTTTGGAGTCATTGATGAATATCCAGAGGGCATTGTTCAGTATTTTCTGAAGAAAAGGCTGTAGACTTTTTGGAAATGTAATAACTATTACGAATGGAAAAGCGTTATTTTATTTATAAGTTATCAGCAGGATAAACAACAAGGAGAATCTATTAATGACTTCAATAATAAATGTTTTAGAAACTCAACCTTCCAGTCGGTATGATGAATTAGATCCAGCTCAGGAAGGAAATAAAAACACAACATTCGCAGATCTCATTATTGATGGAAAGTCTCTATATCAGATGCTTAAGAGGCACGATCTGGTACCAGCGCTGGGATGGGGAACTGAAGAAAATCAAAAACAAATGATTCAATACTTTTTGTTAAAGGAACCCCATGAGTATCTGTATTATAGATATCCCATTTTAGTATGCCCTTGGTGCGGAGACGAAGAGTGCGGTTATATCTCTGTGAAAGTGGATCGGGAAGAGGATGTAGTTATTTGGAAGGACTTTATGCTGGAGCACAAGAACCAACCACTAAACATAGGTCCATTTTATTTTGTGTGGGAAAACTATGAGAAGGTTATTCAGGGTACTCTTGTTATGGGTGAGCAATAATGTGTATCAATTCAAGCTCGGATTATCTAGACGTCGCTTAACATTTTTGCTTCGATACTAAGAGGCCTGGCATAGTTCAACCTTAATCAATGAATAAAAGCAAGGATGGAATTAGTTTTTTGCATAGAATTTGATCTTAAAGTAAGTTGAACAAAATCATTTATAGGAGCGATATAATCATGGCTAAAACTACGGGTGAAATGATTGAGGAATTCAAGTCGTTTACTTCTTATGTGAGAGAGTTGGACAGTCTATCTGAGCAGGTTTGGAATACACCAATAGCTGAGGGCAAATGGACTTTGAAAGACGTTATCGCGCATATGATGCTGTGGGATCAATATTTCTATGAGGAAGCTATCTATAAAATCAAACAGGGCGAACCATTGACCGTAAAGCATCTGAACTTTGATGAATTTAATGCAAATGCGATGGAATACTCAAAGACCAGATCGAAGAATACGATTGTTGAAGAATTTGTAGAAAAGCGAATGAACATTATCCATGACATTACGGGATTGAACGAAGAAGAATATACACGAGAATATAAGGATGGAGACAAAAAGAAATTCAGTATTAAGAAGTATGTAAGGGCATTCATCTCGCATGATAAACATCATAAAAAACAGATTGAAGCCTTTAAGAAGACGCTACACATAGCTAAGTAAAGGTGAGGTGGTAACCACGATATGAATTATGAATTAATTCAAGCATCCAAGGAACATAAGGGTATCATACAAAATCTCATGCAATTCTATAGTTATGATTTCTCTGAATTTATCCATTGTGATGTGGAAGATGATGGTCTATTTAAGGCCTATCCTTATTTGGAAGACTATTGGGTCGAAGTGGATCATCGATTTCCATATGTCATCAAACAGGAGGATAACTATATCGGTTTTGTGTTAGTCAGATGCATAGAATCAGAAGAGCGAAAGTATTGCTCCATTGCGGAGTTTTTTATTATGAAGAAATACAGAAAAGAAGGCATAGGCACGGCGGTAGCTAAACAACTATTTGATATGCATAAGGGACAGTGGGAAATACACCAGCTTGAAAGCAACGTGCCTGCACAGCAATTTTGGAATAAGGTTATACGCGAATACACGCAAGGAAACTTCTCAGATCGAGTGCATGACGGCAGAAGAATACAAGAATTCAAGGCATAGTGGGGGAATGGCGAATGAAGGCAGCTGAATGGTCTGAAAACATGGAAACGTATGATTTATCCAGCGAATATTCTATTCGTAAGGCTGACCCGGAAGAGTGGGGAATATATTGCTCGGTTTATTACAATATGCGCTTTGTTGGTTTTTTTAGAGAAGAGCGGTTCAGTGCTAATCGAAATAATGCGTATTGGATCTACCAGGGAGCATCGAAAATTGGTGGGGTGCGGATGGCACCCAATAATATATATCATTTATTTTTCATTCCACCGTTCAATCAGTCCTTTGAGGTACTGAAGCTTCTGAAAAAGATCCTTGTCAGCTGGTCTGACCGAACCCAGGCCATTAAAGCTTTTGAAATTCTTCCGGACCAGGTTCATTTATTTGCCAAAGCCGGATTTTGGCCAGTGGAGTTCAGATGCCGCTGGATGCAGCGTCCCACGGAACGATTCGACGTGACATGGGACGACGATCTGATCATCAAGAGTCCTGAAATTATTGAAGAAGAAACAGGTACCAAGCGATTTAACAATGAAAATGAAATAGCTCAATGCGACTTCGCAAGCTTTGTAGGAGGTTTTGAGGCGTTAAGAAGAAATAAGTCTTCGTTGGAACAGTTCATACCTGATGAAGATCCCGCTCTAACCAATGAGACCCTTACGGAAGCTTCTACACTTGTGTATGACAAAAATACAGGGCAGCTTGTCGCCAATTGCAGGCTTTGTTTACAGGACACGGAGGCAGCAGTATATAGTATTGGTGTCATCCCATCGCATAGAGGGAGAGGGATTGCTACATACATGTTGCAGAGAGCTTTGACAATCCTGAAAGGAAAATATCCAATCCTACGGTTGTATGTTATGGAAGGAAACGATGCGGAATCATTGTATTATAACCTCGGGTTTATTCCTGGAGTACAAGAAGTACAACAGATGATTATTCCTGCGGAATCAAATTAAAGTGAAAGGTCTGGAGAAGATGACCCCACCTAAACATATTGTTTCGGCAGCTGCGGTTGTAATCAATGATCTGAATGAGATATTACTTTTTTATATTGAATTCTAAGATAAAGAAAGAGGCTTTGAAAAGGAGCATGCTGTGAAAAAGTTTAGAGAGATCGGATGGAAACCGTTGGTTCATCCGAACGGAATTCGAACACGAAGACGGTACGGAAAGTGAGGTCAAAGGATTCACAAAACCCTTCAGTCTAAGATCAGTGTACGTTAGAGCATGGATTGGAAAAAAGGTAATGATCATCGATACAAAAGAGGGAATTAAATTTATGAACAAAAAGGAGAAGAAGGTAAAAATCATTCTTGGCTTTTTTGGATATTGATTGAAGAAACCTTGCACATGAGGCTTAACCCTGATAAAAGGGAATGGGCTTGTGACAGAGCCGGATTATATTGCGGATCATTTGAAAGATGCTGTGAATTTTATCATGAGCCAAGTCGTACATACCTAAAGTGGAGGGAACATAAATCATGAACATGGATAACATTTATCTGATAAGTGACATACCGGGTTATTCTCCTCAGATTAGTCGCTTGATTTCAATGATGAACTATGCCAGATATACAACGATTAAAGAAGTCAAAGATCTATCCATTGATCAACTTGATTTTTTGCTGGATACCGAGAGCAACTCGATTGGTGCATTGCTGCTGCACTTTGCGGGGGTCGAATACGCTTATCAGGTGGCGACGTTTGAGAATCGGCAGCTGAAACAAGAGGAATTATTGGAATGGGGCCCGGCGCTTCAATTAGGTAAGGAGGGGCAGGAAAAGATCAAAGGCAACGATATCACTTTTTATTTTACGAAAATGGACCAGGTCAGAAGGAGAACACTTCAGTTCTTTCAGAGCGTAGATGACGACTGGTTAAGCAAGGAAGAAGAATTTTGGTATAACAAACCGGCCAATTATTATTTTATGTGGTTTCATGTTTTTGAGGATGAAATCAATCACAGGGGCCAAATCAGAATGATCAGAAAGAGAACTTCGTGACGCTTAAGGTGGCGAAGTTTTTTAATAGAGAGGGGAATCAATGAAGACCAAAAATATCATTATTGTTGTTTCCATAGTAATCAATTGCATTTTGATCACGTATGTATTTTGGAGGGAAAGTCACCTGAGAGAAATTTATTCGGGTTTATCCTTTGGACTTCAGAGCGATTTAGTGCAATTGGAGAGTACAATTAATTATCAAATGAATAATAAGTGGAACGACGAAAATACAGTTCTTGAGAAGATTGAGGATGTTACAGAAGGTATCAATCAACTAATGGTGATTTCAGGTAAGAATGCTGGAATGATTACGGAATCGCAAGAAAATGACTTGTGGACATTGTATAAGTACTTTGCTAAATCCCCCACATTTACAGGATTTCCAAATACCAAGTTGGACAATGACGGAATTAACGAGCTAATCCAATTAGGAAATGATCTAAGGTCAGCAGGTTGGGGGACAAATATAGGATATAGTAGTGACTGGGGGAGTTTTTCAATGAAAGTAAAAGATTTAACGAATTAATTATCTGCTGCACTCATTAACAGTTCTATTAAAGATAATTCACTTTGGAGGGAATCCATTGCTCTATCTCATTAAAGTCGTTGTTATTGGTTTTGCAGGCATAATTAGTAATCAATACGCAGGGTTGAGGAGAATGGAATCACTGAAAAATCATTGGATGAACTGAATCATCAGCTGCGAGGAGCTGGACAGATCCAATCTGCCAATCAGGTTGAAAGGGAGTGAATCATGATGTACAAGCAAAAAACAAAAGAGACAGACAATAGTGTTATTGAGTTTATTGAGAGTGTGGATCATCCAAAGAAACGTGAGGATGCTTATACGTTGCTGGATATTTTTGCTGAAACAACAGGTTATGAAGCCAAGATGTGGGGACCAAGCATTATTGGATTTGGTTCGTATCATTATAAATATGCTTCAGGACACGAAGGCGATGCCCCGCTGGTAGGTTTTTCACCCCGTAAAGCGAAAATCAGCTTATATTTTGCAACCGGAGATACAGAGCGAGAAGCACTGTTAAAGGACCTGGGGAAACATACGACAGGAAAAGCATGCGTGTATATTAATAAAGTCGCAGACATTCATGTGGATATTTTGAAAGCTCTAATCAACCAGTCGGTTAAGTTCTTACAAGAGACCTACCCGAATCCGTAGTTATATTTCATGAAGTGATCTGCTATGCTGCTATGAACAAGGCAAGGAGGAATACTTAATATGCTGCATGACCTGCAAGGCCAAGCCGATATGTCACCTGTGGTTGGGATGTTATATTCAGCGGTAAGAGAGAACAGCCGGCGACTTCAAACCATTACAGAAGGAATGTCTCAGGAGGAAGTAGACTACAAGGGACCAGATTATAACCTCAACAGTACGGCTCAGTTAATAAAACATATCCTGTACGTTGATCTAAACTGGGTTTACAGAATTAAAGGAATACCGCTACCCCAATCATTGAGAGAACAATACGGCCCGATGATCGATGAAAACAACAACCTTCCGATGGTGAGTGGAGTGTCAAGGGACACACTTATCTCTCAATATGAAGGAGTAATAACTGATCTAAAAGAGACATGTGAGCAATTAACAGATGCTGATCTGGACCGTATTGTTACTTTTGGACATGACCATGAAAAACAAGCCACACTACGCTGGGGAATATGGCATATGGCTGACCATAATCGTTACCATCAAGCTCATATTAATCAACTAAGAAAGTGGTTTAAGGGAAGGAACTTAAATGATACCAATTCTTATTGAAGCTATTGATAAACGTAATTGGGAAGAAGCACTCTCAATCTCATTACATGAATCTCAGGTCAAATGGGTGCCAACTGTCATTGAGTCATTAGCACATGCCTATATTAAACCGTGGGATGAAGCTTTTGACCCCTTTATCCTGCGCCAGGGAGAAAAGGCATTTGGTTTCTTCTATTTAAGCTACACGCCAGATAGTAGGGATAATTATTGGATAGGCGGGTTTCAAATCGATCAGGATTATCAAGGCAAAGGATTAGGGGAAGAAGCACTTTATACCATACTAGAATTCATTCAGCAAACCCATCATCAATGTCAGGTGGTCTCATTAACTATTGAAGAAAGCAATGCCCATGCCAGAAAACTTTACGAGAAGACGGGATTCATCGATCAAGAGATGGATAACCAAGAAGGTGAAATGATATACAGATTAAAGTTAAACGAAAGAAAAAGAAACACTCGATAATGAGCGACATAAGCATGATAAGCTTGTTATTTATGATATAGCCAATACATATTGAAACGAGGTTGAGGTTCTGTATGGAGGAGCAATGGAGAATTGCAACATATGACCCGGCATGGAGGCAGATGTTTTTAGAGACGGGACTCCGATTAAGAGAGGCGTTAGAAGATAAGGCTCTTCGCATCGACCACGTCGGATCAACTTCTATCACCGGTTTAGACGCCAAACCCATCATAGACATTCAAATTTCCGTTTTGCATCTCGAAAACTTAAGGAGTTTCCAGTTTGATATTGAAAGGGTCGGCTTTGTGTTTAGGGAGGATAATCCGGATCAAAGTAAAAGATACTTCCGCGAAGCACCTGGGAATAGACGAACGCATGTACACGTTAGGCAAGCAGGGAGTTTTTCGGAGCAGATGACATTGCTGTTCAGGGATTATTTACGAGAACATCCACTGGATTGCCTGAAGTATGCGGAGGAAAAGCACAGGCTCATGAGTTTATACAAGGAACAACGTTCGAAGTATGTTGAGGACAAAGGGCCAGTAGTGTGGGAGATCTTGCAGAAAGCCCATCTGTGGTCTCAGGACGTAGGCTGGAAACCGGCGGATTCGGACGTATAAGTACCTTGGATTAATTGTGGATACCCATATTGGAGTGGTGAAATGAACCTGGGTAGAAAGCTGTTAACTTCACTTTTAACCGTAATCTTGTTTAGTTTAGCTGCAAGCTTGTTATCCATGAGTGAAACCTATGGTTTTGGTTTTTATATTGCTGTGTACCCTATATATGCAGCTCCGTTGATCTTTTTGATAGGCTTACCTTTGTCGATCGTAGTAGACTTCTTGGTGAACAAGATTAGAATTACTAATCATGTACTCTACCTAATTGTAAAAATACTGAGTTACGCGTGCGCTGGGTTCGTCGGCATGTTCATATTTTATCTGGTTATCGGAGCTAGAGAGAATATTTTTAATCTTAAAGAAACGTTCCCTCTAACTTTGTTTGGTGTATTTGCAGCGATGATCTTTGTACTGGTCGATCTTGGGTTGGAGGCTCTCTTCAGGGCTCGCAAAAAAACGAGAATAGTGTAAACAGTGTTTGTAAGGAGGTGCTGTAAGTTGGAAAAATCGATTCGCAGCGAGCTTATCGGAACATTTATTTATGAAGAATTGAGCAGGGCATACACGTATGAGAAAGGTCCTGTGCATTGGACATTAGAAATATCGGATGACAAGGCTAATATCTATGGGATGATGCAGCGGGCGGAGAATCTATATAGGGTTTTGCATGAGTTCGATAAGCAGGCTAAGGTATCCATCGCAGATGAATTAACGAGCTATAAAAATGATTCCTGGCCTGAATATGATGAAGACGATGAACATCTGGATTGGGACGAAGTCGATGCAGGAAAATATGATGTAACTCCGGAGACCTTTGCAGCCTCATCAAACTTCTGGACATCGTGATCAAGCATGAAGATATATACTGCGAATATGATGATGGAGAATTGTTCGGTGGTCACAGAATCCATGCATACTTTGATAATGACCACCGTCTTAGAAGTGCCGAGATTTAGAAGCAGAAGACACATTAGTATTTTATACATCGATTGGTTACTCGGTATCGAAGTTTGAGAAGGATTATTTTCAAGCAGAGTATTCGCGCGTTACGTTTAGGAAGAGTTTGAATTATTAAAAAATTATGTAATTGATTAGAAGGATTGGGGAGACTTCTTTGATAAAAAGCTGCAAGGAACGTATTTCGAAGAAGGTCCAGTCCTAGATGAGTGGGGGAGAGATAGCTTGAACATTAATTATAGAATACTAAACCTCTCCGCTTGGCTTGCCATGTTAGCTGTCATGCTTATTCCTGGAACAGCATACACGGAAGGTCCACCGAGAACGGAGTACGGTTTTCCCATTCGGTTTTACACAGAATATCACCATGCCAGTCCCCCTGACACAATTTGGTTTCTTTCAGGTATCAACATCCAAGTGCTTTCCTATTTGTTTAATATCCTACTTATTTATACCGCAATTCATGTCTTCCACTATATAAAAAAGAGATTGACCCGTTCCGAAGAGTAACGAACCGCAATTATGCGGTTCTGGTTTTTCCATATCGTGGGTTATGATAGAAGGTGAAAGCGATAATCATCAAGAAAATTGCTTAACAGGAAGGGAGAGTGGAGAAGAGAAATGTTAGAAATTAATGCGATAGAATATGAAGATAAACATGTATTACATAACCTGATGCAACTATATCGATATGATTCAAGTGAGTTCGATAGACATGAATTGACTATTCATGGGCTATATCTATACAAGTACATTGATCATCAATGGACGGACACCTACAGGAAACCTCTAATGATCAAAGTGAATGGGGAGCTAGCAGGCTTCGCCTTATTAATGCTGGATGTTCCGAGAGAGTTCGTGCATGTCAGTGAGGCATCCGCGACGAATATCATTAGTGATTTTTTTATTGTGCGCAAGTATAGAAACAAAGGATATGGAAAACGAGCCACGTTCCACATCTTTGATCAATTCCCGGGTGCGTGGGAGATTCGGCAAACGCTAGCCAACAAGCCTGCCAATCAATTTTGGAATCGTGTTATTCATAGCTATGCGGAAGGAATGTATAGGGAGATGATCCTGAATGAGGAACGATGGACTGGACCGATCCAGGTATTTGGAGATAAGCATAACAATACATTGAAGAGCGATTCTATGTAACTTCTATAATCCAAGATGATGATAAAGTACATTGGAGTGATTAATATGAAACAGCTTCCAGCAGAATGGAAGTCAGAACGACTCATTATTTCGGATGTGGAAGAATACGAGATCCCCGAGATCCAGTCCATTTGTAACACAAGCCATTACTTACAACAATGGGACGGACGAGAGTATGAACCGGATTATGTGAAGAAATGTGTTAAAGAAGGCAATCTTCCACCGGGAGGAAAGTTGGAGAATTACCGGATTCAATCGATCCGTACAGTCGATGAGAATCGAAAAATGGGTCTGCTGAGTATGTACCATGGTTACCCATCTGAGGATTCCATTTATCTTGAATTTTTATATATCCAAAGTGATATTCAGAAGAAAGGTTATGGACAGGAAATGATTCAAGCACTGAGTCTCCATCTTTCCTCACTCGGATACAGGGAAATCAGAATCAATGTAGCGCTCAAAAACTGGCCAGCATTACGATTCTGGATTAAATCCGGATTCAATCAGATTAGCGGGATTTATGGGGATCTTGAACATTCGGATACCACGTTTGCCAACACAGAATTAATCAAAACACTCTAGGAATACAACAGGAAAAGGAGAATGGTGATGGAAACATTTTTTCGTTATAACTGGATGGTGCGTGAACAGTGGTATGCGTGGTGTGAGGACCTACCGCTTGAAGAATTGCTGCGGACTCGTACAGGCGGTGTAGGGAGCATCTTGAAGACGTTTTTCCATATCATTGATGTAGAATGGAGCTGGCTTCAGATTCTGCAGGGTAAGCCGGATGGGGCGGAAGATTTTGAACACTACAAGAGCCTTGAAGCGGTGCGACAATTTGATCGCAAGCTGCGTCCTGATGTAGAGGCATTTGTTTTGGCGTGGGACACGAGCATGGAAAAGAGAGCTCATACCGATCATCTACCGAATGGCAAAGTTGTAATAGATTCATGGGGAGAAGTGATGCGCCACGTCATTGCTCATGAAATTCACCATATGGGACAATTGTCAGTATGGGCCAGAGAATTGGGCAAGGAACCGGTATCCGCCAATGTGATTGGTAAAGGCCTGATTATCCCTGACTGACCGGATCGGGTAGACCCATGACCAGCTAAAAAATGATGAGAACGATCTATTTTACTGGAGATAAGGCCAGCTGAAAGGAGGAAGTGATGACCATCAAACTTAGCCTTATAAATTGGGTCCAATTGGATGAAAGTCTACGGCTTATGTTGAAAGGAGGATATGAGGTTAAGGTTATTCCTTTGTCACCTGGACTGGAAGCAGATGTAATGAAAATCGTACTTGATGATCAGCCGTATGTTCTGAAGATATGGAACAAGGAATCCAAACCAAATGTCGGCAACCAATACAGGCTGTTGTCCAAACTACTTCGTAATGGAATTCGTGTCTCCACACCTTATGGCTGGGGCATGGATGAGGAGCAGAATCAGGTTCTGTTAACGAGCTATGATGGTACACCTGTTACCCAATTAACATCTTCCAAACTGGCACATTTGGCTCAAAATTTAATGGAGGTCCATCGTTATCCGTTAAATGAAGCTGGTGCAGAAGATGGAGCGTACATATCCAGGCATGATTTTGTCGGTTATTTCTTTCCTTCCATTGAGCTCCATGAAGACATAGGCACTCATCTGTCGCACCTTCTTCAGCGCGTCCAGCTTAGGCAGGATTGCTTAATCCATGGCGATTATAATCTGGGTAATATTCTTGAAATGGAGGACCACTATACCATTATCGACTGGACGAACGGACAGGTCGGTGATCCGAGGTACGATATTGCCTGGTCTGTTTTTCTCATTATGATCTACAGTGGCGAGAATTATGGCGAGACGTATTGTGCTGAATTCAGGCGCACGGCAAGTTACTCGCTGGAGGATGAGAAAGTATTTGAGGCAATTGCGTGTCTGCGTTGGCTTCTGTTAAGACGCGTCGGCGATGTGCCCATGGGACCGAAGGTAATGCAGCGTGTGCGTGCAATTGTTTGTAATAATCCGTATTTGCGGGAGAGTCTATTGCACCCATGACAGAAACACCCGATGGAATTATTAAATGATGAGTAAGCAGGTGAAATCCGTACTTATATTTTGGGTTGGAATACTACCGAAGGTACCTCCGGTACAAATCATGATTCATTATTTCCCCGGGAATAGTCATGAATAGCCTGTCTTAAACGATCGTTTCCTGCATACCTATGGTATAGAGGGGCGTGATAGGTCATGGAACAGAAGGTGCAAACCTACTTTCAACTGAAGCAGCAGCAAAAAGACATCGAGCAGCAATTGTCTGTGCTACGAGATGAGATTGTCGCTTATTGTGCGGAACAAGGGGTATACGAGGCGCAGGTTGGCGGTTATACGGTGAAAACGGTGCTTCAGCACCGCAAGGAATATGACGACCAGAAGCTATATGCCGCACTGCCTGATCCGGATATTTGGCGACTGCTGTCCAAGGTAGACAGTCATAAGCTGAAAAGCCTGATTAAGCTGAACGTGCTGTCCGAGGAGCAGATCAGTCCTGCCTGTACCGTAAAACAGGTTACGCTGCTGCAGGTGGACAAGCTATAGCTTTAGCCCTTTTAGTTCAACAGGAGGATGTGAGATTTATTCCTTGGTTGGGCTACATCATATACATCATACAAAAAACAGGCATGCATTTACCTTGAGGCGTTCTGAACGTCTCCCCGAGTGTAAATGACATGCCTGATCTTTATTTGTGCTGCAAATCCCGTGTGATTTTGCGGCCTGTTGGCGTCTGGGCAAGGCCGCCGCTTGCCGTTTCGCGTAATGATTCAGGCATGGCCGATCCAACCTCAAGCATGACCTGTACCACCTCATCGGAAGGAATGACACTGCGGACTCCGGCCAGCGCCATATCGGCGGCTCCGAGAGCAGTAATGGCACCAAACCCGTTCCGTACGATGCACGGAATCTCGACAAGCCCGGCTACCGGATCGCAGATCAGGCCTAGGGTA
Organism: Paenibacillus sp. 7516; assembly: GCF_002272715.1. Taxonomy (NCBI): domain Bacteria; kingdom Bacillati; phylum Bacillota; class Bacilli; order Caryophanales; family Paenibacillaceae; genus Paenibacillus; species Paenibacillus sp. 7516. The sequence goes on from NZ_NPBI01000020.1 coordinate 144,036, forward strand.
TTCTTCAGCGCAAGCCCAACGGCGTGGATGGCCTGGGACGGGGACCCGCCCCGGATATCCACCAGCGCTCCAGCTGCCATCCCGATGGCTGACCCTACTTCGGCCTGACACCCGCCTTCTGCACCAGAGATGAACGAATTGTTGGCAATGACATAACCGATTGCCCCGGAGGCGAACAGGCCGTAGACCATCTGTTCATCGGTCCAGCCGAATCGCTCCTGACTGCTGATAAATACCCCGGGAATAATGCCGCAGGAACCCGCCGTCGGTGTAGCAATAATTCGGCCCATCGAGGCATTGACCTCGGATACCGCAAGTGCGTAACTCATCGACAGACTGGCATGGTCGCCGAGCAAGGACTGTCCATCTGCACGAAAAGCCATCAATTTACGGGCGTCTCCTCCAGTTAAGCCGCTTTTGGAAGTGGTATCGGTGTGAAGACCTTGATGCACCGCACTTTTCATAATCTCATAATACTCTTGCATCTGGCCGAATACGGTGCCCGTGTCTTCGCCTGATTCATGACATTGCTCTTCCAGCATGAGCTGGCCGAGGGAAAGATTGCGGGTCTCCGCCAGTTCGGCAAGTTGTTTTAGCGTTCGAAAGTTCATTGGCGTAGGCTCCTTTATCTATTAAGCGGAAATCAGTTCCAATATTTAAGTTAAAGATGGAGCAGCGTGACTTCCTGGACTTCCGGAATCACCTCAATCTGCCTGACCACGGCGGGGTCAATCCGACCATCACATTCGAGCACCATCATGGCTTCACCTCGCCGGTTCTTACGATCCACGGACATGTGTCCGATATTAATGCGATTATCTACAAGCAGGCGGGTGACGACAGCAATGACACCTGGTTCATCGCTATGACGAATGATGAGTGTAGGATAGAGAGCCGTCAGCTTCAAGTTGTAGCCGTTAATCCGGACAATTTCGATATTTCCTCCGCCAATTGACGTACCGATCATGTTTAATGTGCGATTTCCCGCTGCGTTGGATAGTACAATCTCCGCAGTGTTCGGATGCGGGTACAGACCTGTCCCCGGACGAATGACGGTTTGCATGCCAGCCATATCTGCATGGGCAAAAGCTTCGGGCAATCCGGGGTCATCCGTGTCCATATCCAGAAGACCGCCAACGATGGCGGTATCGGTACCATGTCCTTTATACGTTGCGGCAAAAGAGCCAAACATGATGATCTCCGCATGGGAAGGGCATTCGCCGAACAGTTGTCTAGCCGTGCGTCCAATCCGTGCTGCTCCTGCAGTGTGGGAGCTTGACGGTCCAACCATGGCTGGACCGATAATGGAAAATACGTCTTTGAACCTCACAGTCTCATTCTCCCCGTTTTGGAGGCTGCACATCTGCGGGAACGAGGCAGTCGTACACTTCCCCGCCGAGTCTGTCCAGTAACTCCTGTTGTGCTTCCTTGACGATCTCTGGATGCAAGATGGATTCAATGGCCGTGGCTGCCATCGCTTTGGCAGCGAGCAGCATGCCCTTGTGGGCAAAACTGCTCTTGCCTTGGGCAACGGTTTGCCAAGCATGGAGCGGCGTGCCAAAGGCCATCGTGGTTGTGATACACTGCGCCGTCGGCACGTTCCAGCTGACATCGGCTACATCCGTTGATCCACCCATGAAGGTCTCCTTCTCATCCGAATAAGGAGCAATAAAGTTTGGCAGCGGTCGCTCAGCCAGAAGAGGGGCCAGTTCAGGACCAACTAATGCGCCAGCTTCCTGCTGATTTGGGAGCGGCAGCGTATCATAGATGGCTTTGGCATAATGGTATTCTTCCTCTTCATATTCGGGTGCACCGAAAGCCACGAGATGCTGATGCATCACTTTTTCGAGCGTGCTGTTCGGAATCAGGTTGGCACATGCGCCTTCATATTTAAAATCCATTGTGGTATCTGTCATCAGGGCGGCCCCTTCTGCGACTTTCACCAGACGTTCAAACAGACTCCGTACCTGAGCGCTCTTCGGTGCTCGTACGAGATAAGTGACCTCGGCTTCCGCCTGCACGACATTGGGTGCCAAACCGCCCGAGTTCGTAATGGCGTAGTGAATTCGGGCCTGATCAATCATGTGCTCACGCATATAATTTGAACCGATGTTCATCAGCTCAACGGCATCGAGAGCGCTTCGGCCCAGGTGGGGAGCGGCAGCAGCATGAGCACTAATGCCTTTAAAAGTAAACGTGCCGTGAATGACCGCATTGGAGCTTCCATGCATAACGGCATTCATGGAATGAGGGTGCCAGGAGAGTGCAGCATCCACATCCTTAAAATAGCCCTCGCGAGCAAGATACGTTTTACCATACCCGCTTTCCTCGGCCGGGCATCCATAGAAGCGCACCGTTCCTTGGGTTTCCGGATACTCCTTAAGATAGTCTTTGACTGCGACCGCCGCAGCCACAGCGCCTATTCCGAGCAGGTTATGTCCGCATCCATGACCGTTACCACGCGGCTGAACGGGCTGGTATGTGCTGATTCCTGCTTCCTGGCTGAGATCAGCGAGTGCGTCATATTCGCCCAGTAAGGCAATAACAGGCAGCCCTGAACCATAGGAGGCGATGAATCCGGTCTCCAGTCCGGCAACACCTCTCTCAATTATGAAGCCTTCCGATTCAAGCAATTCGATCAGCAGCTCTGCGGATTGAAATTCATCAAACCTTGTCTCTGCAAATTCCCAGATTCGGTCACTGGCTTGGGTAAATAGCTCACGTTTTCCTTCAATGGCATCGGATATATATTGGGTTAGATCAATCGTTGTTGTCATGGGATACACCTCTCTACATGTGTTTTATGGTGGACACGAAATGGCTTGTTAGTTATGGCATGATTTTTATCTAGAAAAAGGGTACTAATCTGCTGCGTCTTTAAACGGCCGTTGCCTGCACTTCGGAACCACTGTCCTGTTTTGACCGACGCGAGAACAATAACGAAAGGGAGCAGATAAGGGCGAAGGCGATCAACATGATGAAGGCCGTTGCATAAGATCCCCCTGAAGCTTGTACCAGGAACCCGATCAGCATCGGTGTCAGGAAACCGGCGAGTTGCGCACCTGTGTTAATGAATCCATTGGCCGTTGCGACTACGGATTCGGGCATCGTTTTAAGGGATTTCGAAATGATGAGTGTTGAAATAAAACCAGCCATGGCCGTTACGATCGTCATGTACGTAATGAATGTGGCAATGCTGCCTGCAGAGCCCATAAGGTACAGGAACAAGGCAACAAGTACTCCGAACACGGAAGCGATGATTCGATCTTTGCCAGCTGGGATGCGGTCAAGCACATAGCCACTGAGGAGCATGGTGAAAATGCTGACGACAGCCGGGATGGCTGAAAGCAGTCCCATTTGTGTCATATCCAAACCCCGGACATTGACCATGTATGTTGGCATCCAGGATTGAAGGCCCCAGTTCACGGCATAAATACTGAAGTAGCTGATAAACAAGTTCCAGATCATGGGTGTTTTCAAGACGTCTTTAAGCGATGTTTTGGGTTGTTGGCCCGAGGCAGAGGCAGCGAGTGAAGGTTTGGCCGGTTCTTTGAGTAAAAAGAACATGAGGGCCGTGATGAGGATGCCCACGACACCGATGATATAGAACAGGTTGCGCCAGCCGATAGTGACAAGGGCGTGTCCAGTCAGAATGGGAGTGACAACCCCCATAATCGCAGCGGATGCCAGCATGATCGACATGGCTCCGCTTCGCTGGTTGACCGGAAAGTTGGTGGCGATCGCTTTGGAACCGGAAGGGAAGAAGCTGCCTTCACCAATACCAAACAGGAAACGAACAAAGATGAGAGAGAGCAGTGACCAGGCCGAGCCGGTCAAGATGGTGAATACGGACCAGGAGAACAAGGAAACGAGAATGACCTTACGGTAGCCAAAACGGTCAGCGAGTGCTCCGCCCGGAATCTGCATAATGGCATACCCGAGAAAAAAGCTGCTGAGGATGATTCCTTGTGCGGAAGCGCCCAGACCCAGGTCCTGAGTTATTCCCACAATGGCATAGTTGATGACGAAGCGATCCAGGTTGCCTAGGCACCAGCCGAGAAACAAGAGAGCGAGAACAATGTACTTGAAGTGTTTGCTTTGCATGATTTTGGACATTGTGTTACCTTCTTTCTCATCAATTGTTAACTTGATTTCTGTGTTGATATAAAGTTACAGGATGAGAGGGTACCAACACAATGTATATATATGTATAATAAATTGTAGTTTTATGTGAAAACCTACATTGACTTGGGGGCGGATCTGTTGAATGGAATCTTGCATGAAATCCTGAGAGAACGTTTGGGGAAATGCGATTATGAGGTTTGGATCAGCAGTAATTGGGAAGATTGGGTGCTGAATGAAGCCATTGGCATAAAGGAAAGTATACCGCCTTGTTTTGCTGAAAGCCTCCCTCTTCAACACCCCAAAGTAGAGCAAGAATCAGATGATGCTGTGTTAGTTTATCTGCCATATAGCAATAATATATGTGTGGCAATTCGTGTTTTTAAGAACTGGCACTGTTCTGCGGAAGATTTAGTTACGCTATCCTCATTACTCTATCCGTATTATACGGAGGCTGTGGCCAGCAAGCATGAACGTGCTTTGAACGAAATTATGAACAGTATCCGTGATGTGACTCAGCTGTTAGATCTGAATGAACTGTTGGGGCGGATTTTGGTGAGTGCGCTATCAGTCATCCCTTATGAATGTATCGGGGTGTTATGGAGATATGATCCTGCAATTGATGCACTGAAGGTTAAGGCGAGAGCTGGAGAAATGGGCGAGGACATGCTGAAAATGAAGCTGAAGCCGGGTGAAGGCATTATTGGCAATACATTTAAGCGAGGCACACCCAAGCTCTATAACAGTTTTTCCACAGTGGAAGATGACTTCGGCAACATGACACCTGACAACAAGTATCATTTGAATTCGGCATATGACTTTCAGAATATCGGGTCGATCATTTCGGTGCCAATCAAGGTGGGAGGCGAGCCGGATTGCGTGTTAATTGTCTATCAAAAAGGAAGAGTCCCCATATTCACGGAATCGGATGTTAGACTGCTGCAGAGCTTTGCCGATCAGGTTTCCATTGCCATCACGAATGCCCAGCTCTATGAGGATCTGAGCAAACGGAACGAGACGCTCATCAAACGGGACGAGATTCATACATCCTTAATGCGGCTTTCCCTCCAAAATAAAGGTGCGGTATCCATCGTTAACGAATTGACACGTATCATTGGCGTGCCAATCGTCTTTATCGACTTTATTGATAATGAATGGATTCCCAAACGGAGCAGCGTCCTGAATAATTGGGATATGGAGAAACTGCGCAATCTGTACGAATCCTTGCATCATCCTGATTATCTGACATGTATCAAGGGGGAAGAAAGCCAGGTATTTCAATATTTGTACCCGATTGCTTCGGCTAATCAATGTCTCGGTTATCTGATCATGCAGATGAATACTCCGCTGGAACCATTGCAGTTGATTGCGCTGGAGCAGGGGAGCTCCATCCTGGCTCTTGAACTGATGCGCAAGCAGTCTCTGGCTGAATTTTACTTCAAGAAAACACAGCAATTCTTCAATGAACTGAGACTTAGTCAGGACTCGGAGGATTACTGGCAGAAGTCGGGGGAGATCGGGATTGGTCCTTCAACTTTCATCGTAGTGGGCCTTTTGGAGTTTGCAGATCGGGTGAACCCATCCACATATAGTCCATTATCCGTTCAGCTCATTGCTTATCTGAGAGAGAAAATGCCAAGCGGAACGCTGCCTGTTGCGTTTGGGGATGAGAGGCGAATTACCTTGCTGCTGATCGTAACCGATGCGGTTAAACCCGGTAAGCTGGAGCAGCAGTTCAGCTCCCTGGTGAAGGATTGGGAGAGTCGAAATCAGGTGAAATTATTCGGAGGCTTAAGTTCAATCCGATCAGGCGTGGACGCGATTAATACGGGATTCCAGGAAGCGGATAAGGCACTTGCGTATCAGAAGACAAGGGGCGAACGGGGAACCATTCGCTATACGGATATTGGTGTCAACCGTTTGTTCATCCGGCAATCTGCGGAGGATCTGAATACGTTTATGGCAGAGATCTTTGAGCCGCTTCGACCTGCCAAAGGGCAGACCGGCGGACTGGAGGAAACGCTAATGACATATATGGCTTCCGGAGGATCTGCCGCTCAGACGGCAGCCACGCTTCATATTCATATCAATACACTGTATCAGCGGATTCGCAAAATTGAAGAGATTCTGGGCATGTCCTTGAGTAACCAGGAACACCTGCTTCATCTGCAGCTGGCCTGTTATCTGCGGCAGACATACCGCTCATCTTGAATGAATATCTGGATTTATTTGGTAAAATATGATAGCGTTAAGAATAGAATAAGGCGTTTTAAAATAAAGTCCCGAAATGAGGGTGAGAAGATGAATCACATCCGCAATTACCTGATTGCATTTATGGGCAATGTGACATTTACCTATTTCATTTTTGCTGAGGGCACTCTTAACAAGCCGTTGATGTTCGCCACACTGATGCTGCTTCTGATGATGGGGATGGATTTTATAAAAAGCAGAACCACACATTCACTGAATAAAATACCATGAAACAACCGACTCTCTGGCTGGGGGTCGTTTTTTGTGTGCACAGGTGAAGTATAATGATTAGAAAGGAAATAATTGGGCTTCTGGCCAATGCCAGTCGTTTTGGGAGGTGCATATCACGTTGCTTCAAAAAAAATTCAGACAATGGGCCGAACAAAAGGCAGGCCCACTGCGAACGCTTCATATTACTACCGAACCGGTGAAACATGGCCATGTGAATGAACAATATATTCCCGACCCCTCGACAGGGTTTGTTCATGAATCAGGGTGTGCCATGGGCCAAGTAACTGTCTGGGAATCTGGACAAATGGAATACGAGGTAATAAACATCGAAACGGAAGAATTGATCTTGTGGAAGTATATAGAGCAGATTGAAGATGAGGCTCCTGATTTTGATAAGCTTTTGCAAGGTTATTTCCAAGTGTTACAGACAGGTGTTAATTCTTAACGTGTACCGCGTGAAGCTGTCCAGATGTAATGGCTGCTGACTTCCATTTACATCATGTCCATTGTTCATTACACTTGAGGTATAGTCACACTAATCCCCAATACAGATTATCAGGAGGAAACCATTCATGCATCAATCCGAACATATTCAAGAAGCTAGAGATTACATATTAAACCGAATCAACACCAAGCCTGTCGTAGGCATGATCCTCGGTTCCGGCCTTGGAGCACTTGCGGACGAGATTGAGAATGCTACAGTTATTCCCTATACAGATATTCCGTATTTTGCACAATCTGAAGCTGTTGGTCACGCTAACGAGCTGGTCATTGGCGAACTAATGGGCAAAACGGTCGTAGCCATGAAAGGGCGTCTTCATTACTATGAAGGTTTCACGCTGGATGAAGTGACGTTTCCGGTTCGCATCATGAAGGCGCTGGGTGTCGAGCAATTAATCATTACGAATGCCTGCGGAGCCATCAACACAAGCTTCCAGCCGGGACAGCTGATGCTCATTACGGATCACATTAACCTGGTAGGCAACAATCCATTAATGGGACCCAATAACGCTGAACTGGGTGTACGTTTCCCTGACGTGTCCCAGGTATATAGCCGCGAGCTGCGCAGTATTGCGCTTAAGGTTGCAGAAGAGCAGAAGGTCAGCCTGCAGCAAGGGGTGTATGCGTGGTGGAGTGGCCCTGCGTATGAGACACCAGCCGAGATTCGCATGATTCGGACGATGGGCGCGGATGCTGTAGGTATGTCTACGGTTCCTGAAGCGATCGTAGCCATCCATGGCGGCATGAAGGTGCTGGGCATTTCCTGCCTGACCAACATGGCCTGCGGCATTCTGGATCAGCCGCTCAGTCATGATGAAGTCATCGAAGTGGCTGCACAAGTGAAGACAACCTTTATCGGGCTTGTCAAAGGCATCCTGCAAGAGATGTAGGGAAGAGAGGCTAACCCTTTTCATAGTAACCATTGAAAAAGCATTGTCTATAACGGATGACCTCCGGTGGACTATGCTTTTTTTGATCATAATTAGGTGCGAAAATATTCCTAAACGGGCAGAAACGACCTATAATAGGAGAGATTCAAACTGGTAGAATAATCAAGATCGGCTGATCAAAGGAGACTGACAGCAATGGAAGAGTTGGGTTCAACGGAATACGTCATTTTTGAACGCATCAATGCGAACTGGTTAAGGGGATTTGAAGGCGTTGGGGGGAAGCTGTTCCTTACCAATGAACGATTGGTCTTTATTCCACATGGCCTGAATATTCAGACCGAATGGCTTCAACTTGAGATCTGGGGCATGACCAAGATTGAGAAACGAAAGACCTGGGGAATCATTCCTAATGGTATTACAATTACGATGGAGGATGGACTTGTCTTCAAGTTTGTCGTTTGGAATCGTTCGAAGATTATTGGCGAGATTATACGTGCTAAGCGAATGGATAATGAATTGATGTAGAAGTGCGAAAGCAGTAGTACATATACGAAGAAACAGGTATTTGGAGTTATGAATATGGAGGCTGTATTAATGAACCAACTAACGATGCATCAAGCTGTGCAGGAAGATGTGGAGTGGCTTGCTGATTTGCGTGCTCTGGTTCTATATGACGATCTGACCAGATTGGGAAGGTATGACGAGGTGAAGGTTCGGGAACGTTTCCGGAACACATTCGATCCGATCTATACATGGATTATTAAGCTGGAGGGGTCACCTGTAGGTTGTGTGTCACTGAAGCCTATGGCTGAGGGTGCTCTGCTGGAGCACTTTTACATTCATCCGGATGCTCAGGGCAGGAAGCTCGGGACCGAAGTATTGCAAAAGCTACTGGGAAAGGATGAAGTCAGGGGCAAACGTGTCATGTTGAATGTGCTGCAGGGAAGCCGGGCGAGACGGTTATATGAACGGTTTGGGTTTGTTGTAGATCGTGAAGATGAGGTAGATATGTTTATGTCCTTCCAGCTAACAGGAGATTGATCTTTAAATGGCATCATGATAGGCCCATTCATTTAATTCTTGAATGGGTCTATTGAACATTTCTATTATACTTTCCTGTATCTGTATCCTAATATGGATAATAACCTACTTATTTTATAGGAATTATATACTATGGAGAATACCGATATGCCGGATTGGAAGCGTAATCTGTATATTCTGTGGTTGGGGCTTTTTTTCAATCATATGGCGTACACCTTGTCCGTGCCGTTCTTTCCTCTGTTCCTGCAAAATGATCTCGGAATTGAGAGCGGGCTGGAGGCCTGGTCCGGTGTCTCAATCTCAATCAGCTTTCTGATCAGCGGACTATGTGCGCCCTTCTGGGGATCACTGGCTGACCAATACGGCAGCAAGCTGATGCTGATCCGGTCGGGTGTTGGGCTGGCGATTGCCCATTCTGCCAACTTTTTTGTTCAGGATCCTTACACCTTTATTGCTGTTCGGGTCTTTCAGGGACTCATGGCAGGATTCAATCCGGCCTCCATCACATTGGTGGGCACGAATACGCCGGAGAAACATGTCGGCTACGCGCTGGGTGTCATCTCCACATCCACTGCTGCAGGCGGAATTCTTGGGCCTCTTGCTGGAGGAGTGCTCAGTCAATGGATTGGACTGCGGGGATGCTTCATTGCATCCGGGATCATTACACTGTGCTCGGCTCTGCTGGTTCTTGGCGTAAAAGAGTCGCGCAGAAGCCATAAAGTGGCTTCCACCAGTATTCTGGGTGATCTGAAGAGAGCGGCATCCACTCCCGGTTTAATGCGGATCTATGGCCTCATTTTACTCGTCTCCACGTCCGTGCTCATCATTGAACCGGTGCTTACGCTGTATGTCGTTCAGATCGGCGGAGATGTAAGCCATGCGACACTCAGTGCAGGCATCGTATTTTCAGCCATCGGCGTAGCGACAGTCATTATGGGACCCAGATGGGGAAAGATTGGTGGCAGGATCGGGTATGAGAAAACCTTGTTTATCGGGCTGATCGGTGGCGGTATTGGCAGTCTTCTTCAGCTAACCGCGTATAATCTCGTGTATTTTGGAAGTTTGCGATTTATCTATGGTCTGTTCTTCGCTGCGGTCTACCCGGCTCTCAATGCATTAATTATCAAATATGCGGAGCACGATTTTCGGGGCAGGGCAGTTAGTCTCAGCCAGACGGCGAGCCAATTCGGTATTGTGCTTGGGCCTTTAATTGGCGGCTTTCTTGGTGGATGGACAGGCATTCCTTTTATTTTTCTGCTCACAGGGATCGTACTTCTCGGGGCTGCCTGGGTAGTAAAGGCAAGTGATATGAAGCAAATGAACAAGAGTGATCGGATTACTCACGAAAACATAGGGAGGACTTGAATATGACGAAACGACGACTGAAATTGGGGGCCAATCTGAACGGAGTCGGGAATAGTATTTCCTTCTGGCGACACCCTGACATTCCGATTAATGCCAGTGTTAGCCTTGATTTTTATAAAAAACAGGCGCGTAAAGCGGAGGAAGGCAAGTTCGATCTCCTATTTATTGCTGACGGTCTCTTTATTAACGAAAAATCCAATCCTCATTTCCTGAATCGCTTCGAGCCATTGACCCTGTTATCTGCGCTGGCAGGAGCCACTTCCAATATAGGGCTGGTTGCGACATTATCAACTTCCTACAGCGAACCGTTTACGGTAGCGAGGCTATTTGCTTCACTGGATCAGATCAGCGGAGGACGATCGGGCTGGAACGTAGTCACTTCCCCACTGGAAGGGTCGGCACTTAACTTCGGCAAAGGCGAGCATCCAAACCATGCGCTTCGCTATGAAATTGCTGAAGAGCACCTGAATGTGGTCAAAGGACTATGGAATTCCTGGGAGGATGATGCATTTGTAGGGGACAAGGAGAATGGTGTCTTCTTCGACCCTTCCAAGCTGCATACGTTGAATCACAAAGGGAACCATTTCTCTGTACAGGGACCGCTCAATGTGGCACGTTCGAAGCAGGGTTATCCGGTCATTTTCCAGGCAGGTTCATCCGAATCCGGCAAAGACCTGGCAGCGAGATCGGCAGATGCTGTATATACGGGACATGAAACGTTCGAGGAAGCAAGGGAGTTTTACCTGGATGTTAAGGCAAGAGCGTTAGCATATGGACGTCAGGCTGAAGACATTCTGATCTTCCCGGGTATCGGTCCAATTGTGGGCAGAACAGCGGAAGAGGCAGAGCAAAAGTATCAGGAAATTGCCGGCCTCGTCAGTATTGACCACGCGCTGAATTATTTGGGGCGTTATTTTGACCATTATGACTTTTCAAAGTATCCGCTTGACGAGCCTTTCCCTGAGTTAGGTGATGTGGGCAGCAACAGCTTCCGCAGTACAACGGACAAGATCAAGCAGCAGGCACGGGAAGAGGGGCTGACTCTCCGCCAAGTCGCGCTAAGAGCGTCAACGCCGCGAACCTCATTCATTGGAACACCCGAGCAGATCGCCGATCAGATCCAGGAGTGGTTTGAAGGCGAAGCCGCAGACGGATTCAATATCCGTACGGTTGTGCCGAATGGACTAGCGGATTTTGTGGATCTGGTTGTCCCCATTCTGCAGGAACGAGGGCTATTCCGGACAGAATATGAGCATGAGACGCTTCGGGAGACCCTGGGGCTCGAAATTCCGCGTAATCGGTACACGCTGGAACGTGTGAACTAAGTGGAGCAACATGACGATGGGTATTCACATTTGGCAAACTTGATCTAAGTCCCGTTAATAGGGGGATAAAAAAGAGCGGTGATGACGTATCTTCAACGTCATCACCGCTTATTTGTATGCAAATCTGCTTGGTTCAGAATGCTTTGAAGGAAATCCAAACGGATCCCATCATGACAACAATGCCGCTAATACTGGTCATCAAGTAATAAAAGTCGCTAGGTTCGGGGTCGTTCACCCAGATCCAACGAAGGGAGATGAGGAAGAGGATATCCTGAAACCTCCGGTAGTAGAAGCTGCACCATCCAAATATCAAACCGGCGAGTGCGAGAAAAAGGTAGACAGGCTCACCTTGCGTGTGATGGTATATCGGGTAAGCAGCAGTCACGATTATATCCGGTGAAAATTGCTCTTCGTCCTCGCTAAGTATTCTCTGGTTGTTAACGTAAAAAGCGATGGAAGTTATGATATTGCCTTCTTCATCAAAACTTCTTAATATACCGCCATGGTCCTGAACCTCATACGTGTCTCCTTTGGGGTATAACACGCTATATTTTGCATGAGGTTTGGAACTGAGTTCGGTAATGATATATTTCTGATCGTCGATGAATACGGTGCGCTTCTGCTGCCCCACTATTACCTGAATGGAATCAGCCGTTCTACTCCGGTATATCAACTGGTTTTCTTCTTGGCGATCAAATGAATACTTGTGATTGTCTGCGTAGAATATGTGTTCCGTGAAATAAGGCTTGGATAGGAAGCCAACGATCACAGACACAACCACAACGCATGAAAAGAAAATAAGGGTAGGGGATTTGATTTTTCGCAACCTTGTTATCATATGAACGCCTTCCTTCCACTTTGTTCTCTATTACGTAAATTCCAGGAACTGGTTGCAGTGGGTTCTGCAAAAAAAAGAAATGGAACATACTGGTTTCTTTTTTGGACGTGGCTGTTATTATGAGTTTATACCCTGAATTTGAGCTTGAGAGGGTGCAGCAGTTGTTGCCTATTAGACAAGTCACAGGAGGAGATTGGGATGATTAGAGGATTAACGAAAGCGGGTTTGGGGAAGATCGAGTCTGATGAACAATATATTACGAATGCAGCCAAATATGGCTTCCAATCCGTAGATTTGAATCCGCTCTCATTGGTTCAACAGTACGGGAAGGAACAAGCTGCACATCTATTGGAACATAATCAGGTGATCATCGGTTCATCGGATTTAACCGTGGACTGGAGAGGCTCGGAAGAGCAGTTTCGTGCAGGGCTCAAATCTCTGGTTGAAATGGCCGAAGCCTCCGCTTCGCTGAATTGCTTTACTTGCTGCACCTATGTTCTGCCCTCGACCGATCAGCCTGCAGCATCCTTTATGGCGGCGGCTACCAGACGGCTGAGGCTCTGCGCAGATATCCTGGGTGCTTACGGTATCCGGCTGGGGCTGGAGTTTGTCGGCCCCCATCATTTGCGGACCCAGTGGAAGAATCCGTTTATTTGGAGTGTGGAGGACACCTTGGACTGGATCGAGACCATTCATGCTCCCAATGTAGGCTTACTGGTGGATTCCTATCATTGGCATACGCTTGATTTGCGTATGGAAGAGATGCTGCAATTGAAAAAGGAACAGATTGTTCACGTTCATATCAATGATGCTTCTGATCTGCCAATTGAAGAATTGCTTGATAATCAGCGCCTCTACCCAGGCGAGGGAGTCATTGATCTGACGGGTTTCCTGAAAAATCTGAAGGCCATTGGTTACACGGGCCCTGTAGCTCAGGAAGTTCTGGCCCCTGCATCAACACTTGATTCAAGCGAGCTGTTTGCCAAGTCAAAGGCAGGCTTTGACAAGGTGTTTGCGGAGTTATAAATTGATGGAACAAGGCCCGTACATGATGTACGGGTCTTTTCGTTTCCTTATATAAACAATTTACCCTAACCAAGGTGGAAGTGGAGTATTGTATAAGCATTCGTAAGGGGCAAATTGGCCTTACATCTATCAATAAGCTACTTTTAATCAAGCAAGCCACGTTCGTTCATCAATTGATGTGTTACCGCCCACAATTTGTGTTGCATTTCGGCATCTCCGCCTGGAGCTGCAGGCGTAATAGCCGCTCCGCTGCCCACGTTAAAATAACCTCCCGAAACCTCCCCAAACTTGGGCTCCACAGCCAGACGAGTCATGATGTCCGCCCCTCGGCGCGGGTCGCCGATGTGCAGAAACGTTAAGATGCGCTCCAGCACACTCGCGAACCACAGCTCCCGACCAAGGCCGGTGACATTGAAACCAGGATTCAAGGCATTCACACAAACCCCGGTCTCATCCCATTGTCTGGCTAGTTCACTGGTAAACATAATATTGAGAAGTTTGGTTTTGCCATAGATCGGAGAGGAACCGCGTGCAGTAAAAGGAGTGGTATCCATCAAGTCATCCGGCAGCACCAGTTGACCGTGATTCCGTGAGGCTTCAGATGCAACGTTCACAACACGGGCATGGCCCGACTGAATCAGGGAATTGCGCAACGTATACGTTAGCAGCCAAGGGGCCAAATAGTTCACGGCAATCATCTCGGCAAACCCTTCAGAAGTCACTCTCTGCTCAAACGCATGGAGTCCGGCATTATTCAAAAGTACATCGATACGTGGATACGCAGCTGTAATTTCAAGCCCAACACGTTTTACATCACTTAGCAAGGATAAGTCTCCGAAGAAAAAGTGGATGTTGGCAGAGGGCACGATTGCCCTGATTTTGTTCCTGGTGGCCTCGGCGCGCTCTTCGCTACGGGCTGTAAGTATAAGCGATGCACCACGTTTGGCAAGTTCGATGGCAGCAAGCTGCCCCAATCCGTTTGTTGCTCCGGTGATTACAATAATGGGCTGTGTTGTTTTCATGGTTAAGCCTCCTTTTGACACGAACAGAGTCGGCAGATATAATTGACATAAATCAACTATACATATATTAATTGAATATTAATTGATATTTGTCAACTATATATTCTGAAGCCCTGCTTTAATGAATGAAAGAGAGGGGAACAACAAAATGAGTGAACATGCAGCCAAAACAAAAGATAGAGAAACCCTGGAACTGGCCCTTGGTGAGCAGATCCATGCTCTGATTAGTGCTTCGCATGCACTCAATGTTCGGTCTGCCGAGCGTTTTGATGCGACGTTGCAGCCTGCTGCTTTTCACCTCGTACGGTGGCTGTACTCTTATGGTCCAACAAGTGCCGCAGCTTTGGCAGAAGCGACTGCCATGGACCGCAGCTCGGTAAGTCGTCTGATTAAGCAGCTTGAAAAGTCGGGATATGTGAGCAAGGAGCAGGACCCTGATGATCGGCGCGGCATTCTATTGTCTCTGACAGAGCTTGGCGAGCAGTCGACAGTGAATGCGCTGAAGGAGAAGGAGTCTGCCTTTTATGAGCGTATATCCAGATGGGATGATGAAGAACTGGGACATTTCACCACCATGCTTCGGCAGTTTAACGGGTTGGAGGGGTAGTTGTGGGGGGATGTAGCGCAAGTTGTGTTGATATAAACATAGCCATTGTAAAAAAATCAAAAGGTGATATCCACATTTCCGCTGGACATCACCTTATGATCTACTGAGGATAAAACAGAGTTTTATTTGTCGGCAAGGTATCCTAGACCATGTTTGAATAAAGTACTTGTATCTACAGGAAGCATGAACGTGACATCAGGTAAACTGCCGTCTGTTTTTCTGGCTGCTGATAATTGAGTCGTATCCAGACTTACAAAATCCTCTGGGGTGAGCTGAAGGCCACCATCAATGGTCCAAGAATTATTGGACACATTTTCGATAGGGTGGTTATCGTTTTTGATGGTTGTCCCCATGAAGGCAATGTTATTATGTAACACTTCCCTGTAACCAGGAATGTTGGTGATATCCGTTGGACTAACGCGCTCCAGCATATCATAATTGGCCCGGCTGTTATTATATGACGTGTTATTGGTCCAGTTAGCGGATTGTCCTGGCTGATGATTCGCATAAAAACCATTCGCTCCGTTATTCACGGCAAGTGAATATCTGACGGTATGTACAGGCAATGGATCTGGAATGTCGGTTGTCCGGTAGGCGTATCCTCCGACTTTGAATCCGTTCTGGTCGCCTACGCCATTCTGGTTGCCCCTGTTGTTAAACGACCAACAATGATCGTACACCACAGGTCCCTTAGAACTGATGCTGTCGAATCCATCATCACTGTTATTCCAGGCGCGAGAATTAATGAACGAGACCGCTCCACCATGAGCTCCGAATCCATCTGTATTCCCGGCAGATACATCCGTTGGGCCAATATTGTCATAAGCATCCGAGTTAAGAACGGTTCCTGTTCCATTCCCTGTATAGTAAAAACCAATCGCTTCATTCCCGTAAGCGGCCATATTCACGAAGTCGGCTTGCCCTCTGATTCTGAAAGCCTCCGATTGAGGCTGCTCACCTACTTTAACACCAGTGACATCGAATCCCTGGAAAGTGACTCCTGTTGTCCGGTCTTCAACAAAGAATGCAGCCACACGTAAATTGGTTGGGACATGACTGAAGTCAAAAACAGGTCTTTCACCCGGATATGCCTCGTAGGTAATTCCATTTTTGTTGAAGGCATGAACATAATTATAATTACTATCCGTTTTGGCGATTTCAAAATCATCGTAAACTCCGCCGCGGATATAGACCGTATCGCCGGACGAAGCCATGGACTGGGCTTGCATCAAGCTCTTCAATGGCTCATTTATCGTTCCCGCATTGGTGTCACTGCCGTTCGGAGAGACGTAATAACTCGTCGCACTTATAGTAGCAATGGTTCCTTCTTTCCCTGAATCCAATGTATCTCCAGCTGCCATAACAGAGCTTGTCATAAACAAGGCTGTAAGCATGGAATAAATGATGAATAAACTCCCGAGTTTTCTCACAATGCTTTTCTCCTTTTGGGTCAATCAATGGTTTGGTGACGTCTTAGCAACCATGGCGCATGATTTTTATCGGTCCCCCGTATAGAGATTTTTATAAAACAACGATGAAATAATTCTTTTGCAGTACGTCTTAGGTATAAAGTAATGGTGTTATAAGAAAGCTTTTGATGGGGAAAGTCAGCCTCTGTTGAAATTAATTTTTGCCTCTTCATATGTAGTAGATTTGCCATTGAGATTAACATCCCATTAACAATCTTTTTACGTAACTGGAGATGTAAAATTCAAGCCAAAAGGGAGCATTGACCGAGTATCCTTGGGATGTAGAGCTCATGAATATCTCTGAAATGGATCGTATGTATTACAGTGTTTGGAATCATGTTCACAGGACGATTTTTACATAATTCGTTAGCTTGATCCCATCTATCATGGAATTCTCACAAAGCTCTTCCTGTCATCCACAAGAGTGGTGAAAGTTTCCTGAATGGTGAACAAACTTTGAACGTTGCGAGAGGCTGGATCGGCTTCATTTTTTCAAGTCTGACTCATAAAATGAGAGATTTTGAGAGCATACATCATATGCATGCAGCAAAAGCAAGCTTTAATAGAACGTAAATGAATGCAGCTCTATGTAAAATTTTTAATAGGCGCTTTCAACGCGTTGACCCTGCCCTCAAAGTCTCATATATTTACTCCCGGCACAACAACACAGAACGGGTGGAGGGATCAGGTTGTTCAACAAAAAAGGAAAGAAAATGCTGGCTATGCTTACGCTGATACCCCTGGCTGCAGGGATGGTCATGGGAGCTTTTCCGGCGGCGATTACCCATGCAGCTGCGGGAGATAACACGCCAGTCAACAGCATGGCTGCAGGCTCATGGCAAACGGGGGATTTGCACGTACATACCTTTGAATCAGATGATGCGCAGAATTCGCTGGAGAACGTCCTGGACGCGGGTTTGACGCAATATGGGCTGGACTGGATCGCGCTGACGGATCATTTGCGGTTATCCAAGCGGGATCACAACGGAAATGAAATCCCTGGTGGATCCATTCCGATGTCCGTGGGGATGAATGAATATCAGGTACCACAGATCAAGGCACTACAGGAGCAAGGCAAATATGCAGGCAAAACGATCTTCTCCGGCTTCGAATGGGACATGCCGACGCATGAACACGTTGGGGTGGGTATTCTCACAGATGAACCGAATTCGACCGAAGCTCTTGAAGCTGCCAAAGAATTCGAATATCGTTTTACCAATCGCGATGCGAGTCTGTTTGATCCGGCGGATGTAGCGGCCTGGGATCAGGAAGGCGGACGTGCCTATACGACACATCAGGATGCCCTAACTGCCATTAACTGGCTGAAAACCAACTATCCAACAACGAGCTATGCGATGATCAACCATCCTTCGCGTGGCAAAAATAAATATACGATTGCAGACTTCCGTGATTTCAACGATCTGGCACCACAAGTGGTATTCGGTATCGAAGGTATGCTGGGTAACCAGATGGAACCGGATCGTGGCGGGTATAACACAACCTACAACGTGTCTAATCCGACGGCAGACGATGGGTACAAATACCGTACATATGGCGGTGTAGACTACATGGTGGCCAAAGTCGGCGGACTGTGGGACGCACTCCTGGGAGAAGGTCGCCACTTCTGGAACTATGGTAACTCGGATTACCATTTCAAGACGATTGGCACGAATTCCAGTGGTTATTTCCCTGGGGAATATGCCAAAACTTACGCGTGGATTGAGGGCAGCGGAATGCAGGCCGTGCTGGAAGGCCTTCGTTCAGGAAAATCCTTTTCCGTATTTGGTGATCTGATTAACGCATTGGATTTCACCGCTTCCGGAGCAGGCGCTCAGGCTGAAATGGGTGAGGATCTGAACGTGATTCAGGGCGATGAAGTGGAGCTGAAGATCCGGTTCAAGAGCCCAACCACGAGCAATAACTATGAAACACCAATCAACAGCGGTACGTCGGCTGGACAGGTACCTGTAGTAGATCACGTCGACTTGATTGCAGGAGATGTGACAGGCAAGGCCGAGAAGGGTACAGCCGCATATAACAAGGATACCAACGATTCCACCCGCGTGCTGGCTACCTTCACATCGGACGATTGGACGACAGATGCCGAAGGCTACCATGTCATCACGTATAAGATCAAAGCGACGGATCAAGACCAGTATTTCCGCCTGCGCGGGACGAATCTGGATATGAATGTTCCGGGAGAGACGGTGAATGGCGAACCCCAGCTGGATCCGAAGAACACAACTTCTGATGCGGAAACGCGTTTCAACCAAATCAATGATAGCAATTATCGGGATCTGTGGTTCTACTCCAATCCGATCTTCGTGAACGCGGCACCTTACAGTGATGTACAGGCGGTAAATGACACGCTCCAAGCGATTGATCTGGGGGACCTGAACGCAGTCACGTCCGACCTCACTCTTCCTGTTGAAGGAAAGCATGGAGCAACGATCGCTTGGTCCAGTTCCAATCCGGCATTGATTGATAATCAAGGCAAGCTGCTGACACAACCGGATAACAATGAACGATTGGAACTGACGGCAACGGTACAACGCGGCAGCGAAACTCAAACGAAAGTCTTCACTGTCATCGTAGAGGGCACGAATAATCAGGTTCTGATTTTGAAAAGCAATATGACGACCACAGACGGCCAGCCGTATCATACGGATACATGGACGAACCAGTCTGTATACGTAAGTGTAACCAGCGCGGTTTATGCACCGGCTACTTCGGCGACCATCGAGCTGTCCCGTGATGGAGGTCAAACGTATGATCCTTATACCGCGAATACACCTCTGGAGATCGCCGAGCCTGGAGAACACAGCCTGTTGTTCCGAGCTACAGACGATCTGAACAGTGAGTATACTTTACCTGTGATGATCAAAATCGACCGTGAAATTCCGGTGATCACGCTGCAAGGCAGCAGTCAGATGACATTGAACGTGGGGGATACCTACACTGAGCCTGGAGCATTGGCATCCGACAATGTGGGGATCAGCGGTTCCGTACAGATGGATGGCACCGTGAACACGCAAACAGCCGGAATCTATACGATTCGTTATAACGTAAAAGATATCGCTGGCAATGCAGCAGAAGAAGTCAAACGTACCATTACGGTACAAGCCAGTTCGAACAATGGCGGTGGATCAGGCGGCGGTAATGGAGGCAGTTCCGGTGGCAATACGGGAGGAAGCACGCCAAGCGTACCGACAACCCCTGCCGTTCCTACAACACCATCCACTCCGGACACCGGATCGGATTCATCCACTGAAGTGAAGGTAGAGGTGGAAGCGAACCAGCCAGTACAGACGGGGATTAAAAACGTGGTAGAATTCAACGCTCCGGCTGGAGCCGTTGGGGAAAAAGATACTTTACAGCTGTCCGTGATTGCAAAGGACAAACTGCAGAATACAGCTTCGCTGAACGTGCTAGGTCAAGCGGTACAGATTAGCCGCTCAGGTGGACGGACGTTAAACCATTCGGCTGAGTTGAGCCTGAATTATGATCCGACAGGTTTGATAAGCGGAACGAAGCCGGCAATCTATTATTATAACGAAGCTCGTCAGAGCTGGGTTTTTGTCGGCGGGGAAACGAATGCTGCTGGAACCATTACGGCGAAGGTGAATCACCTGGGTACCTTTGTTGTCTCCAGTTACACACCTGCGGATCTGACGGATCTAAATGGACACTGGGCATCTGATTATGCGGATCGTCTGATGGGCATGAACGTCATCCAAGGGTATGCAGATGGAACATTCCAACCGTCCAAGGAGATCACAAGAGCTGAGTTTGTCACATTGCTTAGCAAAGCATTGGCTCTCCAAACGGTAGCGTCCACGACTTCATTTGCCGATGAGGAAGCTGTACCTGCATGGGCGAAGTCCGAGATTGCAGCTGCCGTGCAAGCCGGTATAGTGACAGGCTATGGAGATAATACATTCAAGCCGGACCGCACCATTACCCGTGCGGAGATGGCTGTGATGATGGCGAAGGCGTTGAAGTTGAGTGATGTTCAAGCAGGAACGAACGGTGAGAATGCCAAACCAAGCTTCACCGATGCAGCACAAACGCCAGCTTGGGCACAGGAAGCCATGGATGCAGCTGTACAAGCTAATATTATTAATGGGTATACGGATCATACGGTTCGCGCGGAGAATATGACGACTCGTGCGGAAGCAACAGCCATGATTTATAAATTCCTGCTTGCGATGTACCTGTAAAGAATAAAGGAATGTATTGTTAAAAAAGAGGGGTGCCACGAGGTCGAGGTGGCGCTCCTCTCTTTTTAGTTGATTGAATCTTTTTATAGCACCAAAATGGGAATAAATAAGGCCGGCAGCAGATTCAATACTTTGATCTCCGTAATCTTCAGAACGTTCAATCCGGTACAGAGCGCCAGAATACCACCAATCAGCGTGATTTCGTTAATGATGTTGGCCGTCATGTATACGGAGATAAAATCAGCCGAGAAGAAGACCATAGCTTCGATGACAAATAAAATAATTGCTGAAAGCATGATGCCGAAGCCGAAGGAGGAAGCCAGGATTAATGCCGTAATGCCCGAGAAAATGGTGTTGATCTGCAAAAAGGTGTTATCACCCTGCAGTGCACTTTGCAGCGGTCCGAGAATGGGTATCGACCCTAAGCACAATAAAGAGATCGCAACCGTTAAGCCTTCATTCAGTCCATTGGATGAGAAGCGGGTCATGATCCTGGACAAGATCTGATCGAAATTAATCAGTTGACCGATAATGCCGCCTATCGTAAGAAAGATAACAAACATGACCTGATACTGACTGGTAGAGATGCTGTTAATGGTTGTGCTAATGCCGATGATGATTGCGCTGATCCCAATGACTTGATACAGGATGGCTTTATATCCGTCATTGACAAACTTTTTGGTTATCGCTCCCAGCGTACTTCCGAATACAATGGAAAAGCAATTAACTAATATTCCTAACATGATTTCACTCCTGAATTCACCAAACCGAGTTTAGAACATCGTCTACTTGCTGTATTCTCGTCACAGATGGTGTTTGAATTAGATTTCCTTTGACCATGACCATGCGTACATCGGATAGTGCTTCAATGTTATCCAGCGGGCTCTGGTCCAGCACGATCAGATCGGCCTGTTTTCCGATATCGACCGTACCTGTAACGTCTTCAATGCCCAGGATCTTCGCGTTGGTTCGGGTAACCATATCGATCAGCTGCTTGTTACTAAGATTAGTCTGTTTAATGTAATAGTCCATCTCTCTCCACATGTCATAGTGAGTCACATACGACATGGCGGCATCGGTGCCAAGACCGATGGTAATGCCGTTGTCGATGGCCTGCTTCGCACCTTTTAACATGGATGTATACACGAGTCTGGCGTTTTCTTTCACGGTTGCACTCACCTTCGTTACGCTGGTATCGAGCAGAGCAGAGGGATAAGCAGCCAGAAAAGTTGGAATAAGCGCAGTATAGCCATTCAGGGCATTCGGATTGTTTTTGAACAAGCTGATAATCTCGTCATCCATCTCGGAGCCGTGCTCAATGGTATCGACGCCGCCCTTTAATGCGACCCTGACACCCTCCGTGCTTTCCACGTGAGCTGCCACCCGCAACCCGATTTTGTGGGCTTCCTCGCAGATCGCGGCAACTTCCTCTACCGTCATCTGCAAACGGCCTGCTTCGCCGACCATTTTGGCATCCGTAACGCCGCCAGTCACGCAGATTTTGATGAGATCCACGCCGTTCTTCACATTGATGCGTACATTCCTGCGAGCTTCCCAAGGGGAGTCCCCGACCAGAGCCAGGAAAGGAGCACCATGACCTCCCGTTACGCTTAGAAAAAATCCAGAGACAAGCAGATTAGGGCCAACGAATTCACCGTTATTAATCTCATCCCGCAATTTTACATCGGTATAGAAGAATTCACCGACACTGCGCATCGTGGTTACGCCCGCGTGGAGTGCGGTCAGCGCATTGCGTTTCATTCGTTTTTTCAGAACGTTTTTGCCGAATTTCGTGTTCAGGATTCGATCATATGCGAATTGCAGCATGCCCTCACTGACAGACAGGCTGAAGGGCTTACCATCTGCAAAGAGATGAACGTGAGCGTTGATCAAGCCAGGCATCACGTATTTTCCAGAGAGATCGATGACCTTATAGTGGCTCGGAATGGCCAGTTCACTTGATTTTCCAATCCCCTGAATCAGCCCTTGCTCATTGACCAGGACAGTCATGTTTTTCTCCAGATTGCGATTAAGGTCTCCATGAATCAGATGGCAGTTCTTTAATGCATAAGCTGTTTTCGTCATTGGGTGTTCCTCCTTGAAATGAGAATCGAATTTAAAATTGAATTAATAATTCATTTTTAAGTCAAAAAAATAAGGGTGTTGGATTAGGCATTTTTTTGCGTGCGGACCAAGTACCTTTTTGACCTGATCTGCACGCTGTGCCAGCCGGCTTATTCGCTCAAACTCTTCATGCCGTATAACCGGTATACATATAATGCTTCAAAAATCTGCTTGCGGCTGTCCTCGCTCATGTCTCGTTTTAACAAATCGAGGTTCATGCCGATCACATTGTGCGCGAGGATATCGAGCAAGATCAGGTGTTCTTCCATTCCAATCTCATAATGCTTGTACTGCTTTTTGAGATAGGCTTTCTTGGTTTCGACCATGGTCTCGACGAGCTCGTTCTTAGCGTTGGTGTAGATCGTTCCTTTGTTCTTTTCGAAAATGATGATGATCTGGTTCCGGTATTTACGTAATACGTCAACCTGCTCCTGTAAAAGTGCCGATTTCCTTTCGCTATCCGTTTCCGTCTCGAACAAGTTCTGGTTATCGAAGTGAATGGTCTCGACCAGCACTTTTTTCAGATAATCCACCAGATCGGGCGGAACGACCGCGTAGAACAGATCCTTTTTGTTTTTGAAATACGTATAGATATTGCCTACCGAAATATTGATTTCATTTGCAATGTCGCTCATCTTGGCATCCACAAAGCCTTTCTCGTAAAACACCTTGAGCGCCGCGTATTCAATTTCTTTCCTGACTTCGTCTTTCTTGGCTTGCACCATTGAGAACGACTCCTTAATAATGAATGAGTGATTCGTTATTAGGTTATTCCTATTTTGTGGGTTTGTCAATGGGGGCGAGAAGATCTTGAAGTATACGATTCGGTGATCGGGTTGGATAGTCACATGCGCCAAGGGATCTGTGGAATTTTATATCGAAAAAAGTGGTTTTCATCTTTTTTAACATAAATCCATGGAGGTGGTATTGGAGTACCTTTTGCTTTGTACAGGGCTTTGCCCCCGTCACTGGATGCATATTGTTCAAGACTATGCGTATCTTCAAAACTCACTGTTCCTTGGTAAGATAATCTCTTGCCTTGTATTTCTATATTAGGTGCATCTGAAATCATTCTACTTACTGTATTAATCAATCCGATTCTCCCCGAAGACCAAATGAATAATTCACTCAGCAATAGTAAGCCAACCAAGATGGCGAAGCTTATAATAAGTAGTCGTTTTATTCTCATAATCCTTGACCTCCTTTGAGAACATACTATGGCTAAACAACCCGAGTATCAATAATAATGTTCTCGCTTTCAATTAATCATTGACTTTCCCCATGAGTCCCCCTAAACTTCAATTATTAAAATACTTTTAAAAACATTCAGTAAATGGCGTCAGATCTACTGGAAAGGAGGCGTAAAACTCGAAATGCAGCCTACATCACACAACACCCAGCAGGTGAAGCGAATTAATGTGGAGCTGGTGAAGAACACGCTTAGATCAACGGGCGTGGGAACGAAGTCTTCCATTGCGAACCTGACAAAACTCAGTGTTGCGACCTGCGGCACGATTCTGAACGAGCTGCTCCAGACGGGGGAGATTATCGATCTTGGCCCAGACGAATCAAGCGGGGGAAGACCTGCGAGCAGATATCAATTCAATGCGGATTATGCCAGCGTGCTATGCGTGTTTATTCGAACAGAGGGCGGTGTTCACTCGATCACGCATCTTCAGGCTAATCTGAATGGTGAGATAAAGGATGAGCAGGCGCTTATTTTCGATGAGATAACCGTGGCTACGGTGGAGGATCTGATTGCAGCCTTGATTGACAAGTACAACAATGTGCAGGCGATCGGAATTGGTATACCGGGGGTGGCACACAACGGAATGATAGGCATTTGCGATGTGCCAGGTCTGGCAGGTCAGCCGCTGGGGCCGAAACTCAAGGAGCGATTCGATGACGTGGAAGTCACTATTGATAACGACATGAATCTGACGGTGTACGGACTGTACAACGAGCAGCATTTTGAGGAAGAGAAGAACTTTGCGGTGGTCACTTTTCCGAAAAATCATTATCCCGGGGCCGGTTTCATCATTGATGGTCACCCGTTGAAAGGGAACACGCATTTTAGCGGCGAGGTATCTTACCTGCCTTTTGGGATGTCAGCCGAAGAACAGCTTCAGCTGCTGCAAATTCCCGAGGGACTGCATCAGCTTGTAGTCAAAACGCTGGTATCCATCATTGTCATTATTAACCCGGCAGCGATCGTCATTACGGGGGACACGATGGACTCTGGCATGCAGCACGATCTGATTCAGGGTTGCCTGCAAACCATTCCACAGGAGCATATGCCACAAGTCATCATTCAAAATGACACACGACGTGAATATGTTACCGGCCTGGTTGATGTCACGTTGGAGAGCTTAACCTACCGCATCCAGTTAATCGAGAAAAAATGGTAGATCATATGTGACGAATCGTTATTTGTCTTATACAACAGGAGGTACTCATTTTGGAGCAGCAAGCGAGTAAGAAAAAGTTTAATAAGATGTATGCCATGCAGCTGGCGACAATCTTTATTGGTTTTATCGTGTTTGGCATATCGGAAAATATTAAAGGGCCGGCGATTCCTCGCATTCAATTCGACTTCAATCTGGACGAGAAGCAGCTCGGAACGTTGTTATCCCTGAACGCACTGGGGTACCTGATCGCTTGTTCATTCACGGCGATCCTGGTCCGCAAATGGGGCATCAAGGCGGTTAGCATTATCTCCTTTGCCTCCATGATTCTCTCGGGTGTGTTCATTTATTTATCCCATACATATCCGCTCTTTGCTTCATCTTATTTCTTCATGTACATCGGTAACGGCATGTTGGAGATTGCGCTAGCGATTTTGGGTGCTCGGATCTTTGTGAAAAATACAGGCATGATGATGAACCTGTCCCATTTCTTCTATGGTCTGAGTTCTACCGTAGCTCCTCTGCTGGCAACAGGTGTCATGTCACTGACGGTATTTGGGCATGAACTGGACTGGCGCGGCATGTATCTGGCTATGTTGTCCCTCTGCCTACTGCCTATTATTGCGGCGATGCTTAGTTCGTTTCCGGGAGATGATCTTCCGCATGAAGACCGAGTTTCTTTGAAAATGCTGACACGGGATCCGGCCATCTGGATGATGGTGCTGATTCTTTCTTTTGGCGTGGTATCCGAACTGGCCGTGGGTGGCTGGCTTGTAAACTTCCTGGAAAAGGCGTATACATGGGACACCGTGAAGGCTTCGGGGATGCTGTCTGCATTTTTCCTAAGCTTCTCACTCGGGCGTCTGCTGCTCGGTCCGCTTACGGACCGGATTGGTTTTGTTCTTTCATTGATTGTTTTCTCGGCTTTCTCCGCTATCTGTACGTTCGCGGCCATCGCGGGCGGTGAGGGGCTGGCGTTCCTGTTTGCCGTGTCCGGTGCAGGTATTGCGATGATCTATCCAACCGTGATGGCATTTATTGCGAAAAGGTATCCAAACGGAAGTGATACCGCCATAACGTTTGCCGTTACGCTGATGGGGGTCGGCAGCGTCATTGGTAACTATGCGATTGGCTGGGTTATTGAAGGCGTGAAGAACGCGTATGGTGCAGCTACTCCGTTGGGGCTGCTTCGCGGTCTGCAGGCGGGTTATGGGTTCATCGGTTTATGCGCTGTGATCTGTGCGGCGTCGGGCGTGGTGTTGTTTGTGTATTTGAAACGGAAGCAGGAGCTGATTTAGTAATCATTCTATTTAATTTAATTATGTGAGATGGCATGGGAATCCTCGTTGGAGTTAAACGGGGGTTCTTTTATTTATTGATTCTGAGATACATGATGCTATTATTTTAGCTAGCCGTAGACGGATAAATGCATTTTTTTGGTTTTTAAGAAAATATTTCAGGGTGAGGTATAATTAGAGCAACTATCAAACGAAAGGTATGAGATTGCCATGACTACAGCCATACTTAGGAAATGGGGAAATAGTATTGCAATTTGTATTCCTAACCAAGTACTTAAACGTCTTAATCTGGAGGAAGGTTCGGAAATTGAGATTTTAGTGACGGCAGACAATGAATTGTTGTTGCGCCCAAATACCAAACTGACCAATTCCAATGAGGAACTGCGCTCCCATCTAAAGACTCTGCTCTCTAAAGTGAAAGAGGTTAAACGACACGATGAAATAGACTTTGGCACGGAAGGGAACGAGTTGCTTTGAGTTCCCAAACGAGATCCCATACTTAAATCCACGTCCATCTCAATGACGTGGATTTTTTGGTTATTATTCCGAAAGGAATTTTCGGATTCTTCTGTTCTTGTTTTACCTAGTTCTAATAAAGCAACGAATTATATTGTTTCGATATGGAATTTATCCGGTGATTAAGTGCATCTAGTAGACACTCCTGGTGAAAAGAAATATTTTAATCCTCTGAAAATGTTTCCCATTTATAGTATGATCATACTATCGATAGCTTCTGCAAACACGTACTCTATCATCTCTGTGGCTATCGGATATATTCGGGTCATCACGAACGAGTACGAAGACCACCCTATACATAAAGCAAAGGGGATAGAGACATGGCAGTAACTTCAAATCTAGAACAGATCCGCATTATCGAATACGATCACTCTTACGCTGCCGCACTGGCAGACATGTGGAACCGCAGCAATGAAAGCTGGGGAGGCGGTACGAACCAGAGAACGGAGGATACCGTGCGCCGGGAGATGGAGAGTTCGTCCAATCTGCATGTGTTTCTCGCGGTTCATGAGCATGAAGTGGTTGGCTTTTGCAGTTTTGCCCACTACCGTTTCGATGAAGGTGCGCTGTATGTACCGTTATTGAACGTGCGCCCCGATTATCATGGCCATAAGGTTGGCCGCAATCTGATCCTGAACGCCGTTCGCAAAACCGTGGAAGCGGGGTGGCCCCGCCTCGATCTGTTCACGTGGGCAGGCAACACCAAGGCTGTGCCGATGTACAAGAAGTGCGGTTTCTTCTGGGAGAAAAAAGAGGACAATGTACACCTAATGAACTTTATCCCGACCGTCTTGCAGACCGAAGCGCTCGCTCCATACTTCGAGGTGTTGGATTGGTATACCGACAGTACGCGTGAACTCGTCATTGAGCCGGATGGCAGGCGGGAGCGTGGCTTTGATTTCTTCGATTACACTTGGAAAAAGGGAGATATCTCCTTGCGCGCCGAGTTCGAGAAATCCGGTCGCGGCTTGACCGCACTCGAAACGCCAGATTTCGTAATCTCCTCAGAGATCGATGACCATGATCTGGTGTTTGGCTCCACATACAAGGTTCGCTACCGAATCAAGAACTGCTCAGCATCTGAGCAGACGTTTGAAATCAAGGGGCAGGATAACAAAAATATCCGCTTTGATCTGGACACTGCAAGAGAAGTGGCTCCGGGAGAGGCGATCGTGGTGGAAGGCGAGTTCCATCTGGACCCGGTCACAGAGGAACAGAACCTGATGAAGACCCACCCTGTTGTCGCCAGCACATGGCTGATTGACGGCAGGAAAGCGGAGTTTCGTATAGGCGTTGCACCGAAGTTTCCAGCCAAGCTGAACATGGTACTGCCCGTGAAGGAACTGTACACAGGCGTCCCGGCAGGGCTGGTTCTGAACGTGGAGAACAATTATGATGCCGAGGCCGAGTTTGCTTTTGACCTGCCTGAGGATGAATTCCTGGAATGGACAGAGCCTTCGGTACGCCTCACCGTGCCTGCGAAGGGTAAAGCTTCGATACCTGTACCCTTTATCCTGCGCTCGTATGGACTCTATTCGAGGAAGGTGGAAGTGACAGCTGTTCCGGCAGGTCACCAGCCAGTCGTTTTCACAAGCAAACTCTCCGTCCTGATGAAGGGAACCCAAGGGCGTTATGGCGGAGAGCATGGGGATCAATGGGTAGCTGTGAATGGAGCATTCTCCCTTCATATGAGCAGACAAGATAATACGATGTGGATCGAATATCCGGGCTCTCACCATACGTTCTGGTGGACCTACCCGAAGCTGGGTAAGCCGTTTGCCGAGGAGTTTTCCAAGAAACAAGCCAGAGAAGTCAACATCTATTCCGAAGGGGACAGTCAGGTTTTTGAAGCTCTTTATGAATCGGAGGACTTTCCTGGGTTGCAGATCAAGTCTGTTGTCCATTTGTTTGCCAGCGGCATTGCGGAATTTAACCACGAAATAATCAATACGCGCAGTACAGAGCTGGAAGAGAATATGAGTTTGATGACCAACTTCGGATTCTTCGGGAATCGGCTAATTCTGCCGTATCAAGGTCGGTACGTGGACATGGGTGATACGTATTCCAGCGATCCGGGCCATTGGGATAGTGCCCAAATCACGGAGAACTGGCTTTTCTGCAAGGAAGCGTATGGAGCATGTGGTATCTATTGGGACCCTTCCCTGAAGCTGCTTCGTCCGGAATATACATTAGGGCTGGAGCATGAGCTTGGCCGGATGCCAGCAGGGGCCGTTGTGCAGACCAAGAAGACTGTATTTGCGTTGAACACCTTCGTTAAGTGGAAGGATTTCCGTTCTTTTGCACGTAAAGAGCGCGATCTGATTGTACCTGTGCTGGATGACCATCTTGAACTGGCTCTAGGCGGTGGTAATCCATTTGAAGGAGGGAAGCTGCAGGCCGAATGGATGGAGCGAAAAATGATACCCCTAGCCGGAAATCTGGAGCTGTATGCGCAGAACGGTGGTGCATCGGAGTTTAAAGTTGCAGATATGGAATTAAACCGGGAGCAGGATCTTCGCTCTGTACAGCTGGAGTTCTCCCCGGAGGAAACCGTGGCAAAGGATAACGGTGAACATGGCTGGAAGATTCGGGCCGTATATCGCGGGGAGGATCGGATTCAGGAACGGACCGCTCTCTGGTTCCCGAAGACGCAATCCGCTGTTGACTGTGTGATTGAAGAAGGGCAGGCAGGACCGGTGTACACGGTGAGCAATGGTGTTCTCTCAATAGCAGCAGCACCCGGATTCGGAAGTGTTGTGCATTCCTTGACGTATCAGGGTGAGGAATGGCTAGACAGTTCGTATCCCGAAGCTGCTCCGCGTTCCTGGTGGAATCCGTGGTACGGCGGGCTTGGTGTGGGAATTCCCGGCATGAATGGTTTCAGCCGTCAGCAGGAGCACCGAAGTACAGAGTGGACGGAACAGAAGGATGATCACGGAAACGTCTGGACAGGAATCTGCATGACGACCCGGATCGAGAAACAGGAAGCGAATCGGGGGATCACGGTACAACAGCGTTACCTCATGCTGCCTGGCGTGCCTGTTCTTTGTTCGCTGCATTCGGTGACGAACGAAACCGGGTTGGCGCTGGTGGATTACTCGCTTACCGAAGATCATTTCTTCAGGCCGTCACCCATCTTTGCCGAAGGCTGGCTGGAACATCCCGAGCAAGGACGGTTCTCCTTGGGCAAAGTGGATGCAGGTCTTCAATTGAAGGGACTCTTGCGAATAGGTGCGGTTACGCGTAAAAACATGCTTCATGCCGTAGATGCCTATCCCAATCATAATCCGTCGGTATATGTGAACAACCAGGTACTCAGCCACAATGTGCATCAACATCTGCCGGTGTCCAATGGGGAGACTGCCTGGATGAAACCGACTTATCTGGTCTTAGGGCAGATTCCTCTGCATACGGAAGATGTCCGCAGCCTGTTGAAGCTATCCTTTGAGAACACAACTGTTGAAAAGGAGAACACGCATGCCGATCATTGATATTCACATTCATCTGTCTGACATTGACAGCTTTCATCGAACGGCGATCGATCTGGCCCGAGTCGATTACTCTGCCGCAGGCCTCAAGGCGGAGTTTGACAAGAACGACGTTATTCTCGGTATTGGCATGGGAGTAACCGAGCAGACCAAGGGAGCCTTTCCGGACTCCAGTTCACCCAACCCGATGGGACTTGATTTGGAAGAAACGGTTCCGCCCTTTCTGATGGAGTGCGTCGGTGTCAATCCGAATCGGCTTGGGGGAGAACACGCGCAGGAAGAATTGGATCGCATTGAAGCAAGGCTGCAAGCTCCCGAGGTAGCGGGTATCAAGCTGTACGCGGGGTACTATCATTACTATGTCCATGACAAGATTTATACTCCGATCTATGAGCTGGCAGCCAAGTACAATATACCCGTCGTGATTCATACGGGGGACACCTACTCCATGAATGGATTGCTGAAGTATGCCCATCCGCTGACTGTGGATGAGCTAGCTTATCAACAGCGCGGGGTGAACTTCATGATCTGCCATTTGGGTGATCCCTGGGTGATGGATGCCGCCGAAGTAGTGGCGAAGAATCCTAACGTATATGCAGATTTGTCCGGCCTTGTGGTGGGGGATCGTCCCCATTTTGAACGGTTCATGAATGAACCGCTTTTCATGGACCATTTCCGCCGGGCGCTGGTGTATTCCGATCACTACGAGAAAATGCTCTTCGGAACCGACTGGCCGCTTGCGCCGATCGATCTGTATGCCGAATTCATCCGCAGGCTTGTGCCGGAGCAGCATCATGACAAGGTGTTCTATGAGAATGCATTCCGTTTATTTCCACGCATAGAGCAGCGAATTGCACAGCTGGGTTAAGAAGAACGGTTCAAGGAATATATTTATAAGATGATAAATATTCGGAATATGACGTTTGCGTTAACTATGATCGTTCACGATAAGTTATCGATCGCAAAAAAGCTCCTGCCACATATGTGGCAGGAGCTTTTTTAACTAGAAGGATTTATTATAACGTTAACCAAGCTTCTTCAATTTTCCATTTAAAACAACGTTCTTCTTCTCTGTCTGCAGTAAGAGAATGGATCCGATCTATTGAGCAAGTCCCGTTATAGAACAATCGGAGCCCCAACCAGTCTGACCAAGAGCGCTTTTCTGCCGCAAGGAGAATCAAGTTACGTTATCAGATTTCATTTACATACGAGCCTTTTTGACAGGAATTCGAATGGCCGAGGGCTCTTCCTTGGGACGTTTTAAATAATCCTTGCTAGGCTTATGGAGCAGAAGGAATGGGATGGAACATAGATATAGCGTTTGACCCCAGGTGGGTGGAAGGGCTATACCGAGCAGTAATGCCAAAATTAGCGCAAATATGGTTCTGGTGTACCTACGTTGAGCGATACAAACCACGATCCAGATCGCGGGAAGGCCAAGCAAAATAAACCGGGTAATGGCATCCGCTAGTACAACAGGAGCGTTATCCAGCGTGCCGCTGAGAAACAAAGAGATTGCTTTCAAAAGGGAGTACCCCTCATAGACAACTTTGAGGCAGAGTAGAGAGTAAAAGGCATTGAACCATTTTGGCATTTTCATTCTATTCACAGACTCCATTCTACAACTAAATCTATACTTGCAAATCCCGCTTGGAATACTGCCGCACATGAGCCTCCTGCTTGAGATACATCTTGCTCGGTTTGTGGAGCAGGAGTACAAGGAGCATGAACAAATGCAGAACGACTAGAAAATTCTGAAGCAATCCGGCAGTGAACAAAAAGGTAAGACTCATGAAGGTCATGGTCAGTTTATATCTTCTTTTTGCAATGAATATCATGGTCAGAATCGGGGGCCCCAGGATCAGCAGAATACGAACTCCTGCACTCGTGAAGTAAGCGACCTGATCAGATAGCGGAAACGCGGCGTAATCTGCACTGTGGCGCAGCATATCGTAGATTACAAAGCCTGTGGCAATTCCCATATAGATCATCTGTACCCCAAGCAGTGAGCGTATAACGTTTAACAATGTGGGCATTTTTGTATTCAAATTCAGTTCTCTCCCTAATAAATATGTAGTTCTTTGATTATACGTAAGTGATGTCATATTTTGTATTAAACCAAAGTCTAGTTTTGTTAATCGGTTGCTCTCTCCTTTGTCCTAGAAAGATCCTGGAGAAAGGGCGTCAGAGGTACTGCATGAATATGAAAAAATCCAATGCAAATGTTCTATATCACTGTACAATTCACAGATACATACCGATATAAAGAAAATGCATAGTATCGATTACATCATGATGAAAATGGAAGGTGAAATGGATTGAAGTTATTCGGTAAAGTGAAGGGAAGCGTGGCGAACATGTCCTTCAGGGTCAGATTGCCGCTGATGATCAGTGTGCTGGTATGTATCGTATTGGCAGTTACGGCGGTCTTATGTTATAGGGTTGCTGAAAGTATTACACTGGACAAAAGTAAAGATGAGATTAGAGCGACTTCCGATCGGATCGGCGCGGGATTGTTCACATCTCTTACTTTGGAGGAACAGTCTACGTTTCTGATTACAACACATCGTACATTTGCGGATCTGCTCCAGATACGGAATTCGGGAGAACAGAGCGATGATACATTTTTCACAGAAAATAGTGAACTGATTGACAAAGCGAATGGCATATTGGCAGACAGTCTCGCAGGAATGGAGGGCAACAGCAATATTATCTTGCTGGACAAGGAAGGTGCCATTGTTGCAGCCAATGATCCGTCAGCGCTCAAGGGTGAACGTGCAGATCGTGATTATTTTAAGCAGGCCATTCAAGGGCGGAATGTAATCAGTGAAGGGATTATCTCCAAAACGCTCGGAACGTTGGGTACAGCCTTCGCTATGCCGATTTACAACAATGACCACCAAGTGGAAGGCGTGCTGGTGTCCACTGCAACCGCCTCGTTTTTCGTCGATCAGCTGCAAAATATCAAAATCAATGAAAAGGGCAGTGTCATCATTCTGGATCGTGTAGGTACGGTTATGTTCCATTCGTCCGATGAGACATTGGCTGGCCAGAAGATGGAGTCCGGGGAATATCAGACATTGCTTGATCTACCTCCAAGCGAGCAGCTGCAGCAAGGGGAAGTCAGCTCGGAAGAAAAAGTGGTTTTCTACTCCAAAATTCCACGCTCCGATTGGACGGTAATCGTGGAGGATTCGTACGAAGATGTGCGGAAGCCGCTCGTATCCATGGCGAACAAAATGTATATCGTGCTGTTCAGTGCCATTGCAGTTTCCATCGCAGCTGGAATTCTGATCTCGCTGATGTTAACTAAACCGATAACCAAACTGACCCGATTGTTCAGACAGCTTGCAGGCGGAGACCTGACCGTTCAGGCAGAAGGCAAGTACAGCGGGGAATTCAAGGATCTGGCGGACAGCTTCAACACAATGGCGAGTGCCAACAGGCAGCTGATCTCCAGCATGAACAGTTCCATTGGTACGTTGAACACCAGTACAACTGAGCTGGATCAGTCCACGCAGCAGACTTCCGCATCCATTGCGGATACAACGACAACGGCAATGGAAATCTCGCGGGCCATGGAATCACAGGCAAGTGATACGGAATCCATCGTGGATAAATTCATGAACGTTGGAAGCAAGATTGCCAGTGTGAGCGAGAAATCGCAGGCGGTAAAACGTAAAGCCGATGAGATTAGCGACGCATTTGAAAACAATCATGAAGTCGTCGATAAGCTCATTGCCGTGAACAATCAGAACGAGATTGAAGTTGGCAATATCTCTAAAATTACGGTGCAGCTCGCGGAGAGTTCTACGGGTATTCATCAGATTACAGGCACCATTGCCGAGATTGCAAATCAGACGAAGCTGCTTGCACTCAATGCCTCCATTGAGGCAGCCCGAGCAGGCGATCAGGGTCGCGGCTTCGCCGTCGTTGCCTCGGAGATCCGTAAACTGGCAGAGCAGACGACCGCACAGTCGGAAGACATCAAGCGGATTGTGATGCAGACGATTGAACATGTCGAGCAGAACAACCGCAGCGTACAAGCCATTGAGGCCATTGCCGAACAGCATAAGAGCAGTGTTGGTCAAACGAAGGAAACCTTTACGTTTGTCACGCAAAATATGCATGAGATCATGGACCAGATTCAGGCCATTGCTTCCGAGATCGAATCCATTGAGCGTGACAAGGATGATGTTCTTGGGGCCGCACAGAACTTGTCTGCTTCCGGTGAGGAAGTATCGGCTTCAGTTGAGGAAGTGACCGCAACGATGCAGGAGCAAGCGGGGATGACAGAGCATTTGGCAGAGATGGTGCAGACCATTGATGCGCTGACCAAACGGCTTGCAGAGGAAGCGTCGAAGTTTAAAACGAATTGATCTACTGAAGCAACCACAATAAAGAAACCACGATATAGTAACCAAAATATAGTAACTCATCCCGCTTTAAGCAAGATCACAAGAATCATTTTTTAATATTAAAAGTGTTCATGAAGAAGACGTGCAAGGACGCCAATCGATAAGGATTGATGATGTCCCTGCACGTCTTTTGAATTTATAGTGATGATGAGATGCCGGTTTTGGCGAATCGGGACAGGGCAAACCTTCCAATATCCTGACCCGTATGCCCTGTCTGGACCAAATCGGACAGGATCTGGCCAATTGCGCTCGCGAACTTGAATCCGTGACCTGAGAATCCGCCTGCCAGCCAAACATGCTCATGCAGCGGGTGACGATCGATAATAAAGTCCTCGTCAGGCGTCATTTCGTATTTGCATACACTGCCACGTTTCAATTGGCCTGCCGCCAGCGGCATTCGAAGCTCAAGCAGCCTCCGCAGTTCACCCTCGTCGGTTTCTTCTGTTCCGAATGGTGTCTGTTGCTCTCCTGGCGTCCATGTAGGTCCTGTATCATGACGGCCAATCTTCACACCGGCCCCTCCGATGCTGGGGAATCCGTAATAGATCCCTTCCCGTTCGGATATCGTGAAACCAGGGAAATGTTCTTCGCCGAACAATGCTTCCGGTGCATCGAACCATCCTACCGTTTTGCGAACGGCCCGGATCGGGAGATTCACAAAAGGTTTCAATGTCTGAAACCAGGCACCTGTGCTGAGTATGAGCTTACTTGCGTGATACGTATCTCCTCCAGCGGTTTTTACGGATACGGACTGAGGTCCGCACTCGACATGTTCCACAGGAGTATGTGTCAGCAGCGTGGCTCCCGCTTGTTCTGCAGCTTGCCGATATGTCTGAATGCAGCGTTCGCTGAAGAGATAACCAGCATCCGGTTCGTACATGCTTTCATAATGTTCAGGTAGGGTAATCCCTGACCAGCGCTTCATCACCTCATTTGCACGCAGCATTTCATACCGGACTCCGGCATCATCTGCATGAGGCAACCGGTCGCGAAACGTATGGAATTCTGGATCAACCAGGTTGATGACTCCTGAACGAACAAATAGATTATTACCCGTTATATCCTCCAGCTCCTGCCATAAATTCTGGGCAAGAAGCGCCATCGCGATGTAATCAGGTCCCCCGCTGTAAACATGACGAATCAATCGCGACTCTCCATGATGGCTCCCTTCAGTATGTGGGGGATCAAAAGCATCAATCATCAGGGTTTTTAGCCCGTTTCGTGCCAGATAATAACCTGCACTCATCCCCATGGAGCCTGCTCCAACGATAATGACGTCATAGATTGGTGTGATAAGAGCTCCTCCTCTTGCGGATTGATAGGCTTGATTAGCTTACATGATAATGTAGACGCGAAAGCGAGTTTGGTCAAGAGGCAGCTTATAGGAGAAAGGTATTACGATAAAGGAAAATTCGATAAAAGCTTAGATATTTCATACCTTCCATAACAAAAGCCGGTCGCTCCAACGGGAGTGCCGGCTTTTGCATATGTGTTTAAGCGTAGTAAAATAAATCAGCGGACAAACCAACTGAGCGGCTCGGGGGAAGAGTTGGCCGTATCCCGAAGATCATGGACCTTGACATGGCTGCCATAGATCATGGAATCACTGGTCAGCCGGTACGAAGGAAAGCTGTTCTCCGATTGCAGACGCAAGTTGGACTCGAAGTATATTTGCTGCTGTTTGTTGATGAGAAAAGGGAGCGCACCGGATTCAATCGGAATGTCATCACTATCCGGTTCGTTAACGATCAGGAGGACCGCAGTGCCATCGCATCCGCATCCATCGGTGTCATAAAACAGCTTTAGATAGCCTGGCCGATCTCCCAGCATCGCGTTAAGTCTTGATTCTGCCAGCGGGCTGACCTGAATGATCATAACGTAAGTTCACACTCCTCTAATCACCATATGAATTCGCTTACAATCTAATATATGGGCGAGTGATGTAAAATAGAAGGAGTATTCATGTCAAAATCAAGGAAAAATGAAGACTAATCTACTCCATGTACAAGCTTGGAAGTCATACATAAATCTTAATAGCAGTGTAGAGTACTTCTGAACAAAAATACAAACATTTTTCGTCAGCGAAGGAGGCGAATTCGCATGCAAATCTTGAAGCTGAATGACCAGCCGATCGAACAGTATGATTACCTGAATGCCATCCCCGGGGGAGAGGTCGCAGAGGCTCAGCTGCCCATATATCATGGTACGGTTTCCGGGCTGCCAGAGGGTATAGATGCACTTATTGTGGCTTCAGATCTGCAGGGCATTGTGCCTGTGCCCCGGATGGAAACGCACACGATGACAGCCGATGCAGCGGCTGAATCCGACATGGATGTATTGCTCGGTGTAATGCTGCCCGCCCATGTCCGGCTGCTGCTGGAGGTGGAATGGCCGGAGGTTGATCCGGATCGTGTGGGAGTGTTACTGTGCGGAGACCTGTATGCCCGTCGTGGCAAAAGGGGAGCAAGCGGCAATCCGGTTCCCGTCTGGCTTGCCTTCCGGCAAGCCTTCGGCTGGGTTGCCGGCGTGGACGGCAACCATGATCTCACCGATGAAGCAGGCGCTCATCGGCTGCACAGCAGCAAGGGCATCCACTACATGGATGTCCCAGCCGTCATTGACGCAGGCCCGCCAGCGGATGGCCCTGCGCCGCATGCTGCCGCCCAGTCACAGCTGCTGCGCATCGCTGGCCTGGGCGGCATTATCGGCAGGCCGGACAAGCCGAACCGGCTGCCGGAGAAGCACTACCTGCAATCCGTGAACAAGCTGCTGAAGCAGCAGCCGGATTGCTTGCTGCTGCACCAAAGCCCGGGCATTCCCGAGCTTGGGCTCAGGGGTGAACCACTGATCCGGCAGGCCCTGGAGGCCGGGCCGGAGACGGTCGTCTTTTGCGGACATACCCACTGGCATACGTCCCTTGTGCAGCTGAACAACGGTACGCAGATCGTGAATGCCGACAGCAAGCTGTTTATTTTGACAAGCTATATAAGTTGAACTAACCATTTACACAATAACGGAGAGGACAGAACCAATCTGTAGAAGCGAAGCGTTCGCCTAAAAGCTTTCTGCAAGAAAGCTACATCGAAAGCATACGCTTATCCCCGGATTTTCCCCTTACTTCTAGTGAATCATAAAAATCTGGGGATAACAGCGATCGGAAGATGGTTCTGACCGCGTAGTGGTCCAGTGTAAAATGATTCGCTCACCTGAGTGAAACCCATTACATCGCCCATCCTTATCTGGTATGATAAGCAGGAAAATTAGAGATAAAGGAAGGTTCCACTTATGACACCGATCACCATTTATGACATCGCGAAAGAAGCGAACGTATCTGTTGCGACCGTCTCCCGAGTGCTCAACGATACGGCACCCGTGCGGGCAAGCACGAGGGAGAAGATCATGTCGATTATCGAGAAGCACCAGTTCCAGCCCAATGCGCAGGCACGTAGCCTGATCAAGAAAGAGACGGGCACGATTGCCATCATCCTTCCCGACATTACCAATCCGTTCTTCCCGGAAGTATTCTGGGGCGCCGAGAATGAGGCACGCGGCTTGGGATACACGTTCTTTCTGTGCAATACGGCGGGGGATTACAACCGGGAGTCCGAGTATCTGTCCATTTTGCGGGAAAAGCGGGTGGACGGCATTATTTTCCTCGGTGGAAGAATCAACATGCAGCATTGTCCGGACGACATGGCTCAGGAATTGATCGATATGGGCAAACGTATGCCGATTGTTTTGGTGAATGGCAATATTCCCAAAGGAGGTTTCCACCGGGTTTATACGGATGAAGCGGCAG
The DNA here is from genome assembly GCF_002272715.1 of Paenibacillus sp. 7516. Lineage (NCBI taxonomy): Bacteria > Bacillati > Bacillota > Bacilli > Caryophanales > Paenibacillaceae > Paenibacillus > Paenibacillus sp. 7516. Next base: position 182,991 of record NZ_NPBI01000020.1, read on the forward strand.
GAGCTGTACTCGCTGCGGAACATTTGCTGGAACTTGGACATCGGGATATCGCTTTTGTAGGCGGATTGAGAGAACTGTCCACAACAATGGTCAAGGTCAAGGCCGTGCAGAAAAAACTGAAGGAGCATGGACTCGAAATTCCGAAAGAACGCCAGCTGCTGGGCAGTTTCTCCATCGATGACGGCAAACGGGAGATGTCCAAGCTGCTGGAGCAGGACAATCCACCGACAGGAGTCATCTGCGTGAACGATTACACCGCCATTGGTGCGATCAAGGCAACGATTGAACATGGCCTGTCGATTCCGCAGGATATTTCCATCGTGGGATTCGATGATACACCGCTGGCCAGTGCAGTTATTCCGGAACTAACGACCGTGTCACAGAATACGTATCAGCTTGGCAAGCTGGCGGTGGATAAGCTGCATGAGCTGATTAATCAGGGACAAGCGAAGAAGCAAACCGTGCTGCAGCCGGAGCTGATTATCCGTCAGAGCACTGGATCTGCCAAGCAGTAAAGGGACGGACATCTGGAAAAGAAAGCGTTGACATTCCCTCGAAAGGTGAAATATAATGAGTCCGTAAATGAAACCCCTTTCATGAAGTGGAACGGGTTTTAGTTTTAAGCTTTATGAAACCCATTTCATGAAATGGGTTTCAGTGTGGTCATCCATTCATTATTTCGAGGGGGCGTACCGTATGAGAAGAAGTTTAAAGGTCATTTCATTATTGATGTTGGTTATGGTTGTGGTTCTGACAGCTTGCAGCAGCGGAAACGGCGGCGATTCAGCCGGCGGGACCGGAGGCAAGGTTGATCTAAGCATGACCATCTGGGGCTCGGAGGATGAGAAGAAGATTTACCAGGAGAGACTCGACATTGTGAAACAGACATATCCCGATATTAATGTGAAGCTCAACGTGGTTGCCGGGGATTATGACCAGAAGGTACAGACCATGATCGCCGGGGGAACTGCGCCCGACATCATGATGATTGCCGAGAACTATCAGGCGTACGCCTCCAAAAATCAGATTATCCCGCTAGATGAGATGATCCAGGCGAACAATGTCAACATGTCAGAGCGTTACTCGGATGACATCGCGAACCTCATGAAATACGATGGCAAGCAGTTCGGCATGCCGGACCGCGCAGGCGCGATGGTACTCTTTTATAACAAGGATCTGTTCGATAAGGCCGGGGTGGAATATCCAACCAAGGACTGGACCCAGGAAGACCTGCTTGAAGCAGCCAAGAAGCTGACGGTGCAGGAGAACGGCAAGACGGTTCAATGGGGGTACTACCCGGGAAGCTGGTGGCCGCAGTGGATGCAGCTGATCTACCAGAATGGCGGATCGCTGTTCGACGAGAGCGGCAAGCCAACCTTCAATACTGAACCGGTGCGCAATGCGCTGCAATTCATGAATGACCTGATCTTCACGCATGGTGCTGGACCGACGCCGACGGAGATTGCCGACATGGGGAATATCGGTGCGGACCCGTTGTTCGCTCAGGGCAAGATCGCGATGGAAACGACAGGGTTCTGGAACATCGGTTCACTGGCCAAGGTGGAAGGCATCAACTGGGACATCTCTCCGGTATGGGGGGAGACGAACGCGTTCTTCAACGGCTTCACCATCACGAATGCATCGAAACACAAGGAGGAAGCATTCAAGATTATTGAAGCACTGACGACGCCTGAGGCACAGATGCCGATGATCAAGGCAGGGCAGGATGCACCAGCTACGAAAGCGGGACTGTCCAGCGATGAATTCCTGAATGCCGAATATGGCGGCAAGAAGATCAACATGGCTGCGTTCAGCGAATCCACCATTTATGCAGAACCCTTCAACCCGCAATGGAACGAAATGATGAAACTGATCAATGACAAGCTTGGCGTCTACTTCAACAACAAGGCTTCACTGGATGATACGGTAACCGAAATTCAGAGTGGGCTGGAACGACTCTACAAATAGCATGGACAGGGGGACAGATGGAGCGCAGCACATGAACTTGTGCGGATCTCCATCTGCTCTCTACGTCATGGGGAGGGCTTAATGTGAGAAAAAAAGACGGGAAATGGTTTTATCTCTTCATCTCGCCTTGGCTGATCGGTTTCCTGGGGCTTACCCTGGGTCCGATCCTGTTTTCCATCTATATGAGCTTCACCAACTGGGATCTGTTCCAGACCCCGGAATTTATCGGTATCGACAACTACAAAACGCTGCTCACCGATGATCCACTGTTCTGGAAGTCCGTGGGCAATACGTTCTTCTATGCATTGATATCCATTCCACTGGGCATGTCGATCTCCCTCTGGATCGCCTATTATTTGAACAAAAAAATCAAGGGCATTACCTTTTTTCGCATCTTGTTCTATCTGCCGTCGGTCGTACCGGTTGTAGCAAGCTCGCTGCTCTTCATTCATTTGCTGGCACCGACCGAAGGGTTGATTAACAAGGCTCTGTCCATCTTCGGCATTCCGGGTCCTGCCTGGCTGCTCGATCCGAACTGGGTCAAACCTGCATTGATTCTTATGTCCCTCTGGGGCGTTGGGGGTGGCGTGGTACTGCTGCTGGCGGGTATGAAAGGCATTCCCCAGGAGCTGTACGAGGCTGCTGCCATTGACGGAGCGAAGAGCACACAGTCCTTCTTCCATATTACCTTTCCGATGCTCACGCCCGTCATATTCTTCAATCTGGTTACCGGGATGATCGGAGCGCTGCAGACGTTCGCACAGGTGTTCATTGTTACCGCGGGCGGCCCTGACAATGCGAGCCAGATGGTCGTTCCCTACCTGTTCCAGAATGCATTCCAGTTCTACAAAATGGGCTACGCCTCAGCCATAGCCTGGGTGCTGTTCATTATCATCATGGCACTCACCCTGGTTGTGTTCCGTTCATCGGCACTATGGGTGCACTACGAGGAGGGAAAAGCGAATGAGTAATCCATCCACTGCGGAGAAAACGATATCCTACATTTTTCTGATCCTGGTCGGGGTGCTGCTTGCTTCGCCCTTCCTGTACATGATCTCGATTGCGCTGGCGAGTGACGCAACTACGGTGAAGTCAGCCTTTACATTTGTGCCGCTGGAATTTCAATGGTCGAACTTCTACACGATTTTCACCAACAATAACCTGGGCACCTATTTGAAAAATTCAATCATCATTACCGTATTCACCATCGTGGGCTCGGTCCTGTCGGCTTCCATCGTTTCTTACGGCTTCGCCCGCATCAAGGCCAAAGGCAGCCGGTTTCTGTTCATCGTCCTGCTAAGCACAATGATGATTCCGGGTGAGGTCACCATGGTGCCGCAGTTCATCATCTTCCGTCATCTGGACTGGATCAATACATTTTATCCGCTCATCGTACCGAGCTTCTTCGCAGGGGCGTTCAACGTATTCCTGATCCGGCAGTTTGTGATGAGCATTCCGAAGTCGCTGGATGAAGCCGCGATGATCGATGGTATGGGACATCCGGGTATCTACTGGAAAATCATCATGCCGCTCACGTATCCCATCCTGGCAGCCATCGCCATTTTCTCGTTCTCCTATAACTGGGGGAACTTCATGGGGCCGCTCATCTACATTAATGATCCGGAGAAAATGCCGCTTGCGCTTGGCGTTCAGCTCCTGACTACCGTTGGCGGCGGGCAGATGCCTCCATGGAACCTGGTCATGATTGCTTCCTTGTTCCTGACCATTCCGATGGTACTGGTCTACCTGTTCGGACAGCGTTATGTCTATGAAGCCAACATTAGCGGGGGCAGCAGCGGAATCAAGTAACGGGAGGTATGTACAATGATCGAACCTGTCGTGAAAATCAGTGGATGTCATGTTCATGCATGGAGAAGGGATTGGGTGAACCATGGCGGATAACAAACAACGCAGCAGCCGCAAAAGGAGCTATACCCTGATCGGTATGGCCCTGATTGTGCTTCTGGCGGGAGGAGGAATCATTATGAATCAATTTGCCAATGAAAAATCAGGGACACTCGCATTTGAGGGTGAGCCGGTACGTCTGCAACTGGAACAGTCCTATGACCATTTTGAAGGATGGGGCACGTCGCTTGCATGGTGGGCCAACGATCTGGGGGGATGGAAGGATCAGGCGAAGGTCAATGAAGTCATGGATCTGGTCTTTGATGCGGACAAAGGGCTGGGACTGAACATCGTCCGTTACAATATCGGCGGAGAAGAAAACCCGGAAATGAAGGCGCTTCGCCCTGGCGGTGATGTTCCCGGCTTCCAGCCTGAACCTGGCGTGTGGGACTGGGATGCGGATGCAGGGCAGCGGTCGGTGCTGCAGGGCTCCCTGGAACGCGGAGTTAACATCACTGAGGCATTCTCCAACTCACCACCGTATTGGATGACAATCAGCGGATCGGTAACAGGTGCCGTAGACGGCGGCAATAATCTGCGTGAGGATCAGTATGATGCCTTTGCCGATTATTTGACCGAAGTGGTGAAGCATTACCGGGATGAGTGGGGCATTACGTTCCGGACGCTGGATCCCTTGAATGAACCATCCTCGGACTGGTGGAAAAAAGGCAATATGCAGGAAGGCAGTCACTTCAGCAACGACAAGCAGGCCGAGATCATCAAGAAGGTGGCTGCATCGCTGAAGAGCAAGGGATTGGATGGTACGGTCATCAGTGCTGCGGACGACAACAGTATTGATGAGACTGTGCACAACTTCAGCATCTATGATCAGGATACGCTGGATGTGATCGCGCAGATCAACACCCATTCTTATAATGGAAGCAAAATGGAGGAACTGCGCACCCTGGCCGAGCGGCACGGCAAGAAATTGTGGATGTCCGAGTATGGCACGGGAGGCAGTGAACCTCATCATCACGAAGATATGACATCCGTACAGGAACTGGCGGAGCGGATCATGTTTGATCTGAAAATCATGCAGCCTTCTGCCTGGGTCTACTGGCAGGCGGTTGAAGATGAAGGTGCGAATAATAACTGGGGCTTCATCCATGCCCATTTTAACGGGGATGAGCAGTTTGAGATGACCAAACAGTATTACGGCATGGCCCAGTTCACCAAGTACATTCGTCCGGGTATGCAGATTATACCGACCGATGATGGACGTACGCTGGCTGCCTATGACACAGATCGCCAGAGACTGGTGCTGATCATCCGTAATGAACTGTCTGCCGGGAAAAAGGCGTTTGATTTGCAGTCTTTTGATATTGGGAATTCATCTACAGCACAGGTGTACCAGACCTCACCGGACCGGAATATGGAACAGCTTGAGGACATTCCGGTGTATGCCAATGGAGTGGAAGTGCCTTTGGCGGACAATTCCGTGACCACCGTGGTTCTGGAAGCTGTAACGTTGAAGGCGGGCGAGTAGATGAAGCAGACGCAGATCCATTCGCTGGATTAGGAACAGACGAATGACATATGAACTCAAACATTTAAGAAGGAGGGGAACGCTTTGACAGAGAAACGATCCCTTTTGCTTCATGAGCAGGAGAAGAATACAGAACCTGGGGCTGACAACCGTGTTACTTCGGAATGGAGTTATGACCGGCATAGCTTCATGTGGAATGGACAACGCGTATTTCTGAACAGTGCAACGATTCATTACTTCCGGATGCCAAGGGAAGAGTGGAGAGAGGTACTGGTAAAGGCCAAACTGGCCGGCATGAACTGCATCGATACGTACTTTGCCTGGAACGTACATGAACCCGAGGAAGGACAGTGGAATTTCGAAGGAGATCATGACTGCGGGGCTTTCCTGGATCTGTGTGCCGAACTGGGTATGTGGGTCATTGCCCGTCCAGGCCCGTTCATCTGTGCAGAATGGGATTTTGGTGGATTTCCTTACTGGCTGGAAACGAAGCCAAACGTGAAATTCCGTGAAAACAACGAAACCTACCTTCATTATGTGGACCTGTACTTCGACCGGATTATACCGATCATCCGTGAGCGCCAGGTTTCCACTGGAGGAAGCGTCATTCTTGTTCAGGTCGAGAACGAATACGGGTATTTGATGGATGACGCCGCAGCAAGCGACCATATGATCCGCCTCCGGGATGGATTGCTGCGGCGGGGTATCGAAGTTCCGCTCATTACCTGTGTAGGGGGTGCAGAGGGGACCATCGAAGGGGCTAACTTCTGGTCAGGTGCTGACGGGCATTATGCGAGGCTGCGTGATAAACAGCCGGATACGCCGAAGATGGTTACCGAGTTCTGGACCGGATGGTTCGAGAATTGGGGCGGACCCTCTGCCATTCAGAAAACGGCGCCCTTACTGGAAAAGCGGCTGATGGAGGTTCTCCGTGCCGGGTATACCGGGATCAGCCACTACATGTTCTATGGCGGGACCAACTTTGGCGGATATGGCGGAAGAACCGTGGGCAGCAGCGACATATTCATGGTCACTTCGTATGACTATGATGCACCGCTGAATGAATACGGTCGTGTGACGCCGAAGTATGCGGTAACGAAGAAGTGGTCCTATTTCGTGAATGCGCTCGGAGCGTTCTTCATGGAATCCGAAGAGATCCCGGAAGCGGAGATTAGCCCGCGCCATCCCAAAGGGACCTCCATACGAGGCCGGCGTTCTGGCGACCAGACGATCTGGTTTCTGGAGAGTCACTTGGATGAACGTCAGACGGTGCCCATTACGCTGGAAGAAGGACGGACCCTTCCTGTTGCTTTGGACCCTGGGCAGATCGTTCCGGTTTTTGACCGGATTCGGATTGCAGATGATGTTTTCCTGACTGGTGGTGTGTGGATTGCAGGCAACGAAATGGTGAATGGTGAACGAACGTTGTTCATTGTGGGAGATACAGGACAGCGTTCAGTTGTGGAACTAGAAGCTCCGTCCCTGCGAGTGATAAGCAGCAGCATGCAGCTGCTCCTGGATCACGATCCCGAAAGTGATGTCCAGCGCCTGGATTTGTTCCATTTCCGTGAACCCGGGACGATTCGTCTGGAGGCTGGCGGTGTCCTGCTCCGTATCATTGTACTGGACAGTAAAGCGATGGCCAGAACCTGGAGAATCGAAGGCACGGATCAGGAACAACTGCGTTATGTGATCGGGTTGGATGATGTTGACATTCTGCCATCCGGGCAGGTCAAGGGCATGATCTCCGATCCGGATCGGTCCATGATGCTGCTCGGTGGCTGGCCCTGTGGTGAACAGATGCTGACTGGACGCGAGTTCATCCACCCGGATGCCTCAGTGGAGTCCAGTCATGCGGAGGATACGCAGGATTACTATGCCACGAAGGGCACTCACTATCAGCAGCTGCCAGTGCTGCCGATGCCCCCAAGGTTGTCTGGATCCCCGGACGTATCGCGTATAAAGTTGGAAGCAGCGGCGCAATCACCAAGCGGTCAGCCGGAACACTTCGCTAAGTACGGGCAGGATTACGGATATCTGCTCTATGAATGCGACTTCCACAGTGAGGAAGGCAGTGCGAGCAATCTCATTCTGCCGGATCTTCAGGATACGGCCAGAGTATACATGGGTGGCGTTGAACAGGCGCTGGTAAGACAGGTTGGTGCGGCGGCTATCCCGGTGAGGACTGTGAAAGGAACGAACAGGCTCAAGATCCTGATCCAGCACATGGGAAGGCTCAATTTCTCCCCACATCTGGGAGAGAGCAAAGGATTGGCAGGCCCTGTGTATCTTGGCGGCTCCGTACAGGATATCCGGCGGGACTGGCAAGCAGCAAATGGAATTGTTCATCTGGATGAAGTAAATCAGCTGGAGGAACATCCGCTTCTCAGCCGGAATTTCACGCTGGGTGGCATGGACCGTGCCATTCTGGTTGGAGCTGTGAGCAAAGGGCTGCGAGTTAATGGCATCGATGTACCGCTCGAAGGATATCAGGACTGGTTTTCATTCCATACGGTGGATCTGTCACTTTATTTGAAACCGGGTGAGGTCAACACACTGGAGATGCCTTACAGCACCAGCCCTCTGAACCGATTGGAGCTTATTCTGTACCGAAATGAAGATGAGCTGACAGACTGGCGCATGGCTGGCAGCGAAGCACTGCTTCCCAAGCAGTGGACAACGCAGGGTACTTTCGATGAGTCGGCTGAGCCAAGGGAAACCAAGGATGTTGTTCAGTATAATGGCAATCGTATGGCCAGTCCGCTGATTGATCGTTCATATGGCCAGCCGGTGTGGTACCGTTGGAAGTTCTCCCGGCCTGATGTACCGGAACATTACCAAGTGAATCTGATGGTCAGGCTTACCGGAATGAGCAAGGGAACACTCCATTTGAATGGACATCATCTGGGCCGATATTGGCAGATTGGTCCGCAGGAAGATTACAAAGTTCCTGTTTCCTGGCTCCAGGACGAGAATGAACTGCTCGTATTTGACGAGGAAGGTTGTGCACCTGATCGAATGCGACTTCTGTTTGATAAGCCGTCCCGATACCCATGGGTTGTAATCGAATAACCATCAAGTGTGAATAGGCGCGGTTAACCGTGTGCAGTAGGACTCCTTTTTGAACAGTACGGTGATTGTTTCTATCATCTGCTGTGCAATATAGGAGTCTTTTTTTCATGTTTTTGGTACAATGGATAGGAAACATATGGATAATGGATAAATAGAGTTTGATGACAGTTTGGCTTAAAGGAGACGATCCATGAATACCCCGTTTGTGTTTGACGAATTCCCTATGCTTAAGACCGACCGCTTCAACCTGCGAGCTGCAAATGAACAGGATGCCTTGGATGTTTTGGCGTTGTATTCCAATGAGACGGTTGTGGAATTCATGCCGTTTACGCCTTTTGAGAGTGTGAACGATGCGATGGATGAGATCGGTTGGTATACGAAGATTTTCAGGGAGCAGTCCGGTCTGCGCTGGATGATTGAAGATCCTGAGTCCGGTAAGGTGGTGGGTACCTGCGGGTTCCTCAATAGAGAAGAAGTACATAACCGTGCAGAGATCGGATACGATTTGCATCCCGAGTATTGGGGGAAGGGCGTCATGACTGAGGTAGCACGTGCCGTGCTGCATTTTGGCTTCATGAACATGCAGCTGAACAAGATTGAAGCGAGAGTGGAACCGAAGAATGTGGCCTCGATCAGACTGCTGCATAAGCTTGGTTTTCAACAGGAAGGTCTGCTGCGGCAGCAAGAGTTTGAAAAGGGACGGTACATCGATCTTGCGGTGTTCTCCAAGTTAAAGAGCGAGGTATAGGAAACACAACTTGGAAGGATTCAAATAGTCTAAAGGCCGCGCCTCTTCTCGGCCGAACGAAGACCGGACCATGTTCCGGTCTTTTTTCGTTTTTTTGGAAACCCTTCATGAACGGTGCATTATCCATATCAGACGGGGAGATCGTCCATGGAAGGATGGAAGGGCCTTGGATATAATCAAAAGTTACTGCATTAACAACAAGGAGGAATTGTCAATGAAACAGGTCATAAATCAAGATGGCATGGGTCCGGGAGTGATCTTGCCGGGGACATCTGTATATAAGTTACGTGCTGAACGGAGTGGACGCGAGTATGTAATTAATGTTTTTGTTCCGGAGATCGCTCCCCCTTCCAGTGGATATCCCGTGATCTATCTGCTTGATGCCAATGCCGTGTTCGGTACCATGGTTGAGGCGATGCGTGTTCAATCCGCTCGTTCGGACAAAACGGGAGTGGTCCCTGCAGTGATTGTCGGGATTGGTTACGAGGCTAAGCAGCCCTTCCCACCAGAAAGATACTACGATTTCATGATGCCGGTTCCGGAAGTGGACTTGCCTCGAAGACCGGATGGCGCAAGCTGGCCTGAACATGGAGGGGCAGAAGCGTTCATGCATTTTATTGAAGAACAGTTGAAGCCGGAGGTGGAGGAGAAGTATTCCATCGATCGCAGCAGGCAATCCATCGTAGGTCACTCCCTCGGCGGGTTATTGGTATTGCAGATGCTGCTGGGCAATCCCGGAACGTTTCGCCATTACATCGCAGGCAGTCCGTCCATCCACTGGAATTCTGCTTGGATTGTGCAGCAGAGAGCGTCGTGGGTCTCGCGCGCGGAGAATTGCGGGAAGGAGATGCATGTTTTAATCACAGCAGGGGAGCAGGAAGGAAGCCACCCGAGCGGCGTAGTGGGCCGTTCCAGGGAGCTCGCACATTGGCTGGGCCAGACCGGACTTGAGGGCTTCAGTGCCGAGTTTACATGTTTTGCAGATGAAGGTCATATTTCGGTACTGCCGATATTGATGAGCAGGGCAATCCGGTTTGCCTCCAGAGGATAGTGGATCATTTCTTTTTCTAATGTGTCGATCCTGAGAAGGTCGTGCGACATCCTGCGTAAATTTGATATACTAAAACGAGTAAATGAGAATGGTTATCAAATGGAGGCAGGAAAATAGATGATTTCCCAAAACTTTCACAAGGATCGCCTGGTGGGTTCCGAACATCCGCTCGATCGTCTGACTTTGAAAATACGAGATATTGAGAAAATCAAATCCACAACAGGTTGGGTGCTGCCCCAGCAGCATACATCGTCTTATATATTGGTGTTGGTTACAGGTGGTGAAGCTTTATTAACCCTGGATCACCGTTCTGTGAACATTAGGGCACAAGGCGTATATTCATGTGTGCCTGAATCGACGTTTGGCTTGGCATCTTTTGGAGAAGAAGGCGCTGAAGTAACGCTGGTCCGCTTCGATCTGTATGAGGAAGACCAAGAAGACACAAGTTCGCTGCGTCTCATTAAAGACACACCTTTGTTTCGATCTGGTAGGGAACTGGCTGTCGCTTCCACCCTGCAGCTGGCTTTCCGTTGTGAAGAAATGAATAACTTCTGGCACAGCGGCAAGCCGATGGGCCGTTACCATGCTTATCTGGAATTCCTGCAGTTCCTGGTTCACGTTACAGAGGCTCACACACCACTCAAGGAAGACTCGCAAATGTTGATTCAGCGTACCAAAGAATACATTGATGAACATTCCAATGAGAATCTGACGGTGGAGCTTCTCGCAGGCATGGCCGGACTCAGCCCGAAATATTACGTGGACTTGTTCAAACGAAGATATGGAATGAGCACCACTGACTACATATCAGGACTTCGGATCAACCGGGCGAAGCAATTCATGGCCAGCACGGATCTGCGTCTGCGGGACATCGCCCATCAGGTCGGGTATCAGGATGAGTTTTACTTTAGTCGCAAATTCAAAAAAATCGTAGGCGTATCCCCTTCGGTATATATGAACAGCCGCCGCCGCAAAATTGCCGCCTATCATATCGGGGTCACGGGACATTTGCTGGCGCTGAACATGACTCCGTATGCTGCCCCGCTGCACCCCAAATGGACGGCCTATTACTATCGCATGTTCGGCAAGGACATCCCGGTGCACCTTAGTGCCTATCGTCTGGACGTGGAATGGGAATCCAAAATCCAGGCTCTGCAGGAGCATCAACCCGAATTGATTATCAGTTATGACCATTTGCGGCCTGAAGAGAGGAAACGGCTAGAAGAGATTGCGCCTGTGCAGTATATTGCAGCTTCGGAGCATTCTTGGCGCGTACAGCTGCAGACGCTGGCTGCGCAGGTGGGGGTTAAGCAGGATGCCGAAGCCTGGCTGGCAAGCTATGACCTCAAGGTCCAGCAGGCTAAGGTGCTGGTGCAGCAGGAACTCGGTAATGGCACAGCTGTAGTTGTACGCCTGCTGAAACAGCAGTTCACCCGGTACAGCTCACCTTCCATGGCGGAGGTTTTCTATGGTGATTTGGGGGTTAGACCCGCCTATTCGAGTCCACAGGGCGCGGTATACAACGAACCCATTAGCCTGGAACAATTAAGTGCCATGAAGGTGGATTGCATTTTCCTGATGGTGTGTCAGGAGAGTGAAACATTATCCGTATGGGAGGATGTGCAGAAAACATCCCTATGGCAAAACATCAAGGCGGTGCAGAATAACCGTCTGTTTATCATTACGGCTGACCCTTGGCTTGAAAATTCCCCTGTATCCAATGAACGAATGGTGGATGACATGATGAATCTGTTTCGGTAAATAATCCATAGGGATTCAGGACAGAGTCCATGGTCCTGTTTGTCATTCTTGTTTATCATTCAATAATGATTATTATTCTCAATTGGAGAATGGAACTATTGAAGGGGGATCACTAGAGATGAAGAAAAAACTGGGGTTGCTGCTGGCATTGATCTGTATGCTGACTGTTCTGGCGGCATGCGGTAATCAGGAAGATACAGCAGGAGGAACGGAAAATTCAGCGCAGGCCGAAAGTACGGCAGCGAGTAGTGAAACGGACACGAGCCAAGCAGAAGAAGGAACACGTACCATTCAGTATCTCGATCAGGAATACACGGTTCCAGCAGATGTTCAACGAATCGTAATTACGGGTTCGATGGAAGCGATGGAGGATGCACTGGTACTGGATGTACACCCTGTAGGTGCAATTACCTTTGGCGGAGAGTTCCCGGAGATGTATACCTCGATTACCGATCAAGCGGAGTCTATTGGACAGAAGATTGAGCCAAACTTTGAAACCATATTGTCACTGAAACCGGACATTATTCTGGGAACCACCAAATTCAAGCCTGAAGTGGCTGAGCAGCTCGGCAAAATTGCCCCATTCATTCAGGTATCTCACATTTCCACGAACTGGGAGGCGAATCTGAATCTGCTGGCTGAGTTGACAGGCAAGCAGGAGCTGGCCAAACAGGAGATTGAACAATACAAAGCAGCCCTGACAACGGCTCAGGCAGAGCTCGGTGATACACTGCAGAACAAAAAGGTCGTGGCGGTCCGAATCCGTAATGGACAGATGTATGTATATCCCGAGTCGGTCTTCGTGAACCCGATCCTGTACAATGACCTTGGATTCCAGGTCCCTGTCGAGATTCAGGCAGCGAAAGCACAGGAAGCGATCTCCGTGGAGAAATTTGCCGAGATGAATCCGGATGTGGTGTTTATTCAATTCGAAGCAACAGAGAATGCAGACACGCCGAATGCGCTTGAAGATCTGAAGAATAATCCGATTCTGCAGAAGACGACAGCCCTGCAAAATAATCAGGCGTTTGTTAACGTAATTGATCCGCTTGCCGAAGGAGGCCCGGCGTGGAGCCGAATTCATTTCCTGGAGGCCGCTGTTGAGCAGCTAACCAAATAATTAGAGCAAGGCGTGTATAATCCATGCAAAAAAGAAGATTGAATCCGGGGGTGCTGTTCGCAGCAGCACCCCTGATTATTGCAGCCACCATTCTGGCATCCATTCTGTATGGAGCCAAAAATATTGATGTTTCCACGGTCATTGCAAGTATCTTTCAATTTGACACGAACAGCATCGATCATCAGATCATTGTGTCTTCACGGCTTCCACGCGTGATCGGTGCTCTGCTGATCGGCGCTTTTTTGGCCGTATCCGGGGCTCTCATGCAGGGGATGACAAGAAACTATCTTGCCTCCCCTTCCATTATGGGGGTATCCGACGGGTCGGTCGTTTTAATCACGCTATGCATGGTATTTATGCCGAATACGTCTTCCCTTGGGCTTATTTTTTATTCCCTGGCGGGATCTGCTCTGGGAGCAGGGCTCGTATTTTTCATTGCCTGGCTGCTGCCCGGCGGAATGTCCCCGGTGCGGCTTGCTATCCTGGGCACGATTATTGGCACGTTTCTAGGTGGTGTGTCGCAGGCAGTAGCAACCTACTATCAGGTCTCCCAGAACATCAGCTTCTGGTACAACGCCAGACTGCATCAGATGGATCCAACCATGATCAAGCTGATTATTCCCTTTGCCGTGGTGGGATTGGCACTGGCGCTGTTCCTTTCGAAGTCCGTTACCATTCTGTCCATGGGAGATGACGTTGCGACAAGTCTGGGACAACGGACCGCATGGGTCAAGGCATTATCCATCTTGAGTGTTGTTATTTTAACGGGGATATCCGTGGCTCTGGCGGGGAAGATCGCATTTGTCGGTTTGTTGATACCGCACATTACACGTTTTTTCTTCGGTGTGGATTATCGCTGGGTTGTTCCTTGTTCCGCCATTCTGGGCGGCATATTCCTTGCATGGTGCGACATTCTGAGTCGGTTCATTAATTCACCATTTGAAACACCAATTGGGGTTGTCACCGCATTGTTTGGCGTGCCATTTTTCCTCTATCTGATCAAGACCAAAGGAGGGGGAAAACATGCTTGAACGGAAGCGGGGAAGATTATGGACCGTTATATTCGTATGTGCAGCTATTATCGCAACGGCAATGTATATCAGTCTAACGAACGGTACGTTCGATATCTCGGTCATGGAGGTAGTCAAAACCTTATTGCGGCTGGACCCTGTGCATGAACATGACCTGGTTATTTTCGACTTCAGGCTGCCGCGGATCGTCATTGCTCTGCTGCTTGGGCTGGGACTCGGCATTGCAGGGGCGGTTATTCAGGGGATTGCCCGCAATCCGCTGGCTGATCCAGGCATGCTTGGAATCAACGCAGGAGCGGGAACGGCCATGGTGCTGTTTATGCTTCTGTTCCAGGGTTCCATATCGGGGACCGGCTGGTTATCCATTATGGCCATGCCGCTGTTTGGGCTGATCGGAGGCTTAGTGGCGGTAACTCTTATTCTGTGGTTTGCCCAGGAGAGGGGCCAGCTGGATTCGCAGCGGCTGATACTGGTCGGCATCGCGATCGGTTCGGGCTTCAGTGCGATTACGCTCTATCTTTCCCTGAAGATGAACCCTGGGGACTTTGAGATGGCCACCGTCTGGTTGACGGGCAGTATCTATAATGCCAACTGGCGCTTCATTGCGGCCATGATTCCCTGGCTGGTGCTGCTTATTCCACTGCTTTGGTTGAAATCCCGTGTACTTGATGTGATGCAGCTGCAGGAGGCCAGCAGCCAGGGGCTCGGCGTGGATGTGCATCGGGAGAGAAAACTGCTGCTGCTCGGCAGTGTTGGTCTGGTCAGCGCCTGTGTTGCCGTATCCGGCAGTATCGGATTTGTTGGTCTCATCGCTCCTCACATTGCCAGAAGACTGGTAGGTCTTCATTATAAGCGGGTCATTCCGGTATCCGGGCTGGTGGGTATGGC
Source organism: Paenibacillus sp. 7516 (assembly GCF_002272715.1). Classification (NCBI taxonomy): domain Bacteria; kingdom Bacillati; phylum Bacillota; class Bacilli; order Caryophanales; family Paenibacillaceae; genus Paenibacillus; species Paenibacillus sp. 7516. Next base: position 198,021 of record NZ_NPBI01000020.1, read on the forward strand.
CATGGTCGTTGTGGGTGATCTGATTGGCAAAACCTTATTTGCCCCGGCAGAGCTGCCTGTAGGCATCGTGATCTCCATTATCGGAGTACCGTATTTTATATTTTTGCTGCTCAAAAACCGGATGTGATTGGCCGGACTCGCATTGGAAGAGAGGAATCCTAGCATGAGTAAATGGATACATGAGACAGTGGGCGGCTGGACGCTTCATATTCTTCTTCCGCCCTCCTACGCCGATGGAGGTCGTTATCCTGTCGTATATGTTCAGGATGGGGGAGCAGTAGCCAAGGCCGGCAGCAATCTTCTGGATCATTATTATCGAACGGGAAGGCTGCCGGAAGTGATTTTGGTTGGCATTGAGCCCCATAATCGGAACGATGATTATACGCCTTGGCCATTGCCTGCCCTTACGGCTTCGTTTTCGTCTTTTGGGGGGCATGGCAGAACCTATCTGGATACGATCATCAAGCAGTTGAAACCGCACGTGGATTCGAACTACCGCACATGGGCAGATCGAGCGAATACGGGGATCATGGGTTGTTCCCTCGGGGGATTGATCTCCCTGTATGCAGCCACCGAATTCCCGCACGTATTCGGCAAGGTAGGGGCGTTGTCTGCATCGATGTGGTACGAAGGCTTTTTGGATTACTTGACCGGGCAATCCTGGTCTGATCGAAGTGAGCTGAAGCTGTACATGTATGTAGGCAGCCTGGAGGGGTTCTACAAACAAAATATTCAGGCCCATATGCTGGACTATACGCGTGCAGCGGTCAGGGCGATTCTGGCAAAGGGATATCCCGCTGACCAGTTGAACTACGTGGAGGAAGAGGGAGGAACACATGACCTGCTGTTCTTTGCCAAACATTTTCCCGAAGCGCTTGAGTGGCTGTTCACCTAGACGGAACTGACTCTGAGCAGCCCTCGTCCCATTTCCAGGCGGATAGCCTTGTCCTTATGAATTCGCCCATGCTATATTGGGGAGATGTGAGGAGATGAGGATATGAAGCTGGTGTCCTGGAATGTGAATGGTTTAAGGGCATGCGTTACCAAAGGATTCATGGATTATTATAAGGAAAGCCAGGCCGATATTTTCTGTGTGCAGGAGACCAAACTTCAGGCAGGACAGATTGAGATGGACCTCGGGGAAGATGTGTATCAATACTGGAACTATGCGATCAAAAAAGGATATTCCGGTACCGCCGTATTTACCCGGATCAAGCCGTTATCCGTCCGCTATGGGATGGAGGAGGACAGCGAACCGGAAGGCCGGATGATTACGCTGGAGTTTGACCGCTTTTACCTGGTGAATGTATACACTCCCAATGCGAAGCGTGATCTGACCCGTCTTCCCTATCGACTGGAGTGGGAGGATCGTTTCCTAAAATATATCCTGCAGCTAGAGCAGACCAAGCCGGTCATTGTCTGTGGTGACCTGAATGTGGCTCATCAGGAGATTGACCTGAAGAATCCGAAGCCCAATATGGGCAACTCCGGATTTACGCTGGAAGAGCGGGGGAAAATGACCGAACTGCTGGCGGCGGGATATGTTGACAGCTTCCGGCATTTGTATCCGGATCGCACGGACGTATATAGCTGGTGGTCTTATATGCCTAAGGTACGGGAGCGGAATGTGGGCTGGCGTATTGATTATTTTCTCGTGTCCAATCAATTGGCGCCACTGGTTGAAGATGCAAACATCGACTGTCATGTGATGGGCAGTGACCACTGTCCAGTCGGACTGACGTTACAACTATAGCATGCGCAGAAGAGGCTGAACTTCATAATAAGATGAGAACCGCAGGTTCCCGATAATTCATCGGGGATTTGCGGTTTTTTGGTGTGAACTGGGCCATTTATTACCTCCTAATAAAACTCTGGACAGTCCCTTCTCAGCCCGCAGGGTAGGTCATGAACTGGACTTTGGTTGGGGGAAGAACTGGACCCCGGATTGTTCCGGTTACAACGGATCTTGGGTAGGATTAAAGAATACATATAGGATCGTTATGCAAGGCATAGACGAAGATGAGATTAGCGTGTAAGGGGTAGAGAAGCGATGAACAAGGGTTTACGGAGAGTGGTGAAAGTATTAGGTGGCCTGATGCTGACGACAGGTCTGCTGCTGCTTACAGGTACGGCTTACGAAGCTTATCAGTCTGCACAGGATATGAAGTCATATACGCCGCCTGGCAGGCTGTATGAGGTAAGTGGACGTAATATGCACCTCTACTCGGCGGGAAAGGGACCGGTGACTGTTGTACTCGCATCAGGCTGGGGAACACCCAATCCCTACGTGGATTTCAGTCCGCTGTATGACAAGCTGAAATCCCATGTGAAAATTGCCGTGTATGACCGATTCGGGTATGGATACAGCGACTATACAGAGCAGCCGCGTGACATCGATACCGTTGTAGATGAAGTTCATCAATTGCTGCGCAAATCCGGTCAGCGACCACCGTACATCATGGTAGGTCACTCCCTCGGATCTCTGGAGACCATTCGATATGCTCAAATGTATCCGGATGAAGTGGCAGGTATCGTTATGATCGATGGGGGCAGTCCTGAATATTACAGCACGGTGGAGATGGATACACCAGACTGGTACTTCGATTCAGCAAGATTTCTGGTGAAAACAGGTATTGCACGAACATTGCTGCATTCGGATCGGATGATGGCAACACTGGTTATTGACCCGGACCTGGTTGCGGAACCGATGAAAAAGGCCGCTACCAGTTCGACGCTGAAGCATGCGTACAACGACAACGTGATGGATGAGCTTCATCGTTCCAAGATTAACGCAGCCCATGTGCTGGAGAACAAACAGCAATTGTCCTTTCCTCTAACCATTCTTACGGCCGGATCAGATCAATCAAGTGAGGGAGGCCGGGCATGGCAGGCAGATCAAGCCGAGTTTGCCTCATGGTCCATACAGGGGAGACAGCAGATTGTTCCTCACGCCAAGCATTACATCCATAATAGTCAACCGGATGCCGTTGCGGGTGCCATTTTGGACATGGCTGAATCCACAGGTCATCAATGAAACATATCATCTCCGAAACAAACAGCGAACAGGAGGCAGAATGGATGAGAAAATTAAGGGTCGTCACCAAGTTCGCATCCTTGCTCCTGGCAAGTAGTGTACTCTCTCTCTTGATTCTAACGCTCTCTTTCTTGTGCTTCACAGCCAGAGTAGATGCAGCATCTGTAGCACATTTTACCGAACAGTCGGATTACTTCGTTCATGTGTTTCGATTATTTTTCTAGGTCAATGATAGAAATGAATGGCTAATACTTTGCATGAAAGCAGCCTGATGCTGCATTCGTGCAAAGTATTTTTGATTTCGACTGGAAACCTAACAAGTTACATGGTATGTTATATGTTTATACTAGAGTAGTAGACAACTATAGAAGAGGACAGGAGAGATCGAACATGATTAAAGTTGGTATCGTAGGTTACGGAAATCTGGGTAAAGGCGTAGAGAAAGCTATTGTGCAAAACCCGGATTTGGAACTCGTTGCCGTATTTACACGGCGTAACCCGGAGCAGATGGTTGCAGAAGGTACAGAAGTACGTTTTGAACACATCTCTGCTGCTGAGCAGTACATAGGTAAAATCGATGTCATGATTCTGTGCGGCGGTTCGGCAACGGATCTTCCAGAACAGACACCTGCCATTGCCAAGTTGTTCAATACAGTGGACAGCTTCGATACACATGCCAAAATTCCTGAATTCTATGCGGAAGTTCATGCTGCCGCAGAACAAGGCGGTCACGTAAGCGTGATCTCTACAGGCTGGGACCCAGGCTTGTTCTCCATGAACCGCCTGCTCGCTCAATCCATTCTGCCAGAGGGTAAAGAGTATACGTTCTGGGGCAAAGGGGTTAGTCAAGGTCACTCCGATGCGATCCGTCGTGTTCCAGGGGTTAAGGCTGGTGTTCAGTACACTGTACCTGTTGAAGAAGTGATCAACCGAATTCGTGCAGGAGAGACACCTGAATTGTCCACACGCGAGAAACATCTGCGTCAATGTTATGTTGTGGCTGAAGAAGGTGCCAACCAGGATGAAATTCGTGAAACCATTGTATCCATGCCGAACTATTTTGCAGATTACGATACAACGGTGACGTTTATTACGGAAGAGCAGCTTAAATCGGAACATGAAGGTATGCCGCACGGTGGTTTTGTTATTCGTAGTGGGGTTACCGGTACAGGCCAAAAGCAAATTGTGGAATTTGGTCTGAAGCTCGATAGCAACCCTGAATTCACCGCTAGTGTACTGGTGGCGTATGCACGGGCTGCACAGCGTTTGAGCTTGGAAGGACATAAAGGTGCCAAAACTGTATTTGATATTCCACTTGGTCACCTCTCCCCGAAATCCGCTGAGGAACTTCGCCGCGATCTTCTGTAAGGTTTGAAATATAACAATTTAATCATTGCAATAAATAGAAACAGCCCGTCCTTCATTTATGAGGGACGGGCTGTTTCTATTGTAGCCACTATGAAGCAGCAGGATATGGTTACAACCAGTGCTCAGGCAAGTTGAGATGTGCTGGCAGTTTGGTACGGGAATTGCCTCTGGCTGCATTGAGCTGGGATTGTGTCAGAAAAAGGCTCCCGGTCAGATCTGCTCCGCCCAGATCCGCATCACGCAAGTCGGCACCGATCAGATCAGCATGTCTTAAGTCCGCATTGCGCAGGTCACAAGCAATCATTAAGGCGCCCCGAAAGCTTGCTCCCCGGAGGTCAGCTCCTCTTAGATTGGCTCCCAAGAAGTCTCTTCCTTTCAGTTTTTTGCGTTTGGAGTTGCCTTGTTCATGACTGCTGGATGGCGCATGTGCACGTACCAGCTCACTCCCCTGTACCAGGAGATCGTTCACAATCGCCCGCTGAGAGGGGATATCTAGACGCAGAATCGCGGAAGGCTCCAGATCGGTTAAACGTTCCGTCTCCTGGTATACACTGCGGATGGCGTCGTGAAGAGAGGCGGTTTCCGGACGCATGAGCATTTCGTTCATATAACTGAGCAGCTCATGCAGTTGTCTCATGACTGGCAGGCAGTCGAACATTTCGGCAGCCGATTCCGGATGATCCCGCCAATCCTTGCCTGCATAGGTTACTTGGGACAGCTTCTGACCTGCACCAAAGCAGTCATAGACGGTGCAGCCCTTGAAGCCCTTTTGCCGGAGCTGCGTATGAATGCCGCAGCGATTGTCTGAGCGCAGGTTGGAGCAAGGGGTGCCGCTGGCTTTGTCAAAAGCAAAGTCGGATGACTTGCCATAAGGCAAGGCAACGCAGCACAGCCCGAAACATTGCTCACAGTCCGTGTATAAATGAGGGCTCATCGTACTGCCGTAGGATAGATTAGACAATGTGTACACTTCCTTTAATAAATGAAAAAACTGGATATTGCGTGTTAGTATCACTTTACCATTACACTGAAATATGATCAATTCCTATAGGTTTCATATGGGAGGGCAGAATTGCAGCATAAATAGGAATCAGCATTGATATGATATGTAGAGATAAAAAAACATTTGCGAACTTTATGTAAGTTACTTGACTAATTAAATCACATAACTTATTATCAATAACAAGCCAAACAATTAAACGGATGCAGGATGGTGTAGATATGGGATTTATGGATAAGTTATTCGGAAAAACAAACAACAACACACAAGAGGAGGAAACAAAAATGACGAAATTAAATATTGGGATTATTCTTGGGAGTACACGTGAAGGTCGCTTGAGTCCGCAAGTAGGAGAATGGGTGAAACAGATCGCTGATTCACGTGGTGATGCCAACTATGAAATCGTGGATATTGCCGATTATAAGCTGCCGCTATTGGGCGAAGCTGATGCAACAGAACAGGCTGCAGCCTGGAACACCAAGCTGGCGAGCCTCGATGGATTCGTATTTATCGTGCAGGAGTATAATCACAGCATCTCTGCATCACTGAAAAATGCACTGGATTATGCTCGTGAAGCCTGGAACGATAAAGCTGCAGGAATTGTTAGCTATGGCTCAGTAGGCGGTGCACGTGCGGCAGAACACCTACGTGGTATTCTCGGAGAACTGTCGGTTGCGGATGTTCGTGTGCATCCGGCACTCTCGCTGTTTACCGATTTTGATAACGGAACCTTCAAACCGGCTGATCTGCACTTGACCAATCTCAACGGAATGTTGGACCAAGTGTTGTCCTGGAGCGGGGCGTTGAAAACCATTCGTTCATAAAAGCACATGGACTGTAATAGCCGCCATTTTGGCGGCTTTTTTGCGTGAGGAGGATACAACCATATTGACCGTCTCACCCTGTGAAGGCCTGGTGTGCTCCGATCATTCCAAAAGATGAAAAAGGACAGCTCTCCTCAGGGAGAACTGTCCTTCATCAATAAAGTTAAGATGAATGATGATGTACACACGCTTCAAGTGGAACGGTCTAATTGCTTAAACTTAGACTACGCCTTGAGCGAGCATGGCATCGGCTACCTTCAGGAAGCCTGCAATGTTGGCTCCTGCCACAAGGTTTCCAGTACAGCCATATTGATCCGCTGCCTCTACACAGCTGCTGTAGATGTTCCGCATGATCTCATGCAGCTTCGCGTCCACTTCTTCAAATGACCAGGACAGGCGCATGCTGTTCTGAGACATTTCAAGAGCGGACACCGCAACCCCACCAGCATTGGCTGCTTTCGCCGGGCCGAACAGAACACCCTCTTTCAGGAAAAGCTCGATTGCAGCAAGCGTGGAAGGCATATTGGCTCCTTCACCGATGGCTTTGACGCCGCCTTGCACGAGCAGCTCAGCAGACTGTTCATCAATCTCATTTTGCGTTGCGCAAGGCAGCGCGATATCGCACGGGATGGACCAGATGCCTGCACAGCCCTCGGTATACACCGCGTGAGGATGCTCTTTGACGTATTCGCTGATCCGCAGACGATCCACTTCTTTCAATCGTTTTACGGTATCCAGGTTAATTCCTTCCGCATCATATATGTATCCTCCCGAGTCACTGCAAGCCACGACTTTGGCACCGAGCTCCTGAGCCTTTTGGATGGCATAGATGGATACATTGCCTGAACCGGAAACAACCACTGTGCTGTCCTGGAAGCTCAGCCCTTTCGATTTCAGCATCTCGTTCACGAAGTACACACAACCGAATCCAGTGGCTTCCTTGCGTGCAAGGCTTCCGCCATACAGCAGACCTTTCCCCGTTAATACCGCTGCATCATGCCCGCTGCTAATGCGTTTGTACTGTCCGAACATGTAACCGATTTCCCTCGCGCCTACACCAATATCGCCTGCAGGTACATCCGTATCGGAACCGATATATTTATACAGCTCTGTCATGAAGCTTTGCGTGAAACGCATTACTTCCAGATCGGATTTTCCTTTGGGATCGAAGTCGGAACCGCCTTTACCGCCGCCGATTGGCAGTCCAGTCAGTGCATTTTTGAAAATCTGTTCGAAGCCCAGGAACTTCACGATTCCGGAATAAACGGAAGGGTGGAAGCGTAGTCCGCCTTTGTAAGGACCGATGGCACTGTTGAACTGTACGCGGAATCCACGGTTCACTTGAACCTTGCCTTGATCATCGACCCAAGGTACGCGGAATGTAATGACACGTTCAGGTTCAACCAGCTGTTCGAGCAAGCTGTTGTTCATGTATTTCGGGTGTGCTTCAATCACAGGAATGAGTGAGTCCAGAATCTCTTTTACAGCCTGATGGAATTCATGTTCTTGCGGATTTCTGGCGATAACCGATTCATAAACGGAATGAACATATTCTGCAGCAGTGACTTGAGTTGATTCTTGAGTAATAGTGGACACTTTTTCGATGCACTCCTTTATTGTATTAAAGTCTTTGGTTGGCTATTTGCATAAATTGCATAAAAGTTTGTAGTTAAATATACAGGAAAGAAAATAAAAATACGAGATGAAAACCCATAAAATGTTTTTTATGACGTTATTAAAATGTTCTATGGATCTATCATGCGGTGTAAAGATTGGATTCTAAAATTGGATAATATAGCCGATTACCCATTTTGAACGGGAAGTTAGCTGAATAGACTGGATTAAAAAATTAGTTTTGGTAAGATGGTAAGAAGGCCCCGGTTTCCGGGGCTTTTATCTAACAGAAGGAGGAAAACAGGATGATGAACAGCAACATGCGAATTCATGTGGAGAACAAAGCTTGTATAGGAGGTGAGATCTATTATGAACCATAGGTCTAACCTTCAACCTTGCAGAGAAGTACTGGTGAAACAGCTAATTACATTGGGTGAAGAGAAAAGGACATTTCTCGACGCCTATTTTGATGTGCGTGAACCCGAGCGGATACAGATGGAGAAATTATTGTCTGCTTACACCGAATATGTCCAGAAGCTCCTGCTCGGCCCGGATGAGCTTCTCCATTCCGTCGTGCTTATCGGGAGCGAGATCCGATTTGATTACATTGATTTCCATACGTCGGATGCATTCAAGATTGTCATGCCTGAAGAGGCAGATCCGGATGCAGGGCGCATCTCCTTTCTCTCGCCTGTAGGACGTCAATTGCTGCTTAGCAGCAAAGGGGAAACGAGATCCGTTACGATCCCGGCTGGTTCCATGAGGGTGCGTATTATGGAAATCACTTGGAGTAGTACAACCTTGAATCCGGTGTCTTCAGGAGGTGTGGATCATGCACTTTAAAGAGACGGATTTACCGGGAATTGGACGCAAGTATTGGCTGCATACCCGTAGCGGAGAGCATTTGATTATCGTGATTCATAATGATGAGCGGCGCGATCTGTTTCACATGGAATCCGGAGACACGCCTGAAGAGGTGGGGGATATGGTATCCCTTGTAACCTTGGATGACGAAGAGGCCCGGGCAGTCGCTGCCGTCGTGGGAGGCATGACTTATAAGCCGAAATTCCAGGATGAACGGGAAGTTATGCTCGATGGCTTACTGATCGAATGGTTGCGAATCGAACCTCATTCACGAAGCATTGGAAGAACGATAGGGGAACTGGATATCCGCCAAGCGACGGGGGCTGTCATTCTGGCGGTGATGGAGAAGAACAGGGAGAAACAGTTTAATCCGGGTCCAGACTACACATTTGCCTCAGGGGCTACGATTGTCGTGGCTGGAGAGCGGGATCAGATCAGGCAATTAAAACGGTTATTATCCGATGGACGGTTGTAGCCTATGGATATGCTCATATTCGAAGTGGGAATTGCTGTTGCGCTGATTACACTTACGGGGCTAATATCTGCACGATTACGTTTTTCGGTCATTCCTTTCTACATTCTGATCGGAATGGCGGTTGGACCGCATGCACCACAGATCGGTATCGTGGATTTGCGTTTCATCGAAAGCTCGGCATTTATTGAATTTATGGGCAGGCTTGGCATTTTGTTTCTTTTATTTTATCTTGGACTTGAATTTTCGGTCTCCCGATTGATGAAATCGGGCAAAGCCATATTGACCGGAGGCATGTTCTATGTAGGGCTTAATTTTGCCTCCGGCCTGCTGCTGGGCTGGTTCATGGAGCTGCCGTTAAAAGAAACGCTGGTGGTGTGCGGCATCATGACCAGCTCTTCAACAGCGATTGTGGCCAAAGTACTCGTTGATCTGAAGCGCACGGCGAATCCCGAAACGGAGATTATTATGGGCATGATCATGTTTGACGATCTGTTCATTGCCATTCATATCTCGATCCTGACTGGCCTCGTTCTCAGCGGGGCGACCTCGTTCCTCAGTGTACTGCTGGTATCCTTGTCTGCGATGCTGTTCATTGTGCTGTTTCTGATCATTGGCCGGAAGAGCATCAAGTATATTGACAAGGCGCTGAATATCAAGTCATCCGAACTGTTTCTGCTTACCGTGATGACGTTGCTTTTTTTGGTCGCTGGTTTCTCGGAAACGCTGCATGTTGCCGAGGCGATCGGTGCATTAATGATGGGGCTGGTCCTCGGTGAATCGAGACATGCGAACCGGATTGAGCATCAGGTCATGCCGTTCAAGGACTTTTTTGGTGCGATCTTCTTTTTTAGCTTTGGGCTGACCATTGAACCCTCCTCCCTTGGGGGTGCTGTCGGGATGACGATCATTGCGGTTATTTTAACCATTGCGAGCAATTATGGCGCAGGAATGATTGCAGGCAGAATGTCTGGAATGACGCCAAAGGCTTCACTCAAGGTAGGATTCACGCTGGTTTCCCGAGGGGAGTTCTCCATCATTATGGCGAACATTGGCAAGGCCGGAGGATTGATGGTTTCAATCCAGTCCTTCGCTGTGTTGTACGTGCTGATTCTGGCGGTTCTGGGCCCGATCCTGACGAAGGAAGCGCCGTGGATCTATGGGCAATATGAGCGTCTGAGAAGTCGATTACGAAGGAAAGAAACTGGTTAGATTGAATTCGGGTAGCAGCGTCACACCGGGAGAGACTTCATCTCTCGGGTGTGACGCTTTTTTTTGGATTCCTATGCTACCAAGTACGGTAAGTGAGAAGGCGAGCAACGCGGATATTTTTTTGCCTAAGGGAGATGAATTTGAATATTCTCGATATGCACGGCGACACCACCGATCTGAACTTGAGTGATCTCGTTGGAAGGGCCGAGCGTTATTCTGCCTATGATCCTGGAAGGACGGTTCATCGTGTACCCTTGTTTGATTATGTATGTCTGATCATGGGGAGCTCGGAGTTGTTGATACTTATGCAGGTAACACAGCAATGCGCCATTGGATGTCCCTGTGGCGCTCTCTTCCGGTATGTTGTACAGCGGGGCAAAGTTCCGACATTCTGCGAGGGCTGCATTATCCTGCGTTTCAAGTGCGAACACATGATAACCCACCACTTGATGAGCTTTGCTGATGTCGGAGATTTGCTGAAGGTCAGGGTTAATGGTTGTCAAAACATCAGGATGCCTAACCGGAATTAAGATGTCGCGCAGCCCGGTAGACACGATCTGTACAGGCAATTCTGGATGTAGGTCCTGCAGCGGAATCTGCAGAGAGTCTGCGATGTCCTGCCGGTTAACCAGCTCTCCAAACTGCGGAAGCGTCTGGGACAGATAGACGTCACCGCCTTCCTCGACGGTTACCTCGAGAATGCCTGCAAGTGTATCAAGTGTATACCTGCCCACGTCGACCATCTGCTCTGCCTTCATCAGATAGAATAGTGCAACCGTTGCATGTCCACATAGGTCTACTTCATGATTTGGAGTAAAGTAACGTATCTTGTAATCAGCTGAATTCGAAGGCATGACAAATGCCGTTTCAGAAAATCCGACTTGTCTGGCAATCTCCTGCATCTGCGACGCGGACAAATGCTCTGCCTGCAGAACGACCCCAGCAGGGTTACCTCCCTCAGCGATATCCGAAAATGCATGTAATGTAATTACCTCAATATCCATTTTGTTTTCCCTCGCTTGTCCGTTAGTTCATGAAGAATGAGAATGTTCCTATTATAGCATGCTTAATGGCTGGTTTTAGTGGAACGAGGACGTCGAGCGATTGATGATTCAAGGTCAAGTGAATGGCTGCACAGGGTAATGAAGAAGGAGAGCGCTATAATCCAATGGGAAGGCAGGGATTTGGTATGAAAGCTATTGTTATTGATAAGTTTGGTGGAGCGGAACAATTGAAGGAACAGGAAGTGCCCAAGCCGACATGTGGAATCAATCAGGTCATCATCCAGATTCATGCAACCTCGGTGAACCCGGTCGACTTCAAAGTCAGACAAGGACATATGGAAGAAGCAGCTGATTCATTCCCTTTGATTTTGGGTGGGGATGCTGCGGGTATTGTGGCAGAGGTAGGATCCAATGTTACACAGTTCAGGGAGGGTGACCGTGTATTTGCCCGTCCGCGAAGCTTCGGAACCTATGCAGAATATGCGGCGGTCGATGCAGATATCATATCCCGTATTCCGGACAATCTGGGTTTTGAGGAGGCTGCGGCCATACCGCTTGCGGGCATGACAGCCTGGCAGGCACTTGTTGACCATGCGCATCTCGCCAAGGGGCAAAAGGTATTGATTCACGCGGGAGCAGGCGGTGTGGGAACTTATGCGATACAGATTGCCAAATACATTGGTGCTGAAGTGGCAGCAACGGCGAGTGAGTCCAATGAGGAGCTGCTGCGCTCCTTGAGTGTGGATCATTTTATCAATTATAAAAAAGAAGATTTCTCGGAGATTCTCTCCGGGTATGATGTCGTGCTCGACACGATGGGTGGTGACATTCAGCGGGACAGCTTCAAGGTGCTGAAGCCCGGCGGACATCTGGTTTCGCTTGTGGAACAACCGGATCAGAGCCTTGCCAAGGAGGCAGGCGTAACGGCGAATGTATTCATGATGGAACCGAAAGGGGATCAGCTTGACCAACTGGCGAAGCTCGCCTCAGAAGGGAAACTCAAACCTGTGATTGACGAGACGTATGATTTAAGCGAGCAGGGACTCCGGGAGGCGCATAAGAAGAGCGAAACACATCATACACGTGGGAAGCTTGTCATCCGTGCGCAATAGGTGTCAACTCGCATACGAAGGTTATATTACATTGAAATCAGGAGTCTGAATCATGGCCATCTTCCGTTTGGGAAGGTGGCTGTTTCAAGGATGGCGGGAGAAACAGATCGCATTCCCATATGTAGAGGTTTAAGATATAATAGTAGAAATTTATTCCATTCTGCGTATGAGGTGATCCAATTGTCCAACGAACTCATCCAAGCCATTCAACTGTTAAAAGAAAAGAAGTGGGTTGATCTGACCCATACTTTTGGCCCGGAATCGCCGCACTTCTCTGCTTTTGATGCAGCCCAGTTTGATACGTTGTTTAATCACGACCAAGGCTTTTTCGCTCAAAGCTTCAAATTCCCCGGCCAGTACGGCACCCATCTGGATGCACCGATTCATTTTGTGCGTGACACGCGTTATCTGGATGAGCTAGGGCTGAAGGAACTTGTGCTGCCGCTTGTGGTCATTGACCAGTCTGCTGCCGTGGCGAGCAATCCGGATTTTACGCTGGATGTCGAGCATATTCTTGAATTCGAAAAGGAACATGGGGTCATTGAAGAAGGCAGCTTCGTGGCACTTCGTACCGATTGGAGCAAACGCTGGCCCAATCATGAAAAGTTCGACAACAAGGATGCAGAAGGCAACAGTCATGCACCCGGTTGGTCGGTTAGTGCATTGATGTTTTTGTTCGAGGAACGCAAAATCAAGGCCATTGGTCATGAAACCTTCGATACCGATTCAGCTGTGGACTATCAGAAGAATGGCGCACTTCTCGCGGAATATTATGTGCTTGCTCAGGATACATATCAGGTAGAGTTGTTAACCAATCTGGATCAGGTGCCAGCAAAAGGTGCAGTGATCTTCAACATTGTCCCCAAGGCCGAAAAGGCTTCCGGATTCCCGGTTAGATCCTTTGCCATTTTGCCTTGATGCGACAGCTCTCAAATGAAATCAAGTTCTATAGAAAATAAGTATCCAATTAAACTACAATTCCTAATGACTAGATCAATTCTCATATGTAAACGTAAGGGAGGCACGTGTTGCCTCCTTTTTTATGTCTTACTTTTGATCCGAGTGGGGATTCGGGTTGAATCGTTGTGAGATTTTCTTCTCGGCTTTCTTGCGCCGAATCCAGCGCTTAAGTATGTTCTGCTGCTTTCTTTCTTCCAGTGTCTCTTTCATGCCTTGAATCATGAATTCGGATCTTCGTCTATCATCCCGACTAATCTCGCGTAATTCTTTAATAAATTTGTCGTCCATATCTGCCTCTCGCTTATTCAGGATAACACCATTATACCGAACGTACGTTCTTTTATCAAGTTTTACCATTAAGCATTGTATCCGCAAGCGAATATGTGAAAAAGAGCACAGGAGCATTCAGCTCCATATGTAAAAATGGAATTGAGAATTCAGTGCCATCTGTACACTTGTCTGGAGGGTGAGGTATGCAAGCAGATGAAGAGCGAATCAGATCTAAGCAGAGTCTGGGCAGATTATCGTGGGTACTCATTATATTGCACGGATTTTTGGGTATTGGTGCGATCATTGGAGGGGGAGGCCTCATTATCGATCCATCAGGAAATATCCTCCAAATGCCAAATTCGTTGTTGGAGCATTCCCCGTTTCGCAATTTTTTGATCCCTGGAATCGTACTGTTGTTGGTTCTTGGTATAATGCCGATTGTGATTGCTATTTCGCTTGTGACTCAATGTCATTGGAAGATAGGAGTGAAACTTAATCTCTACCCGGATCGGCATTGGGCATGGACGTTCTCCTTGTATACAGGGTTCGCACTTCATATCTGGATTATGGTTCAGGTATTCTGGATACAGCATGTCTCAGTCATTCATCTGGTCTATTTTGCATGGGGCATCGCAATTCAGGTCGTTACTCTGCTGCCTGGAGTACAGCAAAGATATTCCAGATAGATTATCCAACATGAATACAATCGGCATTATATGAAAACGGCTGCCGACAGAACCCTGGAGTGATTCTGTCAGCAGCCGTTTATGCTTTTATTACTTGGATGCGTTGTAATTGCTCAAGAACTCTTTTACTTTAGCCGGATCAGACTTCAATTCATTCCCTGTCTGAACGAGAGGGCTTACCGTAGAGTAGGCTTTGAGCTTGTTGTTCTTATAGAACTGCAGAATCTCATCCTGATTGATGGAGTACAGCACTGCCTTTCTCAAGTCATTGCTCTTCGCCACATCCCTATTCTTGGTGTTAAACAGCAGATAGGAAACCGCGTTGCTCGGAATGCTCTGCAGTTTCAGCTTGCTGTCACTTTCGATGATGTCATATTTCGTTTCAGGTACCCCGTAATACAAATGAATTTCACTGCTGCGAAGCGCAGACAGCGCACTGTCAGCATCCGCGATGAATCGCACGTTTACCTGTGAAATTTTCGGAGCATATTCAGATCCTTTGCGGTATCCGGGGTTTTGATAGAATACGCCCTCGTAGTCGTTTTTGTAAGCCAGAATGTAAGGTCCGCTTGCATACAGTGTGTTGTTGTACGAAGCACCCTCTGTTACCGTGTTCTGGTCACCATAAGGGATATCCTTGTTTACGTCAAAAGAAGCTACGTCATAGGTGTTGATACTCTCCACCTGTTTTTTGGACACGATTCCCGCGGATTGGTGAGCCAGGTAATTCAGAACTTGGGGGAAAGGCTCCGTTGTGGTCAGTTTCACGACCTGATATTTACCTGCATTATTATCCGCTTTTGTTTTGTCTGAGACGAGTTCGTTGATTTTGGAATCGAGCCCTTGCTCGAGAGCGTCTTTGATGGTTCCGTTACCGCCGGATTGCTGGATGGATTCCAGAGTGCTCAGGTCGGTTACCAGCTCAGCTTCTTTGATATGCTCGTGCAAGCTGTATGTCCGGTGATCCGGAACAGAGTCTTTATTTTTGGCACGGTCCAGAGAGAAGATGACGTCATCGGCACCCACGCGCTCCCCGGTATCCACTGCTTTTTTGTTTTCAATTTTCGCAAAGTTGATGTCGTCTCTCAGAATGAAATAATACTCGGAATTCCCTTCAGCGATGCTGAAATTGTGGGAAAGTGATCCTTCGGCTGTCAGTTGATCATCATCCGTCAGGTTCACAAGACGAACATACATGTTGGTGTTCAATTGGTTGATGGAGCCGTCGTTACCTTTGATCGGGTCAAGGGAAGTCAGCACGGAAGCACTTTGAGTCAGGATCAGAGGATCTTTAGTATTTTTGGAACTGTCCTTGAACTCAATGGGTTCCCAAGCCATGGCACGGGATTTGGACAGGCGCACCGTATCCGGATTCAGGATGTCCTGATTCACGGCCTGACTTTTCAGGGAAATGTACAATGGAGCGATGTAGGCTTGATCCGTTACCAGGCGGTCCTCCAATTGTTTGTACGTTTCCTTATATTCTTCGGGTGTTTGGGTAGCTGCGGCGTCAATGAGTTTATCGATCTCTTCATCCGCCAGAATGCTGTAGTCACCACCGGTTTTGAAAAGGGAACGAACGGCATAGTCCGGGTTACCGGTTACTGTTGTCCAGCTGGAGAGAGCAATATCATAGTTGCCTGCATCCTGTTGGGATTTGTAGCTGCCGTAATCCGGCTGCAGATTCAGCTTTACATTGAAGCCGTTTTTGGTCAGCTGGTCGCGGATGATATTAACGTCATTTTCAGAAGAACTTTGGGCGAGTAGCTCAATGTCGACTGGAGCCTGATTCTGAGCGTTCTCAGCTGGAGAAGTCGGGGCCGTCTCCGATTGGGATTCGGACTTGGTCTTCACGCTGCAGCCCGAAATCACGATGACGAGAATGAGCAGCAATGAGATCAACGAACGTTTTTTCATGGGAATACCTCCTGGATAATTTGGAATGGAATGAATGATTTTGAATTAAGCTTTTACCAATTTCGGATCAAGTGCGTCGCGCAGACCATCACCGAGAAAGTTAAATGACAGAACGAGCAGAATGATAGCCAGACCCGGATAAATGGCGAGATACGAGTGCGTTTCCAGATATGTACTGCCCAGCTTGAGGATGTTGCCCCATTCCGGGATATGCGGTTCGACACCCAGTCCCAGATAGCTCAGGCTGCTGGTAGCAATGACCGCTCCGCCAATCGTAAGCGTGGATTTGATAATCATTGGTGCAAGCGAATTGGGAATGATGTGCTTGAAAATGATGGAACGGTTGTTATAACCGAGTGCACGCGCAGCCTCCACGAATTCGAAGGTGGAAACATACAGGACACTGGCTCTCATGGTACGTGCATAAGTCGGGATCGATCCCAGACTGAGGGCCAGAATCAGATTAACCGTATTGGCACCAAATGCCGCAATGATGGCTATGGCCAGCAGGATGCCCGGAATGGCATAGAGGACATCGAGCAGCCGCATGATGATATTGTCTGTGTGTCTTCCATAGAATCCGGAGAAGGCTCCAAGGACTCCACCAATGATTACAGGAATAATGGTCGATAGGCAGCCTACGATCAACGAGATGCGGGCACCGAATACGATTCGGGAGAACAGGCATCGCCCGAAGTCATCCGTCCCGAGTGGATAAGCCAGGGATGGCGGCTGCAGCAGGGCGGAATAGTTGTTTTCGACCGCCATGCTGTAATCAAAGGTGAAGAAACTACAGATCGAGATGGAAAATAGAAAGATGATAAAAAACATGCCGGACATCGCTGTTACGTTAGGAGCCAGTCGGTCCCAGAGGTCGTTCCAGAAGTTTGATTTCTGTTTCCCTTGTCTCCGGTAGCGCCCAATGATGGAAATGCCGAGCAATAGTGCAAATACGTTTCCTGTGACCGAGGTCAGGATCAGCAGGATGCTGACAGCAACCATCCAGCGCGGGATGACCGAAGCAGCAGTATACTGGGCTACAATCGTCAAGACGACCAGGTCAATGACCAGAATGAGTAGCAAGGCGGCCATGGCTGGCAAAAACGTATCTGATACATAGGGTTTAAACATATTGAGCGCCGATACGCCAATAACGAATAGCTGCGTCAGCAGCATATAGACTGCGAAGGTGTACTCCACTTGCTTTGCTTTTTTGATCAGATGAAATGCCGCTGTGACGATGAAAATATTGCCAGAGCAGATGGCCAGCAACTGAACCCAAGCGAGCCTGCGGGTTAATGCTGAAATATGTCCGTGCCTGGTCAAGTCTTTTCGGATGAGCAGCATCAGGATACTCTGAATAATCGTGAAGAAAAGATAGATACAAAGTGCAGTCAGCAGAAAGGGTCTGAATTCTTGCCTGCCCAAGTCATAACTGTTAAACAGCAGTAACACCGTTAATAGGAAAGAAGTAACCCACGCAAAGCTGGCCTGACTGTATTCTGGTGAAGACTTAAGCCGGAAACGAACTTCTTGTGTTAAGGAACCCGAATTTGTCATATTGCACCTGCTTTAATATTGTTTCATCTTGGAACGTACTCTTGGATCGATAAATGCGTACAACAGATCTACGATCACATTAATGATGGAAATGGTAATCGCTGTATACACTACTCCGCCCATGATACTCGGAATATCGGGAATGAACTGTTTATCCACAATGTAACTGCCGAGTCCGCTAATATTAAATACTTTCTCCGTTACGGCCGCTCCGCCGAGCATACCTCCGAATTGCAATCCAACGACCGTTACGATTGGAATCAATGCATTACGTACCGCATGTTTCAGCAGAACACTCCGTTCGCTGAGTCCTTTGGCGCGAGCCGTCATCACGTAATCTTCGTGAATAACCTCCAGAGTGGAAGAACGGGTCATCCGGGCTACTGCAGCCGTTAATCCTGTTCCCAGAACAATGGTTGGCATAATGATGGACAGCCAGTTCTGAGGATTGAAGGTCGCGGGAAGCCACTGCATTTTAATAGAAAAGTTTAGGATGAAGATCAGTCCCTGCCAGAAGTTCGGAATTGACAATCCGATCAGAGCGATAAACATAAATGTGTAATCAAACAGCGAATTGGGCTTGATCGCCGAGATGATCCCGATGGGAAGTGCGATGACAAGGGCAAGCAGTAGAGAAATGACTGCGAGTGTCAGTGTAATCGGAAACTTTCTGGCTATGGTCGCGGTCACATCCTCATTTCCTGAGAAGGATTTGCCTAGATCAAACAGCGCGATTCCCTTGATATTGTTCCATAGCTGAACGAGATAAGGCTGATCCAGACCGTATACGTGATTAAAGGCAGTAATCTGCTCCTGTGTAGCTGTCTCTCCGAGAATGTTGGCTGCCGGGTTGAACGGAGACAGATACAAGATGGTAAATACGAGGGTAGCTACACCCAAAATGACGAACATGGTCATCAGTATTCTTTCAAATATGTACTTAAGATAAGGATTGCCATAGATCCATAGAATGACGTACATCAGACAGCCTGGAATAATAGATAGGGCCACAAACCAGGGTTTATCCAGCAGTGCCCGGAACGTGTCGGCCATGGTCAGGCGCTGTTCTCCATGTTCCTGCAGCCTGCGTGACGTTCGTTCATACAACTCTTTCTGATAGGTTTCCTCCAGCCACTGCTCAGTCTGACGCTTGAATTCAGTTTCACTGACCTGCTGCTGGAAGAAGCGATGTTTGCGCCTCAGCTGTTCTTCTACTATGGTTCGAAGCTTATCCCGGTAAGAAGAAGAGTGCATCTCCTGTTCTACAGTTCGCTGAGCCGTTTGCCATCCATCCTTTTCGCGTCTGGATTGCCACACCAGAAGCACAATCAGATTGATCGGCAGCCCGAGAATAAACAGAACATATCGGTAGGAGGGATGAAGCAGCATTTTGCCATAAATGAAACTCAGATTCTCTGCAAGCCGTGCCATTTTGCCGCCTACTGCAAGATTCAAATCGAGCAAACCTCCCTTCATTCAGGTTTAAATTGCATTATTCCGATTGATATAGTATATATTATTTAGGGTCTATTCAATTGTCAAGGTATGGAATTGTGTACATATTATGAAACGCATAAATATGAAGGAAAGCAGGTGTTTGCATGCAGCCTTTACTGAAAGTTAGTGATTTGTCGGTCTCTTTTCATTCCGGAGAGAATGAATTTCAGGCGGTACGGGATGTCAGCTTCGAGGTTCGGAAAGGGGAAACGCTTGGGATTGTTGGAGAATCGGGAAGCGGTAAAAGCGTAACAGCCCGTTCCATTATGAGGCTGCTTGCATCTCCTCCATCTCAGATGAAGCAGGGGGAGATTTTGTTTCGCGGAGTTAACCTGGCAACCAAAACGCAAAAAGAAATGGAAAGCATCCGCGGCCGTGACATCGGCATGATTTTTCAGGATCCCATGAGTTCGCTTAATCCGACCATCAAAGTTGGAAAACAAATCTCCGAAAGTCTGATCAAGCATCAGAAGCTGTCACGCAGGGAAGCGAAAAAGCAAGCCATCGCCATGCTCGAACTGGTTGGCATATCACGAAGTGAAGTGCGCTACAATCAGTACCCGCATGAGTTCTCGGGAGGCATGCGTCAGCGGGTAATGATCGCCATAGCACTTGCTTGCCGCCCGGAGCTGCTGATTGCCGATGAACCAACGACTGCACTCGATGTGACCATCCAGGCCCAAATTCTGAATCTGATGAAAGACATGCAGGAACGGCTCGGGACGTCCATTATATTGATTACACATGATCTGGGGGTTGTGGCCGGAATGTGTGACCGCGTCGTGGTCATGAAAGAGGGACAGATCGTGGAATCCGGGACAACGGCAGAGATCTTCGCGAATCCGAAACACGAATATACGTCCAGACTCCTGAATGCCTTGCCGCGGTTGGATGAGAAGAAGAAACCCAAACCGGTTTCGCTGTTCCCTAAGGATCTAAAAGATGATCAGCCTCTGCTTGAGGTGAAATCCCTGCGGCAGCATTTTAATCTTGGCAAAGGCAATACACTGAAGGCAGTGAATGATATCAGCTTTTATATCCGCCAGGGCGAGACACTGGGGGTCGTAGGAGAGTCTGGCAGCGGCAAGTCCACGACGGGGCGTGCCATCTTGAGACTGCATGAACCGACTGGCGGAGATGTCTTGTTCAAAGGGGTTCCACTAAACCGGCTGTCCGCTTCGGAAATGAAAACGATGAGACGGCATATGCAGATCATCTTCCAGGACCCCTACGCCTCATTGAACCCGAAATTGAGAATTATGGACATAATCGGTGAAGCGCTTGATATTCATCAGCTGACAAAGACAACAGCGGAGAGAGAAAAGCGGGTGGAAGAGCTGTTGGAAATGGTGGGGCTTGATCCATCCCATGCGCTGCGGTACCCTCACGAATTCTCTGGCGGTCAGAGACAGAGAATCGGGATTGCGCGGGCACTTGCTGTGGAACCGGAGTTTATTGTGTGCGATGAGCCGCTGTCTGCGCTCGATGTGTCCATCCAGGCGCAGATCGTGCAGCTGCTTGAGGAATTGCAGCAGCGGCTTGGCTTGACGTATCTTTTTATTGCACACGACTTGTCCATGGTCAAACATATCAGTGATCGTGTAGCTGTGATGTATAACGGTAAAATCGTTGAGCTTGCTGAGAGTGAAGAGCTCTATTCCAATCCACAGCATGCGTATACGAAGTCTCTTCTCTCTGCAATTCCGGTCCCTGATCCGGCTGTGGAAGCGAAGAAAAAACGGACGGTGTATGAAGAAAACAGCAGAGAGCAGCTAGCCGATCGTTACAATCTGGAGCAGTCCAAGTGGGTCGAAGTAACGGAGGGGCACTGGGTGGCCGTTTCTGGTTAGAACGGATTAGGGTGATCAAACAAGTAGGCACGAAAAAATAACCCCGTCAGTGATCTGTACAAGATCAACTGTGCGGGGTCCTTTATACGTTTGTATTAGGTTGTGGACTTTATTATTTGAATTGCACCGATTTCTTGATGTTGTCAATCTCGGCTTTGCTTGCATCATCCAAATACGTGAAGATGAAGTTGAAGGCATAACCTTCAATGATGGTGCTGTAGTAATCCTGTGTAATGGTTGTGCCGTCACCAGCATCCATTGTGATTTGCATAACGTCCATCTCTTTACCGCCGATCGTTTCAGTTGCGATATCTTTATATTCGTAAGGGAACTGGCTGTCGACCATGAATTTCTTGGTTGCTTCCAGGTAGTCTTTACCTGTGCGAATCCCTTGCAGAAGGCTGACTTTCTCGGCAATGGCCATAGCGGAAGGACCTACTTCCTGACCACCCAGTGGCAATTCCGAAGCCATCAACAGGTTCAGTGTTTTGGTTTGGGACAGTTCAAGCTGTTTTTTCTTCATATCATCGTCACCGGCAATGGCATCCGAAGAAGCGCTTGTCAGCTCGTTCATTCCTGCTGCATCCTGGAACTCCCATTCCTCAGGGAATTTCAATGATACACCGAAGTAGTCATTCGTGTAGGAACCTTTTTCGGTTGTGCCCAGTTCCACGTTAGCTGAATTGTCTTCCTCAGCTGCTGCGTCAGTCGACGTTTCTGTACTTTCAGTATCCTCAGTCTTGGCTGTATCCGTGTCTGTAGCGGCTGCAGTTTCTGTTTTAGTTGTGTCTTCCGTTTGAGCGTTGTTATCTGCCTTGTCACCGCAAGCGGCTGCAACAAGCATCATCATGATGAGCATAGTGAATAAAGACGTTTTTTTTGTGATAGACATAAAACCCTCCTGAAATAAATGTGTGTGTTTTCTCTCTGAAATGTTGCGTACTCCAAAATTGTAGCACAAACGTTCTGCTTTACCACCTATAGGAAACTATAGGGGTCCCTCTATAAATAAGACAATCGGCTTGCAATTGAAACAGCTTCCGTGCTGGATTGCACACCTAATTTGTTGAAGATCACTTTTTTGTGGTGATTCACAGTGCATTCCTTGATTTTTAATTTCAAAGCAATGGCCTTAACGGTTAACCCTTTGGAGATCATCTCGAGGATGGTTAACTGACGCTCAGTGAAATCTACAGAAGGTTTCTCGGAAGGAACGGATGACATCAGGCTCTGGTAGCTGTTCTGCATATGGGCAGGAATGAGCTTGGCAATGGCGATTAATTCACTTTGCATATCTGCGTTAATGGTGGACACATCCAGATAACCGGAATGGTTGAGTCCTACAGATAGAGGCGTAGCGTAACAGTGCCATTGTTGAAAAAGAGGGCTCTCATGCTGCTCTGGTGGCAGCAATACCGGTTCGTTCTTTTCCATGGTGGCCGAAATGGCGTTAATTCCACAGCTCTGTGCAGTGAAAACCATGCCTGGACGAATCGGTGACTGCTTCACTTCATCCTCCAGATCAGGGCTGTAATCCATGGCGAGCAGCACGCCATCCGCATCCGTAAGCAGAAACAGATAGGTGCTGGACAGGTTCTCCCGGATATCCGATAGACTGCGCTGGAAGGCACCGATCAGAAAATGATTGATTTTGCGCAATCTTTCCAGACTGGTCCTGGAAATATATTTAATATGAGTCATGCCGGATCTAGGTGCACTGATGTCAGACCAATGTTCCAGCAAGGCCGATGTAGTGACAGACATGATATTACCTCCTTACATTTAACCGATGGTTTCTACGACGCGACCTTCCTGATCGGTAATTTCAGTTCGGACTATTCGGATAACCAAGCCGGGAAGGGAAGGTATATCGAATGTCATTTCCGAAGGTTTAAGATGAGCTGTGAGTTCGTTTACTGTCTGTTCATTCACGGTTATGGTTATTTTGGTTTCTTCTTCATGAAAAGAAGCGTTTTCCCCGGCCTCGAAGGTGATATTTACACCTGAACCGACAAGTGATAATGGAGCACCTTTTGCAATACGGCTGCGCAGTATTTTTCCAATCAGAACCGCCTGTTTGGCTCCAAGCTGGAGTTCGGCGGGCATATTTTTTTGCAGCAATCTTTTGCGGGAAGGCGTCCAAGCCAGTTGTTGTATGAATAAAAATGCCGTGCTGGAGCCTTCAAGCTCAATTCCACGCTGAACAGCCTGCCCTACCGATGGAATATCCACATAGGAGTTACGCATGAGATCCGTGACATATTTGGGCATGAAAGGTTCGCATGATTTGAGGAATCCGCGAGTATTCCACGTTTGCATCGTTTCCAGTTCACGTCCGGTAATTCCGACCATCTGAATAAACTCCAATTTGCCATTAGGGGTGGACAGCTGCTTCAGATCCGGGTCTTCAATGAAGGAAAGGGCGGTGAGCAAGGTATCAGAGCCCAGACAGATCGGTCCATTGGCATCCAGGTAGTCGCCTGCGCGAAATACGTTTCCGCTATTGAAGACATACCGTCCCATATTCTGTAACAAGTTCAGCGCCCAAGCGGGAGGTTCAGTCTCATCCTCTGTTCGGGTAAGCCGAAAGGTCAGTTCGAATCCATATCCACTGTGCTCCGGATCATTGGTTTCTTTGTCATATAGCTCTGAGAATCCGTATGTTACAAAATGCCAATGAGGCGTTGGATATTCCACTGTATAGGCACTGATTCCATCCAGAGGGTCGGGTCCCCCGAGTGCATAAGGGATGGCTGTGCCATAATGTTTGGGTTCCTGCTCCCCATAAAGTTTGTTAAATGCTGTATCAATGGCATCCCAGCCGGCTGTGCTTGCTTCATCAGTCATGATGGGGTCCTCCTTCATGTTCCAATTTCCCAGAAAAACATTTAAAATTAAGTTTACCTTTCTCAGTTTACGTTTCAAGCGGCTTAAGGCTGAATTATGTCAGATAGGACTTCGGGGTACCAAATCGCATTTCAGGGAGATAATTTACATGAGTATGAAAGATATCTTTCTTGCTGAATTCAATCAGGAGAATTGGGACTCATTTGTTATATGCTTTGCCGATCGCTTTTTGCAGGTTAATCCCAAACTGGTGGAAAGCGCGAAACAAAAGGGAATTCCGGCAGATATATGTCAGGTGCTTTTATGCGAAATGGGGGAGTATGCACTGGAATGGGTGCGCAAAAAGGTGCCTGCTTTAGGCGACCAAAGTCCTGCAAGCTATCTGGGTCATACAGACGGCGCAAATGCATTAAGAGCAGCCATTATGCGCATGCCGCGTTGAAGTTCTTCTATATAAAATGGGTGTCACGTGGTGAAGTTGATTTTCAAATATAGATATGTTACGCTTACATCACGAGAGAAAAACAACAGAATAATCAATACATCGTTTGATGGATTGTTACTGCGAAGACAGGCAAAACCTAAACTGATGGTGAAATGAAAGCTCCTTTTTTGGGCGCTATTTTACCTTGAGTTTAGGTTTTTCTTGTTTTCTGGCCTGTTTTGGGTTCATGGATCAGGAACAACCTCAAGTGGATCTACTGATTATCGTGTTGGTTTGCTCGAAATAGGACATTCTATCTTTCTGACTTGTCATTACAAAATAAATTGTTGAAAAGAGGTTGTTGTTCATGACTACGGCAAAAAAAGGTTTCCCTGAAAACTTCCTATGGGGCGGCGCTACAGCTGCCAATCAATTGGAGGGTGCATTCGACAAGGACGGCAAAGGTCTCTCCACAGCAGATATGATCGCCCATGTTCCCAAAGAGAAACGTACGGGCGGACATGCGATGGAAATCTCCTCTTCCCGCATCGAAGAGATTCTGTCAGGCAAAATTGAAGAGCGTTTCCCGAAACGTTTTGGTATCGATTTCTACCATCGTTTCAAGGAAGATATCGCTTTGTTTGCCGAAATGGGCTTCAAAGTATTCCGCTTGTCCATTCACTGGGCGCGCATTTTCCCGAATGGTTATGATCAGGAACCGAACGAAGCAGGTCTGAAATTCTATGACGAAGTCTTCGATGAACTCTTGAAGTACGGCATTGAGCCGCTGGTGACCCTGTCTCACTACGAAACTCCGCTCGGTCTGACGCAGAAGTACAATGGTTGGGCTGGTCGTGAAGTTATTGGGCACTACGTAAGATATGCAGAAACGGTATTCAACCGTTATAAAAATAAAGTGAAATACTGGCTGACTTTCAATGAAATCAACGTTATGCTGTTTAGCCCGTACACTGGCGGCGGCATTCTGATCGATAAAGTAGACAACAAATTGCAAACGACGTATCAAGCGCTGCATCACCAATTCGTAGCAAGTGCAATGGTAACAAAACTTGCGCATGAGATCATGCCAGGTTCACAAGTGGGCTGTATGCTCGCTCGCATGGAGACATATCCGGCGACTTGTAACCCGGTAGATGTTCGTTTGGCTCAGCACGAGAATCAGATCAACCTGTTCTTCACGGATATGCACGCTCGTGGTAAATACCCGAACTACATGGCCCGTTATTTTGAAGAGAACAACATCGTGATTCAAAAAGAAGCTGGCGATGATGAAATTTTGCTGAACAACACGGTCGATTTCATCTCCTTCAGCTACTACATGTCCGTGACCAAATCAGCTTCTGCTGACCTGGAGGAAACTGCAGGCAACTTGGCTGGCGGTGTGAAAAACCCTTATCTGGAAGCTTCCGAATGGGGTTGGGAGATCGATCCAATCGGTCTGCGCGTAACGCTGAACAACTTCTGGGATCGTTACCAAAAACCATTGTTCATTGTTGAGAATGGCCTTGGAGCTTATGACAAAGTAGAAGAAGATGGATCAATTCATGACTCCTATCGTGTGGATTACCTGAAAAAACACATCGAACAAATGAAGGAAGCCATCAAGGATGGTGTGGATCTGATCGGATTTACGGCGTGGGGTCCAATTGACCTGGTGAGCATGTCCACTTCCGAAATGTCCAAACGGTACGGCTTCATCTACGTAGATCTGGACGACGAAGGTAACGGAACCCTGGAACGTTCCAAAAAGGATTCCTTTGACTGGTACAAAAACGTGATTGCAAGCAATGGTGAACAGCTGTAATACAGGTTCGGATAGCGTGAACGCTTCTGACAAACAATGAATAGACACGATAAGAGAGGAATGATTGAGATGACAACACCATTTCCTAAGGACTTTCTATGGGGCGGCGCGGTAGCCGCCAACCAGCTTGAAGGAGCTTATAATACGGATGGTAAGGGATTGTCTGTCCAAGATGTGATGCCTCACGGGATCACAACGCCAAGAACAGAAGGACCTACGGAAGATAATTTGAAATTGATCGGTATCGATTTCTACAACCGGTACAAAGAGGACGTAAAACTGTTTGCCGAAATGGGCTTCAAAGTGTTCCGCACATCCATTGCCTGGTCCCGGATCTTCCCTAAAGGGGACGAGCTTGAGCCAAACGAAAAAGGTTTGCAATTTTACGATGACCTGTTCGATGAGTGCCACAAATACGGGATTGAACCCCTAGTAACGATTTCTCACTATGAGACGCCGCTGCATCTGTCCAAAACGTATGACGGCTGGGTTAACCGTAAAATGATCGAGTTTTACGAACGTTATGTAACCGTTCTGTTCAACCGGTTCAAAGGCAAAGTAAAATACTGGCTGACGTTTAATGAAATCAACTCCATTTTGGAAGAGCCATTCATGAGCGGCGGGATCTATACGCCAAAAGATCAATTGAGCAAGCAGGATCTATATCAGGCGATTCACCATGAGTTGGTGGCAAGTGCACTGGCTGTTAAACTGGGTCATGAAATTATGCCGGAAGCCAAAATTGGCTGTATGGTTCTGAGTATGCCTACGTATCCGCTGACTCCGAATCCGGATGATGTGGTTGCAGCGATGCATGCAGAACAACGCAATGACATTTTTGCTGATATCCACGCACGTGGATACTATCCAAAATACATTAACCGTTATTTCAAGGCGAATAATATCAATATCAAGTTCGAAGACGGAGATGCAGAAATTCTGAAGCATACGGTCGACTTTATCTCGTTCAGCTACTATGTAAGTATCTGTGAAACAGGAGATCCGCAAAAACGCATTGAAGGAAAAGGAAATCTGTTTGCAGGGGTTCAAAACCCTTACCTCAAAGCAAGTGAATGGGGCTGGCAGATCGATCCGCAAGGTCTGCGTGTAACGCTGAACAAATACTGGGATCGATACCAAAAACCATTGTTTATCGTTGAGAACGGGCTGGGTGCCGTGGATGAATTGATCACGGATGAGAACGGCAATAAAACGGTAAATGACGATTATCGCATTCAATATCTGAATGACCACTTGGTGCAGGTTGGTGAAGCGCTTGAAGATGGTGTCGAAGTTATGGGCTACACTTCATGGGGCTGTATCGACCTGGTTAGTGCATCGACGGCAGAGATGAAGAAGCGTTATGGATTTATCTATGTGGACCGCAACAACGACGGAACTGGTTCACTGGAACGGTATAAGAAAAAATCGTTCCATTGGTACAAAGAAGTTATTAGTACTAATGGTGCAAGCTTGAAAGGCATTAACGAATAATAGTGGTTCAAAAGGCATGGTTGACAAGCATCTTCTCATGTCATAATTAGTCACATTAACCGCTTTCACAAAAACATTGTCATATAGATATTTATATGGTAAGATGGGCCTAAGGCTAATGAATAACTGGATTGTTACTGTTCAATCAGGCAAAACCAGAAGCAGGGCATCTTTCGTGACCTGCTTTGGTTTTGCCTTTTACTACTTTGACGGTGCAAGGTGATGTGAAGAAATGAAAATTGAGAAGGTGCTCAACAACAACGTAGTTACCGTGATTGATTCGGGCGGAAACGAACTGGTCGTCATGGGGCGGGGAATTGCCTTCAAAAAACATGCTGGTGAATCGATCGACGAAAGTCTTGTCGAAAAAATATTCTCTTTGGAAAGCAAGGAAGTATCGCAGAAACTGAAAACGCTTCTGTCCGATATTCCAGTTGAATATGTTGAATGCTCGGATGAAATTATTCGTTATGCGGAGACGGTGTTAGGTGAGAAGTTACATGAGAGCATCTATATTTCACTAACGGATCATATTCATTTTGCCATTGATCGACATCGTCAAGGGTTGCAGATTCGTAACGCGCTGTTCTGGGAGATCAAGCGCATGTACCGCAAGGAATATGCCATTGGACTAAAGGCACTTCAGATTATTGAAGAAACGCTGGGTGTACTGCTTCCTGAAGACGAATGCGCATTCATCGCCATGCATCTGGTCAATGCCCAGATGAACGGTGAGATGAGAGAAACCATCAGTATTACGAATATTGTCAAGGACATACTCAACATTGTAAGGCGCAGTTTTGTCATTGAACTGGATGAGGATTCGCTGAGCTATTATCGCTTCTTAACCCATCTGAAGTTTTTTGCTCAACGTGTGCTGCAAGGTACAGCCATTGAAGACAAGGAAGAAGATAATCCGCTTCATGATCTGGTGAGTAAGCAATACCCTGAAGCATTTGCTTGTGCAGTCAAGATTAATGATTATACGCGGAAGATCTATAATCGGGTCTTGTCTAAGGAAGAAATACTGTATCTGACGATTCACATTGAGCGTGTGGTAAGAAATGAACAACCAACTGAATAATTTTGGGATTGTTACTGCTAAAAAGGCAAAACCTAAACGTTGAATAATGATAAGCTTAAACTGCTTTGTCATTATCCAGTGTTTAGGTTTTTTTTTAACCTTCATTACACATTAAAGGAGCAAAACACAATGGATAAACAACAATTGTCCAAAGATATTCTGAAATTGGTCGGTGGAGAAGAAAACATTGATCAAGTCACGCACTGTATGACAAGACTTAGATTTAATCTTAATGACAATGGCAAAGCTGACAAAGCGACGCTTAAAAATACACCTGGCGTTATGGGTGTTATGGAGAATGGTGGTCAATTTCAGGTTATTATCGGGAACGATGTGCCTGTGGTGTATAACGCGCTGGTTGGAAACATGTCCAAATCTCCTGATGCGAAACCAGCTGCTGCTGCAACAGGCGGCAAAAAGAAAAATCCGCTGAGTGCCGTATTTGACTTTATTTCAGGTGTGTTCACTCCAATCCTTCCAGCCATCACTGGCGCGGGTATGATTAAAGGG
Organism: Paenibacillus sp. 7516; assembly: GCF_002272715.1. NCBI lineage: Bacteria > Bacillati > Bacillota > Bacilli > Caryophanales > Paenibacillaceae > Paenibacillus > Paenibacillus sp. 7516. The sequence continues at coordinate 227,449 of NZ_NPBI01000020.1, forward strand.
ATCGTAGCTTTGCTGCTTACCTTTGGATGGATCGATGCAACAAGTTCAACATACATCATCTTGTCCGCTATCGGTGATGGTGCGTTCTACTTCCTGCCAATCATTCTCGGGATTAGTACAGCGCGTAAACTCGGGAGCAATATGTACATTGGTGCGGCCATTGGTGCATCGGTTATGCACCCAACCATTACGGCTTTGTTAGCACCGGGTGAGAATGTATCTTTCATCGGTTTGCCGGTTGTAGCTGCAACCTATGCATCTTCGGTTATTCCGATTTTGATTGCAATTTGGCTGGCGTCTTATGTGGAAAAGGCGATCGACAAAGTTACACATGCTTCACTTAAATTGATTGTTGTGCCTACAGTGACTCTGCTTATCATTGTTCCTGTTATGATGATTGCCGTAGGACCACTAGGGGTTATCATTGGTAACGGCTTGACAGATGGTATTAACTGGTTGTTTAATAATGCTGGTTTGTTTGCAGGGTTGCTTGTTGGTGGAGCGTTCTCACTCTTGATTATTACAGGAATGCACTATGCGCTCGTTCCAATCATGATCGGTTCCATTGCAACATTGGGATACGATTACTTGATTCCGCTCATGATGGTTGCTAACTTTGCACAAGCAGGTAGTGCTTTGGGTGTTTCTCTAAAATCCAAAAACAAACAAATTAAGTCCTTGTCTGCATCAACTGGTGTTACCGCACTTATGGGTATTACAGAACCCGCCATGTACGGGGTCAACATGCGATTCAAAAAACCGTTTGTGGCAGCATTGATTGGTGCGGCAATTAGCGGAGCGTTCATCAGCTTCTTCCAAACTAAAGCGTATGTTATCGGTGGTCTGGCAGGTCTTTCAGGAATTCCAATGATCATCGGTCCGACATTTGTATATGCTCTGATCGGAATTGTCATTGCGGTTGTAGCTTCAGCAATTCTGACCTACATCCTCGGATTTGAAGATGTTCCAGAAGCGGTTCCAGCAGCAACGACTACAGCTTCAGCTGAGCCTGTTACACCAGTTGCAGCTGATGTAAACAGTTCCGCTTCCGCAGTATCTGCAGTCGAAGAAGAAAAAGCCCAGGATCAAGAAGTATTCAGCCCGATGACAGGGGAAGTAAAACCGCTGAGCGAAGTACCAGACCCTGCATTCTCTGAAGAAATTATGGGTAAAGGTTTTGCAATTCAGCCGACTGAAGGTCGTGTGGTTTCCCCGATTAACGGAACGGTGTTCTCCTTGTCCAAGAGTGGACATGCCATTGGTCTGGTCAGCGACAACGGTGCAGAGATGCTGATCCACATCGGAATTGATACGGTGAAACTGAAAGGCCAATTCTTCTCGCCTAAGGTTCAGGCAGGTGCAAAAGTTGCTGTGGGTGATGTATTGATGGAATTTGACCGTGAAGAAATCGAAAAAGCCGGTTATACAACCATTACACCAGTGATTGTCACAAACATGCATCAATATGAGTCGATTGTATCTGCAGGTCGTACTGCAATTAAAGAGCAAGAGCTGCTCTATACAGCAAAAGCCTAGTCCATAAGAAACAGCAGAGTTTCCAAACGTACTGGAGACCCTGCTGTTTTTTTTGTTTATAGCTACGCTATTCGTTGTGTGTCATCGCAGTTTAATATCCGTTGCTTTCAGAAACAACACCTTATCCGTATGTACCTATGGTAGCATCTCCCGAACCAACTGCACGAATTGCTGGGCTGGCTTGGACAGGTAACGATGGTGCAGCCAGACGAGCGCTGAACCCACGGTGGAGTTCGGATCAAGGATCCGATATACATGGAATGATTGTTCGTGATGAAGCTGCAGCACAGTGCCAGGCACGATGGAATTCGCGAATCCGAGCCGGACCAGCTCTAGCAGCATGGCCACATCTGAGCATTCTCCCATAATCGAAGGCTTCACCTGATGTTCACGAAACTTCTCGAGAATCAGTTCAAACATTCCGAGTCCCTCTGTACTGGGAAGCAGGAGTGGAACTTCTGCCAACTGATCAAAGTAAGTGCCATGTTCTCCCTTGGTCTCCAGGGGATCCGAGGATATGTAGTAGAGCGGTTCCTGCGGCAGATGCAGCACTTCATAGTGTTTCGTTTTCACCGGCATACGTACGCAGGCCAGCTCAATCAGTCCATCATCCAGCATGCTGCATAGTTGAGCGGATTCATTCTGCTGAATTTTGTAGGTAACTTGAGGATGGCTTGTGCGAAACTGCTGGAGTGCCTTCGGGATCAGACTGTCGGAAATGGTATTCATGCCAAGGGATAGCTTGCCCCGGATTCCGTAACGGAAGCTCTGCATCTCCATAACGGCTTCCTCCATGTATTTGGTCATCGTGACGGCATAATCATAGAAGCTGCGGCCTGCTTGCGTCAATTCCATCAAGCGTCCTTTGCGTTCAAATAACGCTACGCCAAGCTCTTCTTCCATCAGTTTTAATTGCTGGCTGAGTGGAGGCTGAGCCATGTGCAATCTTCGGGCAGCTGCGGTAATTTGTTTCTCTTCGGCAATGGCAATAAAGTAGCGACATTGTTTGATATCCACCTGTTTTCACCCTCGTTGCAAGTATATGTATTTCGTATAGTTAGCCAACAAAACATGTATTTTTAATATACTATCCTCCTATGGTACCATACATTAGATTTACGCACCTAAATCGCAAGATTCGATCTCCATTGGAACGCTGATCCACAAGGTTAACAACGAATTGGAGGATGAACGTATTGGTTAATACGATACATGCTGCTGCTGAAGCTGGACATACAGATGAGGTGATCCGGTTTATTACGCAAGGAGCCGGATTGAATGAACGGGATGCGCTTGGGAGAACTCCGCTAATGGCTGCAGTGCATGGCAATAAGGTACAGACCGTTAGCATGTTGATTGATGCCGGAGCAGATATTAACATTCAGGATAATCGATTGGATAATCCATTGTTATATGCCAGTGCTGAGGGCCTCAAGGAAATAGTTGAAATGGCCGTCACAGCTGGGGCAGATACAAGATTAACAAATCGCTTTGGCGGAACGGCACTTATCCCTGCAGCAGACCGGGGCCATGTGAACATTGTGGAATTCCTGCTGACTTGTACGGATGTGGATGTGAACCATGTCAACAATCTGGGCTGGACAGCTCTGCTGGAGGCCGTCATTCTGGGAGACGGTGGACCTCGGCATCAGCAGATCGTGGCATTGCTTCTGCAATATGGTGCCGATAGAGAGATCGCGGATCGGGATGGTGTTACCCCGCTAGCTCATGCCAGACGGAACCGTTATACCGAAATGGAACGAATGTTATCGAATAGCTGAATCAAGGTGCCTAATTCTATATTGAGGCGCGAAAGGACACGAATTAAATGATGAACAGACACCAAGAGCATTTCATTACAAAATATATAAGTCAGACATCATCTCTGGTTTTGGCAGGGATTCAATGGTTCTTCTTCTTGTTTACCAACACGGTCGTGGTGCCATTATCCATTGGTCATAATTTTCAAATGTCACCGGATGCCATCGCTGCATCCATGCAGCACGCTTTTCTGCTGACCGGAGCCGTGTGTATTCTGCAGGCCTTGTTTGGGCATCGCTATGCAGTCATGGATGGACCGTCCGGTCTCTGGTGGGGATTGACCCTCAGCCTGACCGTCTCGGCATCTTCCGCCGGCATGAGTCTGGAGCGGATCGGGGGCGGACTTGCTGCCGGCTTCCTGCTCGCAGGATTAACGATGGCCGTTCTTGGCCGATTGGGCGCAGCCCATCTGCTGCAGAAGCTGTTTACACCCATGGTCAAAAGCGCCATGTTGTTTCTCATGACGATCCAGCTGACCATGAATTTCTTCAAAGGCATGATTGGGTATACCGAATTCGGTACATTTAACCTGCCCGTTGCAGCTCTATCTGTAGCTATTGCCTTTCTGGTCGCCCTGATCCAACTGAAGGGAAGAGGCAAACTGGGCAACTACTCCATCCTCATCGGCATTGTGACAGGGTGGATTGCCTACAGTTTTGTGTTTCCAGGCCAGCATGCAGGGTTATCGGGCAATTCTGGGGGGAGTTTGTTTACACTGTTTCCATGGGGAGTACCGACGTGGGAGCCGGGCATTGTTGTAACTGCGTTCTTCGTGGGATTGGTCAACATGACGAATTCAATTACGACATTGAGCACGGTCGAGAAAATCTATGAAACACAGACGACAGACCAGCAATATAAACGTTCCTATGTACTAACCGGATTGTTCAGCATGCTATCCGCATGTGTGGGTGTGCTGCCATTTGGTTTATTTGCTTCGTCCATCGGTTTTCTGGAAAGTACCCGGATTTTGCGGCGTGCTGCTTTTATTATCGGGGCTGCCATGTTATGTATTTTGGGACTCACCCCTTCGGTGACTGCCTTTTTTGCGCAAATACCACCGAGTGTGGGCAGTGCCGTGCTGTTTGTAGCCTATCTGCAAATGTTTGGAACGGCTCTCCGCACCATTGAAGGTACTGCGTTTAATTCCAAGACGATCTACCGCGTGGCTCTGCCCGTGCTAACCGGAGTTGCCGTGATGAACATCCCTGCTGAAGCCTTTCAGGCATTACCGATTTACCTCATTCCGATTATTAGCAACGGTCTCGTGATCGGAGTTATGGTCTCGCTTATTCTGGAGAAAAGTGTGAACTGGTCCAAAATGGAGAGTGCTTCTACCGCGAGTAAAACTGTTACTTCACCATGATTCTTCCCTGCCCTGCAAGCATGCGCAGTTCTCTGGATAGGCGATCGTGGTTCCCGTCTTGTATTTCAAGCTGCACGCCATAGTGCCAGGTTTCGTTCTCCTCGTTGCCCCAGCGAAGTGTTCCTTCCAGATCTAAAGGATCTTCAAAAAGAAGCAGATTCATGCCGATCCGGATTTCATTGGACTCGACATGCAGGCTTAGCGGAAAGGAAAGCTGGCACCCCGATCGGCTGATATCGATCAATTCGGCCTGAATGGGTTTGTGCGGAGCAGAGACTCCGTTAACGCTGATAATGTAAATTTCAAACGTGATGGGTTCCTTCAATGTATAACGAAAAGGCTCTCTTCTAAGGTTGATTGACATAGTTTCCTCCACAAAGTTCAAAAGATTCATGTTATGGATATATCGTCAATTTGTACCCAAAAATGAAGAGATACGGACTTGTTTGCATTGAAGGGAATCCAACACCATATCAGGTAAAAGTGAGCCCTATGCTCGCACTCGCAGACCGTGGATCATAGCTGGAATATATTGATCCCCATGGGAAGCTGTATTCCATATAGGGATAGGGTTTGGAGCGGTTAATTTGCGGTGCAGCGGAAATCTGCTCACGAAGCCACTCATCATGGGCCAGCTTGCGCTTCATCTCACCTGCCTCGGTCCAGTCATCCCATGAAGAGGGGAATTCTTCGCCGTCCAGTGCCAAACTGGCCTGAATCAGTCGGGACTGATGGAAACACAAGGCGAGGTAAAATGCTTTAACACCTGCAGAGGCATCTGATTTGAATTTGTACCACGTATATCCCGTAGTAAGTTTCTGAACCTCCGTGCTATTCTCCCGATAAAACCAACTTGCCTTCAATTCCTCCTCCGTAAGTCCAGAGTACAATTTCAGGCTATCGTGAACCCGAATGACGCCGCTTTCCCATCCGTCCATATTACAGTCCCTCCCTCATTGCATTTTTTTCACAAGTATAGCATACACAGATATAGCCCCTGAGTTCCTTTAACCCCGGTGCCTGGCTTGATATAATGGTTGGATATGGTTCTGATTCCTCACCTGAATCAGATGGGAAGGAGCGGATGAAATGCGGCAATTAACTTCGGAACTCCGGCATAAGCTGGATCAGCTCGGGACGGGAACGGTTCAGGAAACCGCTGAGGAGCTCCGTCATCTTGGTCAATCCGGAGAGTATATCTTAATCCCGAGTCTGCTGCGAATGATGGATGATGACAGTCCTGTCATTCGTCAGGCTGCGGAGCAGGCGGTCGCTCGTTTGGTAGAAGCATGTCCAGTATCGGAACTGGTGTGGTTGAACGAACATGTAAGGGAGTGGCGTCCTTCCCCCGTCATTTGGAAGCGGATCGTGGAACGTGAGGTACATCAGATAGATCAGGCCAGTACAATCCGTTTGTCCATGTTGACGATGCACTGGAGTGGCTACATCAGAGAGGCTGCGGTTCGAAGAATGATTCGGGAGGATGAGTCCTACAGCTTTCCTTATTTGCTGCTTCGGTTGAATGACTGGGTGCCTGAAATTCGCCATTTGGCGAGAGCGGCACTGGAACTTAAACTGAAGCCCGAGCATGCCAAGCTGTGGATGGAAAATATCATGCTTGTGGAGCGACTTCGGATCTGTGGACGGGATCAATTCGAGTCTTTTATCGAATCCGTATATCACCTGCTGCGTCAGAAGGAATGCCGGTTTGTCCTTCATAACGCACGGGTATCCCCTGAATCCAGCATCCGTCAGTTCGCTTTTCGGATTTCACTCGAAGCAGAGGGAACGGATACTAGCGTGATTATGGAGCAGGCATTACGGGATGAGAACCCTGCCATCCGGCGATGGGCAGCGCAGCGGGTAGATCGTATGTTGTCTGGTGGGAAGCTGAGAGAGGCCCTTCTTGGCATGCAGCTGGACAGTGTGCCTTCAATCCGCCGGGAAGGTCTGGCTGTACTTGCCACGATGTATCCCGATGATGCAAAGGCCATTATAATGAATCGGCTTCTGGACTCAAACCTGCCTGTACGGGATACAGCACGTAGGTATGCCAAACGGTGGATGAATGTGAGCTATGCGGAGTGGTATCTTGATGTCATCTGGGGCGATGATCAGCAACATCTCGCTGCAGCAATTTCAGGTCTGGGAGAGACGGGGGACAAGGCTGACGCAGAAGTACTGTGTGAATATGCGAAGCATCCATCGATTGCCGTACGAAAAGCAGTGATCCGCGGATTAATGAGGCTGGACGCTTCTTCATACGGAACGCATTTTGTACATTCGCTAACAAGCGAGCAACCTGGCATTTCCCGGGAGGCCTGCCGTGCACTTATGCTTCATCCCTATCTTATACAGCCTGATGAAGTGGCTGGTCTGTTGTCGGACCCTGATGCCCTGCCTCATGTCGTTCGCAATGTGCTGCGCATTATTACTTCCATGAGCAAGTGGAATCAGGTTGGACTGCTGCTGCAGCAGCTTCCAGAGGCAAGGCACGAATGGGTAAAACAAGCCATTCATCGCCAGTTGTATAACTGGGCCAGATACCCAAACCGCAGCTTCGGCGGAAGATTATCCACGGCAGAACGGGAACGTCTTCATAAGCTTCTGTGGTTATGCGGGCAGGAACTGGACGGTGATCTGCTGCATCGCTTGGAGTGGTTAATGCAATAAATCATGACGATGAGAGGAAGATAAAAATGCGTGGGACATTTCAATTCGTGACGGGAACGGCAACCATGTGCCTGTTCGATCTGGCTTCGTTAAAACACCGTGTAGAAGAACCGCCCGACTGGTGGTCCATTCCGGAAGATGAACTGGCTGAGGTGAATGCGGGCAATTGCCTCTTTTTCAATCTGGGAGCCGATGGAATGTACGAGGTGTCATGGAGTGTGGACATCTCGCATTCAACCAGCGCAGTGCCGGAAGGTGCGCAGGTATTCTATCTGCAAGTTCCAACCGGCAGCGTATTTCTGGGTGCAGCTGAAGATGTCAGCGGGGGAGAACTGGAGCCGGATGAGTCATGCGATGGAATGATACTATCGCTGCAGCCGGGAAATGTAGCTTGCATCGTCTCAAGAGAAGGCAATCAGATCTCACTGAAGATTCAACCAGGTACTCAAGGACACAACGAGCAGGATAGTCTGATCCGGATTTGATGTGTTTTTTATAAGGATAGACAGGTCTCAAAGAAATTAAGTAATGAAGAAAGCTGAAGCGGGAGGAATCCACATGCCGAATTGGAATTTCACATCGATCACAGATTCAGATAAGCTGCACCAACAGATGCGGATACTTGCTGCACTGGATATCATCATGTCCGAGGAAGAATGGCTTCGTGTACATCGCTATGAAGCAGAGCTGCAGCCTGGTGTGGCTTGGGGGAGTATCGACAACGGGGCAGGAGATCACCTGCATGTGTTGTTTACCCCATCGGGTACCTTGATCAAGGGGGTTGATCACGAATCTCCCTTGAGCCCCCATGCTCGTGACGATGGGCAAGTCTATCCGGGCATGTATGATGAAGTGCCGAAGGCATTGAGAGCAATCATGGAGGATCAGGAAGAGAGAATGGAGCCGGAGGATGTTACCTTTTGTATTTGGCGAGAAGCAAACGACCCGGAGTGGAAGGCAGGAAGCTGGATTCAGCAAGCGTTAATCGAGGAAAGCGAAGACGATGCCACAGGTGGTGCGGATTTTTTGCTGGGTTATGTTGAGGAAACACCCGAAGCATATGTGGATTGGGCGGAAGGTTATTATGACTCACATGAACTGCCGCTGTCTGCGATTGCTGAAGTATATGAAGGAAAACCAGTAACACCCGATTTAATCAGAATGCTATGTCCTGAACGTGATGTAGAAGCAGCATTGGATGAACTGCAACAACGTGGATATGTCATAGAACGAATGGGATAGAGGGGGAGGGGACAGCAGTCGTGTATAAGCAGCAGCTGGAACGCATAAGCGAGAAGTTGAAGAAACTTCAACGTTTGGATGCGGATATGAGCTTGTTTGGGGCAGAGAACCATGAGTATGAGCTGGAGCGGGTATGGACAACAGAAGAGATCACAGGCTTCGAACAGAAATGGAAGATTACTTTGCCAGAGGAGTATCGGGCTTTTTTGCTGCATATCGGATCGGGAGGAGCAGGTCCATATTACGGACTGGAGAAGCCGGAAGATGGGGTGTATGCCGTCATTGGATATGACGATGAGCTGAATGCTATCTCGGATCCATTTCCCTATGTAGAAGCTTGGAACTGGGAAGTTGACTGGTATGATGACAGCAAGGAAGAAGAGGAGTGGGATGCACTCGACCATGATTATCTGGATCCTGTACGGTCGGCAGGCCTGCTGCGCATCAGTGATTTTGGCTGCGGCATTTCCATGAATCTGGTCTTGAATGGACCATGCAGCGGGGAGATCTGGACCGATGATCGGGCGAATCGCAGCGGCATCTATCCGGATCATTATTTCGGCAATACGGAACGTCTGCGATTCCTGGATTGGTATGAGTTATGGCTGGATCGTTCCATCCATGAATTGAATGAAGAGTAGGGGAATCTTGATGGTGAAAAAAATGAACAGGATTGCATTGCTGCTCGTGCTCATTTTATATTTCATTTCATTTTACTCATTATATGCCAATATGCATAATCTATGGTTGATTGCTCCGCCTGTCTATGTGCTGCTCGTTACTTCTATATTTGTTCTTGCTCTAGCCTTATTTGGTATTCAAAATCGATCGAACAACTTTGCGAAGCGGAGAAGCTGGATCTCGGTGATTCTCTCTTCAGTCCTCATTGTCCTACTACTTGTCGTTGCATCATTTACGGCGATGTTCTCCGGAGCAAAAGTATTACTTACGACGACACATTCGCCAGATCAGCACTATACACTGAAATTCTATAAAACAGATGCGGGTGCAATGGGGACATTCGGTATTGTAGGGGAATTACAGGGACCGCTTTGGTTTCGAAAAGTAGTGTATTCGGAGCGAAAAGCAGATCAAGTCCAGTTGGAATGGAGCAATAACCACACCGTTGTCATTAATGAGCACCAAGTGAATTTATTGCTAGAGAAAACCTGGATTCCACAATAGAAACCAAGCTTTCTAGAGATCCCGTTGTAACTCATGCTGATCAGTAATAACCCTTTAACGTGAGTGAAAATCACCCATTCCACATTACATAAATAAATAGAGTTTATAGAAAACGTACGAGGATCGATCAAGCACATTTTAATAAAAAACAGTACGGATTAATGAATGATCTCTGTGTTAAACAGGGGTCATTCTTTTTATCGTTTAACTCAAAAGAGCTCCAGACAGCAGCCCTGAGCCTTAACGGGCCAGTTTTTATTTTACAATCCGGCTCATTTGGCATGTGGGCAAATAATAAAAACCGTTTGGTGCAGTTGCCCGTCTTATATCACAGAAAGAGAGAGAAGGAGGGAACCGGGGTGGAGACCAAAGCCGAGATGAAGAAGATGATATTCGTGCAAACCGAAGATGAGACGGTGTTTGTCCAGTCCATCATGGAGCATCAGGATACACTGATTTCCATTGCCTACAGCTATCTCCGCAATCGTCATGATGCACTGGAAGCTGTACAGGAGATGACATGCCGGGCTTGGACGAAGCGTCGGAGTTTGAAAAATGAAAAAGCGTTCAAGTCCTGGATCATTCGAATTCTGATCTATGTCTGTATTGATGAACAGAGACGCCGCAAGCGGACCACACCGCTGTCGAATGACGGTTTGGAGGAAGTGGTAGCAGATTTCACTAGTGCAAGCCTGGAGGATAACCGAATCGCCATGTGGTCATTGTTGCAGAAGATAAAACCAAAATACCGCCATGTCCTACTGCTGAAATATTATAACGACATGACACTGAGCGAGATCGCCTCGATCCTCGGGAAACCCGAAGGCACCATCAAAACATGGCAGCACAAGGGGCTGGAGCACTTACGCAAGCTGATGAAGAACAGGGGGGATTGGCATGAGAACTAGTCCGGAGGAAAAGGCACTGCTCGCAGACGCCTACCAGGTCGAACTGGAGAAACAGCAGCTGAATCCAGCAGATACGGCGTTTGCCATCCAGCGAGGACTTGCAAAAGCAAGAGCGAGGCGAATGACAAGCGGTCTCCCAATAAAATGGGTCGCTGCTGTGCTCATAACAGCAATTACTGCAGCGTGCCTCCTACTCGGGCCATACCGAGGGATCATGATCCCCCAGACAACAGCTGTTGAGCCCATTCAGAATTGGGGAGTGCTGGAACCTTTTCGTAAATTGGCTGATCAGGACGTTAACGGGAGCACGATCGAATCCGCAATCAATAATGGCTATTATCAACTTGTCGACCGTACGGTGAAATCGGGAATATATCAATTTACGGTTAATGCAGTAATGGCAGATGAGAACAAGTTAATTGTGTTATATACCGCCAAGACAGACGATACTCAAGAAATCTATTCGGTTGTGAATGCCAAGATGACAAACGCGATAACGAATAATGTATTGGGTGACGGAAATTCGAGGGGGATGCATACTCCAGATGATGAGCACACCATTTATGGTCAAAGCGCGATAGAGCTTAGAAAAAATCAGCCTTTACCTGAACAAGTTATGATGAATGTACAGATTTCATCGGTTGTTCCGAATAAAGGCACGAATTCAGATGCAGTCAACAAGGAACGGAAATATCAATTTTCGAAAAAAATGGACATCACCTTCAATCTGGACCCTAAATTCTCGGTTCCACAGACGGAAGTCTTAGAATTCAAACAGCTGCTTACCATTGACGGACATGAAGTGATGTTATCTGAAGTAGAATTATCACCTCTAGTGATTAGTGCGAGATTCATCTACGAACCTGAAAAAGATATTGATTTTGAATCCAGAATGTCCATTAACGATGTTGTTCGACCTACTCAGTTGATATCCACAACTAAAGAGGGGAAAGAGACAAAGCTAAATATGGTATCGGGTAGTGGAACAGAAGACGGCATGAACTTTTCATTCGGCAGCAACCTGCTGGATGATCCACAAACGTTAGTATTAAAGCTGCATGGTGTGCCAGGCAAAGTATACGATGATCTTCAGGAAGCAGAGCGCGATATGATCGAGTTGAAAATAAAATAGAATTGGTAGTAGATAACGTGATCCACTTGAATTAACCAATTAGCCTGTCTTGTGCGTCTCAGCGTATAAGCAGGCTTATTTTCGTTTGTCAATATAATATGGAAGTATATTATTTTGGAAGTCATATAAAATTTGAAATTTAGAATACCGATATACATAATGTAGCGCTCATTTCATGTTTATGAAGTTAATTTGTACTATGCTACGGCGTGAGGTATTTGCGAATGGTGGATATGCAGGACCATAGACCAATGGAATGTAGTACAGAGTTGCCCTACAACACCACATTTACCTAGATAAAGGACGGGGAACGGATGAATCGGTATGATGAGATTATTTGGAAAAGGAACAAGCTGATCAGTATCATTTTGTGGGTTATTCTTGCAATTGGTGTGAGTCTGAGCTTCATGCTCCCTAAGCTGCTTGTTTCCAATGGGATTGCCATTTTGTTTGCAGCTTGGGTTACTTACGCTAATGTGAAAAGAAAACATATTCATTTAATTCCTTGGCTGTTTACCATTTTGATTACCTTATGTGGGGTCTATGTCGGTTGGGGTACGGTTAACCTTACGATGAGTCTGGTAATAACCGCTGTTTTGCTGCTCATTCCGAACAAGAAGTTTTTTATGATTGGTTTTTTTGTTTTGCTAGCCCACAGTGTGCTCCAGCTATTTGTTATCAACACAGCTCATGCTGATGAACTTATAGAGAACATTGTTAACGTTGGACTGTTCGCTCTTACTGGAGCAATCCTGATGTTAGTTTCCCATTTAAATCAAAGACTTTTCCTGGACAGCGAAGTCCGCTGGCAGGAAGTAGAGCAATCCAAACAAAGAGTAGAGACCATGATGGAACGTGTCAAAGCTTCGGTGGAAGGCCTGTCTCTGTATACGGATCAACTGAAACAAAAGGTGGACGCGACCGGGTCTATCACGCATGAAGTGACGCTTGGATTCAGTGAAGTGGCCAAAGGTGTGGAGTTCCAGGCGACCAGCGTAGCGGAAATTTCGGAATCCCTCTCCTTGTCGGATCATCATATCCGTGATGTTGCTTCCTATTCGTTTCAAATGAAAGAACTGTCTGCCAGTATGGCATCCAGCACGGAAACGGGAAGTGCACAGATGGACCATCTGAATGTGCAGATGCAGGAACTCTATGAGACGATTGATACCACGGCTTCCGATATGAGAAAGTTCAATGAGGAAAGTGAAGCCATGTCCCTGATGTTGAACAGTATCTCGGATATTGCGAACCAGACCAATCTGCTTGCACTGAATGCTGCGATCGAAGCCGCTCGTGCAGGTGAACATGGACGTGGATTTGCCGTGGTTTCAGAGGAAGTTCGCAAGCTGGCGGAGCACTCTGGTCAATCGGCAAATGACATTGCCACCATTTTGACCCGGTTAAAAGGGCAGACGCAGGCACTGACGGATCGCTTCGAACGCATTCGCCTTGCTCTTCAAGAAGGAAGAGACAGCGTGCAGACTGCAGAAGTTGTTTTCCGTACCATTAATAGCAATTCCCAGGAAGTGCTGAACCAGGCCATGGATATTGAGAGCAGTTCCGCCACGATGAAGGAATCCTCCACCAAAGTCGTGAATGAGGTCTCCGAGATTTCAAGTGTGACTCAGCAATCCAGTGCGGCTACGGAAGAGATTCTTGCCGTATGGAGGAGCAGCGCAGCCTGACACAGAAGATGGTGGACAGCTTCGGTGAGCTGGAGCAACTGATTCTGAACCTGAATGAGCTGGTTTCAGATCATCAGATGTCTTCTTCTGTCACTGAAGAGAAGGCTGGTGATCGTCCTTCACCGAGTGTGGTACCGATCGATACGCTGTCAGCTTAGAGGCAGGTTAGCCTTTTAATAGAAAATGTAGAGTCCGCCCGAACGTTCGTCATGGGGCGGCCTTTTTTGCTGTCAAGTGGTGACTTGAACCCTGTGTATATCTCCTTTACAGTGTAATGTAGAATGTGAAGTGCAAGGAGGAGAATGGTTAATGAATTGGCTTGAAATCAGTAAGTCCAAAGATGTGAAACAAGCTTGCGAAGCAGTACATAGGCTGGATATCAATGAGCGGGATGAACGGGGACGTACACCGCTTATGCTTTTTCTGACGTATCGCATGCCAGCTGAGGCCATTAAATGTCTGTTGGAACAGCAAGCAGACTTGGATGCTGAGGACAAACTCGGCGATACCGCTCTAAAAAAAGCTGTGAAGTTCAAGCAGATCGAAGCCATCCAGCTTTTGCTTGAATATGGGGTGAAGCTTGACTCTACACATGGAATTCAGGCGACGGCCTGGAATGCAGCTAGACGGGACCTGGCTATTGCAGATATGCTGCTCGGTACCACAGGCTCGGTAAGACTTCGGCTGACCCAGGCGGAACAAGCCATTGTGGATGAGATTTTGTACGAAGAATCTTCAGAGAGGGCAGCCGCGAAGATCCGTGAGCTGGATTCAGCTGAACTCCTGCATGCTGTCGTGGACGGGTACAACTGGGATGACAGTCCCGAGCCTATGCTGGCTGCTTGTGAACATCCTGCCTGTGCGGAGATCACGCTGCTAGACATGGTAGATCTACTGGATGCTGATTATTGGCTGGAGATGGACGAAGATGAAGTGAACCAAAGCGAAGATGGACCGGGTTATCGCCGGCTTGCCGAGCTGCTAAGAGTGAAGTGTCCAACAGAATTTCTCAAATAAATTGTGAATACAAAATAAGAGCATGTTCTGGGCGCCACAGAGATGCTCTTATTTTGTATAAGAAATAATGGTTGATTCCAGGCAAGCACAACACCATAACGAGGTAATGCTGCTCTATGAGTGTCACACCAGATCATGCATGTTCGGCAAGCTGTACCTCGAAGCCGTCCGGGTCGGCAATGTAAAGGAAGCGAAGATGGGGATTCGGCTGAACGGGCCCGCGAACAATGGGAATATTCAGTGCTGCCAGTCGTTCCATGGCTTCTTCCAGTGAACTCACCTCGTAGCCGATGGACACGCCAGATTCTTTTTTGAGGACGGATTCACTTCCCTCAATCATCTCCAGCATGGTTTCATTCTCTGTACCCAACATGGCAATATGCCGCCCACGACTTTCGAATTGACGCTGGATTGGAAGCCCGAGCATGCCGTGGTAGAACCCAAGCGAGGCTTCCAGATTGCGCACCCGAAGCGTAATCCAGTTTAATTTGATCAACATGGGTGAATCTCTCCTTTTTGTCTCCTATTTATCAATATGTTACGTCCATTATACGACAAGCAAGGAGGGGAACCCATCCTTGTCTATGAACAACGAAAATAGCTGCCGAAATATTCGGCAGCCCAATGATATAATTCCGGGTGAACCTTTGTAAACCGCTACGCTTTCCCATTATGTGTGTTTGGTTTATAAGCGTAGACCATCTTTCAAACTTACTGAATCAGATCGACTGCACTTTGTGGTACAAAGGCATCTACTCCGTTGTACACGATTACGCCTTCCAGCGCAGTCTTTTTGCCGTTAACCAGCGCAACGTTTTTGTAGATTTGCAGTTCTACTTTAGTGCTGCCTTTAGTAACCAGAATTTTAGGGTTTTTGGCATCTGTCAGATCCAGCTTGTACGTTGCGCCTTTGGCTGTGAATGCTTGTTTGGCAGGAACAAACAATTGTTTGCTCACGCTGTCCAGATCCAGATCCAGTACGCGTGCCATGTATTTAGCCACATCCGTATTGTCGATTACGCCGAATGGACGGTCATTGTTCGGAGCATACGTGTACAGCACAACGTCTCCACCTGTATGACCACCAGTCGTCCAGCCAATGCCTGCGCGTTTGCTGATCATTGGTCCGATGGCGTAGTTCAGGCTGCCTGGCTCGGCTGCCTTAATGGTAGCGATCTCCTCGGATGTCAGGTCGGAAATGCCGTAGTATTGTTTCATGACCGCTTTGATATTGGTGCGTTTGGCATTTAGCTTCGCTTCCACACCTTCACCTGTCAGCTTGGCCTTTTTCAAAGGTCCGATAAATGTGGACAATGGTTCTTTGTCATAGGTGCCCGTTGTTGCATTGTTACCGATAGTGAGACCGCCATTACCGTGGTCTGTTACTGCCACAACAGCTGTCTCTCCATCTGCTTTGGCAAAATCCATGGCTACTTTTACGGCATCGTCAAATGCCAGTACGTCACTGATAATTCCGATCGGATCGTTGGCATGAGCTGCCCAGTCCACTTTGCTGCCTTCAACCATGAGGAAGAAACCGTCTTCGTCTTTGGACAGAACATCAATGGCTTTGGATGTCATTTCAGCAAGGCTTGGCTGCTTGGCAGGGTCACGGTCCATATCATACGCCATACTTGCAGGTGCGAACATTCCCCACAGCTTGCCGGAGTTTGAGGCTTTCATGGCAGCCGGTGTGGTCACGTAATCGTAACCGAGTGCTTTGATGGAAGAGACCAGATTCTCACCGTCTTTGCGGCCCGCTGGCTCCAGGTAGCGACTTCCGCCCCCCAAAACAACATCGAGACCGTTATATACTTGCTGTTTACTGAGAGCATCGTAATTTTTGCGATCCGGATAGTGGGCAGAGAAGTCTGCAGGTGTAGCGTGCATAATCTCGGAGGTGGCTACAATACCGGTTGCCTTGCCTGCCAATTTGGATGCCTCCAACACGGATGCAACGGGTTTCTTGGCATCTCCAGGTGCGATCGCCTTCTGTCCAGGCATGGTTGCCTTGTCTGGCAGTACGCCAACATATCCTGTATGTGATTTATAACCTGTAGCAAAAGCCGTTCCCGCAGGAGCCGAGTCCGCAATCGGAGCATCCGCGGAGTGTGTGCGAACCATACCGCTTGCCATGGAATCCAGAGTCAGGGAAGACCCTTTGTACCAGCGGGCCAGTGCAGTGGCATCGTTAGCCATGCCATCCGGAATCAGGATAATGACATTTTTGATCGGTGATGATGATGCGGGTGCAGCAGTGTCCTCAGCAGCCCATGCTGCGCTGCTTCCTCCCAGCGTAGCTGTAACAACTGTTGTAACCGCGAGCATCATTTTGGCCGCACGGACATTGAACCGGTTTAACATGAATACATCCTCCTAAAATAGATATGTATAGTTTGGTATCCCAAAACCAGTGTATACAACAATTGCTAAACGAACGTAAGGAATGGGTTAACTAAATGTAAAATTTACGATTATGATGCATAATCAGGAATGAGAGGTTGTAAACAATGGCTAAGATGAAGAGGTTTACAGCGGAACCTCAGTTCGGTATGATTTTTGTATTAAACGATGTTGAGTGGGACAAGGGGATGTGAGTGCATGTACCGAATCGGAGTTGTAGGACCGAAGCCGTCCATTGAGCGGACCATGCGTGCTGTGGAGGGGCAGGATCTGGAGGCTCATTTTGAGTTGTATCCCTATGAACACGCACGCGAGACGGGCGAGATTATTACGAGGAACCGCGAGAAAGTACACGGGTGGGTGTTTACGGGTCCCATTCCTTATCTGACAGCCCAGGACGTATTGCATGAAAAAGAACATGCCATCTACTGCCCGCCTACCGGGGCAAGCTTGTACAAAGCCATGCTGCAAGCCATTTATACACTGGACAATCCGGTCAAGGAAATCTCCATTGATATGACGGGGAATGAAAGCTGGGGGTTGATGGACAGTCTTGAGGAATTGAATTTCTCGGATGAGCAGCTGCGAAAATACGTTTTTTCTACCGATTACGATGTCGAAGACATGATCCAATTCCACGTTCGTCACTGGGAGGAAGGGCGGACCAAAGCAGCTATTACCTGTCTGTACGCTGTATATGAAGGATTACTTCAGAGAGGGGTCCCTGTCTTCAAAATCGATTCTACCAAGCTGGAGACAGTGCAAGCGGTACGAATGCTGATTGAGCAGATTCGCAGTTCCGCATTCAAAGACAGCCAGATTGGCGTGTTAATGGTTGAGATTGAAGGATGGCATGCAGCCGGTGAACAATCGACGGAACGGTATCAGCTGCAGCATATGGAGCTCAAGATCAAAGCCATCCTGCTGCATCATTGTGAGCAAATCGATGGTTCCCTCCACCAGGATGGTACAGGGCGATACCTGATGTATGGTTCCAGGGGTGGAATGGCCCGCAACATGGAATCGCTGCATACAGCGATGCAACAGCTTGAGCTGGATACGGATCTGCTTTCATTTGCCGGGATAGGGTTTGGTGAGACGGCATTTGATGCAGAGCGTCACGCCCGGAAGGCGATCCAATATGCCAAAGACGATGAAGCTGGACGTGTGATTGTCTATGAGACGGATGGTACGATTGTGGAGGCAGCGGGTGAGGATCAGGAATTATCCTATGAGATGTATTCAAGTGACACCGAATTGCTCGAACAGTTGAACAAGGCAGGGGTAAGCATCCGTACATTTCAGAAATTAAAGGCATACATACGCCGGATGGGCCGAGAAGAATTTACGGCCAGCGAACTGGCATCGGGATTATCAATGACCATCAGGCACGTACAGCGGATTCTCGGCAGTCTTACGGCATTTTCCCTGGCTGAAATCACGGGAAATGAGCTCAATACCCGCAGGGGAAGGCCAAGTAACCGATATCGGCTGCTGCGTTAGATTTACGAACATAGAGTCAGAATAAGGATACCGATGATGCAACCTTAGTTCTCATGTCCACTCCTGGCGGACATGGTGAACCTGGTTGCAGATCGGTATTTTTTATATTTAGTGTCAAAATACATAACATAAGTATTGAGTTTTGTATGGAGTTAATTATATAATGTCCTAAAATTACGACATTTTCGTTAAATGTACGTTAATATCAGTCAGGGGGTATTTGCATGGTGAAAGCGGAAAGGCAGGAGAGTACAGGACTTTTTGGTTGGGTAGAGAAAGTGGGGAACAAGCTTCCCAATCCGTTTTTATTGTTTATCTATCTCATTGTTGCGCTGATGATTGCTACCCTTATACTGTCGTTCTTTAACGCGACAGCACATAACCCGATTGACGGAGAGAAGGTTCAGGTCAAAAACCTGCTGAGCCGAGAGGGAATACAGTGGCTGCTGCCGAATGTGGTAAAGAACTTTGCTGATTTTAAACCGCTTGCTTCAATTCTGGCATTGGTACTCGGAATTGGTTTGGCTGAGAAAGTAGGCCTTCTGGAAGCGGTCATGCGCAAAATGGCTGTTCGGGTACCCGCCCGCTATGCCAGCTATCTTGTCATTTTCATCGCATTCTTCAGTCATGTATCATCAGATGCAGCGCTTGTCATCATGCCTCCGCTGGGAGCGTTAATTTTTCTTGCTGTAGGCAGACATCCGATTGCCGGATTGATCGCAGCCATTGCCGGAGTTGGCGCTGGTTTCACCGCAAATATGCTGATTGTGACTACGGATGTATTGCTGTCAGGCATCAGCACCGAAATTGCCGCCTCGGTAGATCCAAGTGTGGGTGTTACGGTCTTGGATAACTGGTACTTCATGTCCGCTTCTGTCATTGTGTTGACACTGGTCGCAGGTTTTATGACCGACAAATTCCTGGAACCGCGACTGGGCAAATATGAAGGGGAACGTGTGTACAAGCTGGAAGCTCCAACACCTGAAGAAAACCGGGCACTGCGTGCGGCCGGTATTGCCGCCCTTATTTTTATCGCTGTCATCGCGTTTATGGTGATACCTTCGAATGGCATTCTTCGCAACCCGGAAACAGGCAGTGTGATGGGTTCGCCTTTTCTTGCAGGGATTGTGCCTGTCATTTTGCTGTTCTTCTTCACCGTAGCACTGACTTACGGCATTAAACTGAAAGTGATTCGGAACCAGAATGATCTACCGAAATTGCTGATTGAACCGATCAAAACGATGGCAGGCTTCATCGTGATGGTCTTCCCGCTATCCCAATTCGTGGCGATGTTCAACTGGAGCAACATGGGTAAGTTTCTGGCACTCACCATCACGGATTTGCTTGAAAAAACAGGCATTAACGGCATCCCGGTTGTCATCGGATTGATCTTCCTGTCTGCGTTACTAACGATGTTTATTGCAAGTGGATCCGCGATCTGGTCCATTCTGGCTCCGGTGTTTATCCCGATGATGATGCTGCTTGGATTCCATCCGGCGTTCACCCAAGTCATTTTCAGGGTATCCGACTCGGTTGTTATTCCACTTGCCCCGGTATCGCCTTTTGTACCCTTGTTCGTCGGATTTTTGCAGGAGTACCGCAAGGATGCCAAGCTCGGAACGTATTATTCCTTGATTTTGCCATATTCCATTGCATTCTTCTCCGTCTGGGTCGTCATGGTCATTCTCTGGTACGTCTTCAATCTGCCACTTGGCCCGGGAGTTCACGCCAGATTATAGAAGATCGACTGATTCGGAAATAAGAGAGTTGAGAGAGGGGAACCGATATGATCGACATTATCGCGCTTCGCAGAGAGCTGCATCAATATCCCGAATTGGGATTCACTGAATTTCGTACCGCTACCAAAGTTGTACAGATGTTAACAGCGTTAGGCTATCGTGTAACGTATGGAAAAGATGCCATTGATGACGCGTCCCGGCGGGGGCTGCCCAAACCGGAAGTGCTGGAAGACGCCTATCAGCGTGCTCTCCAGGAAGGAGCAGAGCCCGCTATAGTGGAACAGATGCGCGGCGGATTTACCGCTGTTGTCGCCGAGCTGGATGGAATTCAGGAAGGGCCGACAACGGCATTTCGCTTCGACATGGATGCACTGCCCATTCGTGAAAGCGGACAGGACAAGCACGTGCCGCAGTCTGGGCAGTTCCGCTCAACCCATGAAGGCATTATGCATGCATGTGCACACGATGGTCACACCAGTATCGGTCTTGCGCTGGCAGAACGGTTAAGCGACAGACAGTTTGCCGGGAGAGTCCGGCTGTTATTCCAGCCTGCAGAAGAGGGCGTACGCGGTGCTTACGCCATGGTGGAAAAAGGCATGCTGGATCAGGTGGATCGACTGTTCTGCCTGCATCTCGGCACTGACGTACCATCCGGTCATGTCAAAGGGGCCTCCGCTGGTTTCCTGGCAACGACGAAGCTGGAAGCGCACTTTACCGGGGTATCCTCTCATGCGGGAGCTTCACCTGAAGAAGGGCGGAATGCGCTGCTTGGTGCGGCAACTGCCATGCTTAATATTCATGCCCTGCCGCGGTTTAGTACAGCCGATACACGCATTAATGTGGGCATTTTGGAAGGAGGAACTGGCGCGAACATCATTGCCGAGCACGCTCGCATGGTAATTGAGACGCGTTCCACGAAGGAAGAAACGAATCTTGAACTGGAGCGGCGTGTGCGTCAGATTCTGGAGCATAGTGCAGCCATGCATGAGTTAAGGGTTACCGTTGAGATTGTAGGCGGAGCTATTCCGATAAGGTGTGATATGGAACTTGCGGAGCTCGCCGTGAAGAAGGCAGAAGGAATATCTGGAATAAGACATGCTGAAGCGATCTCGGATGGCGCTGCCCTGGGAAGCGAGGATGCCAGCTATATGATCCAACGCGTGCAGGAGCAGGGTGGACTGGCCACGTATATGATTGTGGGCAGCGACCTGCCTGCACCCCATCACCATCCTGAATTCGATATCGATGAAGCCGTTCTCGCTCCGGCGGTGGAATGGCTGGAACGGTTGGCTCGGAACGTTTAAAGCAGCAGAGATGGCACATTAGCAGGCAACAAAAAAAGGACATGAGAGCGTGATGCTCTCATGTCCTTTTGAATTTCATGGACTCGGTACCCCAGCTGCTGTCACAGCTGCCTACTGCGTACCTGACTTATTTTTTCTCGAAAAAGCTAAGTGTCCCCGTGCTCTCATCCGCACTGACAAATACACTGCGGCCATTAACCCGATGGATTCCTTCCGGTGACTCACCAGCTGTCGGAATCAGGCCAAGGTAGGCCGGGTTCACCGGGTCGGCCAGATCGAAGAACAAAATGGCATCGGCCCGTTCAGAGGCTACAGCAGCATAAGTTGTGCCGTCTACAGTGGATACCGTCAGATTCTCGACCTCACTGCCTTTGCTCGGACTGCGATCATCCGGATATAAACCAACCCTCGCGGTTGCTTCATCGATCAGGTTTTGGCTGTCATATACCCGCTTGCCCTGTAAATCCCAGACGGCGATATTGCGTCCGCCTGCTTTGACACCATCGTCAAACTCATCTTTGCCCAGGTCGCCTTCATTGGCAGTCAGCAGGTATTTGCCATCTGCAGAGAATGCAATACCGTCTGGCTCATAGCGAGCTGTCAGGCTCTCGGAGAACTGAACGACACCGTCATCGTTCAGATCAGCTTGATGTGAGGTAGTACCGAGCGAGAAGATCGAGCTGATCTGTTTCGTTTGCAGGTCGATGATGGCGATGACATTGTTCTCCTGCAATGTAACAGCAGCGGTTGTGCTGTCCGGGCTGATGGCAACATACTCTGGCTGCGGATCATGCGGGTAGCTTGCTCCGCTCACATCTTCCAGAGACGCAGGCAGGTTGGTTACCTCTCCTTCAAGGACGTTTCCACCGGCAAACGATACAATCATGATGCTGCCTGGGCGTTTGGCATTAGGGTAATCGATCTCGTCCGCAGCTTTGTTCAGTTCCTCATCTTCAATTGCAATCACGGCGTGCAATCCATCCGGGGACAATGCAATGGAGTCTGGCCCGATGCCGAGCCCATATGTCTTCACGGTTTTGTAGGTTGCAAGATCAACAATGGCCAGTAGTCCCTTGTTCGCCTCGGTATCTGTATCGCCGGTACGAATAACGGCCAGACCATATTTGCCGTCCTTGGATACAGTTACACTGGTTACTTCTGCTTTGGCAGAGAGATCATGGAAGCTGACCGTTTTTAGAACGTTCACGTTGTTCAGATCAGCAATATCCAGAACGGAAATGCTGCCATTGTCTGCTTCAGTTACGAGGAGGCGCTGACCGTCCGGGGTAGAGGCAGCGATTTCGGCTTTGCCACTTGGCATCTGGAAGGCAGCTGTCTGTTCGAATCCGGTTTTATTTTGGCTCAGGATTACTTGATCCGTAATTAATTTGAGCGTTTGTGGAGAAACGTAAGTCGTTCCTTTGGAAATATAACTTTTGCTGTCCAGTTGCGTTTGAACCCCGTTAATGGTAGCTGTAGCTGTTCCGACCGGGAGCTGCACTCGGACTTCACCCAACTGAATATCGGCACTGCGACTGCTGCTATCCCATGTGATGGTTCCCTGCATATTTTGGATGGCTGTTCGTAATGCAACATGATGATTTGCCGATTCGGATGCGCTATCCGCGTGTGCTATTGATGTGTAATTAGTTGCCCCTGCGCCGAGTATGGCTGTCATGGACAAAACAGCGAGCCATTGATTTCTCTTTTTCACAGTTCCAGATCCCCTTTACATTGCATGGTTGAACGTATGTATAATTGCTTTAGTATAGGGGTGAATTGTTAAGCCGAAGTTAGCGGAATAAAGCATTTGTGTAAAACATGCAGTGCTTTTCCATCCAAGTGAAAAAAAGCCTACTGGCAGAGCAGAGCTCTGTCCAATAGGCTTTACCTGGTATATGAAAACCATGTGGAAATGTACAGACTTAGAACCAGCGGCTCAGGTCTGGATATCCGGTCGTTGCCCAAGCTCCATCCACGATGAGGCTGGAACCAGACACATATCCTGCGTCGTCGCTCGCAAGGAACAGGGCAGGTCCCGTCATTTCTTCAGGCTGTGCAGCACGTTTCATCGGAATACGTTCCATGTAGGCTTCTTTGATGTCTGCATTGGAGAGCAGCTCCGCAGTTAATGGTGTATCAATGAGACCCGGTAGAATGGCATTGACACGAATGCCGTTACGCGCCATTTCGAGTGCTCCATTCTTGGTAAGCATTTCGACGCCAGCTTTGGCAGAGGCATAGGCCGATCCGGCATACATAGGCACGTGAGAGTTGAGGGAGGCCACGTTTACGATGGCTCCGCCACCATGTTTAGCCATCTCAAGGGCTTCATGCTTCATGCTCAGGAAGACGCCTTTCATGCACAGATCCACGGTGAAGTCCCAATCTTTCTCTGAGAGTTCCGTAATAACGCCTGCACGGGAGGCACCTGCCACATTAAAGGCCAGATCGAGTTTGCCAAATTGTTTGACAGCGGCACTCACCATTTCTTCAATATCGTTTTCAACGGTCACATTGGCTTTAACACCGAAGAACCGTTCCCCAAGTTCACCCTGGATGGCGTCCAGACGTTCTGTATTCAGATCGGCGGCAAGGACGGAAGCTCCCTCTTGGACAAGGCGTCTCGCAATGGCATATCCGATACCGGATGCCGCACCTGTAACAACCGCAACTTTACCTGCAAATCGATTCTCAAATGGATTCATATGTAGCACTCCTCTGTCGATTAAAATAAAATGATTTCGCTTACATTCATCTTCAATCCAAGTATACTTAATTATATGATTCATGTATATTTAACAAAAATACACTTAACTTAAAATAAATTAATGTAAGGATTGGGAGTTAAACGATGAATCTGGAACAAATGGTGTATGTGCTTGAAGTTGAAAAGACCAAATCCATTACCGTTGCTGCTGCAACATTATCGGTTACGCAGTCCACGATCAGTCAGGCGATCACACGTCTGGAGCACGAGCTGGGCATGCAATTGTTCAGCCGATCCCGTAACGGTGCGTATGTATTGGAACAGGCCAAGCCTATTTTGGACCAAATGAAATCGGTTGTCGATACAGTCCAAAACATCAAGGAGGATGCCCAGTATATGGGGAAGTCGATCCATGGAGAACTCCGATTGTCAGCCATACCTGGAGGGATTCCGGGCATCATACCTACCATTGCGAGTATGAAGAAACGATATCCGGATCTGAAATTTGAGCTGTCCGAAGGTGCTGCCCGCAACATTATAAGAGATGTGCGGAACAAGCAGGTCGATCTCGGTTTAATTGCTCTGTATACAGATGATATGGAGCAGCACCTGGAAGGATTGCGCTTTGTTCCCATTGATGAAGGGGTGATGCGAGCCTGTGTGAATCATACCAATCGCTTGGCAGGCAAGAAGTCGATCACCATGCATGAACTGAAAAATGAGACACTGGTGTTATTTAATGACGAATTGGTGGATTTGTTTGTAGAGGAGCTTTCACAGGCTGTGGGAGAGGTGAATGTACTGTTCCGAACGAACAATTCCGAAGTGGTTAATGCGGCCCTTGCCCAACTGGATGCGGTGACGATCGGTCATGAATATTCATTCACACATGACAGAAGTGTCCTGCATCATGACTTCTCCATTCTGGAAATTGAAGGTGTACAGCGTGCGATTTCCATTGGATGGGTTATGCGTGAGAGCAAAACGTCCAGTCTCATCGTCAAGCGCTTTCTGGATCGTTTTCAGTATGAAGGATAGCATCTAATCATTCTCTGGAATGAGCCCGAAAAAGCAGGAAGGTCAAAAAAGGTCAAATTAAAAGAAACAAGGATCTATTTTCAGGCAGCGGGTCATATTGAAGCAAAATCATTTCTTTTCGACTCTTACGTATTTTGAGCATCATCCACAAGAGAATTATAATAATCCATGTAAGCAACAACAAACCAATCACATATAAGGAGATGATGTTCATGTTTGATCTGATCCCGTTTCGTAAACGAAATGAAGACCTGTTCGGACACATGCTGAAATCCTTCAATGATATGGTTGACAGCCCGTGGCTTTCTCCCTTTGGAACCGGCAGCCAGCCATTCCGGACGGATATCCGTGAGGAAGATGGGAAATATTTGATTGAAGCAGATCTGCCTGGTATCGCCAAGCAGGATATCGATATTCAGGTACAGGGCAATGAACTGGTGATCCGTGCGAAACGTAATGAGTTTCATGAACAGAAGGATGATTCCAATCGAATTATTCGGCAGGAGCGCAGGTCCGGTGAATTCCTCCGGCGTTTCTATGTGGAACATATCGATGAGGAGAACATTAAGGCCCGATTGGAAGATGGTGTGTTGAAGCTTGAAATTCCGAAACGTGCAGGAGACGATCATACCCTCAGACGTATTCAGATCGATTAATGATTTTACATGCAGCTGCTTGTATTCATAAAGGGTATCCCTCAAGGCAAACAGCATGGAGAGACATCCGTCAACATATTCCTCCATGCCATCCCTTGGGGGATTTTTTTCATGCCGAAGTTCTTATAATCACTCTGCCGTAGCCAGCATGAGCTTATAAATTTGGCGGGTCGTGTTGACGTTTCTGACCGTCATATATTTATAGACAGAGGAGCCGACAAGCTTGTTCATCCCGCTGCGCGCGGCATCTTCTCTGCTTACTGAATACAAGATGGCTCCGGTAACGTATATCAATGTGCCGACTTCCGGTTTGAGGGGCAGCTTGTCCAACACCGAGACGTCATTGACTTCATCCCACAGAAACATCACGTCACTCTTCGCCTGCTCGTCATTCGTCCATTCCTCCGGCAGCGCCTGAAGCACGGTCTGCATTTCATTCATATTGCGTACCACAACACGGATCTCTAAGCCGAACTCGGCCGTAATGGCCTGCTCCAGTATCTTGGATATCTCAGCGTTAGCTTGAATGCGTTCCTGATGATCGGCGAAGATAATGTTGCCCGTGTTAATGTAAGTTACAACATCCTGCATGCCTGCTTGTTCAAATGTTTCTTTCAGCTGCTTCATATTGATCTTATTGTTACCGCCTACATTAATCCCCCGAAGCAAAGCAACATAAATCATGGTCTTCCCCCTTGTTCATCAGAGATAAATTCTTCTGTACACAAATTTCAATACAGGTCCTAATTCGTTAGCGAAGCCATCGTACTTGGGAACAGCTGCAACCATCATCTTCAATTTGCTTATTCTCACTCCGATGATTTAACGAAGTGATAAATATTCAACCAGATGTGCGGTGTACTCGGCGCCGAGCAGATCAATCAATAGAGGTTCTATGTGCTCCAAATATTCAGGTTTGGTTTCATAGGTCTCTTCATCCTTCACTTCTCCACCGTAAGCGCGTGCAGCTTCAATCAGGATGGCGAGTGCAGTGAACAGATTGGACAATGAATCGGCAATACGCCGGGGCTCTCCGCCTTCGAAGGCCGCATACACAGGTGAGTTGGCTGGGCTTGTATCCACGATCAATGGATCATCATTGAAGTTGGCAATAACGACATGATTTGCTTTCCAGGAGGGCGACTCCTCATACGGCTCATTCATGCCAATCCATCGGTAACCCTGCTGCTGGCGGTGCAGGTGCTCGGGGGCAACAAACGATAACAGGGCTGCATCGCCGATTTCCACGGCCGCATTTTTCATTTTGAGTGTCCCTTCAGCTTGTGCATCTCTCATCTCATAATGGGTGTACAAATATACAAGCTCAGGTGAGAGGGGGATACGCTTGTCCACTTCGGGCTGGCTAGGTTGTTCACGAGGGCGCAGATCATGCTGCTTGAAAAGTCCGTAAGCTTCATTGTATAAATCCTGCTGTTCAACAAACTGTTGTAGGGCAGCGTCCAATTTTTGCATGGTTTTAATTCCTCCTGAAGTTATGAATGTCATGCTCATACGATGTATAGGATCCAGTCACCATAGAAATTATACTATATCCAAATGGGAAAAGCTTACAACCTGTTATGGTGGAAGTCGACTGAATGTCCCATGACTAGGACCGAACCAGTGGCTAAACATTTTAATGGGGAAGACAGCTTGGGTGCAACGGAGCAGAAGGGAAATTAAACCGGCCTGCTTAAGACCGGACACGGCAAAGGGTGACTGTAAAATAACGAAGACGCAACCTGCGTCAAAAGAACATCACAAAGAGGAGCGGTCTCCACAGTATAAGCATGGAGATGCGTTCCTCTTTGCTTGCAGGACAAGTCAAATTCGCTAGCGGCGTATGCCTGTCCAGAATACATTCCAGGCAATGGCGAGTGCGTGTTCATAAGATTGTCTGGTCTCATATACGAGCTGTACATCCAGTCCATCCAATAGCGTGACATAAGCCACCGTAGCTTCCTCGGGGTTCAGACGGATGTCCTCATGTTTGGCAAACACGGCGGCGAGCTCGGCTTTGAGCGTGCCAAGATATGTTCGATACTGCGCGAGGACAAAATCATGCACCTCAAGCGGAGTAATAAAGGACAGAATGTACATAAAAGCCACATTCGGATGTGTCAGGAATCTGTTTTTATGCTCATGCAAAAAGTTGTACAATTGCTGCTCTAAAGGCAGTTCATTCGCTTCCAGGAAGAAATCTTTGACGAATTGTTGTTCCTCCTGAACCACTTCCTCATAAAGTTCAAGCAGCAGTGCCTTTTTGGTCGGGTAATGATACGCTAGCGATTGCTTGCGAATGCCCGCCTCTTCGGCGATCTGTGCCATCTTGGTTCCCTCGTAACCCAGACGATTGAAATGTTGGATGGCAATCTCCTTGATACGTTGTTTACTCAATGTCTACCTCCAATGAATAATCTTCAGCTCTCCGTTGTTTCCGGGAGTATACCAGATATAACAGGATATATACCACAAAAATGCCTATGGCAATATCATACACCACTGTATAGGAAAATGCTGAAGCAATCATACCAAGCAGCAGTGAACCACCGCCAATGCCCAGATCGAAGAAATTGAAGAAGGAAGCCATGGCATTCTCATGTTCATGCTCGTCCACCAGATTGACGCACCAGGTCTGAATCGCTGGGAAAATGGCACCGAATCCGAATCCATACAAGGCACCGGCCATGAGGAAGTGCATGTCATTTTGAGCGATGGTCAGTACGAACAGTCCCGCGATCGCAAATACGGCAGATGGCAGCAATACGGACCCCGGGCCCAATCGATCGAACATTCTCCCCGAGAACAATCGGACCACAAAACTCGCAATAGCTACGATGAAGAAAAACCAGGCTACACTACCAAAGCCTCTCTCTGCCGCAAACAAGGCTACAAAAGACATGATCGACCCGGCAGCGACGCCAACTAACATAATCAGCAGGGAAGGAAAGAGTACCTTTTTTTCAATTAGCTTGATTTTAGGTGTATGGGAACCCGATGGGTCTGCACCTGATGCTGTTTTTGGTTTTCTCGATACAAATATCGCCATGATCAGAGCGAGAAGCAGGATGCACATCCCACCCATGAACAGACTTTGATAATTGTATTTGTACAGAAGGCTGGTTCCGATCAATGGGCCAATGGAAATGGCCACGGTCTCTCCTACACCGAAATACCCCATACCTTCACCTCGGCGATCCTTGGGTATGTTTTCTGTAGCAATCGTTGCAAAATATGTCGTTGCCAGACCAAAGCCAAATCCGTGGATAACCCGCAATATTAAAATCATCCAAATACCTGACGATAGGTAGTATGATCCTGTGGTTACTGCACATATGGTTATGCCGATGAGCAAGAGAAACTTTTTGTCCATCCGCGAGGCAAGTACCGACGTGAAAGGGCGAACCAGGATGGCTGAAAACATGAATACGCCTGTCACAAGGCCAATCTGAGAAGCGTCGCCGCCAAGCGTTGAAACGAATAGAGGCAAGGTTGGTAACAGCATTTCAAAGGCCATGAACAATAAAGCGTTAGCCAGCATGATAAAAATAAACGATCTTCCCCACAACTTCTGGGGTGCATTTCCAATTCCAAGGGTAGTCATACATCTTCCTCCACTTTGTTATCTTTGTCGCGCGACATGTTGAAATGATATTACCTGACGACAGTCAGGTTGTAAAGAGTTTTATCTTTTGCGAAAATGTGAATCTATTTCATGTTTCCATCAAGGGAATTCATATTTTTAATTCATATTCCAACAATTTCCGATATAATAACCACATGTGAAGTGAATGGAAAATACCTCAGAGAGGTGAGTGTAATGACGGTTGACGTCCTTGTACGTAACAATGTAAAAGTGCTTGGTTCAGGCAGCAGAACGATGGTCTTTGCTCATGGGTTTGGATGTGATCAGGACATGTGGCGCTACATCGTTCCGGGTTTTAGTGAGAATTATCAAATTGTTTTGTTCGATTATGTAGGCTCAGGGCAATCTCAGATCAATTATTACGATGCGCATAAATACAGTGATTTGCGAGGGTATGCTACGGACGTTCTGGAGATCATGGAAGCGCTCCAATTGAGAGATGCCATATTCGTTGGGCATTCTGTCAGCAGCATGATTGGCATGCTGGCATCGATTCAAGCTCCCCAATATTTTAAAAGCATCGTGATGCTGGGGCCTTCTCCGCGATATGTGAATGACCTGCCGAATTACTATGGGGGCTTCGATCGCCGTGACATTGATGAACTGCTCGAGATGATGCAGTTGAATTTCATAGGCTGGGCAAGTTATTTGGCACCGATCGTGATGCAGAATGCAGAACGGAAAGAGCTTACGGAAGAGCTGGAGAAGAGCTTTTGCTCCAGAGATCCGCATATTGCTAGGCAATTTGCCGAGGTGACATTTTTGTCCGACTGCCGTCAGGAGCTGGAACAGGTATCTGTACCTACTTTGATTCTTCAATGCTCCGATGATAGCATTGCCCCGGTTGAAGTGGGCGATTATCTGCATGCTCATCTGAAGAACAGCATGCTGCAGCAGATGACCGCCAAAGGACATTACCCTCACTTAAGTCAACCGGAAGAGACCATTCGGTTGATTAAGAATTATCTGACGAGCGCATAAAACTCAGAAGAAAGGCTGTTATTGATGGATGCACAATTAGATTTTGCTCCCTGCGGGTACTTCTCGATCTCTGACTCGGGTATCATACAATCAGTCAATCAAACCCTGCTGACGATGCTGGGTTATGAACGCAGCGAGCTAATGGGACGACATATTGAGTCCACCATGTCGGTCACCAACAAGCTTTTCTTTCACACGTATTTCTATCCATACATTCAGCTGTATGGCCGCGTGGACGAGATGTACTTTACGTTTCGCACCAGTGATCAGCAGGATGTTCCGGTTCTGCTTAATGGGATTCGCCAGACTCGTGACGGGGAAAGCGTCGTGGACTGTGTGGTTGTGGTCATGCGTAAACGGATTGAACATGAGAAGGATATTTTGAACACGAAGACGAAGCTGCAGGAGCTCTATCAAGCCACGCATGAAGCAAACAAGGAGCTTGAACGGCTGCACGAGGAATATGAAGTGAAGCAGCAGGCATTAATTAAAGTGAATGACCAGCTGGAGACGATGGCTTCCACCGATCTGCTCACCGGACTCAAAAACCGCAGATTCTTTCAGCTGAGAATGCTTGAAAGCCTGGAGAGCTTCCGTACAACCCGGCGCGAGTTCTCGCTGCTGGTCGTTGATATTGATCATTTCAAAAGCATTAACGACACGTACGGACATCCGGTAGGGGATCTCGTACTTGGCAATCTGGCAGGTCTGCTGCAGTCGGTTTCCAGAAGTTCGGACGTTGTGGCACGTTATGGCGGGGAAGAATTCGTGATTATCCTGGCGGATTGTTCAGCCGAACAAGCACTGATTACAGCCGAACGGTACCGTTCGCAGGTGGCTTCAGCCGATTGGGGAGCCTACAATATCACGGTGAGTATTGGTGCAGCAACGGTTGCAGAGGAGGATACGGATCAGTCCTTGTTCCAAAAAGCGGATATGGCGCTGTATGCCTCCAAAACCGGAGGGCGCAATCGGGTGACCCATGCAGCTGGTTTAATCCAAAGCTAACTTCTTATAACTAATGATGCAGTAAAAGCAGAAAATAACCGGACAGGACAGGGACACCCCTATACCCGATCCGGTTTTTGATTTTCTATTCTTTTCTCAGTCTCCGCTGTTACCTGGGTGCAAGGTAACCATAACCTTCTGCCGGTGATCCGGGCTGGAGATTGAAGTCTTCGCTGGTTTCGTTCATGAATGCCGGATTTACATAGCGTGAGTGTGCGTCATTGCCGGAGTCCTTCATGTAGGCTGGAAAACCGGAATACCCTTCATTTTTCCAAACCCATAGGGCATCTTCCTCTGCAATCGGGGTGTAGTACACATTTTCATCAAACAGATTCCCTGAATTGCTGCTGTATTCATTGTAGATGAGTACACCGGAGCTGCCTGACACGACAATGTTGCGTTTAAACGTGTTGTTCTTCGTCATGGCTTGCACGAACAACTGCCCATTGCCTGCGCCCAAGGTGTCATTCTGAAACAGGGTATTATACATCACCGTGCTGTTTTCGGTAGACCCGCGTTCCTCGTCATATCCTCCCATGGCAATGCCCGTTAGCCTGTTGTGATAAACCAGATTATCCTGCACGGTAATATGGCTTGTGGAACGCCCGGCATGTTCGGATGCAATTTCGATTCCGATATCGTTGCGATACAACCGGTTCTGTTCAATGATATGATCTGTACCCCCATCGACATAGATGCCCCCAGCCGAATGGCTGCCATTGGGAAGGTTGGTGCCATAGGAAGGATTGAAATTGGACGTAATATCGTATACTTCGTTACCTCTTACAATTCCATTTCGGGCCCGATCATACTTGTCATCTGGAGACATCCCTTCATACCCAATCAGATCGATGCCGATGTTATCCGTATCATGGATGGTGTTGTCCAGTATGGAAAAAGTGTCTACATTTCCGTTAACAGCGAGTGACTCGCTTGAACCTAAGACCAGATCATATAATTCATTATCCTGGATAAGAATATTCCGCAATGCTGCGGGGTGTTCCGTGCCATAGACAGCAATCCCGTGAGCATCTCTTCCCGTTAAATCGGGTCCTTTCGGCTGAACAATGTTGGCGATCGCGTGTACGGTGTTGCCTCGAATTTGGATGTATTCACCTGCTCCGTGTACATAAATCCCGGTGGGTACCTGGTCTGCACGTGCTGTGGTGAAGTTACGAATCTCAACATTCTGTATCGTGATGAAGCTGGCATTCTCCACTTCAATCAAGCCTTCAATTCCATTTACAGATAGACCTTTTCCGTCAATAATGGCTTTCTCATTGGGATAGCTGGAAAAGATAGTAGGTTCAGTGGAGGAATGGCCGCTCCGGGTGATTTTGACTTTCTGCGGGTACACGCCCTCTCGCAAATAGACCGTACTCCCTGGCGCGGCATGTTCAGAAGCATGCTGCATTGTTTTCCATGGGGATTGGATAGTACCGCTGTTTGCATCGTCACCTGAAGGTGATATGTAATAGACTTCCTGATGGTCGGATCCGTCAGTTGGAGCAGAGGTTGGAATAGACGAAGCCTGATCCTGACAACCCGCTGCCAGCAGCGCCAGAGCCAGAAAACAAATGTTGACTGCACGAAGCAAGGTATTTCCTCCTTATGAGTTAGCTGTGAAGTTTTGATTATAGCAGATTTGAATGGTGAAATATGCCATGATATGCTGATAGAAAGGCAAAATGTGAGTGTGTAATGGAGGGTTAAGCATGTGGAACGATGTTTTTGAAAAGGAATGGGAGAAGCGGCCTGGAGCGAAGCGGGAGGAACTGCATGTATTTCTGCAAACGTGGAATGATGCTTTATCCGTGCAGGAGCTGCAAGAGATCAGAGCGAGGCAGAAGAATCCGTTTCCGAAATCATCTCCTTTTTATGAACAATATACTCCACTTGATCCCTCGTCCTGGTCGTTTCCAAAGCGACCATTGCCCGACAGTCATGCGCATTTACTCACCTATTCCAACGGTGGAGAATTCCAGAATGGCGAGAGGATCTTTCAGTTTCATGGTACTCCTGATTTTAGAGAGATGAATCTGGCCTATGAATTTGCAGAATACATGCCCGGCTCGGTTTCCTTCGCGATGGATGGAAGCGGCAATCATTATATTTTTGATATGAGAGAGGCATCACGAAACGGGGAATATCCGATCCTTTTTGCTCATTCTGGAAATTTGGGGTACGAGGATTGCGTACATGTGGCCGATTCATTGCCTGAATTGTGCAGGGGAACCGATGAGATTGAATGATGAGTCTGACTTTACGCGAGTAGGGTAGGACTGGACAGCGAGAATGTAAAGTGTTAGAGGGATTTGGTCACGGAAAATGGATGAAAGAAAGCTTGTATGAATAATGAATCGACACTTGGAAGGAGTAAAGATATGCAAACATTATCTGCAAATGAACTATTGGATCGGGACAATCACGCCTGGGAGGAACTCAAGGAACTACTGGATAACGGGCAAAATACATATGAGTATGTTTCTGCACAACCAGAGAATGGAGCAGATACACTCTATCGTCTTCAAGTGAGCACCAAATCCTATCTGGGAGCTGTTGCTTACGAGACGGAAGGAATGGTGATTGATCACGGGTGGATCACGCTGCTGGGTGCAGGAGGTAAGAGTGTATTTGGAAGTCTAACCAGCTGGAATGGTGTGAGCGACAAGCCCTGCGTACAGGCACTGGATGGCATGATGGTGGTTGCCTATGATGTGGCAGGTGGATTTTTTGCGCTGGATACCGGCAAATTCGGTCGCACTGGAGAGATATACTACTATGCGCCGGATGCCCTGGAATGGGAATCGACGGAGCTTGCTTATTCGGAATTTCTGACCTGGCTGGCAGATGGCGATTTGCAGCAGTTCTACCAGACCTTCCGCTGGGAAGGATGGCAAAATGATCTTGGTCAGCTTCAGACGGGACAAGTATTTGCCTATTACCCGCCTCTATGGACACAAGAAGGCAGCGGAGAGAGCAGCAGCAAAGCCCCTGTCTCGGTGGAGGAAGCCTGGAAGGCAGCGCGTGACGGAAGTTAATACGGAACTTGAAACCAGAGTTTGAATCGATGCGAATGACTGCGTACCGAAAGCGTATCGAAACAGACAAACAGCCCGCATACTGTGCGGGCTGTTTGTGTATTCATTTTATAACTATCATTCTAAAGCATTCCATTATTTAGTCGTACTACCCTTACTCTGTCTAATCCCGGAATGAGAGGCTCTGTGATGCCACACAACGATAACAAGCGAGGCAAGACAGACGAAGAGCAGACATCCATAAACAACGTGATAGGCTTTCTCTACCGAAACGCCCGGGATGCTGTGTAACAGAAGTCCGCAGACCGCCACAGACATCGAACCACCGAAGAATTGAATCAGCTGAAGCATGCCCATACCTGCTCCAATCTGCGCTTTGGGCAAAATGCGGGACGTTTCATTATTCAGTGATGCCATGGAGGCGGAGAGTGCGGGCGAGAAAAAGAGATAGCCTGCGGTAATGATCAGGGCGGACTGATTCAGTCCGAGCATAAACAGGGCAAGTACAGCTGCAAGCAGCACATGTCCAATCATCAGAAAGCGCATGTTGCCGTAACGGTCGATCCATCGTCCCACGAAACGGGTGCAAAAGGCTGCGACAATGGCTCCCGGAGCAATGAGCAAACCAATCGTGAGCGATGAACGTCCGAACAGGTCGGCAAGGACAAGCGGCATTAGAAATAGATTACCCAGATTAACCACCAGAATGCAGAAGCCAATGAGAATCAAACGTGTATATCCTGGTGTTCGAAATACATCTGGATTGACAAATGGAAGGTGTGCTTTGCGGATGTACCACATATGAGCCACAAGAGACAGGACACCGATGGCAAACCAGATCCAGGACTGCTGGGTAATCGCGACCAGAAGCGTAATGGCGTTAATGACCGTTAACACTGCCCCGATCATATCGAAAGGGTTGTCTGGGCTTGGTGTTTCACGCGGCAGGAAATAGAGCAATACAGGTAGTGCAAGCAGGACCAGCACGGTTATTGCAAAAAGACCATTCCATCCCCAGTATTCGCTAATGAGTCCGCCCACAATGGGACCCAGCCCAAAAGCCATGGCACTGCCTGAAGAGATGAGGGCAATGGCGGCTCCGCGGCGTTCCAGCGGGATGTAGCGGCTCGCAATCACAAGACCCAGCCCGGCCATAACCCCTGCACCTGCGGATTGCAGAATACGCGTCAGGAGCAGGACGGCGAAGCTATGTGCAAATAATCCAAGTAACGAAGACAAGCCCA
Organism: Paenibacillus sp. 7516; assembly: GCF_002272715.1. Lineage (NCBI taxonomy): Bacteria > Bacillati > Bacillota > Bacilli > Caryophanales > Paenibacillaceae > Paenibacillus > Paenibacillus sp. 7516. The sequence continues at coordinate 263,290 of NZ_NPBI01000020.1, forward strand.
GAATCAGCAGTCCGATGGTTAGCAGTTTGCGCACCGGAACCCGATCGGATAGCCGGCTGAAAATGACGGTCGATAATGCGTAACCGATAGAGTAGCTGGAGATGACCCATGAGCCCAGATCAGATGTAATTTGGAGATCGTTAATAATAACGGGTAAGGATACATTAAACATGGTGGTGTTCATCACGACAATGAACAGACAGCATGTCCAGAGAGGCATTACAATTTTATCTTTCACGTTACCATTCCTGTCTATGATTGAGTCAACCTATATTGAAAATCAATAAATCATTTTACGCCCAATCTTCATATATGGCAATAATGTCATAAAATTCGAAGAGTTTCGGCATCGGTGACAAATGAGATGAAACAGATCGAAACAAACAAAAAACGATAGGCAATGCCTTGCATTGTAGAGGTTGATTCCCGCAGCAAAAAGACGCCCGTCTGAGGGCGCCTTGAAGGGTAGAAGTATTTTTATGCCGCACTAACCGCTTTGCCACGGTTACGAATCCACTTGATGACATCCATCAGAATGACGGCAAGCAGGGCAAGGCCGCCTGCAATCAGGAACTCGTTCCAACCAAATGCATCCGGAATGGCGAAGATGCCGCGTACACCCGGAATCAAGGTGATTCCGTAAAGACAGAGACATACCAGAATGGAGCCAAGGACAAGCTTATTCGTCGTGAAGCCCACCTGGAAGATGGTCTGTGTGTTGGAACGGGCTGCAAATGTTTGAAGACTCCGTGCCAGGATCAGGGTCGTAAAGGCCATTGCCACGCTCATTTCTTCAGAGATGCCAAGCCCGATATACTGGGACACAATAACAGCCGCACCGATCAATACACCACGTGTAATCACGGCTTGAAGCGTACCGCCGGCAAAGATGCCTTCATTAATATCACGCGGTTTGCGCCGCATCACATCCGGTTCGGCCTTTTCCGTCCCCAGTGCAATGGCAGGCAGGGAATCGTTCACCAGGTTGATGAAGAGAAGCTGCAGGGCCGTAAACGGGTTCACCCATCCAACGATAAGTGCGAACAATATGGCGATAATGGCCCCAAGGTTACCCGCAAACAGGTAAGCAATGGCTTTTTTGATATTATCAAATACCATACGCCCGACACTCACTGCGTTCACGATGGATACAAAGTTATCATCCGTCAAAATCATGGCAGCCGCATCCTTGGCAACATCCGTACCGCTGCCCATGGCTACACCGATGTCGGCTTGTTTCAGAGCTGGTGCATCATTGACGCCGTCTCCGGTCATGGCTGCAATTTTGCCTTTGCGCTGCCATGCGCGCACAATGCGGATTTTGTTTTCAGGGGATACCCGTGCATAGACCGAAATGTGTTCAAGCTGGCGATCCAGCTCTTCATCCGACATTTTGTCCAGCTCAGCACCTGTGATGGCGAGATCATCGGGGCCTGCAAGTCCAATATCCCGTCCAATTGCCTGGGCTGTCGTTTTGTGATCGCCTGTGATCATGATTGTGCGGATACCAGCTTTCATGGACTCTTCAATGGAGCCATACACGGCTTCACGCGGTGGATCAATCATGGCTGTCAGTCCAACAAGCGTCAGATCATATTCGTCTTCAGGTGTGACCTGCTTTTTGTCATCGAATTTTTTGTAAGCATAAGCCAGTACACGGAAGGCACGTTTGGAAAAAGCTTCGTTTTTCTCCTCGAATTGTGTGCGAATCTCAGCGGTAAGCGGCTGAACCTCTCCGTTCATGAACACATGAGTACACCTGCTGAATAGCACATCCGGACCACCTTTGGTTAATAAGGCCGTCTGTCCTTCGAAGGTATGTACTGTGCTCATCAGTTTTCGATCTGAGTCAAAAGGAAGCTCTGCTTCCCGCGGGAACTGGTCCCGGATTTCGTTGTAGTCCTTGTTCACGCGGTTACTGAAGGCAATGAGGGCCACCTCGGTCGGATCACCCAGCTCCTTGCCCTCCTGGTTAATATTCGAATCATTGCAGAGCACTGCAATGTGTAACAAGCGTCGTTCCTCTTCAGACCACTGATCGGGATCGTCCGGGAATTCCTCTTTGGTGCCATGAGGGATGTAATAATCCACAACCGTCATCTTGTTTTGGGTAAGCGTGCCTGTCTTATCTGTACAGATAATGCTGGCTGAACCGAGCGCTTCCACGGCAGGGAGACGGCGAATGATCGCATGCTGCTTGGCCATTTTATTCGTTCCCAGCGACAATACAATCGTCACAATGGAAGAGAGAGCTTCAGGAATGGCGGCGACCGCGACAGCAACGGCAAACATCAGTGCGTTGATAATTGAAGGACCCAGATTGTCCGTGCCTTCGGTTAACCAGACACGCCCTGCCTCGATGGCAAAAATAAGAATGGACAATCCTAGAATGAAAAAGCCCAGTTTTTTGCTGAAGGCTTCCAATTTGCGCTGCAGCGGAGTTTCTTTGGCTTCAGCATTTTCAATCAATTCGGCAATCTTGCCGATCTCTGTTTTTGACGCGGTTCCGGTAATCACGAGAGTGCCGCGGCCGTATACGACCAGCGAGCCGCTGAAGGCCATGTTGCGCCGATCACCGATCGGAGCTTCTTCCGGAATGGCATCTGCATGTTTCTCTGCTGCTTCTGATTCTCCGGTCAGCATGCCCTCATTGATTCTCAGACTACCGGACTCCAAAATGCGACCGTCGGCCGGCACATAATCACCCGCATCTAATAAAACGATATCGCCGGGAACGAGTTCCCTGGCCGGAATAGTCTTTTTCTCACCATCACGGATAACCTTGGCTTCAGGAGCAGACATTTGCCTTAGGGCATCAAGGGAGCTTTCCGCTTTTTTGGTCTGTACGACACTAATTACGGCATTCAGCAGGATAACCAAAAAGATAATCAGGGATTCAATAAGATGTCCGAGCACAACCTGTACACCTGCCGCAATGAGCAGAACAATGACCATGGGATCTTTGAAATTTTCAAGAAACAGTTTCCAGACAGGGGTTGCATTTTTGCCTTTTAACTCGTTATATCCTTCTGTCTCAAGTCTTTTTGCAGCTTCGGAGGCAGTGAGCCCTTTGGGGGAACTATTCAAGTCTTGAAGTGTCTCCTCAGCACTGTGTCTATAATGTTGCAATTGACCAGCTCCTTGATTAAATGGATTTCTTCTGTGTATTACCCTTACGGGCAAAATATAGAATCGTTTCATTTCCAACTTTTTTATGTACACAGTATTTTTCATAAGGAGCCAAGATATGCCTCGTCCAATATATTTATTTACAGCGATGCACGGATACGTGCACCACTGCATTGATATAAATGCACCCGCGAAAAGGACAGGTCAGATTAAGCGGTAACCGGGAGGTAACTCTCCGGTTCTTCTGATCTCGCGGATCTGTGCCAGGGTTAAGCGCTGATTGGATGCGATAAGGGATTCCACATCTCCTCTGCGCAAAAAGTCATCCAGTTCGCGAATGCTGCGATTCCCCCGCAGTACCACAAAATGGTCACGAAAACGTGAACGATTAAACAACACGAGCGTGGCGTTTGGATTGGTGGAGAAAAATCGCAAGCTCTCAATTCCAGTCAGAATGGCATCCACATCGGAGATGCCGAGGTTACCACGATAGACTCTTCGGCGGCCTCTGAAATTTTCTTCACTGAACACCGTCAAGCGAGGATACGTTTGAGAAATGGAAACGGGTTTAGCCATTTGAACTCCTCCTTTTCTATAGACCTGCTGCTGGGGCAGCGTGGACTACGAAATAAAGGATGCGAAGGAGCTACTGAAAGATTGGATGATAGTCTTGGAGGGGAAACAATAGGTTCATATAGTTGCCAATTTTGACTATACGGTGTCGAAAGATAAACTGTGTCCGCCATCACACTTGGTCCCCTAAGGGTTTGTTACGCTGTTACCAGTGAATGAAATCGAATCACGTTGGAGGGAACAGACATGTTTTGTTATCAGTGTGAGCAGACACCGAGTGGTGGGTGTACGGTAGTCGGGGTCTGTGGCAAAAATGAAACGATAGCCAGTCTGCAGGATACCATGATTTTTGCGTTGAAAGGCATAGCGGCTTATGCAACACATGCTCGGCAGCTGGGGTATCATGATCCGGAAGTGGATCGAATTACACATGAAGCCCTGTATATGACGTTGACCAATTCCAATTTTAATGTGCAGGAACATCTTGATATGGCCATGAAAGTAGGGAACGCTGCAATCCGAATCATGGACGTGCTGGATCGTGCGCACACCGAGAGATTCGGCATACCGCAGCCCATCACCGTTTCGCAGAACCAGATTGAGGGACAATGCATTGTAGTGACCGGACATAACTTGTATGCGCTGGAAGAGCTTCTTCGTCAGACCGAAGGGAAAGGCATCAACATTTATACACATTCCGAGATGCTGCCTGCTCACGGGTACCCGGCACTTAAGAAATATGCCCATCTGAAAGGCAATATCGGCAAAGCCTGGTATGATCAGCGAAGATTGTTTGAACAGTTCCCGGGTGCCATACTTGCGACCACAAACTGCGTCATGCCTATCAAAGGTACATATGCCGACCGTTTCTTCTCGTATGAAGTCGCGGGTCTTGAGGGTGTAGCCAAGATTATTAATGATGATTTCACTCCTCTAATTGAACGTGCGCTCTCCCTGCCGGCAGCAGACGTTAAGTCTGAGCAGGTGCTAACAACGGGGTACCATCATGAGACGGTAATTGGACTCGCTCCAGAGATTATTCAGGCAGTCAAAGATGGGCATATCCGTCGTTTCTTCGTTATCGCTGGCTGCGATGCACCTGGAAAAGGCGGAAACTATTATCGTGAGCTAGCGACTTCGCTGCCTAACGATACCGTGATTCTCACCACATCATGCGGTAAATTCCGCTTCAATGATGTGGATTATGGTACAGTCGGGGATACAGGGATTCCCCGTTATATCGATTTGGGGCAGTGCAACAACTCCGGTTCAACCGTGAAAATTGCAATGGCTCTTGCGGACGCTTTTGGCTGTTCTGTCAATGAGCTGCCTGTCAGCATTGTCCTGTCCTGGTTTGAGCAAAAGGCGGTGGCGATCCTGCTGGGGCTGTTCAGTCTTGGTATTCAAGACATTCGAATTGGACCCAAACCGCCAGAATTCATCTCGGCAGGGGTACTGGATGTGCTTGTTGACATGTTCGGCCTGAAGCTGATCACAACGGCAGAGGAAGATATGAACACCATGCTGGCGTTGTCATAAGGGGCCAGAAATTGAATCGATCATAGAAGAGATTGGAAGAGCCTGCGGAAGCAGGCTTTTTGCTGTCTTCAGGTGAGTTAGGTCCATGTACCCTGCTTAATTGGTAATGAAATGAAAGGGAAATTAGTTTGATTATCCTATTGAAGTTTGATCATGGAAATGGGTATATAGATAAGGGCACATCACAAAACTCGGGTTTACCGCAGCATAAGGAGAAGGTACATATGAATGATAGGCAATTCGAAGAGATCTTGAAACTTGCAGGTGGAAAGGAGAATATCAGCTATGTTCAGCATGACATGAATACCACTACGTTGACATTAAGCAGCCATACAGACATAGATATGCCACGTTTAGCTGAATCCATTCTTGATGTAGATATTCGCATAACAGGTGATCAAAGTTACATAGCTATTAAGGATGAATTTGCTCTACTCTACAAAAGGTTAACAGACATTGGGGTTGCGAAAGACATAGGCGGTCCACTGCAAGAAACAAGGCGTTCAGGTAAAAAGGCATTCTCATTATTGGGCTTTGTTTCGGATGTGTTCAGGCCTTTGATGCCTGTCATCCTGGGAGCCGCAGTGCTCAAAATTGTGCTAGCTATTATTACTTTGTTTAATGTGTACAGTTCCACTGATTCTTCTTCTCTAATGGAAAGTCAGACATTCATGATATTTAAGTCGATTGGAGATAGTGTGAATTATCTGTTGCCAATCTTAGTGGCTTTCAGTACAGCCTATCGAATGAAGAGCAATCTGTATGTTGCCGCTGCTATTGGAGGATTGATGCTTTACCCGCAAATGACGTATTTATTGTCCGGGCAAGAAGATGTTCATTTTCTGGGCGTTTCCATTGTGTCACAGACGTCCTTTCTTTCCGCAACAATTTGGATCATCCTAGCCGTATGTGCGTCAACCTTTTTGGAAAGGGTAGTTGAACATATAGAACCCAAAGTAATGAAAGGTATCCTCGCTCCGGCGTTGACATTTCTCATTCTAATCCCCTTGGTTCTCATGGTACTTGGTCCATTTGGAACTTGGGTTAACCAGCAGTTTCCCGATATCATTGATTCGCTTCTGAATGATGCCCCTATAGTCACGATCATGTTGATGGCAGCAATTATGTCCATACTGATGATCGCAGGATTGCATTATTTGCTCGTACCCATCATGATCAATGAATTAATGACGAATGGATTCTCCCTCATTATACCGGCGATACTTGTTGCCTTCGTAGCACAATCTGGAGCTTCACTGGCTGCTGGACTGCGCACCAAAGAGGCTGAGTTCAGGAAACTCGCCTTCTGGGCAACAGGAACGGCATTGTTGGGTGCTCCGGAGCCTGCCATGTATGCTGTGAATATGAGAAGGAAATGGTCCTTTTTCTCGGCAATGGCTGGTGGCGCGGTCGGAGGTTTGTATTTTGGCATTTCGTCCGTGAAGGCACTGGTTATAGGTGGTGCCGGAAGTTTGTTGGACATCCCATTCTATATTGAAGCTGATACGCTGAACTTGCTGCATACTTGCATTGGCCTTCTCCTAGCCTTCGCCGTCTCAGGTGCACTCACATACTGGCTTGCGGGTAGAACATCACATACCAAACATGTGTAACGTATAGAAATTTAATATGCTTTGCATTGTAATCTTGGCTGTGTGGTAAGAGGCTTTTCAATATGTAATAAAAGCTTAACGTCTAAATATTGCTCCATGAGATAGACAACTTTCCTCATAATGGGCCCTGTAATTTTCGAAATTATAGTTAGTTGTCTACGCCCCTTGTTATTACTGCACATAGTATGTGGAGAAATATCACGGAGGTGAGTTAGTTGATCAATCGTCATGGGAAACGGATCTGTAGACGTAAATTCAAAAAACATGTACATTGCGGTGTGAAGGTTAAGGTTTTGAAGGTTAAACCTAAGGTTATTGTTAATGCACCACAAGGCGTACCAGGGATTCCTGGTCCAATAGGACCGATAGGTCCAAAAGGGGCGACTGGTGCTCAAGGGATACCGGGGCCAGTCGGATTGCAAGGAATTCCTGGTATACAAGGACCAGTGGGTCCGGCGGGTGCGGTCGGAGCAGTGGGCCCGGCAGGCCCGGTTGGCCCAGCAGGTCCTTCTGGCCTCGTGGGTCCAGCTGGTCCTGTTGGCCCTGCAGGTGCAACTGGAGCAACAGGTCCTGCCGGTCCAACAGGGGCTGGGATTTCCGATTTCCTGAGTGTTTTCCGGGCTGATCCCGGTACAGGAACGGACACCGTTCCAGGAAACTCGCCAATTACGTTGACTGGTGTTTTGGCTAACGCGGGCGGTGCCTTTACCTTTGTGCCGCCATCTTCAACGATAACCATCAATGAAACAGGAAGTTACTTTATCTCTTTCTCCATTCATAATCAGGGCGATGCCAATTTCAACCTCACAGTGAACGGAACGCCTATAACCCCCGTGCCTTTCACGGGTAATGGTGGAGGCCCCATATCTGCTGAAGTTATCATTACGGTCACAACAGTTCCAACAACGATTCAACTGGTAAATGCGAGTGCAACTCCTGTACAGTTGCATAACAATCTGAATACCACGGTAACTATTCTGAAACTGACTCCTTAATGTCGATTCACGATATAGTCTATGTCAGCATAAAAATTAAAGTATATGCCTTTTATCCAGTCCATAAGTCTATTTATTGAGAAGCTGGTATGACTAAGGATCAGGAGCGGCGGGATGTTGTTGTTAAATAGACATGACCGCTGCTCTTTTCCTTTTCGTAGCCAAGACCTAAGTGAGGGAATGGACTCTACATTGGGAGAATTGTTATCGAAGGGAATTCTTAATAAACCTCAGATCCTGTAATTGGTGTATGAGAGACAAGCTCAAGCTCAATGGGTTGGAGCAGCTGATACAAAAGACATCCATTGGTCACCCTTCGGATAACAGTGATCAGGCTCGAGCAAAATCTTGTTGTAAGATATCATAGTATATGGTGCAGAGTTTGGAATGTTACGGTAGATATGGCTGGAGAGCGGTTGCGTAATTGAGTGTATAATGGCCCGTAATGGTCGAACAATTGGGATATTAAACCTCTAACGCCCGTAACTTGCGCTGTTGATAATCAAGCATGGCTTCGTATAACAATTGCTCGTTAAAATCCGGCCACATGACATCCGTAAACCACAGCTCAGCATAGGCAACCTGCCATAATAAAAAGTTGCTCAGCCGTTTCTCACCGCTCGTCCGAATCAATAGATCCGGTGCCGGATTTTGTCCGGTATACAGAAACTTCTCGAGGTCCTGTTCAGTGATGTCTGGTACGTTTTTGTTTTCTTCAATACATAATTTAACAGCTTGAACAATATCGCTTTTCCCACCATAGTTCATGGCGAAGTATACATTCATCCCGGTATTGGCCTTGGTCAGCTCAACTACCTTGCGCATGGCCTCCTGTGTTTCAAGGGGGAACCTGGATATATCACCAATGAAATTGATTTTAATGTCATGTTGATTCAGTTCCTGAACGGTAGTATCTTGTACAAATTCGACGACCAGGCTGATGATATAATCTACTTCCTCTTTTGGTCTTTTCCAATTTTCCGTGGAAAATGCATAAAGGGTGAGAGAGTCGATCCCGTTTCGACGGCACATGCCTATCGTTTCACGCATCGTCTGCATGCCGGCATAATGGCCGGCACTTCTCGGAAGCCCTCTTCTCGTGGCCCAGCGTCCATTTCCATCCATCATCATTGCAATATGTTTAGGGAGGTTACCGTTCCAGTCTATCTTGTTCCTGATATCATGATCTGCCTTATGTACACGGAGCCATTTCAATGTATATTCCTCCTACATGGTCTGCTTGGAGAACAATTCTGTCTGGGCTAATGAGTAATAAATCTGTTGTCCACCACGGTTTCCAGAATTTATAATTATTATATAGGAATGGATTGGAAGTTCAAACGAAAATCGTAAGAAAGGAACGTGCCCGTATGTCCGCATGGACTGATCTTTTTGAGAATAGAACACACTCGCTCGTTATGTATCCACTTCATACAGACTATTCATTGCCGAGTTGGATTGGGGGGAATGCACCTGCCTTTTTTGATGATAACGCCGCATTCGCTTTTCTGCGTGATCAGAATTATCTGTTTTATCTCAGTGTGACTCTTCCTGAAACAGACTCTATGGAACCTGTCCCGGGCCAGAAGATGATCTCTGTATTTGTTCCAGCAGAATATGAGAGATACCTGGAGAACAATATATATCCAACCTGTGATATCCAGGTGTTTCAGCATCCCGTCTCCCCTGAAAGTGCACTGGAGACCTACACCAATCCGGCTTTGGCTAAGCATGGATTAACAGCGGGGAAATGGATGGAGGATGAAATCATAGCCGAGGAGCCATTCCTCATTAAGATTGGGGGAGAGCCGAAATTCATTCAGCAGGAGGACAGTTACCTAACGGCTTTGCATCAGGACGGGTACGACTTTTTCATCCAGATTGACGAAGAGGGGTATGCCGATGGGATGGTGGAAGAGTATGTCTTTGGTTATGGGGCATTGTACTTGTTCGCCAAATTCGATGACGGGAAATGGATCGATCCCATTGCAGGTTTTTGGCAGTATTCGTAGTTTGGGATAGAGGGTTATCAATTCTTCGATCCCGGTCATATTTGGATGCGGAAGTAGACATGACATGCCCGTATCCAGTTATCTATGATATTGGTTACAAGAGAATGAATTCCATGACTTACAAGACAAATATGTGAATATCTGGTGACTTCGGTGTCGTATTCAGCACTGGCATGGAATTCTCCATTATAATGAACCAAAAACGAACGGGGAGATGAGCTCCAGTTGAGAAAAGGAATACTTATTGCAGCCTTATTCATTACGGTCGTTGGCTTAGGAATATATCTGATCGCTGATAATATGCTGAAAAAAGAAGCAGGCCCTCCTGAATCAACCAATGTTAAGGAATTGGTATACGATATCAGTACGGGCAAAGTCGAAACAAAATCGGCCTCCATTAATGCTACCCAGTTGGTCGTTACCGGCAAGGATGATCAAACGAAAACCTATAATCTGCCTGAAGAGGAGTTTTTCCTTTCGATTGCGCCGTACATCGAGCAGACTCACCCATGTGCCATTCATAGCCTGACGGGTTGTCAGGGGGAAATGAAGAACAAAGAGTTCCTGGTCACGATTCATGACTCAGAAGGTAATACGTTTATGAAAGAAGAACCGATGAAAACCGGAAAAAATGGCTTTATGGATCTGTGGGTACCAAGGAACAGAACATATTTGATCCGTATTGTACATGACGGGAAGGTCGCGGAATCCCAGCTTTCCACATATGAGCAGGACAATACCTGCATTACTACAATGGAACTGAACTAACATTCGCTTTCCGTTAGAATTGGGTCACGCTTATACAGGCGTGCATGGTAGATGAATTATACTGCAAATCTGGCATGTCATGATGCTGGTTGAGAAGAGTCCATGGGTAACCAGGGGCTCTTTTTCTTTTTATTCTCATAAATAGGCACAATAGCAGAATCTGTAGCCAGCCCGTTATCGCTTTTTTATTGACAAAATGTGATTTCTGTCGCATAATCCAATATGTGATAATGATAATTATTATCAGAGATAATACATATAAACAGGGGAGATTACAGTACATGAAAAAAAGCTTGAACGGACTACTATTATTGTTGGTTTTTGCTCTTACATTAGCAGGATGCGGTTCTGCAAGCACTAGCTCGAACGGATCAGCTGCGGATGCAGGTGAAGGTAATGCTTCTGACAACACGCAGACGGAAGCGGCTTCCGGCCCTGTTACCGTTAAACATAAACGCGGAGAACTTACGCTGGACAAGCCGGCTGAGCGCGTGGTTACACTGGAATGGACATATACGGAAGATGTGGTTGCGCTGGGCGTTCAGCCAGTAGGTAATGCCGACAACGCCAACTACAAAGTCTATGTCACTTCCGAAGCAGCTCTGGATGACAGCGTAACAGATATTGGTACACGGAGTGAGCCGAATCTGGAAGCTATTGCTGCATTGAAACCAGACCTCATCATTGCCAATGCAGATAACAATAATGCGGTCTACGATCAGCTTAATGCAATCGCACCAACGATGGAATTTGACCCTTATGATGGCGATGGCTATAACTATGACAAAATGACAGATATCTTCAATAACATTGCCATTGCTCTTGGCAAAGAGGACAAAGCGAAACAAGTACTGGATGAACTTGATCAACATTATGTAGAAGCCAAAGAAAAACTGGCTGCTGCAGGCAAAAAAGATTTCCACTTTGCTCTAACACAGGCTTTCACGTATCAAAATGCAGCTAGTCTGCGTATGTTCACGGATAACTCTGTCGTTATTGGCACTTTGGACAAAATCGGTTTGGTAAACGACTGGCAGCCTGAAAAGCTTGAAGGCTATGGTTTCTCCACAGTGGGAATTGAAGCCTTGTCTGATGTACAGGACAGTAACTTCATTTATATTACACAGCCGGATGATGACGTTTTTGGCACAGCCATGAAAGATAACTCGGTTTGGAACGGATTGAATTTTGTGAAGGAAAACCGCCTGTATCAACTGGATAGCACAACATGGACATTTGGTGGACCCATTTCCTCCAAAGTGCTGGTTGACGGGGTTGTTGAGGCGATTACCAAATGAGTTCAGTTCAGGGAACTAGGCCAGTGAACTGGCGCACAATAAGCATATATGGGGGCGGTTTAACCGCTCTCATCGTGCTTTTTTTTGTAAGTCTTTGTTATGGAGAGGCTTCCATTCCATTGAGTACGGTCTGGGATGCTCTTACAGGCAGACAGAACACATTGGAGCACAACATGATCTGGGATTTGCGTATGCCGCGTACGGTTATCGGTATTATCGCAGGGGGTGCGTTAGCTGTGGCCGGAGCTCTGCTGCAGACGATCACTCGTAATCCGCTGGCAGCTTCAGACACACTGGGCATTAATGCAGGGGCCTACTTTATCGTCGTCTTGGGAGCTATTCTCTTTCCGGGGGTGCTGAATCAGTCACCTTTTCTGTTCGCAGCTCTTGGCGGTCTGCTTGCGGCATTTGCTGCCTATTTCATGGGCGGGGGACGAAGATCAAGTCCGGTTCGACTTGCGCTGTCCGGTATGATCGTGTCGATGGTGCTTGGTTCATTTACTAGTGCGCTGCATATTTTCTTCTCCATGGAAACGCAGGGACTATTCCTATGGGGTTCAGGAACACTCGTCCAGAATGACTGGAGCGGTGTCGCTTATGCTTGGCCCTGGGTTGCGGGCATAACCATTCTGGCGCTAATATTGTCCAGACAGTGGGATATGCTGGAGCTGGATGAATCCACAGCATCCTCTTTGGGTCAAAGGGTTGGACTGGCTCGTGCCGGTGGGTTGATTATCGCGGTTTTGCTGGCTGCGGTGATTGTCAGTGTCATCGGACCAATTGGTTTCGTGGGTCTGGTTGCACCTCACCTGGTCCGATTGAGTGGAGTGCGCTCTAACCGATTACTGCTGCCCGGTGTGTTTATATGGGGAGCGGCTCTCCTGGTTGGCGCAGACGTGCTCGCCAAGATGGTACATAACTCCAGCATGGAGCTGCCGACAGGGGCTGTCATGGCGATTATTGGTGCGCCGTGGCTGATCTGGCTGGTACTTACACGCATGAAAGCAGCGAATGGTTCGGGCATGTCCTCTTCCATGAGCACAGGTGCACCTTCGCGTCGCTTTGCGTTCGGACCGATGGCAGTATTGTTCTCGGTCGTAACTATAGCGCTTATATTGCTTAGTACCATGTTTGGCGGTCTGAGAATTCCGCTGGCCGATTTGCTGCCGAGTTTATTCCAATCGGATGGACTGTTCTCGGCGGTGATTCAGCTTCGAATTCCGCGTACGCTTGTTGCTGCAGGTGCTGGAGCTGCACTGGCGATCAGTGGTGTGCTCATTCAGATGGCCGTGCGTAATCCGCTGGCGGATGCTTCCATCGTCGGTGTGTCCTCCGGGGCAGGGCTCGGAGCCATGATGGTCATTATTTTATGGCCGGGTCTTCCAATATATTTGCTGCCCATCGCAGCCATCATCGGTGCAGCTATTGCGGCAGTGGTTGTATTCTCTCTCTCCTGGAAGAAAGGACTGAATCCGTCTGCGGTTGTACTGCTGGGGATCGCCATGTCGGCCATTGCTGGAGCAGGGATTCAGATCCTGATTGTTCGCGGCGCCGTATACGGCAGCAGCGGATATATCTGGCTGACAGGTAGTACCTATGCCCGTACATGGGAGCAGGTGAAGGTTATCGGTTTATTCTTGGTTATTCTGGTTCCACTGGCCTGGTGGCTCGCCCGTCGATTCGAACTGTTGGTATTCGACGACAACAGTGCATCAGGACTTGGACTGGGCGTGCGCCGAACAAGATTGCTCGCCATGACGACGGGGGTGCTGCTGGCAGCAGGTGCTGTCGCTTGTGTAGGAACCGTCGGGTTCATCGGTCTGATTGCCCCGCATATGGTGCGGCTGCTGACAGGACATAAGTTAAGACGGTCCATGTTTTTATCCGCACTTGCGGGTGCAGTGATGCTGGTGCTCGCTGATACGATCGGCAGAACAGTCATGGCGCCGACAGAGATTCCGTCCGGAATCCTTATTGCCCTGATTGGAACACCGTACTTCCTTTACCTGATGTACCGTTCCAACTGGCACAGACCCATGAAATAAAGCACATATTCAAACGCGAAATAGGATTTGGAACGCTAGAAAGCCCGCTCACGCAGCGGGCTTTTGTTGTTTATTTATTGTTCATTGCGATCATGTGCACACTATGATTTCTGATCAACCTGGAACTGGTTTAATTCTTCCTCAAGCTTGTTCGACAACTGACTCAATTGCTCGGATAATTCCGCAACCTGTTCGATACTGTCCAGTTGTTCCTGTGTGCTTGCACTGACCTCTTCGGTAGAGGCAGAATTTTCTTCGGTGGTGGAAGAGATGATTTCGAGTGCCTGGACAATCTCATCCTTGTGTTTATGGACACTGGAGGTGTTATTGCTGATCTGCAGCATGCGCAATCTCAATTCCTCCAGATCTTTATTGATGCTGTAGAACACCTGCTTGGTGCCCTCGACGGACTTGGCATTTTCCTCTGCAATCAGGAGGCCGTGGGCCGTGTGTTCTACGGATGTCTTCGTTTTATCTTCGATTTGGCGAACCTTTTTGCTAATCTCCTCGGTTGCCATCGCCGTCTGCTCAGCCAGTTTGCGAACTTCCCCTGCGACCACGGCAAAACCTCGTCCCTGTTCTCCTGCTCGTGCAGCTTCGATGGAAGCGTTGAGTGCTAGCAGGTTGGTCTGGGTTGCGATCTGATGGACGGTGTCCACGATACCGGAGATTTCATGACGGCTTAGATCAATATCATGGATAATGGTTGACATGGCCTGGGTTGAATGGTGGTTCTCCTCTGCCCATTTGGATAACTGATTCAACACTTCCAATCCTCGTTCGCTTTGTTCTGCGGAAGCTTGAACTTTGGTCTCCATCGTTTTGACATCACTTGATATGTCGTCGATTTGACCTGATAATGATCCGGTTTTTTGCAAAATGTTCTCGGATTCAATGGACTGATAATTGGTTGCATTGGCAATTTCGTTAATTGCTGTTGCCGTATCATTCATCGTTACGGCTGTCCGAGCGGAAATGGATTGCAGATCCTTGGAGGATTGGCCTAAAACTTGGGCAGTTGCCCCTACCATCTGAATCATGCTCTGAATTTTCTGCACCATGTTGAGCATACCTTGTGAGATTTGACCAATCTCGTTGCGGGATGCTGTATCAAACTGGACGGTCAGATCTCCCTGTTCCACAAGCTTGATTTTTTGCAGCAGTTTCGGGATGGATCTCAGCAGATACCGCAGGGTGATATAACTGATGAACACAAGCACGATGGCGGCTACAGCAAAACCTATAATGGTGATCGACGTAAAGGCTTTTAATTCTTCGAGCACTTCATGCTCCGAAATGGTCAAACCTACAGACCATCCGGTATCTGCGCTGGTGGCATAACCGACATAACGGCCTTCTCCGTTGTCATCTATAAGTTGGATTCCGGATTCACCGGCCATCATTTTCTTGCCGATCTCACCCAAATCTCCCGGACTTTCGTTAATCTTTTCCTTGAGCACCTTGGCCTCGTCAGGGTGATATAAAATGTCACCGGTCTTGGAGGCCAGAATGGAATAGCCTGTACTTCCAAGTGAGTAGCTCTCCATAAGGGATGGAATATCCTTGAATGCAATATCTGCCGCCGCGAAACCGATCAACTCGTTGTTGTTATCCTTAATCGGATAGAATATGCCCATTAGGATATTACCTGTAGCAATATCGGCATAGGGTTCGGAGAAATATAAGCCATCGGCTTCAACAGCCGGTTTATAATACGGACGATCCTGAATCACAAATTCAGAGTCGGACGCTGCACCATCGTGCTGGAGCCAGAAACCTTTTCCATCAATGCCAGCGATCCATGCATCTACAAAAGAAGGCTCTTCCTTCACGATGGCTGCAAGTGTAGCCTGGGTTTCGGCAGCATAGGGCGATGTTGTAGCGGTAGATGCCGATTCAGTGGTTTGAATATACTGCCTGAATAAGTTATTGGTGGACATCTGCTTAACCAGAGATCCTTTTTCCTTAAATAAAGCATCGAACTGGGCCACAATGGCCTGCGTTTTCGTTTGCAGCATCAGTTCCTGCTGTTTAACAAGGATGCTTCGAGTGCTGGTAAATATAAATGTTCCCAGGATGGAAAAGACGACAACAATTATGGCCAACAACATGATAGACAGTGTATTGGCGATGCTTGATGTCCGGGTCCCTCTTTTTCTAAATAACTGTGCCATGCTGCCAACTCCCCAAGATTGATATTGAGCTGAACCGCTCTTATTTTTTATTTCGGTATTTCGATTCCGTTTCGATAGAGGATGGGGAAAGGGTGTAGTGCATCTCCGCATGACAGCATAAAAAAGCACCAGTTCCCTAATAAGGAATTGGTGCTCTTTGCTGCAGATTAGTTGGAGATCAACAGGCCGCTGTTTTCCACAGCTTGCAGTGCCTGCTCCAGTTGTTCCCGATCCTGGACAAGCGCAAGACGGACATATCCTTCCCCTGAAGGACCAAAAGCACTACCAGGTGTCACGATGACGCCCGCCCGGCTGACCAGATCCATGGCGAATTGCTCGGAGTTGTCATAATGAGCTGGAATCCGCGTCCAGATAAACATGGTGGCATCGGGCTTCGCTATTTCCCATCCGAGTCTGCTGAAGCCTTCGCAGAGAATGTCCCGACGTTCCTCATAGATGGCCCGTACCCGGCCTACGTCACTCTGATCACCTGTAATTGCGGCAATTGCTGCCTTCTGAATGGGAAGGAACATGCCGTAATCCATATTGGATTTCAGCTTTTTCAACATGGAGACGACAGCTGCATTACCTAAGCAAAATCCGATTCGAGCCCCAGCAAGCCCGTAGGTTTTGGACAGGGAATTGAATTCAACGCCGACATCCATGGCTCCAGGGAAGGCAAGAAAACTTCCACATGATTTCCCGTCAAATACAAGTTCACTATACGCATTGTCATGGAGGACAATGATATCATGTTTTTTGGCAAATGCGATCAGGTCCAGATAGAACTGCTCCGGTGCCATGGCTGTTGTTGGATTGTTGGGATAAGATACCAGCATGAATTTGGCTCTCTGCGCGATATCTTCCGGAATATCTTCCAGCTGAATGACATATTGATGTTCTTCCTTTTGCGGCATGTAGTACAGCTCTGCTCCCGCCAGAAGCGGCCCGTCCGCAAATACCGGATAGCAGGGATCCGGAACAAGCACAAGATCACCTTCATCCACGATGGATAATGAGATATGTGCCAGGCCCTCTTGTGAGCCAAGCAGAGAGCAAACTTCCGTTTTGGGGTCCAGATCGACCTGATACCTGCACTTGTACCACTCACTGACAGCCTTCAGCAGCTCACTCTGGTCATTGATGGCATAGGTGTAATTCTGCACATCAGCTGCCGCCTCACATAGAGCCTGGATAATATGTTGCGCTGGCGGGGTGTTGGGTGCGCCTACACTCAGATCAATGACGCCGAGCCCCTGTTCCAGACGTTGTCGCTTAATTTCAGATAATCGTGTAAATATTCCTTCATTAAAGTGGTTCATTCGTTTGGCAAATTGCATGCTGTGGCTCCTCCAGTCTGTTCAAACACTTATTTCTATAATAGATGGGCAAGGGGCAAATGAGAAGAGATAGGGACGAACTCTATCTATCAGGCTAAATTGCACTTCTCAAGGGGGTCTTCTTCATTTACAATTACAGGAATATTAGATGGAGGGGATCTGAAAATGAGTGAACCTTGGACTGCGTCGATGAGCGGCGTTCCCTGGAACACAGCGAAAATGGACATTGCGGTTAAGCAGCTGCGGAATCGCGCTACCATTTCTTTTGTGGTCGGAGCAGACGTGATGGAAGATGTTGCGGAATTGGACAAACGGGTATTTTCCAAACGGCCTGATCTGATCCTGAAGATTACGAATGTGGAGGAGAAGGGACGGTACACGGAAGAGTTTTGGAAGATCATTGCGGAATTAAAATATGTGAAGGCTTTGGAATTGGACCTGAAACAGAAACAGGATTTGAATGTACTTGGTGCGCTGCAGCGATTGGAGTTTCTGAATATACGGGCAGCCAAAACGCAAAATCTGGAGTTCATCCGACAGTACAAGCAGCTGCAGTATCTTTCTCTCAGCGGAAAATTTGATGATTTGGCTCCGATTGAGGACTGTATTCGGTTGAGCACATTGGTGTTAAACTGTACCATCGAGACACTGGACTGTGTCGTGGACCTGCCGTTCATCGAATATCTGGCCATTGATAATGGTGCCTTAAATGGTCCTCTGGATGTACTTGCTGACTCCAACATTCGTATGCTGAGACTGTCATCTGTACGGAATCTGACCCATATTGATGAACTGAGCGCATTGCATCATCTGGAGTTTTTGCATCTGTCACTGCCCAAAGTTGAGCGGCTGTGTGAATTTTCAGGCATGAAGAACCTGCGGCAGCTGGAGTTGGATTTTATGAAATCACTACAGCATATAGACAACCTATGGACCACGGAGCACTTGGAGGTGCTGATGCTGAAAGAAATACATAAGGGAATAAAGGCAGAAGCTTTCGAGCGTTTGACCGACATGCCAAGTCTGCAGCAGGTGGATTTTCGCTTCATTGATCAGGGCAAAGGCCGGATTGCAGCCATGCGCAAACACATGATTGATGCGGGGAAAGAACATCTTCTCTATGAGAACATTTCTGAAGAACAACGTATTCCCTCCACGGCTCTTGTGCACCTGTCCAAAATTCTCATGTGATATCTAAGCAAACGCCCGCTTTCTGAGCGGGTGTTTGCTTTATATAGGATCTTAGATTTCTCCGCCGTCACACCTGGCTATCCATGATTCGAGGAGATAAACGGGTCATCGCCCGCATGACGCTTACGATACTCTCCCGGGGTCAGTCCGTATCGACGCTTGAACATGCGGATGAACGAGTTTACGTTCTGATAACCGACCTGCATGGCGATATCCTGAATTCGCAGATCCACATTGACCAGCAGTTCCTTGGCCCGCTCAACCCGAAGATTATTGAGATACTCGCTGAAATTGATGTTGGTCTTTTCCTTGAAGATACTGGAGAGATACCCCGGCGTGAGATTCAGCTTGTCGGCAACAAGATTCAGATTAATATCCTCCCCATAATGATGGTTCAGATAATCGAGCACAAAGCTGATAACGGGATCTTTCGTTTCCAATTGGCTGCTGATCGCGGAGAGGATCGGTTGAATCTGTGACTGAAGCCATGTCCTGTACTGCTCTATGGAATAAAATCCAGCAAACGGATCCCCAGATGGAGAGGAGGGAAGCCCGCCTTCAATACGTGTCAAGTTCAGCTTCATCACCGTCTTACTCGCCTGCTCCACTGCACCAAGAGCAAATGTCCGAAAATCCTCTGCGGCTGCGTCCTTATGTCTCAGCTGGTCCAGCTGGCGATCCAGCCAGGCAAACACAGCCTCCTCCTTGCCTGATTGCAGCAGATCATGCAGATCCTCCCCGTAAGTCACCTTGACATGAAACGAGCTGGATGAAGAGGCTCGTGGCTCCACAATTACCTGGGTTTCTCCGTTTAGTCTTCGCTCCTTGAGCAGAGTGGACAGATTCCCGTACGCGTCGGTAAACGGAATATCCCCGGAGTATACCGGGCTTACCGCGATGGTAAGATACAGGCATTCTTCAGCAGCAAGCAGCTCCTTCAGCGTATCGAGCGCATGCAGGATACCGCTCTGCGGGCCGGGATCGAATAGAAGCAGGAGTAATTGATCCTGTTCAGGCTGAAGTGCAACACTGTTATTTGGATTGCTGGTGAACAGGCTCTGAATTAATTTCCATAATAGTAGGGTATGCTGTTCCAATTCATCGGGCCGGTCTTTGAAGCCAACCTTGAATAAAATGGCGACATAGGGATGTTCGGGCTGCCGAACATCCTCAAGATCAGCCAGATGGGAGCTGAGCGGGATGTTTTTGACTTTATGCGTATAAGCGAACTGCCGCACCAGAGAGTTTTTCTGCGCAAGATCGCTTTGAATGAAACGATTGTTCTCCAAAATGGAACTCAGACGGTCACCGATCATGGCGAATTCCTTCACTCTGCTCAACTTGTCTGTCCCGCTTCCCGAATTTCGGTCAAGAGCGGCAATAAGGTGCTGCAGCGGCTGATTTAACCTCAGGCTAAACAGCAGGGAGGAGAGTATGCTGATCAAAATGGCGGCGCCGAGCAGTACCATAAGCAGCAGCTGCATGCCCCGCATCTCCGCCGCAATCACAGAAGCCTGAGTGACCCTTACATAGGTGAACCCGGTCTGCTTGCCTTTCTCATAGAAGTAATACTGATCCCCAATGCGTTCATGTCTGCTTTCGTCTATAGGAAGCGGAGGATTATGGAGTTCCTCTTCTGTGGTAGTGAACAATAAACGCCCCTCACTATCCAAGATGTAGAACGGATTACGGCTGCCATCTCCATATGTATCCTGCATACGCTGCGGATTCAGCATCACAATGCCGTACACATCCTCATAAGGAATGGCCTTCATCATGACAGGCATCAGCTCTCCCAGGGAGCGGGAAGAATGGACGGTTTTTTCCGTAAAAGCTGCTGCGGGCATCACTTTCAGGAACTGGTTGTTCATCGTTTGGGTTCTCCAGTAGTCCGGCGAGTACGCTTCACTGTAATAATATTTACCGAACATGTCGGCTGCGTTGCTAAGACCTTCCTTCTCGAGCACATAGTCCTCCTGTTTGAAATAAAGAATGAAATTGTCGATATGCAAAAAAGGATTGGTATACAGGGTGGAGAGGTCCGCCTTCACTTCAGCGGGAATATCGTAACGACGATTGTCCTTAAGGTGGCTCAAAATGCCCAGGTTGGCTGTCCAGGTATCCGATTGAGTGAGGGCCAGAATCATGTTCTGGGTCAGCCGGAAGTGATTCTCATATCCTTCGACGGTCTGTGCGAGGCCCAGTTCATTTTGTCTTACCATCTCCTGATAAACTTTGTTGCTCAGGTACAGATGGGAGAACAGATTAAATGAAGCCAAAATCAGGATGACACTGAGGAAGCTCAGCATTAGCTTAACAAACAGGCCGTTCAGCGCAAATCGGTTTGTAAGCAGTTCCTTCATTATGACATTCCCCCTTCGGATACAGCCGCAGATCAATGGTCTAATCTAATCATAGCGGCATAAAGCTGACACAAACAATATGCACTTTTACTGATTTATACGCGGATATCTGGAAAATAGCAGTATAGGCGAAATGTTATATAACATGTAGATAGCGCTTACAGTTGAAAACTGGCTATAATTCGGTTACAAACCCCGGTCGCTTAGGGGAAGTTAGCTCACATATAAATGAGCTGCGATCATGTAGCAAGAGGGGGCATGCCGATGGCTGATGCTGGCTTAATGCAAGACAAACTGCGAAGAAAAATAAACCATTCGTCACGGCGGAAGGTGCGGATGACCCGGATGACCCGGATCTGGAACAAAAACAAGGCGCTATGGCTGCTCTTCCTGCCATGCCTCCTGTATTATTTAATCTTCCGCTATGCGCCGATGTTCGGACTGGTCATTACCTTCAAAGACTACAATCTGTTTAAGGGAATATGGGCCAGTGATTGGGTAGGGCTCAAATATTACCGGATGTTTCTGGAGAATCCCGATTTTTGGCCGCTCATGAAAAATACGTTCCTGCTGGGAATGTATAAGTTGGTGCTTGGCTTTCCGGCCCCGATCATGCTGGCCATTTTGCTCAATGAGGTGCGTAAGGCGGCGTTCAAGCGTTTTGTGCAGACGGTCAGTTATCTGCCGCATTTTATCTCGAATGTGATTGTGGCAAGTATGGTCATTATGTTCCTCTCCCCAACCGGAGGGCTGATTAATAATCTGCTCGGATGGATTGGCGTGGGACCGATCAATTTCATGAATGAACCCGGGCTATTTCGGGGGATCTATGTCCTGTCGGAGATCTGGCAGCATATCGGCTGGGAGACCATTATTTATCTGGCCGCACTGACAGCCATTGACCCGCAGCTGTATGAGGCTGCTGATATGGACGGAGCAAGCCGATTGCGCAAAATCTGGCATGTCACGCTGCCCGGAATATCTCCTGCGATCGTCATCACGCTGATTTTGAATATCGGCAAGGTGCTTGAGATTGGTTTCGAGAAAGTCTTCCTGATGCAGAATCCGGCGATCTACGATACAGCAGATATTATCAGCACCTATGTCTACAGGGTAGGGATGGTCCAGGGGAACTTCAGTTATGGCGCCTCCATTGACCTGTTCATGGGAGTCATCAGCCTGATCTTCATCTATACGGCCAACTTGCTCAGCCGCCGATTAAGTGAAACCAGTCTATGGTAGAAAAGAGGTGTGAATGTGAAATCCCTCCGGTTCTCCTGGTTTAATCTCGTGGCATCATTAGTCCTGCTGCTTGTTGTGGTGATCACACTCTATCCGTTCCTTCATATGCTGGCCGTTTCCCTCAGCAGCAACGCCAACGTCATCCAGAACAATATTTCCTTCTGGCCCAAGGGCTTCAACCTGAGCATGTATAAGCTGGTGCTGGGAGATCCGCAAATCTGGACGGCTTACCGAAATACGATTATCTATACTGTGCTCGGTACGCTGATCTCGCTGGTGGTCACTTCAACCGGAGCGTATGCATTGTCCAGGAAAGACATGGCGCTGCGCAATAGCTTCACCGTGCTGATTGTCATCACGATGTTCTTCAGCGGCGGAATGATTCCGACCTTTCTGGTGGTCCGTTCCCTGAATCTGGTGGACACCGTCTGGGGCATGGTTCTTCCAGGGGCAGTCAGCACATGGAATCTGATCCTGATGCGAACGTTCTTCTCAGGCATTCCCAAAGAGCTGGAGGAATCGGGCCGTATGGACGGCCTGAACGATATCGGCATCTTCATTCGTATTGTCGTGCCGCTGTCCAAGGCGTCCTTCGCCACCATTGCCCTGTTCTATGCCGTGGGCATGTGGAATAACTTTATCTTCCCACTGCTCTATCTAAGATCTCCCGATTTGTTTCCGCTTCAAGTGCTCCTGCGTAATCTGGTGCTGGCCGGCAGTGCAAGCTCAGGCGACGTTACGTCCATTGGGGGAGATAATATGGTCGTTGAGGAATCACTCAAGTATGCGACCATCATGGTGTCCACTTTGCCAATTCTGATTATTTATCCGTTTGTACAGAAGTATTTTGTGAAGGGAGCCATGGTTGGGGCAGTCAAAGGCTAATCGGCATGAAAACCACCGCAAATTCAGATTAAGGGAGAGAAGCGTATGGGCAAATGGAAATCGGTAATTCTTCCGCTGTTGATTGCTGTAACGATGGTAGCCGGGTGCAGTGGAGGCGGCAACGGTTCCGGCTCGCAGACGGATGCTCAAGGGGAGAATGGCGTAAAAAATAACTCCTCAGGAACCGGGAAGACGTTTACCGCACTGCTGGATAACAATCCCACATTTCCGTATTCCAAGAGCTGGCCCGTTTGGAGCTGGCTGAAGGAGAAGACTGGTGTCACGCTTGAAGTGCAGACACCCTCCGGCAAGCTGGATGAAAGCCTGAATCTGGCGATTGCCTCCAAATCGCTACCTGATCTGATGTATATGCCCAATCGCAAAGAATCGAACAAGTTTGGACAGCAGGGCGCGCTGGTGGATCTGATGGAGCATATGGACAACATGCCGAATCTGCAGGCATGGATGAAACAATACCCCGAGGAAGCGAAGGCGGCTCTCTCTGCCGACGGCAAGATGTATATGTTCCCCAATCAGGGCTTCGGTGAGACGAACCGCATGATCTGGATGTATCGCAAGGACGTTTTCGACAAGGAAGGCATTCAGGTTCCGACGACCTACGAAGAGCTGCATGCGGCCCTGAAGAAGCTGAAGGAGAAATATCCGGACAGTTATCCTCTTTCCATCCGCTACGGACAGATTCCGGATGAGATGAATGCCAATATGACGGTGAATTATGGGACCGGAGAAGGCGCCTACTACGATTTTGACCAGAAAGAATGGCGTTATGGGCCGACCGAAGACAATTATAAATCCATGGTAGGCATGTGGAAAAGTTTCTACGACGAAGGACTGGTTCCCCCTGATTTCTTATCGCTGCAAACCAAGCAGTGGCAGGATATGGTCTCTACAGGCAAATCGTTCGTGACCATCGATTATATCAGCCGGATTGATTTCTTTAACAATGCCATGCAGCCGGAGAATCCCGAGTTCAACATGCAGTTCATGGCACCACCTGCCGGTGCTGCCGGTGGCAAACAGCTGAATCCGTATTTTCATTATATGGAGGGCGGGTTAACGGTAGCGTCCACCTCCAAAAACATAGACGATATCATGAAGTACATGGACTTCTTCTATTCCGAGGAAGGGCGTACGTTCAGCAGCTGGGGAGTAGAGGGAGAGACATATGTAAAGGAAGGAGATGCGATCAAGTTCAAGCCGGAGTATAACGATGTCATTGAAATGCGTAAGCAGACAGGGCTGCAGACCAGCGGAACCTATACCTGGATTGATTTTAATGCTCATCTGTCCCTGTTCTCGGATGCCCTGAAGCACGCTTATGAAGAAGCAGTGAAGTATGATCCTTCTGCCATGCAGCCAAGACCTGCGTTTACCGAGGGTGAAAATGAAATCATCTCCATTACCGGGCAGGCGATCAAAAAGCACCGCGATGAGAGCTTTGCCAAATTCGTGACTGGCTCCCGCAGTCTGGCGGATTGGGAGAAGTATGTAGAGGAGATTAACAATCTTGGTGTAGATCAGCTGCTGAGCACCTATAAGGAAGCGTATGACCGCGTTCTGAATATTCAGTTGAGCGCGAAATGAGCGAATATACGGCCCAGGAATCCTAGACCATTAGTACAGAATGGCAAAAGGAGGCTTCGCTTATGAAAAAGCAGCACCTGCGTGTGTACTCCGGATTCAGGCTAGCCATGGTTTTGTTGATCGGTATGGTGTTCGTTGGAATACCCTTCCCTGGTAAGGCGGGAGCAGCCGGTTCCATCTCGCTGGACGTACCCGGAGGTGGATATGTGTCGGACGGAGGGATGGTAGAGATCGGAGGCAGTTATACCGACCTGTATGACATTCGGCTGTATGTAAACGGTACGTCCCAATACGAAGTGCTGTTGAATGATCCCGATGGGGATGACAGCGGCACTTGGTCTTACATGCTCGATACCTCGAGCTATAACGGGACAGTGGAACTGGTGGTCCGCGGGCTGGATACGTCCACCCGCTACGGGGTATGGAGCACTCCCGCCATGCTTACCGTTGATAATCCGGCAGGAGCTGTCCCAGTCGTCACAATCACAGGACCATCCGAAGGTGTGCCATTAAGCGGTCAGGTAGAGGTCACCATCGTGACCAGCTCGCCTATTCCGGTCACAATGGTAGAGGTGAGGGTGAATCGAGGGCCTTGGCAGCAGGCGACCGAGCAAGGTTCGGCGTATGTCTTCGTGTGGGACACAACGGGAATGGGCGATCGTACCGTCAGTCTGGAGGCCAGAGCGACCAATGGACCGGAACGAACTGGCTATAGTCCAACCGTATATGCTCAGGTTGGAAACGGGACGCATGAACCGGCTGTCCCTCTGCCCGATCAGGACCGGGCCATGTGGATCTGGGAACCGGAAAGCTACAAGCTGCTTCTGAATCCCGGTTCGCGCCAGGTGCTTAATTCATTCATTACGGATACACAGACATTCGGGCAAGATCCAGTCCAGACGCTGTATCTCGCAGTGGGCAAATATGCGGGGTACAATGCGCTGGAAGAACAGGTGGATGAACTGCGTTCGTTCCTTAGCTGGGCTCATAGCAAAAATCTGCAGGTGCACGCTCTCATTGCTGGCGGCACTTCCCCGGCATACATGGGCGCATACGAGAAATATCATAGTCATGCAGTAAGGGAGATGGAACAGGTCATCAATTACAACCTTGCAGCAGCAGATTCGGAGAAGTTTGACGGCATCAATGTGGATATTGAACCTTACATTTCCCCTGACTTTAGAGATCCAAGCCGATTCCTGCAGCAGGAATACCTGGATGTCTTGCAAAAAATGATGGATCGCCGGGATATGGCAGGTATCCGGCTGCCGTTCGGCCCAGCTGTTCCCAAGTGGTATGACACGTCGGATCAGGGTGCGAATATTGTCTGGAATGGCTCCAGCAAGTGGCTCTCCGAGCATGTTCAGGATATCTCCGACTATATCACCATCATGGATTACCGGGATACGGCGGATGGCTCCGCTGGCATTATTGCCGGGGCTGCTGGAGAACTGGCCTACGCAGACCAGATCGGCAAGCCGAATTCGGTGGTGGTTGGGGTGGAGACGCTGGATATCGCGAATAGCGGCGATCCCGAGACAATCACGTTCTGGGAAGAAGGCCGCAGCCATATGGAAGCCGAACTAGATAAGGTCTATACAGCTTACGGGCAGAACAGCGCCTTCGGTGGCATTGCCGTCCATCACTATGATTCCTACCGGGCACTGCCATCTTACTGGGGCCCTGGCGGCACATTTTGGACAGCGACGGATGATCAGGAGGCCCCTTCGGCCCTTGCTGGAATGCCCTCCATCGATGCTACCAGTTATCAGACCATACAACTGAATTATGGAATGGCTTCCGATAACATGGAAGTGGAGCGATATGTAATCTATCGGAGTACGGTTCAAGGCTTCATGCCTGCTGCTTCAGATATCGCCGGACTCGCCCGGGGCCTGAACTACCAGGATAAGGGACTGCTGCCGGATACGACGTACTACTACCGCATTGCAGCCCGCGACTTGCAGGGCAACATCGGACCACTCACGGATGAAGTCTCAGCTACGACGGGAAGCACCACGCTGAAGCCTCTAATTGTCTCTGACATGAATCTGGTGTATAGCGGATCAGCAGTATCCGTCACCCTGAAGGTCAGGGATTACGATACGGGTGCGGTACTAACGGATGCGAAGGTGGAGGGAAGGTTTACGTATTCAGCAGGACGGTATACCAGCGGCATCACTGGAGCAGATGGAAATGTCACACTTGGCTCGGAAGCGGTGATACCGGGAAGACAGGTTGGTTTCGAACCTCGCCGAATCCGTTATAACGGTTATTACTATGCAAGCAGGCATGATCTGTCCCATGCGACACTGCTGATGCAGAATGCGGGTCATGAAGAATCAGGTGAGCAGCCGTCTGAAGGAGGATGAGAAGCATGAAGGCAAATGGCTTGACACAGCCACTGGAAACTCAAGTCGTTGATCGAATGTCTGTACAGATCTATGCCAATCGGGATCAGATGGGGGCAGCTGCAGCAGCCGCGGTTGGGCATCAATTAAGACAGCTGCTGCAGGATTCAGAGCGTCAGGTCCGTATCGTCTTCGCTGCAGCACCTTCACAGAACGAATTGTATGAGGGGCTGGCACGGGAGCAGGACATCGACTGGTCACGGGTCTGTGCTTTTCACATGGATGAATACATTGGTTTACCGGAGGAGGCTCCGCAGCGTTTCGGCCGATATCTGACGGAACGTCTGTTCAGCCGAATTCATCCGGGGCGGGTGGAACTGCTGAACGGACTGGGCGATATGGAGCAGGAGTGCCGGAGATATGGAGAGCTGCTCCGTGCTGCTCCTATGGATATCATCTGTCTTGGGATCGGAGAGAATGGACATATTGCCTTCAATGATCCACCTGTTGCTGATTTTAATGACCCGGTAACTGTAAAAGTAGCGAAGCTGGATGAGGCCTGCCGCCGTCAGCAGGTAAACGATGGCTGTTTTGCCCGGCTGGATGATGTACCTGAACAGGCTCTGACTCTGACGGTGCCGGCGCTGATGGCAGGCAAGAAACTGTTCGCCATTGTACCAGGGACGTTGAAACGTCGGGCGCTCAAGGCAGCTTTACATGATCCGATAAGCACGGCATGTCCCGCTACGATCCTGCGTACACATCCCGGTATTACGATGTTTACGGACCGGGAAGCCTTCGGCCTGTGAGCATGCCCATTATTGGTAGACACTACCGGACGGGGCTGCCCATTGAGGTCAGAGTCAGAGAGGGAAAGATTGCTGCCGTTACTGAACTCGCCGTGACATCTTCCACGGATCATCTTCCCTGGCTTGCCCCCGGTCTGGTTGATTTGCAGGTGAACGGTGGCTGGGGTCTGGATCTGAATGAGGCTCCGCTGTATCCGGATACGGTGCTGAAACTGACCATGCTGCTGCGGAGTCAAGGAGTCACGAGTTATTGCCCTACATTGATTACAAACTGTTATGATCGCCTCGCTGAATCTGCATCCGCTATTGCAGAGGCTGTTCGGGTAAACGCGGATGCGGCCGCGGGCATAGCCGGCATTCATCTGGAAGGTCCGTTCCTGTCACCCGAGGACGGACCGCGCGGTGCACATCCGCGGCAGCATATCGTTCCTCCGGACTGGGATGCCTTGTGCCGCTGGCAGGAGGCAGCAGGTGGGCTAATCCGTATCGTGACCCTTTCCCCGGAGTGGCCGGGTGCAGCTTCATTTATCGCCCGGTGCTGTGAATCTGGCATTCGGGTCTCGATTGGGCATACGGCAGCTTCGCCTGAACAGATCCGGGAAGCTGTTCAGGCGGGGGCCGTCATGTCCACCCATCTTGGCAATGGTGCGCATCTCATGCTTCCGCGCCATCCGAACTACCTGTGGGAGCAGCTGGCAGCAGATGAGCTGTATGGCTGTATGATCGCAGATGGGCATCATCTTCCGCCATCCGTGCTGTCTGTGATTCTCCGAATGAAGCGCAAAAAGGCCATTCTCGTTAGCGATGCCGTCTCACTGAGCGGCATGCCATCAGGTTCTTACCGTCTGCACATCGGCGGCGACGTGGTGTTGACAGCAGAAGGGCGGCTGCACCTTGCCGGGCAGCCGCAGCTGCTGGCCGGCTCAGCAATGATGCTGCCGGATCAGGTGAGCTATCTCGTGGAAACAGGACTTGCCGGACTTGCCGATGCCTGGGATTGTGCTTCGGCGCATCCGGCGAAGCTGCTTGGACTTCAACAGACCGCAGGACTTGAGGCAGGAGCACCTGCGGATCTGGTCAGCTTCAACATGAACGATGGGAAGCTGAGCATGCTGCAATGCTGGAAGAATGGCCGACTGCGGCCACAGGGTAACGAATAGGAGGAGAGCGATGCAGAGCTTGATACCACAACCGAAGCAGTTTACAGCAATTCAGGAAGGAACCTTACGGCTGGATGACAAGGCGAGGATAAGAATGTATATGGAGGAGGAGGATCCTCGGCTCGCAATCCATTGCCGCCGGGCATTTCCGGGACTTCAATATACGTCCTCAAGAATAGAAAAAGGTTATTGGCTTGTTATAGAACGTTTCGTAGGGCAAGAATTACACCAGGTAGACCATGAGCCTAAGATCAACGATCTGACTGTTGATGAAGTCCAGGGAGAACAGGGGAAGAGCTCGCGCGCCCCTGTTGTTACTTCAATCGATGCAGAAAGGGAAGAAAAATGGGCTTGTCTTGCAGGGAAGCCGCAAGGTTACACGTTGGAAGTGTCGGCCCGTAGAGCGGAGGTCTGGGCACTGGATGCTGCGGGTCTATTTTATGGATTACAGACCTTGGTTCAACTGCGTAGCTCAGATGGAGACATCCCTGCCGTATCTATATGTGACTGGCCGGATACGGCTGTGCGGGCCATGAATCTGGATTTACGCCAGACGTTCTCGAAGCCGGAACTGCTGATCGAATATTTGGGGGAGTTTGCCAAATATAAGACGAACGCCGTGCTGATTGAATATGAGGATAAATTTCCATTTCGGACACACCCAGAGCTTGCACATCCCAAACATGCATTAAGCCTGTCGCAGCTTGAAGAACTGAAGCGTACTGCTCATGAACATTTTATCGAGATTATTCCGCTTCAGCAGAGCTTCGGACACCTGGAGTATGTACTGCGCCACGAAGCCTGGCGGCACCTCCGCGAAACAGAGCAGTCCACCGGGGAAATCTGCCCGTCGCACCCGGAGTCCTTCGGGTTGATGACCACACTGCTTGGGGAGATGATCGACGCCCACCCGGAATCGCGATATATCCATCTGGGCTGTGACGAGGTCTACAGCCTATGTGAATGCGAACGCTGTCAAGTTGAATATGAAGGTGTACGGGAACGAGCCTTTATCGCCTTTTTGAACCGGTTGATCGCCTATACGACAGAGCGGGGGAAGCAGCCGATTTTCTGGCACGACATGCTGGATAAATGTCCGCCGGAAGAGCTGGCTAAGCTGGATCAGCGAAGTGCAGCCATGATCTGGATTTATAATGGACGCAACATTGAAGCAGAGGTTACTTCGCATACGAACAAATTCAGATCGCTGGGCATCGAAGTCATGGGAGCTCCAGCCGTTCGCAGCTTTGACTGGGCAGAGCATCAGAACTATCCGGTATTATCGAACCGGACGGACAACCTGCTTCAGTGGGCTGAAACAGCCGGCAAGCTGGATCTTGACTGTATTGTTGCCACCAACTGGACGGGGCCGTTCAGTCTTGGTGTTCCGTATGGCATTTTTGAAACGACGTGGTACCCTATGTTGCTGCATGCGGACCTGGCCTGGAATCGCAAGGCGAATGCTTCCACCTTCATTGACCGATTCCTGGAACGGTTTCATGGCATTGATCCGGTTACCGGGCATACGTGCCTCGGCCATTATCAGTTGGAGGACTATTATGAGATCATCTGGAAGCTGCTGGACGAGGTGCAGGAGCATAAGGAAGAAGCGGAACTGGTTGCCATTATGCATGATTTTGAGGTAGCAACAGACCGTTCGCGAGCGATCCACAAGTACGCCTACCGCTGGGAGCTGTATTCTGGAGACGATGCGGAGTGGCGCTCCCTGCAGAATAACTACACGAGAAACCGCCGCGGACGCGAGAAGGTTCTGCCTCGCATGAAGGCTGCGCTGGAACGTTACCAGCCGTCTGCTATGGCGGAGCATTTTGTGAAGTCGAGGTTCTACCTGCATGACTATCTGGAGCGTACACTTTATCATGAACTGGGACTGGACGCGGCCTATGCGGAATCTGAACCGAAGGCGATGAGTCTGGAAGATAAAATAGCCATGATGTGTGTGGTTGGTACACCATCGACCTGTGCCGAACCGGAATTTCAGAAGAGAATGTCGCAGCAGCGGTTTGGCGGAATCGGTATCTTTCCTCATAATGTTGAGAGTGAGCAGCAGACGCTGGCACTACTCGAAGAAATTCAGAAGATAGCCGGAGAGTTTGGCAGCTCGTTGCCTTATTATATTTCGGTAGATGAAGAAGGAGGCACCCTGTCCAAGTTCAAAACCTTCTTTCCCTATATCCCGGGTAACCGGGCAGTTGGATTAAGCGAAGACCCCGAAACAGCCTACCTCCTCGGTAAATTCATCGGCAGTCAGTTGAACGCGCTGGGGATTCCGATGAACTGGGCACCTGTACTGGATGTGAACACCAATGTGGATAATCCCGTCGTTGGTGTCCGTTCTTTCGGAGAGGACCCAGGGCTGGTAGCCCAATTCGGTCGGGCTTATATTCAGGGGATGCATGAAGCAGGTGTGGCCGTGACGGCAAAGCACTTTCCGGGTCACGGCCAAGTAAGCGGGGATTCGCATGTGGTCCTGCCTGCGTGTGAGCTAACACTTGCGCAAATGATGGAGGGGCCGCTGCTTCCCTTCATGGAGGCAATCGATGCCGGAGCGGATTCAATCATGATGGGGCATCTGGTGTTTCCCAACATTCCCGAGTCCGCTGGGCTTCCTGCTTCGCTCAGTTCTTTCTTTGCCTCAGAGCTGCTGCGTACCAAGCTGGGATTTGAAGGTGTAATCTGCACTGATGATATTGAGATGGGAGCAATCCGTAACCATTTCAGTCCGGATGAAGTAGGCGTCCTGGCCGTACAGGCAGGAAACGATATGATTTTAATGTGTCATACCCCTGAGTATCAGAGCCGGGTTATTGCGGGGATTCTGGCAGCTGTGCAGGATGGGCGGATCGACGAGGCGCGAATTGACGAGTCCGTTCATCGTATACGGCAGCTATACGGTAAATTTCAACAATACCAAGCGTCTGCCCAGCCTATTCCGAGGAAGAAGTGGGATGAGGAGGCATTGAATCTGGCTCGTAAAACCGTGAAAGTCACCCGAGATCCACAGCAATTACTTCCGCTCAGGACTTCGCTGAACTATTTGCTGATTCTGCCGAAGCAGGAGCAGCTGACGCAGGCCGATAATAGCGGTGCAGCCGAGATCAGACTGGCATCGCTTTTGAAGGATGCAGGATTAACTGTGATGACGCACCACTGTTCGATGAGGCCGGATGCGGACGAGATCACGTTACTCGTACAGCAGGCGGCTGGTACGGATGTTGTGATTCAGGGCACGCTTAATGCTCATCTGTTCACAGGTCAGCTGGTATTGGCCGAGGCACTCGCTTCAGTTAAGCCCTTACTGAATCTGGTGCTGCGCAATCCGTATGATGACGCCGCTTTGCCTCAGCAGGCCGGGAGCATACAGCTATGTTCAACCTCCGATTATTCGCTGCGGGCACTGGTGGAGCAGCTGACGATGGCCGCTTCGAAGTGACTTGTCTGCTTGAAATGGTATTCCATAATGAAAAGGTAAAAAGCCCGTTAAGTAACGGGCTTTTTACTGTATTGAATCTGAATCCGTCTGCTATCCCTTGGTTGCTATAAGGGTTCTCCATGATTAGATGGGGACTGCAATAAAAGATCCCATCAAGCCCCCATTATGCGTTGGTATCCGTGATCGCAGGCATATTGATTTCTTTTACGCAGGCTGCCTTGGACAGGTTCACGATGCATTTGACGATGGAAACCATATCCTGAAGGGGGATACGTGTGCCATTATATTCAGCGAGTGCACGCTCACTTCCCTCTTCATAAGGTATTTCAGCTGCAAGCTCCCCCGGATTAATACATGTTACGGCAATGCCATCGTGTCTCGTGTGCTCCCGCAAGGCCTCCGTAATTCCACGAATGGCGAACTTGGAAGCTACAAATGAAACCTGAGTGTTATTCGAATTGTTCAGACCTGCAGTCGAGCCAATCAGAATGATTTTGCCGGCTGTCGATTGCCGGAGATGGGGCAGTAATGCCTGAATACATACAATCGCCGATGTTATATTTACATGAATCAGATTCGAGATATCAGCAGGAGCATCCTGGTCAAACGAGTAGTGATCCTCGAAGCCTTCCTTTTCCCAAATGCCTACATTGTATATGAGAACATCCAGTGTTTCGTGCTGGAGCGCGTCTGTGATCACTTGGGCTGCATGGAGATCAGACAGATCCGCCTGGATCCATATGCGTTCAACGCCGTCATTCAGGTTTACATTGTCAGGTCTGCTGCGAGAGATGACCCAGACCTTGTCTCCCTGCTCGGGGACACCTCTGACGAAGGCATCTCCAAGTCCTTTGCTTGCGCCAAATACGAGATAGTTTTTCAATTCAAGTTCTCCTTCTTTTCAATTATCGAATCAAGGGGTAGCAAGTCAAGAACAGACTCTTTATTTTCCAAAAGCATAATTTCTTCTCCCTGCTGCTGTCTTAATACTATATTTTCTCGTCCCCATGCACACATCACATCCACAATCTTGTTGGCAGTAACTCCATATTCCGTAAGACTGTATTCGACTTTTGGCGGCATCTGTTGATACACAAGTCTTCTGACAAGGCCGTCCCTCTCCAGCTCACGTAGTTGTTGAATCAGGACCTTTTGTGAAATGCCGTCGATACTGCGCTGCAGCTCACCTGTCCGTTTCACGCCTGACATTAATAAGCATACAATTAGCGCTTTCCATTTGCCACCGATAATCTCGAGTGTTGCTTCGATTCCCAGATTATATTGTTTCATGACCGTTCACCTCGTTCAGGTTACATCTTGTTGATGCGGTATAACTGTTCATTTTCTCACAACTTTGCCGATGAAGTCCATACACACCTTGAAGTAACCATCTTACTTTATTGTGTGTATTTTCTTTTTGCTGGGCCTATATGATAATGGCGTTATTCAAACAGAAGATTTAGCCTGAACCAAGAAAGGAAGTTCAACAATGAAAACACTCGTGATCCTGGCACATCCGAATATTGACGTTTCAAGAGTAAATCGGCGATGGAAAGAAGAGCTTGTGCAGCATGCGACTGATATTACAATTCATGAGATCTACCAAGCATATCCTGATTGGAACATCGATGTTTCCCGAGAGCAGAAGCTGCTCGAAGCATATGACCATATCATCCTGCAGTTTCCGCTATATTGGTACAGCTATCCGCCTTTGCTCAAAAAGTGGTTTGATGATGTTTTTACTTACGGATGGGCGTATGGATCATCAGGCAATAAACTGCACGGGAAAAAGCTGAGCCTCGCCATGTCCATTGGTGATAAAAAAGAAAATTACACGCCGGAAGGTTCCGTCTCTTTTACGGTAGATGAGGTGATTGCACCTTTCAAAGCCAGCATCAATCATGTGGGTGCGATAGCGTTACCGTACTTTGCGGTTTTCGGTGCATCATTTCAGGCTACAGATGAAGAGATAAACCAAAGTGCTCAAGATTACATTCGTTATATCCGTAAGTATGCTTGATTGCCGAAATTGGCGTTGAATATGAAGGTGCTTCCCTCAATTGAGAACCTTAGCGTCCATGTCCCCAAGTCCACGTACACCATCATTGCTGCAAACCAAGAGCCTGCTTCCGACGCGGGCTCTTTTTGCTTACTTTTCCCCGCAACTATCAGGATTTTATTGAAATATAATCTATTGATTCCATTAGAGGATATTCGAATTCTGGAGAAAAGGGGCGATCTGGTAGAACTAAATGCATGGCCAAGATGAGCCATTGTTCTCAGAGTAGTGGTATTTACTGACCATTGATTTTGGAAAGTGAAGTGGTCACAATAGTAATATTGCCATAAATGACGAAATTGTTATTTTTGTAGAAGATCAACTTTCAACGATAGACATCGATCCTTCGATGTCCTTTTAATGCTAAGTAACAGGGAGGAGCATCCATGCAGCAGGATGACCGGAGTATTACAAAGGGGCGTAGTTCCGCAAGGGCATTGGCCACGCAACTTATTGAATGGTCTGGAGGAACGGACAATATTATCGAAAGCACCCATTGCACGACACGACTCCGACTCCGATTGCAGAACAGTGATCTGGTGGAACAAGAACGTCTTGACGGTATGCAGGAAATTCAAGGGGTGCACGTTCGTGCTGGACAACTGCAGATTATCCTGGGTCCCGTTCTTGTCTCGAAGGTTAATCGCCAGGTGAATGTCATACTTCAGTCAGCTGCTTCTTCCATACCGAAAGAAGACGAACCGATTGGACCCATCACACCGCGGCTACACGGAGAAAATCATACGGATTCCTGTCCACTGCCGTCCGTGTCTACCACCAGCAGACCATCCAATGATAAGGGGCTTCATTCACGAGCATTGTTACACAGGTTGATGGACGCATTCCAATTTTTTTCTGATATCGTTGTGCCCATTATTCCGCTCTTCGTCGTGGCAGGGCTGCTGCTGGGTGTCTTGGGACTTGCGAGGGCATTCGGCTGGGATGATCCAGGCCAAACGTGGTTCCGGATTCTGTCACTGCTGACGGGCTCAGCGTTCCAGCTGATGGCTGTTCTTTTCGGATACAACACGGCCAAGCGGTTCGGTGGAACCCCGGCGCTTGGTGCCGCTGTTGGGATTGTCATGACTCATCCGGCGATTCTTCCGTTCACCGACATCGGTGGAGATCCAGCCTTTGCTCAGGCTTTGCCCATATCACCGCAATTCGGATATCAGGGAGCCATAATCCCAACCGTTCTAGCGGCATTCATGCTAACGATAATTGAGAAAAGACTACGCCGATGGATACCGTCATCCGGAGCTGTTCTTCTCGTTCCCTTTTTGAGCTTTAGCATCGCGGGCAGCCTTGCGGTACTGGTTATTGAACCCCTTGCTCTTGGTCTGGGCGGCTCGCTGGGAAGTATTCTGGAACACGTCTTCAACTACGGGAACTTGCTTTTTGGCCTTCTGCTTGGAGGGATATACAGCTCTATTGTGATCACCGGTCTTCATCACGGGATTCAGGCTGTCGAAGTTGGACTGATTTCCAATCCGGATATCGGCTTCAATTTCTTGCTTCCGATCTGGTCCATGGCGAATTTTGCGCAAGCAGGTGCCGGTCTTGCAGTGTATGCCAGAACCAGGGACCAAGCAGTGAGGAAGATAGCATTGCCTGCCTCGATCACAGCGCTGTTCGGTATCACCGAGCCAGTCATCTATGGTGTTAATCTTAAACTTGCGCGCCCCTTTCTGGGTGCTGCTGCAGGAGGAGCCGTCGGAGGGGCATATGTCGCTTTTCATCAGGTTGTGGCCAATTCATTGGGGCTAACCGGATTGCCGATGATCGCTTTTGTTGTACAGCCCGGGTTGATGAATCTTGTTCATTATCTCATAGGTTTTGTGCTTGCTCTGGCTACGGCTTTTACTGTTACCTTGCTGCTCGGTGTGGATCGCGTTGTTCGACCAGAAGCTGATAAACTTAACGAACAGGCATAGGAGACTAACATGAAGATCAA
Organism: Paenibacillus sp. 7516; assembly: GCF_002272715.1. Lineage (NCBI taxonomy): Bacteria > Bacillati > Bacillota > Bacilli > Caryophanales > Paenibacillaceae > Paenibacillus > Paenibacillus sp. 7516. The sequence goes on from NZ_NPBI01000020.1 coordinate 299,849, forward strand.
AAAAATACTTAACAATAACGCCGCTGTGGTTACCGATCATGGAGAAGAGAAAATTGTCATGGGGCCGGGTGTTGTTTTCCAAAAAGGAAAAAATGATATTGTAGACCCAAGCCTTGTTGAAAAAGTGTTTGTGATGACTGATCCGAAGCAGTATAACCACCTTCAGGAAATACTGGGGACCCTGCCTGAAGAAGAAATTGCAGTCACCCAGCAGATCATCACTTTCGCCGAGAAAGCATTGGGTGTTACGTTTCATGAGCATATCCATATCGCTCTTGCAGACCATCTCTCCTTTGCCTTGGAGCGGATTGGCAAGGGAATCGAAATTCGGAATACGCTGCTTGAGGAGATTCGTATCCTCTATCCAAGAGAGTTCCAGCTTGGGCTTCATGCCAAGCGTTTGATCTACGAGAAATTGCAGGTGGTCATCCCGGAAGATGAGGTTGGTTATATCGCCATGCATATCCATACGGCCTGGAAGAATGCGGGCATGCGCCATAAGGCTCCGGAAAAGACGGCCATGATCAGGGATATCGCGGAAGGTGTAGGACATGTTGCCGGTGTACTGGATCGACGGTCTGCGAACTATGAGCGACTTTTGACCCAGCTTGAGAATATGCTGCAAACGGATGAATCAGGCAGACTCCGCAATGAACTGAATCCGGAGCTTGTAGCGATGGCAAAGATGAATTTTACCGAAGCATATACACAGGCCCGCGAGATCGGTGAAATGGTTGAAGAGGATTATGGATATGCGTTTACCGAAAGCCAACTGGTTGTGATCGCCATGGAAATCATCCGGATAGATCATCGACTTCATCCATCCTCGGATTGATTCTGATACTTGATAAACTGAGTCCCTGGTCCTTGATTCGAATCGGGAGTTTCGATCTATAGCCAAATTTTGATCCGACCATATAGAATAGTTATCGACAGTTGAATATGTCGGGATTGTTACTGGTAAGCAGGCAAGACCTAAAAGTCCGTTGGGATCGGTGTATCCACCATACCCTAACGATTTTTAGGTCTTTTTCTGTTTTCCGGAAAAAAATGACAAGAGAGAGGGATACATCTAATGAATTTCCAGAAAATTGTAAGAAGAGTGACAGCAGTAACGTTTGCAACAACACTATTGGCAGGTGGGGGAGCTTCGGCTTTGGCAAAAGAAAGTACAGACTACAAAGAAAGTTATGGTTTCTCGCATATTACACGCACAGACGCCCTGAAAATCCCTGCGGAACAAATCAAAGCACAATTCAAGGTTCCTCAGTTTGACGCATCTACCATTCAAAACCTTCCTTCTGCAAAAGGATATGATGAGAATGGTAACGTCATCGACATGGATGTGTGGGATACCTGGCCACTGCAGAATGCAGATGGTACCGTAGCTGACTATCATGGTTATCAAATCGTCTTTGGCCTGGCGGGTGACCCAGATCGGGGATGGGACACATTCATCTATATGTTCTACAAAAAAACAGGAGACACATCCATTGATGCCTGGAAAAATGCAGGCAGAGTGTTCAAAAACACCGACAAGGACGTTCCGAATGACTCAATTCTGAATCATCAGGCAGAGGAATGGTCCGGCTCTTCTACGCTGACTACGGATGGCCATATTCGTCTGTTCTACACCAATCGTCATGGCTGGGACCCGGCCAACGGATTTTATGGCAAGCAAACCCTGACGACTGCTCAAATCAATGTCTCCGAACTTACAGAGGACACGCTTAAAGTGGACGGTGTTGAAGATTTCAAGTCGATCTTTGATGGTGACGGCAAAATGTATCAAACCGTGGAGCAGGCTTTCAGAAGTGGGGATTATTCCGACAATCATACGCTAAGAGATCCTCACTATGTGGAAGATAATGGTCGCAAATACCTTGTTTTCGAAGCCAATACTGGAACAGAGACGGGCTACCAGGGCGAGGATGCATTCAATAACAGGACCTTCTACGAAGGAAGCAAGAAGTTCTTCCAGGCCGAGAGGGAGAAATTGCTGCAAAGCCCTAATAAAAAGCTTGCTTCCTTAGCCAATGGTGCTTTGGGGATCATTGAACTGAATGACGATTATACCTTAAAACAAGTGATGAAGCCGCTGATTGCATCCAATACGGTAACCGATGAAATTGAACGCGCAAATATCTTTAAGTTGAATGGAAAATGGTATTTGTTCACGGATACAAGGGGAGCCAAAATGGTTGTGGATGGTATTGATGCTGAAGATATCTACATGTTGGGATATGTATCCGATTCTCTGACAGGACCATACAAGCCGTTGAATGGTACCGGACTTGTATTGCATCATGATCTGGATCCTAAGGATGTTACCTGGACTTACGCACATTTTGCTATTCCGCAGGTTCAAGGCAACAACGTAGTGATCACTAGTTATATGACCAACCGAGGAATGTTTGAAGATCATCATTCTACCTTCGCACCAAGTTTCCTGGTGAATATCAAAGGATCCAAAACATCCGTAGTGAAGGATAGCATTCTGGCACAAGGACAATTGACAGTGGAATAAACCGATTCCACAGAGAGTCTAAAAGAAAGAAAATGTCGATAACTATTGGCATTTTCTTTTTTTACAAACGAGGTAACTGTTATGAATAACAACATCAGAAAGAAGATGGTCATATGGTCTGCTGTCTGTGGTGTGATCACGCTCGCCTTCACTGTCATTCCGATTCTGACCAACAGCCCATGGCCTACAGTGGACACGGGAGTAGCCTCTCCTAGCGCGAGTCTGCGAGCCAGCTTTCATTTTACGACGCCAGACAAGTGGAAGAATGATCCCCAAAGGCCGATATATCTGGACGGGAAGTACCACTATTATTATCTGTACAACGGTGATTACCCTAAAGGCAATGGTACGGAATGGCGGCATGCCACATCGGTCGATCTGGTTCATTGGAAGGATGAAGGCGTGGCAATCCCCAAATACACAAACCGAAACGGTGATCCATGGTCTGGCTCATTGGTTGTGGATGAGTCAGGTACAGCCGGCTTCGGCAAGGGAGCAATTGTTGCGATCATGACGCAGCCCTCTGCCAGCAGCGGACAGCAGGAACAATATTTATGGTACAGCACCAATCAAGGGAAAACGTTTAAGCCTTATGGAGATCGACCGGTGATTAAGAATCCGGGACAAAAGGATTTTAGGGACCCTAAAATCATATGGGATGAGCCCTCCAAAAAATGGGTTATGGCTCTGGCTGAAGGGACGAAGATTGGGTTCTATGAGTCGGTTAATTTGAAAAATTGGCGATATACCGGCGGCTTCTTCACGGAAAACGTGGGGTTGGTGGAATGTCCTGATCTATTTGTGATGCGGGCAGATAACGGAACCTATAAATGGGTGCTCGGCGTAAGCGCCAACGGCAGATCATCAGGACAACCCAATACCTACGCTTACTGGACCGGAAGCTTTAATGGCAAAGAATTTGTTTCCGACCTTCAAGAACCACAATGGCTGGACTATGGCTTCGACTGGTATGGAGGAGTTACATTTGAAGATGGGGCAAGCCCTGACAAAACCGGTCACCGTTACGCATTCGCCTGGATGAATAACTGGAGCTATGCCAACAATACGCCGACACTGAAGGAAGGTTACAACGGCATGGATTCGATTGTTCGTGAAATTAAACTTATTGCATCGAAAACAGGTCAGTATCGACTGATCTCAAGACCGATTGAGTCTCTGGAACAGGCAGTGATCTCGGAGACGGCCTTTAAACCGATTACAGTGAAGGGATCTCATACACTTCATGTGACGGGAGATTCGTATCAGCTTGAGGCCGATATATCATGGACCAAGATCAATAATATTGGATTAAGGCTTCGTGAATCCAACGACCAGAGCCGACATGTGGATACAGGCGTCAATGTAGAAGGTGGCTATGTCTATGTGAACCGGACCTATACCGGGAATCCTGACAGGAGTGGCCGAGACTTGGAGAGTCAAGCGGCATTCGCTCCGGAGAAGAACAAAGTTCATCTCAAGATTCTGGTAGACAAGACCAGTATCGAGGTCTTCGTTGATGATGGTTCTTTGGTGTTATCCAATATTATTTTTCCAAAATGGAATGACCGCGGGATCACACTGTATGCTGAAGGGGGGACGGCAGTATTTAGCAACCTGCAGATAAAATATTTCGATTAATAGGTGGCATGGGTCGGACTGTTTCTATAATAATACGTCTAATTATCAGTCAATACGGATGAAGGCTAGCCTCTCCTCCATTGCCATCAAGTTGGAAGACCATAAGCCCGCATCGTTTAGATGTGGGCTTCTTTCATTTATTCTTCCCCCGCAGCCACCGAATTCTCTTCATAACTAATCCAGTCGCTCTCCAGCTGTAGATTGGGTTCTGCAGTTGGTTACACATCAGGCAACTGTGGACCCCAAGAGACTATCAATCCATGCACGCCCGAATAGGCACAGGCACGCAAAGTGTATTCTGCTTGGCTCTGGCCAGCTGACGTAAACTCCTCGATTTATGCATCAAGCTTTCCTTTAACGTATAATCCAATGGATGTAGTCTTCTATCATTTCTTTGCTTCGTGTTCGATTGATTTTATCCGGCTCTAGATACAAATTGAGAGCCATCCCATTCATAAAGGCATACAGTTTTTCCTGTTCCTTCTCTTCATCGGAAGTGCGCAGAAGACCTTCATTTTTCAAGTATATAATGCAATTCTTGATTGCGTTTTGGAGGTCCTCATAATTGGTATCGAACCCTTTTTGCGTTTTTCCATAGGTTACAAATGCAAACCAAACCTCCATTTCCAATAATGTTTGTTCATCAGTCGGGACTAGCTCAAGCAAGTATTCAACAATTCTTTCTTGAGGCGCCAGTTCTCTTGCATTCAGATTTCTTAACCGAATAAGAACCTTTTCCTTAACTAACTCCATCGCAAACGCTAATAGGCTCTCTTGTTTTGAAAAGTAGTGTCTTAAGGCTCCTTGAGATAATCCGGCCTCCTTCGCAATCGTTCTTGAGGTTGCCTGATGAATGCCTTTCTCGCTAATGATTTTCCAAGTTGCTTCAGCGATAATATTCTTCATTTTCTCATGGTCTACGATTTTTGGCATACACACAGAATATCATATTATTTAACTCAAGTGAATTAAATAGACGATTAAGATGGAATGTGTTAAAGTTTATTTAACTCAACTGAGTTAAAAAAAGAATGGGGCAAATGCCGCATGGGACTCAAAGGAGTGCAAAGGGAATGAACCAGCAATTCAAAGTAATGCTTCCGGCATGGGGAAAGGCAATTGGCTTATTGTGCATGATAATTATGTTTGCTGCTGTAATGTGGTTAGTGTGGACCGGAAACTTTAGTATAAGGTACACGGCCGATCATGAGGGAGTGATTCCAATATGGCATAGTTGGTTGCCGGCATTCCTTGGTATTTTACTAATCCGTCTGATTCCTTATAAAAGTCAAAATCATTCGTATTTCCAACAAATGGAGAGATATCACTTGGTGGTTCAATCGATTGTGTTACTGATGTCAGGTGTTTTATTTACGGCTGCTCTTGTAACGATAGGTCCACAAGGATTACATTTCGAGCTATATTATTTGGCGTTCAAGTTGACAACACTGTTGTGCATTCCGCTGATTTTCTTGCTAATTTATCGCAAAACGACTGGCGCGCAGCAAGAAATTATCTCGGCAAAGCCCCGCTCTCGCAGAAGCGTCATTGCACCACTAATCATCATTGTGGTCTGGGGTTATCTAAAGTTCTATTCCCCAATTGCACAGCCAGAAGGAGTAATCGAAGCAACTGATTTGACAGAATTATTTCTCTTGGTGTTCATTGGTTTTATGATCAATAGCGTATTGGAGGAAGTTTTCTATCGGGTATGGCTGCAAACCCGGTTGGAGGCATTGCTTGGAAGATGGCCTGCCATACTACTCGTTTCAATACTATGGTCCATCTGGCATGTTGCCATTCAAGGATATGGTCAGTGGGATATTGATGTGGCAACAGTGATTGCAAATCATGGGGTTACGGGTCTGTTTCTTGGTTATTTATGGGCCCGCTATCGTAGAGTGTGGGTGATTATCTTGGTTCACGGACTCATCAATGCTTCCCCTCATGTTCTGTTGCAGATTTTATTTCACTGAGGGGAAAGGAACTGGATAAGTCTGCTTGTGCAAAAATGACTTTATCTCTCGCGTATTTCAGGATGTTAACAAGCATTCAAATTGGCTGCCTTCAGCCTAGTAATATTTATTACAGTGAATGTGGCTTCACCCTCAACATGTTAATTTCCTGTTGACGCTCATGCACTGTAAATACACCGCCCCGGGCATCAGCCTGTATGGCGGTGTATTCGTCTTTGAGATACTGTAGACCCGTGCTCCGTACCTACTCGTCCACAGTTCCCACTGCATTCTCCTCATAACTGATCCAGTCGCTCCAGCTTCCGGCATACAGCTTCACATTGGTATATCCGGCTTCTTCGAGCGCAATTACATTTGGGCAGGCGGAGACACCTGAACCACAATATACGATGATGGGCTCGTCCTTCGCCAGCTTCCCGAAACGTTCCTCCAATGTACTCACGTCAGACCACCGGCCTTCTGTATTCAGTTCTGTTTCACGGCCGAAGGGATTTCAAACTGCACGGGCAACTGGCCTTTCAACCGTTCTTTCTTCCTCGACGGCACCCATAATTTTTTCTTCTTAGAGTGTGATAATAGGTTAGTCATAGATTTGTGATTGGGTTATGGAAACTGGGGACTCGGGATTCTTTCAGCCTAAATAAAAAAAGCCCGGGTCCTTATTTGGAAACGGGCTTGGAGCACAGAATATCACCTCGTGTTTATCGTGAAATATAATAAGCACCCTTCAAATTAGAGTTACCTTCGAATACCAGCACGTTACCTTCCACCTCGTACCAGCGTACCATTTGTCCTCCGGTCATGGTTGCATTCGGTGTTCCATAGACGGCAATGACATGCTTTAGTTTATTGATATCGAAGAGAATATTTCGCAACGTACGGCCACCCGCATTGTATATAGAAGCTACATTTACGAGTAAGCCATCTTTGAAGATGAGATTAGTTCCATCATAATAATACCTGTTGGCTTCTGACAGCGGCCTTGCGGCAGGTTTACCATTTTCCATTGAATAATAATTCCCTGAATCATTTTGGATGGCCTCGTACAGATCAGGGCGAGCGATAACATCTGCTTCTTTCAGATCCTTGGAAAAAACATGGAGCACTTTGTATTCGTAGCCTTTACCTAAAAGGGAATTCAAGAAACCTCCAGCCATGCCCAATTTTTCGTTCAGTGTCTCCAATGGTACGAAGGTCTGCCCAGCCCAGGTTAATACCGTTTTATCAGTTTTGGAGACGGTCATTTTATAATTACCACGATTGATCGTCAATCCACTGGAAGTTTTGGACACTGTAGCATCCGCTACCTTTGCAAAATCATTCACTTCTACGTACCAGCGATTGTCCTTCGTCAGGAAGGGGCCTTGGCCGGCATAACGCATCGGTTTGCCGTTTACGAGCATTTGTGGTGGAGCTTGCATGGAGATCAGTTTCGATTGGTCACCCGTGTACCCACCTGTATCGGCTTGTACCAATTGAGAATTTTCCATATTACGGGTAACAATTCCTGTTGGCACATGCAGGTAGTAATCTTTCTTTTCGGCTTGGAATAAAAGAATTGAATTGCCTACTTCCTTATATACTCCACCGCCGATATCCGGAATTTCGGATACAACTTTTGCCGTTTTTGCATCAACGATTCTGATCGTTTTTTCTTTGGCTGTTTGCTGATGAATCAGAACGTAACGTTTATATTTACTGAATCGTATGGAACTTGAAGCATTTACGCGAGATAATGGCTTGATTGCTGCACTTGCAGAAGTTCGATAACCTACCATGGTATTTTCGTTTTTTGGATTTTTATACGAGACATAGGTTAATGAACCGATTTTATTTTCATAAAGAACATTGTTTGGTAGTGCGGCGGGAATCTTGCTTTTTGTTCGGGTTCCGTCTGAATTCAAAATGAATGTTTCTACCGAGAAATTATCATTCCCATATGTATTATAATTGCCGATTTTAGCGAGAACTTTTGGATCATTGGATATTTTTGTGTACTCGGTGTATCTTAAGGTTTGGTCGATTTCCTGTGGATATTCAGCAATACGCGCCAGCAGTTTGTTACTGAGCAGTGAATAGACTCGAATATTTCGTGCTTCATAGTTTATTTCTCCGTTACCTTCCTGCAAGGTATAGCCTCCAAAGTCATAATACATTCGGAACGGAGGCCGGCTTTCCCCGAACGTTTGTACTTGATTCAACACGCTTAGAAGATTGCGTTCGAGGTCATATTTATAGATAACATGATTGCTTACTGACTTCTTTTCACCTTTTGCATCTGGTTGTTTGTCTGTCGTTGAATCACAATAAATCGTAAAAGCTAGCGGACCTTTCTCTGTATTTATCACATGTGTGCCAAAGCCCCAACCGCAGCCTGGATAAAATGTTTGCTTCAGCGCTGGATCATTTTTTTTACGAGCGCTCTCCGAATATTGAGCGTCTTTCGATACTGCACGTGCCTGCTTTGGAAATTCATGAAGTTCAGTCTCTACACGACCGTCATCAAAATAAAACTTCGTTACACGAACCTGAGGTATAACTCTGGATGTTTCTTCCTCATACTTGAATTCAAATTCGAAATCGGATTTGTACCGCTCTTGTGCTGCTTCTGCTTTTCCACCTGTAATCGGTAGCAACCCACTAAATAAAATCATAGCTACTACGATCAGAAACTTTGTGGCAAAGCTTACCTTACTCTCTTTCATACTCCATCTCCTTAAAATTGTATATTGGTCGCTAAATTACTCATTATAAGAGAATAAGGGGATAATACCAATAAGGAAAGGTTTGGACGGTCTCTTTCTCGAATTGGTATTCGACGTGGGACCGAGTCGTAACAAGCGATATCGCCTCAATATCGTGCGCGAAAAATTCTCCTACTAATCGTCTATGGTAATGCCGATGGTCTCTGCAGAAACAGATTAGCCCCATGACGCTCTTAAAGCAATCTTTTATACACGTTTCTCAAAGTCGACAGCTTACCTCATTCTTCAATCCCTACCAAAACCGTGCTCCTCGTATTGAATAGGAGAAAAAACACGATAAAATGCCGCCACGAGTCCTTAGACCCAGGCGGCATTTCCGCTTAGCTATTCCAAATCATCCACAATGTATCAAAATCCTAAACTTCTTCCCCAGTTTCCACTGCATTCTCCTCATAACTGATCCAGTCGCTCCAACTTCCGGCGTACAGCTTCACATTGGTATATCCGGCTTCCTCCAGCGCAATTACATTCGGGCAGGCGGAGACACCTGAACCACAATATACGATGATGGGCTCGTCCTTCGCGATCTTCCCGAAACGTTCCTCCAATGTACTCACGTCGGACCACCGGCCTTCTGCATTCAGTACGTCTTTCCAAAAATAATTCACCGCCCCCGGAATATGTCCAGCCTTGGCATCGATCGGTTCTTCCAGCCCCGCATAACGGCGGGCATCACGAGAGTCGATCAGCACGGCTGAGCTATTGACCGAAGCGTGCTGTGCATCCTGCACGCTGGCGAGCATGTGTGGTTGCACATTCGCTTCAAACGTGGACGGAATCCGCACGGGCACATCGGCGGTTACCGGGAACTTGGCGTTTTGCCAAGCTGAGAAGCCCTCGTCCATCACGTACACCTGTTCATGACCCAGGTAACGAAGCAGCCACCATAATCTTGAGGCATTCATACCACCCTGATCATCGTAGGCAACAATACGAGCATTTGAGCCGATTCCCGCTTTTGAAAGACGCTTTGCCAGTTCTGCCGGGTCAGGGAGCGGATGGCGTCCGCCATGGGCCGAAACGGGAGAGGACAGATCCTGTTCGAGATCGAGATAAACCGCACCTGGAATATGTCCAGCCTCGTAAGCCTGTCGTCCTGCATCCGGTTGACCGAGCAGGAACCTGCAGTCGGCAATGACCACATCGGGTTCGTACATTCTGGCGAGCAGCCAGCGCATGGATACAATGTTTTTCATGAAAATACACCGCCTTATGAAGAGTATTGGATTCCGATTGGGTCTGTCGCGTATCAGACTCCAATCGTTCTTTTTGCCATGCCATATGCTGCGGTAGAATTACACCGCCGTAGGTTCAGCAGGTCCTTGACCGCCGACAGTCGCGTCAGCGGGAATGGGTTCCGGTTTGGTTTTGCCATAACGAATGAAAATCCATACCCCAAAGATAATAACGACGCCGGCAATCATCTGCATGGCACTGAGGGACTCACCAAGCAGCATCCAGGCCAGCAGTGAGGAGAATACGGGTTCACCGAGCACGCCCATGGATACCGTGGTGGCATTCATATACTGAAGCAGCCAGTTGAAGAGATAGTGCCCGAAGATCGTCGGCACGATCGCGAGCAGCAGGAAAATTCCCCACTCCGAAGCGGCATAACCCCCGAACGGATGCCCCATGGCCAAATTATATACCGCCAGCGTACAGGCAGCGACGAAAAATACCCAGAAGTTATAAGAGAAGGCACTGAGTCCGGAACGCAGAAATTGTCCAAGCAGCATATGGATGGCTACTGCAATTGTTCCCAGCAGAGATAGTAAATCTCCTTGCAGTGCCGTACCGGCTAACTGAAAATCTCCAGCTCCGATCGCGATGGATCCAAGCAGGGCGATGCCCATGCCAATAATCATCATGCGGTTAATCTTGGCTTTGAACAGCCAGACAGAACCGGCGAGAATAATTATGGGCTCAAGTGCGAGAATGACCGTGGAGCTGGCCACACTCGTAAGTCTGAGCGATCCCATCCACAGCAGGAAATGAAGGGCAAGCATCACACCGGATGCAAGCAGCAGCCCCCACTGCCTGAAGTTAAGGCGCATCATCTCATGCCGGTATTTCCAGACAAACGGAAGCATCAGCAGATTGGTGAGAAACAGCCGATACATGGCGATAACAGCCACATCTGCACTGGACCAGCGCACGAAAATGGAAGAAAACGAGATAGCAATAATGCCGACAACGAACAGAAGTTCAATGGATCTGCCGGCACGAAACAAGCTTGTCATGGATGTAGCTCCTTCTTGAAGTCAAATGGCGTAAATCAATTCATTATACAGGAGAACGCAGCTGTTCGAAAAGCGAGGAAAGAAAAATAGATAAGCAGATTGTAACCGGGCTTGTAACTATTCTGTCATTCACCCATGCCGCTTTTCTATTAATCTTCTATATAGAGACATGAAACGATATAATATACCAATAATCGGGAAATTAAGGAAGTGGCATGGAAAGTGAGAGTTCAACAACAGACAGCAGGAGAAAATGGCGGCATTGCGAGCAGAACCAGCCGAACGAAGACACACAAACGAAGACGAATCCGGTACGGAAGATTGAGTGCAGCCTTACTGCTGATTGCACTGATCATTACCGGTTTAACATATGCATTGATTGGAATGACCCACTGGATTAAGGGCTATGTAGCCCCGCCCCCGGTAGCTGTCATTGAACAGCCAACCAAGCTGGGCATGATTGAAATGACTCCGGATGTGAAGGAAGAGCCTGCACGGTTTCAGGGACAGGTTCGCAAGCTGGCATACATAACGTTTGATGATGGACCGAGTGAATATACGGAACAACTGCTGGATATTTTGAAAGAGCATGAGGCCAAGGCAACCTTTTTCATGATTGGCCGTCAGTTGAATCAGCATAAGCCCGCAGTAGAGCGGCTGGTTCAGGAGGGCAGCTACCCGGGGCTCCACAGTATGACACATAACTATAACACCCTGTACAAAAGCGGAAGCTCCGCGAATTTCGTAAAGGAATTCAAGAAGGAGCAGAAGATGGTGCAGGATCTGATTGGCTTTACGCCGCATCTGATTCGCGCTCCTTACGGCAGCAGTCCACAGATCGGTGAATCGTTCAGGGGTGACATTGCCGCAGCCGGATTCAAAATGTGGGATTGGACAACAGACTCTCTGGATTGGAATCTTCCGGGTCAGCCGGACAAAATCGTGGCGCGTGTCAGAAAAAGTGTGCACCGGGACAAAGAAGTGATTCTGATGCATGAGCGGGAGCAGACGGTGCAGGCGTTGCCGCGTATTCTGAAATTGCTTGAAGATCGGGGTTATGAGTTCGAGGTCTACGACCCGAATGCACATTGGACTGCCAATTTTAGCGGAGATACCCGCTTGTAACTTAGAGACGATAATACAAACGGAGAGGAGACGACCGAGTGCGTACGTGGAAAAAATCAGCACTGGCTGCCGTCGGCCTGACGCTGGCGGTGCTCACCAGTGCCTGCGGCCAGCCGCAGGAGCCGGCTGCGAACCAGGTGAACGAATTGATCCGGAATGATCAGGAGATGGCTCAGAATCTGAAGGAGCTTGCCCGTCATGAACGGGAGGAAATGGAACTGTACACGTTGATTTTGAATAAGGGAAAAAACAAAAACAGTGACCTGGAATCATTGCTGGATCAGGCAGAAGAACATATAGCCGAGCGGAGAAAACTTCTGGAGCAGGCGGAGACCTTAATGAAGCAGACACAGGAACAGACACCTGCTATACGGGATTCCGTGGAACGATTGTCTTTTGAAAAAGAAGAGACGCTGGTTCAGGCACAAACCGTTCTGGACCAGTATGAAGTAAGAGCCCGGACATTTGAGGAATTTGTAACCTCGTATCAGCAAAGTCTGGATGCCGATGAACGGCTCTATTCCTTAATGAGAGGCAGTGTGGATCCGAATCTGGTGAAAATTAAGCGCGCCATCCGGGAACGCAACATCCAATATGCGCAGCTTGCCGAGATCAGAAAGCAATTCAACAAGCAGACAAAAGCGTTTAACGGGGCCAACGCGAGGCTTGTTCAAATGGAACAAGCGAGTTAGAGATGTGCTTGATTCCCACCTCTTCTATTTATCTATCTGATTGAGCTGGCATTCAGCCGTGTAAGTACTAGTAAGCAGCCTGAAGCAACATGGACAAGCATCATTGCGTATAAGCTAACGGAGGTGTTCATATGCGAAATAAAATGAATATTAGTGCATCACTACTCGTTTTACTCATGGGATTCTCACTTGTGGCCTGTGGTAACAGCAGTCCTGCAGCACAGCCACCAACCAATAATACAGGGGAACAGACGCCAGCACCGGAGCAGCAGCCGAATGACAGTGCGGTGATCGAAGCAGAGGGCATATTGACGGGGTGGGCAGATCCTCACACGGTAGAGATCCGTGTCAAGGAGGTTCCGATGGCTTTCCAGGTTGAAGAGAATGTGCAGAAATCCTTCGATGACATTGATGATGAAGATTCAGTACAATTCAAATATGTAGAGAGAACGATTGAGAGCGGCGAGAATACAACCAAGCAGCTGGTGCTTACGGAAATCGCGAAGATCGAAGCAGATGAACCGAACGGTTCCAATGCAGGCGATAACGTGACATCGGATCGTCCCCAAACAACAGAGCTGGAAGTAACGGTGGAAGGCATGACGGAGAAACGTCCAGCTGAACTTGCTCAAGGTGAGGGGTACTCGCTTTATGTGTTTGAACCCATGGCCTTTGATGCAGAGGGCGACGAATTGACCATGAAGATTGATCCTGACTACAAAGTGGAGATCGAAAAGCTTCCTTCAGACTTCAATCTGGATGCGCTGAAGATGGATGCCAAGGAAGAGCTGAGCGAAACGGGAGAGGTCAAGGAACTGAGCAAGGAAGAGCTGAACAAAGGCCCGATGAAGGATGCAAGACTGTATATGATGGCTCAAAACGATAAAAAGACTCAGTATTTCATTGTAAAAGAACTGGATGGTAATGGTTTCATTTTCCACATTGATGCACCTGTGGGTGAACCATCTGAGGGATTCCTGCCGATGGCGTATGTATCCCTGAATTCCATCATGAATGAAGCAAGCACTACAAAATAACATAAAAAGAGCCGGAAGGAACGATGCTTGGCATGGGTTCCTCCCGGCTTTTTTGCCGTCTCTATTCAGTTGTGCATAACCTACCATCTTACCTGAGGTGTCAGGTTAAAAGGGTTGATCCCTTGTGCCCTTTAAGTTCCTCGTATCGGGCGACAACATGCTGATGAATGAGGTGTTTGTCGGGAATTCCCATGCGTTCACGAATGAAGGCGGGCACGCCATCTTCACGAATCATGTGCTGGAGCTTCATGGCTTCCTCGTCCTGCTCGTGATCGAAGAGCATTGCGGCAGCCATAGCGGAAGTAAGATGGGGAATTTCAATTCCGAATTCGCTGGCCTGCATCGCTGGGCGAACAAGCCGGTCATAAGGCGATAGCTTGCGAAGGGGTGAACGTCCGACCCGGGTAACCTGATCTGTCAGGTTGGGGTTGGCAAAGCGTTCGAGAATGGTATCGATATATTGACTGTGTTTATGAGGATTAAACCCGTGTTTTTTCACAAGCATGGCTCCCGTTTCCTCCATGACCTGTTTAACCTTGGCACGCAGTGTTGCGTTACTCATGACTTGCCTGATCGTCTTGAATCCTTCGAGATATCCGAAGTAGGCAGCCACACAGTGGCCCGTATTCACGGTAAACATTTTGCGCTCAATGTAAGGCTCAAGGGAGTCGACGTAGTGTACGCCTTCAATCTCCTTGAATCCATCCAACAGCGCCGGACGGTGAACGACCCATTCATAAAAAGGTTCAACGGTGACCTGCAGCGGATCCTTGTGGTCTTGCGCTGGAACAATCCGATCTACTGCTGCATTGGGGAACGAGATATAGCGGTCGGCTTTGGTACGGGTCTGTTCATCCAGAAACGGATATACCCGTTTCTTCAGGCGGGTGCTGCCTCCGATGGCATTCTCGCAAGCGATGATATGGAGAGGAGCCTGATTATTGTTTTTCATGCGGAGATATATGCCTTTGGCGATGGGTTCAGCGATATCCTCAAGTGCAGATACACCGACCGCTGTCGTAATGAGATCAGCCGATGCAATCCGCTCAGCCAGGCGATCCTGTTCGCCCACATGAATGGCCGTGACGTTGCTGACCATGGTTGTGTGCTGATCTGCATTAGCGAGTGTAATGGGATACTCTTTTCTTTTTTGCAGCATGGAGATCTTCTTCGGGTTACGTGCGACAAAGCAGACTTCATAATCGGATGCGGACAACATATGACCGATAAATCCGCGGCCTATATTGCCCGCTCCAAAATGTACAGCTTTCATGAGTGAACTCCCCCTTTAAAATTTGAAATGCGAAATTCGTACAGACCTAGACGGTGGTGACGAGGGGTTTCGAAATCAAATCGTTAAATTCGAGGTCGGTCAGGCAGGACAGCCGTTGGTGCGGCATATCGAAATCCAGCGTTCCTGTTATGGTATTGGAGATTACGACACAGTGAATACCAGCTGCAGCAGCTGCACGTGCGCCGTTAGGTGAATCCTCAATCGCTACGGCTTCGTCTGCAGTTACTCCAAGCGCTTCCAGGGCTTGGTTATATAATTCCGGGTCAGGCTTCACATGGGCCACATCGTCGGCTGTTCGAATCACTTCGAAGTAATCCTTCAGTTTCAGTTGTTCCAGATGCTGTTCGACCCACTCCCGTTTGGAGCTTGAGGCAACGGCCAGTTTTAATCCAGCCTCCCGTGCTGCTTCGAGGTAATTCTGGATGCCTGGTCTTACCTGCTCCTTGTTCATTAATGCAGCATGCTGCAGCTGAACCGATTCCCTGAACGCTTCCCGATCGATCGGAAGATTCAAATCTGTGATGAGGTACTCATAGGGATTGAATGTTTTCAGACTGGTACCGATGCATTGCGAATACATCTCCAGGGTCAAGTTCACGCCGTGTTCCTTGTAGGCATCACGAAAAGCGATATACCATGCTGTCTCCGTATCAATAATCGTTCCATCGAAATCAAAAACCAGTGCCTTAATCATAAATTTGTTCCTCCTGTTTCAGAATTTGTTTTGGGATAAAACCAAATGAAAAAATCGCAAACTTCTTCTTTGTTACATTTGCTTTTGCGGCAGATTAGTTAACGTGAAAGCGTGTTGGAAAATATAAATATGGAAAAAATAATGCGTTGAAGCTAATAAAACCGTAACATGGGACAAAGTGAGGGGTCAAGCGCGTCATGATTGTTTACATTGAAAATTTGCACATAAATGACGTGTTTTCAGAAAATGGCGAACGAGGCAAAGCGTTATGACCTATGCATGTAAGCGGTGTACTGAAAAAACGGTTTTCTTCGTTGTAAAAAAATAAACTTTTTTTTGAGATAAGGAGTGTAACAAGCGTTACCCCTTTTTCGACACATTTATAATAGAAGAAAGCCTATGGACATTTGTACGATTCGAAGAAGCCATGCTGCATCTTTTTAAAATTCTTTACGACAGAACAGCCCCTGTGGGAGAATGGAAGAGATATGTTGTAAATAAGAACGCAGAGGAGGGACCGGCGATGCTGGATAAGGATCGGTTCAATGGATGCTTACTTGGACTAGCGGCAGGAGATGCACTGGGAACGACAGTGGAGTTTAGCAGCCCAGGCACATTTGAGCCTGTAACCGATATTGTGGGGGGCGGTGTGTTTGGCTTGGCTCCCGGACAGTGGACGGATGACACGTCAATGGCGCTATGTCTGGCCGAAAGTCTGGTGAGAAAAGAACATTTTGATCCGGCGGATCAGATGCGCAGATACACGAATTGGTATGAAGTCGGCTACATGAGCAGTACCGGAACATGCTTTGATATCGGCGGGGCTACGCGAAATGCGCTGGAAAGGTTCAGGAAGACCGGAGAGCCTTACAGCGGATCTACCGATCCGATGACGGCTGGTAACGGATCAATTATGCGGCTTGCACCAGTCGCTATGGTGTATGCCAACCATCCGGAGGATGCTGTACATTATGCGAGGCTGAGCTCCCGCACGACACACGCAGCAGCGGAAAGCCTGGAAGCTTGCGAGGTGCTTGCGGCTATTCTGGTTGCAGGGCTGCACGGAGCAGACAAACACACCATGCTGCTGCCCGAGACATGCCGTCAGTGGAGGAGTGAGTCTTCTTTTACCCCTGCGATTGAAGAGGTTGTGCGTGGATCTTACCGCGATAAGGAACCGCCTGAAATTCAGGGAAGCGGCTATGTTGTCCGTTCGTTGGAGGCTGCTTTGTGGGCGTTCCATAAATCTTCCACATTTGAAGAAGGTGCACTGCTAGCCGTTAATCTCGGTGATGATGCGGATACAACCGGTGCGGTGTACGGTCAGATTGCTGGTGCTTATTATGGTCGGACCGGCATCCCGGCACAGTGGCAGAACAAGCTTGCGATGTTGGAAACGTTCGAGTCCTTAAACGAGGCGATGTGGCTAAAAGCAGCCCAAATGTCATCCTGAAATCGTAACTAGGAATATCCAAAAAAAGAGACAGAAGATGGACAGGAGAAGAGAAGATCATATGAACAAGACAGAACGACGTGCTTCGAAATCGGGAAAAGGAGGGGCATTTCCGTTATCCCTTCTATGCCTGACGGTAGGAGCATTCGCCATTGGAATGACTGAATTTATCATTATGGGATTGCTGCCGAATGTGGCTGCCGATCTGCATGTGAGCATTCCTCAAGCAGGGCAGTTGATTACGGGCTATGCCCTGGGTGTCGCGGTTGGCGCACCCATTCTGACCGTGTTTACCCATAAGATACCGCAGAAAAAACTGCTGATCCTGCTGATGTGC
Source organism: Paenibacillus sp. 7516 (assembly GCF_002272715.1). Lineage (NCBI taxonomy): Bacteria > Bacillati > Bacillota > Bacilli > Caryophanales > Paenibacillaceae > Paenibacillus > Paenibacillus sp. 7516. Next base: position 317,627 of record NZ_NPBI01000020.1, read on the forward strand.
ATTTTTATCATCGGTAACGCACTTTCCGTTATTGCACCAACGTATGGCTTGCTGATTTCAGCACGCATTTTGACGGCATTTGCACATGGTACGTTTCTTGGTGTAGGTTCACTCATGGCAACCCGCCTGGTTGCACCCGAGAGAAGAGCAGGCGCCGTCTCCGTTGTACTTGCAGGACTTACGATTGCGAATATTATTGGGGTACCCTTCGGTACATTTATCGGCCAACAGCTCGGATGGAGATCATCATTCGGTGCCATTACGATCCTGGGCATTATCTCATTGATTGGCATCATTCGATTCATTCCGGTTATTTCGCAAGGGGAGCCGGCGAACCTCGGACAGCAGTTCCGTAATCTTGTTCGTCCTCAGGTACTATTAATATTGCTCATTGGTGCCATGGGTTGTGGAAGCCTCTTCGCGGTATTTACGTATATTACACCCATGTTAGTGGATATCAGCGGATTTGCGGAGCAGAGTGTAACATGGATACTGGTACTGTTCGGCGTTGGTGTGACGCTCGGGAACATGCTGGGCGGCCGGCTGGCCGACTGGAAACTGATGCCGTCCCTGATGGTCAACTTCGGCGTGCTGGCTGTACTTTTGGCTGCACTCACTTTGACGCTGGAGAATCCATATCTGGCGGTCATTACAATCTTCTGCTGGGGTGTTGCGGCGTTCGGGATCATGCCGGGTCTGCAGATTCGAATCATGAATATGACTCGCGAAGCCCCGCTGCTTGCGACCACATCGAGCCACTCCGCGTTTAACCTGGGGAATGCAGGTGGAGCCTATATTGGCGGGTTCGCGATTACGCATACGGGACTTATTTCCGTCCCATTGTACGCAGCAGTCATCGCGGCTCTGGGTTTGCTTGGGCTTGTGATCAGTCTGGGGATGGAACGCAAACAGCGTTTGCCGGAAATCCCGGACGTTGTGGAGCCTGCAACGCTCAGTTGAGATTAGGGGAAGTAGATGGAAGGATGCAGCCTCTGCTCCGCAGTAATGTGGAGTGGAGGCTTCTTTGCAGTTTTAACTAGAAAAAGACAAACCATCCTGATTGAAGTATTATTGGTATAACATAACGGACACCATACAGGCCCTGAAAGGATCATTACAGTGAGGAAAATCATTAATTTTATTCTAGTTTTGCTGATCATCTGGGTAGCACTACTGTATCCTTTTCGTTTGGCTTGGTTTGAAGGTGTACTTCAGATTCCTGAAGATCTTCATGCTGTTTTCTTGGTTTTTTTGTTCTTTGGATATTTGATTTGTTCCTCGGGCACAGGACTTCTTCTGGGCAAGATGTGTTTCAGACAAAAAGAGGAGTAATTCCAGGTAAGCTAGTTTAGAAATGGCTGCGAAGGAGACTTCGCCTCAAGGGAGGTACTTCAGCATGGAACATGGTTCGCTGAATAAAGCGAGGTTGCAGGTGAAAAAGTGGCCCCAAGATCCGATCGCGGCGGGACGCCGTCATACCGTTGGGCTTACATCTGACGGTCTGGTGATGGCTGTTGGTGATAATAAAATGGGTCAATGTAAAGTCAGCGGCTGGCGGGATATCATTGCGGTCGCAGCAGGTAATGTACATATGGCGACAAATACAGGCAATGTCCACACCATCGCACTGAAATCGGATCGCACTGTGACGGCTGTCGGATGGAATAAGGATGGCCAGTGCGAGGTAAACGACTGGTACGATATTGTAGCCATTGCGGCGGGTTGGCGCCATACCATCGGTCTTCAGTCGGATGGTACGGTGGTTGCTGTGGGTCGGCATCAAGAAGGTCAATGCCAGGTAAGCCATTGGAATGATATGGTGGCGGTAACTGCAGGGGACTGGCATACCCTCGGCCTAGAAGCAGATGGAACAGTGCTGGCTGTAGGCAATAACCGATATGGCCAATGTGAAGTCAGTGGCTGGCGTAATGTTGTAATGGTCGCTGCGGGTTATCTCCATTCCGCTGGTCTGCAATCAGACGGTACGGTGCTCGCTGTGGGTAGTAATAAACATGGTCAATGCGATGTAGACTGCTGGCACGGGATGGTGGCGATTGCGGTGGGGAGTAATCATACCATCGGCCTTAAAGCGGACGGTACAGTTTCGGCTGCAGGCTGGAATACGTATGGCCAGTGTAATGTAAGTGACTGGCGCAATATTGTTGCCGTAGCGGCAGGTTGTGCCCATACCGTAGGGCTTAAATCAGACGGTACGTTGGTTGCTGTCGGTGATAATACATATGGACAATGTGATGTAAGCGGATGGCAAGGCATTTGTATGCCGGGGAATACTTTAACGAAATAAAAAACCGCTAACGTCATCTTTCGTTAGCGGTTTTTGAAATGTTATAAAGCAGTTAAAATAGATATTGGAAAGATTTCTTTGTCTTAACTGGAATCCTTACTTCAAACTTTCCAATGACTCTTTGATGGCTGGACTTAAACGATAAGTCTTCAAAATGGTTTCAATTGCTTCTGCACGCGTTGCTCCGCCGTTGGGGTCAAAGGAACGCTCATTTTTACCTTCGAAGATTCCCAGAGCAGCAGCTTTTCGGATGGCATCTGCACCAAATGCTCCATTCAAATCAGCAAATTGTACATTGGTTGTATCAATATTTAGGATAAGTGAATTCAATACACGTGTGATGATCAGAGCCATTTCCTGACGGGAAATGGTTTTTTCCGGACGGATGGTTCCGTCCTCGTATCCGTTCAATACGCCAACGGCTACAAGTCTCTTGAGGTCATTGGTAGACCAACGATTATTAATATCACCGTATGCTGCGAAATCCTCTTCATTCAGGTTGACTTCACGTGATGCCATATCCACAAACGCACGATTGATCATGGCTGCAAATTCTGCGCGGGTAATCTGTTCATCAGGCTCGAACCCGCCAGTAGGGTAACCTTTGATTACGCCCAGCTTGGTCAATTTTTCGATAGACGGTATCGCCCAATGTTGTTGAACATCACCAAACTGTAAGGTTACGAAGTCATCACCTTTGCTGAGGATCTCAGCGATTCTGGCTTGAACACCGGCAATTACGTTGCTATCTGCGTTCACCACCCGGCTTCTGAAAATATCGTTGGGATCCTGGTAATCCTCGGATTGTTCCGGCGTGCTTGGCTGCTCCGTTGTTGTTCCAGGTAGAGCTGGTTCTTGCGGTTTAGAACTAACAGGAGCAGTTGGGGTCGAACCTGAACCTGAACTCGAACCTGTCGTTGGACTGGATGGAGTTGTGTCACCACCTGGTACTGATGGTGGATTGGACGGTGTGCCACCGCTTCCTTGTACAACCTGCACCATTACTTCAGAGGTGCTGTCACCTACACTGTGTCTGACATCGCCGTAATATTTAGCCGTGATCGGATGATCTCCGACACTTAGATCACTTGTAGTGAAATAGGCTTTGGCCACACCATTCGCAACACCGTCCGGCCACATGGCAAGTGTAGCTAATTCCGTGTCGCCATCCATGAGGATTACAGATCCTGCAATATCTCGGGATATTTGTGGTTTTGTTTCTGTTCTTACGTAAAAGGTTACCGCGTCTCCATACTTGGATGGGTTCAGATAACTGGTAACCTTCGTCACCGTCGGGTGTTCTGTTGCAGAAGCTGCTTCAGCTGTTATCGTTTGGGTTAGCGGAGCTGAAGTGCTGCCCTTGAAGGTGCGGTTTCCATTGTACTCCGCGGTAATCTGATGATCTCCAGCACTTAAGCTTCTTACGGAATAAAATGCGAGATCCGGTTTGGTTACATCCGTTCCGACCTCAGCAGTACCCAGTACGATATCCCCATCCTTGAATGTAACCGTGCCTGTAGGCATGTCGTACGTATCCTTATAGTTTCTGCTGACTCTCGCCATAAACGCAACGGGCTCTCCTTCTGAGGCCGGGTTACGTGTGCTTTCAATCGTAACGGTCGTATTAAACAGGTTTTCACTACTCTCCGGAGGAATTGTGCCTTCTCCATTTGATGGTGTAGGGGTTGGCACTGGCGTATTGGTACCATTTCCTTCGGCCACTTGGAGCACTATATCTGAGACACTATCAGCGATACCGTATCTGGTATCACCATAATATTTAGCTCTAATGTGGTGTTCTCCAACACTTAGGTCGCTTAACGTATATGACGTTCTTGCATGACCGTTGGAAACCCCTTTAGGAAACATCGGAAGCGCAGCTAATTCCTTGTCGCCGTCCATAAGGATGACCGTTCCAGCGATATCCTGGTAAAATTGCGGGTTTGTTTGGGTGCTAATGTCAAGCGTAAACGGTTCCCCAGACCGTGGAGGATTGAGGTAAGTAACTTCCGTAACCGTCGGATGTTCTGAAGGAGATGTCGCTGTAGTGGAAACCGTTTGTAAAATTGGATTGGAGATACTGCCGTTAAATGTGCTGTTGCCACTATACTCGGCTGTGATCTGATGTTCTCCGGCCTCCAGATTTCTTACCGAAATCAGTGCTCTGCTAGGGATGGAATCATTTACCACACTTGCAGTGCCAATTACGGTGTCCCCATCTTTCAAAGTCACTGTACCCGTTGGATCCTCACGAACAGTAGAAGAACTATCCCGATGGATCGATGCTACAAAGGTGACAGGATCGGTTTCTGTGGCTGGGTTGCGCGTACTCTGGATCGTAATGGTGGTACTAACGAGTGATGTACTGTCCCCCGGAGAATTTGTACCTGCTTCTGCGTAAACAGCAGAGGCAGAAGTAACCGTCAGTACGGTTACAAGCAGAGTGCTTACCTTTTTTTTGAGCGTTGAGAACATTTGACCTGACTTCCCCTTCGGAGTAATTTATCGTTTCTGCATGTATGAAATATATACATGATTACGCAAGGAACATAGATAATATCGTCATAATTTGTCGAAAGTTTAGTTTTATTGTCGAAAAATCAACTAACTCCCTTTATTAAACATTTTGTATCCTGCGAGTTGCCTCTTTAAGAGGTGGATTTTGGGTCATTAGCGGAGAACCGATTAGACTTATATCCAGAAGCTTAATAATCATTAATATCATTTTTTCCAAGAGAAGGTGACCGTTTGTACTACTATAAAGGCGCATTCAGAGGCGCAGATAATTTTATCTATTTCAAAAGCGATGTGCCATTAGCCGAGAATGATGTTGTGATATTGGGAGAGAAAAAGTATTTCATTGAGAGTGTCCAAAAAGAATTTCTGCTCCTGCAGAAGGTTGGCTCCATTGTTGAAGTGAGTACGTAATACTCATGCCATAGGATAGACTGACAAAGGCAAGCATTAAGCAGCAGCGTTCTCCATCATAAATATCCCTTAAATATCCATTAAATCATCGAGGAAACGTTCCCTTTTTCAAGTGTACGTGCACTTCTGGGCCCCTGCCTACATACAATAGATCGACCCTGTTCCTTCACGTGCTCAGGCCAGATCGTTGTAAAACTGCAGGAGGTGTCATCTGTGCCCGGATTGTTTACCGCAATTGCCCTGTTCATCAAGGAGTTAACGCTGCTCGTCTCGTATGTCAAAAATAATGCGTTTCCCCAGCCCCTGGCTGAGGACGAAGAAGCCAAACACCTGCGCCTCATGGCTGAAGGCAACGCCCACTCCCGCAACTTGCTCATTGAACACAATCTGCGCCTTGTTGCGCATATCGTCAAGAAGTTCGACAATACGGGTGAAGATCTGGAAGATCTGATCTCGATCGGAACGATCGGATTGATCAAGGCCATCGAAAGCTTTCAGCAAGGCAAAGGAACCAAACTCGCCACATTTGCGGCCCGCTGTATAGAGAATGAAATCCTGATGCACCTTCGGTCCCTGAAGAAAACACGCAAAGACGTCTCCCTTCATGATCCCATTGGAACGGACAAAGAGGGCAATGAAATTACGTTAATCGATATCCTTGGAACCGAAGCGGATGATGTCGTAGACAAGGTGCAGCTTAAGATTGAAAAAAGTAAAATCTACCGTAATCTCGACATTCTCGATGACCGGGAGAAGGAAGTCGTCATTGGCCGATTCGGCCTCGAGGCAGGTGGGGAAGAACGGACCCAACGCGAAATTGCCAAGGAACTCGGCATCTCCCGTTCGTATGTTTCACGGATCGAGAAACGGGCGCTAATGAAACTGTATCATGAGTTCTATAAGCAAAAATAACGATGACCCAAAGTAGAGGGCGCCTTGTTAGAAGAGGTGGCCCCTTTGGCGTGAAAAAAATCATAAATGAAGGATATGTATTCTGGTCAGATTATTATATGATGTGTTGTATACAAGTTTCAGCAACCTAGAGAGCATGTGCAGAAAGAGAGTGGTGGTTTACCATGCAGCAAGAAACATTAACACGGGGATTAAAGAACAGGCATGTCCAGCTTATGGCGATTGGAGGTGCGATTGGGACAGGCCTTTTTCTGGGGGCGGGCAAGACGATTCAACTGACAGGACCGTCCATCCTGCTGGCGTATATCATCACAGGTGTGGTTTTGTTTTTGATCATGCGTGCATTGGGGGAACTGTTGTTAAGCAACCTGCAGTATCACTCCTTTGTGGATTTCGTGCGTGATTACCTGGGAAATATGGCGGCGTTTATTACAGGCTGGACCTACTGGTTCTGCTGGATTTCCATCGCTATGGCGGACATTACGGCTGTCGGCATGTATACGCAGTTCTGGTTTCCGAATGTACCGCAATGGATGCCCGGTTTAATTGCACTGGTCATTTTGTTAGTCATGAATCTGGCAACGGTGAAGCTGTTTGGCGAGATGGAATTTTGGTTTGCCTTAATCAAAGTCATTGCCATTCTGGCCCTTATTGTTGTCGGTCTATATATGATATTTAAAGGTTTTACCACAGATCAGGGGACGGCAAGCTTCACCAATCTGTGGAGTCATGGGGGATGGTTCCCGAATGGCATGCATGGCTTCATTATTTCGTTCCAGATGGTAGTGTTCGCTTTTGTCGGCATGGAGCTGGTCGGACTGACCGCAGGGGAGACGGAGAATCCGGAGAAGGTTATTCCGAAAGCCATTAACCAAATTCCGATCCGTGTGCTGCTCTTCTATGTGGGTGCATTGCTGATTATTATGAGCATCTATCCGTGGAAAGCGATTGTGCCGAGTGAAAGTCCCTTTGTACAGGTGTTTGCAGCTGTAGGTATTGCGGCCGCCGCCGGGATCGTGAATTTCGTGGTGCTGACATCTGCAGCTTCGGCGTGCAACAGTGCCATTTTCAGTACAAGCCGTATGGTCTTCTCCATGGCCAAGGATCGGAATGCACCAGAATCCCTTGCCCGCCTGAATGGCCGAAAGGTACCTTCCAATGCACTCTTTTTCTCGACGCTGGTTATTCTGGTTGCCATTATCCTGAATTATGTCATGCCAGAGGGCGTGTTCACACTGATCACCAGTGTATCGACCGTTTGCTTTATCTTTGTCTGGGGCATTATGGTGATTTGTCACCTGAAATACCGCCGTACCCAGCCGGAGATCGCTAGCCGGAGTCACTTCAAGCTGCCGCTTTATCCATTTTCCAACTACTTGATTTTGGCTTTCCTGGTGTTTGTGCTGGTTGTTCTGGCATTGGCAGAGGATACGCGGGTGGCGCTGTTTGTTACGCCGGTGTGGTTTATTCTCATGGCAGGGATCTATCTGTTCCAAAAAAGAAGTGCAACCACAACGCAAGGTTAATGCGCTAACGGTCTCAATGCGGATGAGATACCGTGTACTCTGGAAGAAGTAAAACGAAAACCGTCCATCCTTGATGGGCGGTTTTTTATGTTTTTAAAGTGACCATTTCTCATCTGAATGAAGTTAGTAGCCATATTTTGAGATGAATCGGATGCAGAAGCACCTACAACTGCCCGGTAAAAATGATTACGTTTTGCACCAAAAGGAGTCTATACCGATAGCTCATTAACTTGTAATATGTTTTATATAAACCAGAAGGAGGTGGACAGTGATCATGCAAGAAAAAGTTGTTGTTCTGGAAGGGAAAAGGGTAACTCTTGTACCTATGGAAAACAGCCACAAGGCGGAATTAATTTCGTGTCTTATTCACACCAGAAGTGTGGGAATTCACCTGGCGAACGATCCATACACCTGAAGAACTTGATCAAGTACTGACGCTTGCACTGGACAATAAAGAGAACGGATCACAGCTTCCCTTCACCATTGTGGATCAAGCGACAGGAGCGATCATTGGAACTACCCGAATAGGCGATCTTGACATGGGGAACCGAAATGCTGAGATTGGATGGACCTGGCTTGCACCTGACTATTGGCGGACGGGAGTAAATACAGAGTGTAAATATCTTTTGCTGCAATATTGCTTTGATGAACTGAATTTAATGCGGGTACAGTTCTCCGTAAGCGGACAAAATGTCCGATCGCAACGAGCCGTTGAACGAATCGGAGCCAAGAAAGAAGGCATATTCCGTAAGCACAGAATAAAGGAGGACGGTTCGGTTCATGACAATATTTTTTACAGCATCATAGACAATGAATGGGCAGATGTAAAAGAGAAACTTTTGTGTTTATTATCCAAAACATATACATAGTCTAGTCACTAATGGGGCGAAGGATATTTCGCCAATGTTAACTGGAGAAATCACTCTTTTTCCGCTGAAGCCACTCTAGGATAATCTCGACTGCTTCAATATACCTTTGACCGACGAGCAAACCGGTATGTGTCGTGTGCCATAGACCGGCATATTCCGCACGAAGCTGCTCTGCAGTTAATCTGCCTCGCAGGTCCTCTTCCTCACTGGACACGGCCTTGATTACGAGACTAGGGCATGTAATGGACTCACCGTTAATGGATACCACGTCCTCACCACCAAAGAACGCGGAGAATGTGCTGAAGGCCAGTGACGATTCCATGGCCAAATATTTGCGTTGGAAAGCGATGTCCTCTGCCGATTCATCTATGCTGGTCAGCTCATGATGAACGGGCGCAGGAACGACGAGGCCAGGCGTTATGCGATCCACTTCAGCATATGGCACGGAGCGAAGAACCTCCTGGCTCAGACTGGAATCGATCACGACCAACCCTCGAAGGGGAGAGCTTTCTGCAAGCTTTTGACTAAGAATGCCACCCATGCTGAATCCGATGAGGATAGGCGGCTCCCCGCACTCAGTAATGATTTCCTGAATATCCTCCAGGTAATCCTCGAAGGTCACCCGGGTCATGTCCTGCACCCTGCTCTTGTAGTGACTTCTCAGATTCATCACATAACAGGTCCAGCCCTGTTGAACGAAATGAGGGATGTATTTGCTCCACATCCAGCTGCCTGTATAGGCACCGTGAACGAATAGGAGAGGGGGTCTGTGATTGCTTCTCCCTTTAATTTCAGCTCCCTCAAAGATCTCTAGATACAAATCCTGTTCCCCAATGTATTGTACGGTATGGTCAGGCAGGGACTTGGTGTAGTCCTTCATGTATAATTCCTCCTTCAATTTAGTTTTATATCAAACTATTTATCCAAAAAAATTTAGAAGTTGCTGTGAATTTTCATCAAAATTCGAAGCAGTTCCTCTTTCTCTGTTTCTGTGATATCCGCGTAAAAGACATTCAGCAGGTTCTGGGAGATCTCTTCGAAGACGGGCTTGAGATCCTCGCCTTTAGATGTCAAGGCAACATGAACAACACGCGTATCTTCGTCACTTCTCTCCTTGATGACGTATCCCATGCGAACCAGCTTGTCGACAAGTGCTGTGACGGTAGATTTGTCCTTGCCAATTTTTTTGGCGATCTCCGCCATGGTCATCTGAGGTCGGTGGTACAGAGCATAGATAATGTCGCCGTGTGAAGTGGCAATATCCTGAACCCCGTGCTTGGTCATCTCGGATACGATAAAACGGTTGGAACTCTCTTTAATTTTGGATATGAGTGATATAGCATCTCTTGTTTTCATAAACCCAATATAGTTTTATATCAAACCATTGTCAAGGGATTTGTTGTGTTTTTATAATTGACAAAGATAATCATTCTCAATTATAATCCGATCAAAAGCACTGTAAATAGCTACATTTTGAGATCTTACATTTTCGTGGAAGTGATGGGGGAAGAAATGGCACAAACAGTTCAGATGCAGACACAGCACGTGGGTAAACCCAAGTCTTTGATTCACAGCAAATCCGGTTTCGCATTACTTCTTGCAGCACTGGTTGTATTCATGCTTGTATCGGTGGGGATAGCGGTATCCATAGGTCAGGTGCATATTCCGCTGGCCGAGTCCTATCGTATTCTGCTCTACAAAATAACGGGCTTTCAGCTTGGAGCAGCGCCAATTGAAGCCGGTTCCTTTACCGATATCATCTGGCAGATTCGTTTTCCGCGTGTATTAATGGCCATGTTTATCGGAGCAGGCCTGGCGCTCTGTGGTGCCGTCATGCAGGCTGCTGTGCAGAATCCACTCGCTGATCCTTACATATTAGGTATATCCTCAGGAGCTTCACTCGGAGCAACGTTTGCGATTTTGATCGGATTCGGCTCCATTAGCTGGCTAGGTCAAACGGGTGTAGCCTTTTGGGCCTTTGCCGGTGCCATGGGTGCATCCTTGCTGGTACTTACACTTGCAGGGATCCGGGGCAAAATGACATCCGTCAAGCTGGTACTTGCCGGGATGGTCATTAACGCACTGTGCAGTGCGTTCTCGAACTTTATCATTTACTTTGCAAACAATGCTGAAGGCATTCGAACCGTCACCTTCTGGACGATGGGCAGCCTCGCGGCTTCGGGCTGGAACAAGCTCCCGCTGATCAGTATTGTCGTTCTGGTAGCGATTCTGTTCTTCCTGCTGCAATCGCGTGTGCTTAATACGATGCTGCTCGGGGATGAGGCGGCTGTGACGCTGGGCATTAATCTTAGTGTATATCGCAGACTGTACATGCTGTTAACGGCACTTGTAACGGGGGTTATGGTATCGAGCTGCGGGATGATCGGTTTTGTGGGACTCATTATTCCGCATATCGTAAGAGGTATGGTTGGCTCAGACCATCGCAAAGTCATGCCTGTGTCGGTATTATTCGGGGCCATTTTTCTCATTTGGACGGATGTCATCGCAAGATCTCTGATATCCAGCGTTGAACTGCCGATTGGAATTATTACGGCCATGATTGGTGCACCGATGTTTATGTATATGCTGGTCAAAAAAGGCTACGGTTTTGGAGGAAAATAACCATGAAACTGAACGTAGAAAATGTATCCATATCGGTGCTGAATACGGACATCATCCGAAATATTTCGTTACAGGTAAACGACAAGCAATTTGTCGGAATCATTGGACCGAACGGTTGCGGCAAGTCAACGCTGCTCAAGAGCATCTATAAAGTGATCAAACCACAGCAGGGAAGCGTATTACTCGGCGATAAGGACATTCTCAAATCCAGTCCGAAGATCGTCTCCCGGCATATGGGTGTTGTGGGGCAGTTCAACGAACTGAGCTTTGATTTTACGGTGCGTGAGATGGTCATGATGGGCAGGACACCACACAAAAAGCTGCTGGAAACCGATAATCAGCAGGATGTCGAGATTGTGGAGCAGGCGCTTGAAAAGGTACATCTGTCCGGACATGCGGACCGCAATTACGTGTCTTTGTCCGGTGGAGAGAAGCAGCGTGTCATCCTGGCCCGTGTACTGGCACAGCAGCCTGAATTTCTCATTTTGGACGAGCCGACCAATCATCTGGACATCAAGTACCAGCTTCAAATTCTTAATATTGTACGAGGCTTGGATATTGGTATCCTCGCAGCACTACATGATCTCGAACTGGCAGCCGAATACTGCGATTATCTGTATGTGGTGAAGCGGGGACAGATCGTGGTTCATGGTAAACCCGCTGATATATTGACACGTGAGATGATCGGGGAAGTGTTCGAAGTAGATTGTGAAATTTACGAAAATCCGGTTACGGGTGGATTGGGCATAGCCTATCTGAGTACACGCTAATGCAAAAAAAGTAAAACAAGAGTAGATCCACAGATGAGTGGATAAAAAACAGACCGTATTCTGCATGAGCAATGTTGTGTTGCTGGCAGGAACGGTCTTTTTGTGGAGCTGCGAGAATGGGTTACTGCAATTTGGGGTCGATAGGTTTGGAGTGAATGCCCTTGCTGACTTCTTCAAATATATCAGTGGAGTAGCTCGTGTATCTGCTTTGTGCTTAGCCTGTTCGAGATAGGGAAGGATTATACAGTTAATAGGAATTCACAGATGGTGGGGAAAATAGTCCCAAAAACAAAAGGACCATTATACTACGTTTCAAATGAGGAAAACGACCGATGTTATTAAGGAGGTTCCTTTCTGCTAACAAACGAGGAGTGATACAACGTACGATGCATACGAAGATAATACAGGAACTTCTTTCCGAGGAAGATTCCGAAGAGGCGTTACAAGATGATAGAGCCGTCGAGACTTTGATTCAAGCGATCATGGACCCCGGAACATCGGGAAGCAGGGGAACATTCTTATACGCTCTTGAACATTTGGATTACATATTACATATAGAGCACATTATTCCGTTTATAGGTGATACCAATCTAGAAGTGTGTGCACAATCATTTATGCTGTTGGAGCAGCTAAAGAATAAGCTATCCGACGAGCAAATACTTACGTGTGAGCAAGTCATTGAGCAACAAATCAGACATAATGAAAGAAAGCTTCTCGTCGTAGCCTTGGACATGGTGCGGAGCTGGAAGTAAAAGTGACGGTGAACTGAACGATTGTCTGTCCAATGCTTTCATTCACCCCTTCCTTTCGTTTACAATAGGGTATTGATTGCAGCAAACGAAGGAGCGGGTAACGATGGCGAAACAGAAATACTATGTCGTCTGGGAAGGCAAGAAGCCAGGTGTGTATAACACGTGGGCAGAATGCAAAGCACAGACGGATCATTTTACCGGAGCAAAATATAAATCATACGAATCCAGATCAGCAGCCGAAGAGGCCTATCGTGCCGGGTGGAAAGGGAACTGGGGAACGGGCTCGAGTGGAGCAGGTGGTTCTTCCAAAAGCAAATCGGTCAGCAGCGGCAGAAGCGCAGGGATGGAGACATCGGAGGAAGTGGACTACGACAGTATTTCGGTTGACGTGGGCACACGCGGAAATCCGGGACCTGTAGAATATAAAGGTGTGGATACACGCACGGGAGAGATTATTTTCTCCGTAGGACCGATTTCCAAGGGAACGAACAACCTGGGTGAGTTTTTGGCTATCGTCCATGCCTTGGCGCATCTCAAAAAAGAAGGAAGCAACAAGACCGTGTATACCGATTCGGTGAATGCCATGAAGTGGCTGAAGCAAAAGAAAGTATCCACCACGCTAGCTCGGGATAACTCAACGGAAGAGATCTGGCTCATGATAGACCGTGCGGAGCAATGGCTGCGTACGAATACGTACAGCAATAAAGTGTTGAAATGGCAGACGAAACAGTGGGGCGAAATCAAGGCGGATTATGGGCGGAAATAAGTAAAGATCCTGTACGTATGTTCCATTATATGTAGTCTATTAGAAACGATATTTACAATTTCCAGTTTCCATTCTATAATCATCTGAATACGTTAAGTTACACATATGGAGGAGCCTGTCATCTGCAGGCCCTCTTTATCTTTTTGGTCCATCCCTTTTTGTCAAATTAGAGGGTAGAGTACACATTGCAGGAGGCAGACATGAGTTCCATTTATAGAAGTGAAGAAGGCAAGAGCAGTATTCTGGAGGATTATGAAGCCTATCTGGAGAATCTGGGCGAGGGCGTTGAGCGGGAATATGTCGAGACACGTTTTGGTCAAACGCATGTATTGCTGACAGGACCGGAAAACGGGAAACCGCTGTTTATTCTCCAAGGCGGAAACTGTGTGAATCCGATGACGTTGTCTTGGTTTTCTTCCTTATTCAAGGATTACCGAATTATTGCTCCCGATACGATCGGTCACCCCGGTTACAGTGAAGAGACACGAATCTCGGCGAGGTTTGACAGTTTGGCCTTTTGGGTTTCCGACTTGCTGGACCACTATAAGATTGAAAAAAGTGCGTTTATCGGGCCTTCTTTTGGCGGTGGGATTATCCTTAGACTGGCTACCTATATTCCGGAGCGTATTGCATGTTCCGTTTTGGTATCGCCTGCGGGATTGGCTGTGGGTTCGAAATTTAAAACAGCTCAGGACATTGTTCTTCCACTTGTGAAATACCGGATGACTTCTTCGCCATCTTCTTTGCAAAAAATTACAGGCACCATGTCATGCAACTGCATGAAGGAAATGGATAAAAATATCATGGGCAAAATCTTCAAATACGTCAGCATGGAGCAGGATAACCCTAAGCTTACGGAACGGGAAGAGCTGGTGAATTATACGTCGCCAACGCTGCTGCTGGTCGGAGAGAAGGATGTCTTTTTCCCTGGGGATAAGGTCATTGAACGAGCTCAGAAAATTATTCCGAATGTACAAGCGATCAAGTACGACACGGGTCATTTTCCTTCACAGGATGTGCTCATTCAGATGAACGAGGAGATTCGCAAGTTTTTACTACAAAACTATTAATATAGCACAGGCACGGGCGGATCAAAGGTTTCAAGTCTATTGAAATAATCCGCCCGATCTGTCGATAACAGAATGAGATAAGTAGTTTAAGATTCAACTGAAATTTTGTAATTCTATCAGGTATATACTAGTATTGAGTAGGGTATCGTAATTCATTTTATATTTCCACATAAGTGTGTTTCAAATGGCTATGATTGGTTTATATAGATGGTTGGCGATGAAACGCCTGCTGATTAGAACAGAGTAATGCAACATGAGGCAAGTCTTCCGATTGACAAGGTTGAAAAGAGGGTCTGTTATGAGAAAAGACAATTACAAAATGGCACTGCAGCGCAATGTCATTCTAAACGATACATATCAGGTAAGACAGGTACTCGCCAGCAGCGAGCTGGCTATTGTATATGCGGGAAGAGACAAAAATACAGGGGCAAAGATCGCCATTAAGGAATTTTTCCCGCAGAGGCTGGCTTCGCGGCAATCGGACAAGCGGGGAGTGTACTGTTCTTCGCGCGGTTTCGGCGGGCAGTATCAGGAACTGCTTGCTTCCTTTCTGGTAGAAGGCGAATTGTTGTCCGGCCTGAGTCATCCTCATATCATTACGTACATAGACCACTTTGAAGAAAATGATACAGGGTATCTGATTACCGAATACTGCAGTGGGATGATGCTGAACGAGTATTTGCAAGAAAATGATCATGCCCTGGACCCTGCATTTATTCAAGGGACACTGCTACCTCTGGTCGATACGCTGGATTACATTCATAAACAAGGCATTCTTCACCGGGATGTGAAGCCTTCCAACATTATGATTATGGAGGACGGAACGCCGAAGCTGCTGGATTTCGGTTCGGCTGCTCGCTGGCCGATGCAATCTGGGGATAAACAGGCCATTTTCACATCTTCCGGATATTCACCACTTGAATTCTATTCCGAAAAATCCAGTCAGGGGCCGATGTCAGACATCTATAGTCTGTCAGCTCTTCTTCACTATTGGACATGCGGACAGCCTCCATTGGACGTGAAAAAGCGGCTGTTCCAGGATGAATTACCATCTGTTCGCAGTCACAATACCTATGTGAACCCATGGCTTGCCCGTGTCATTCACTGGGGACTGACGGTCCGCTCCGAGAAACGCTGTGCTTCGCTCGCCTGGGTGAGAAGATCTCTGCGGGTTCAGGCGCTAATGTGGAAATTACGCAAACCAGGCACGTTGGAATGGACACTCGCAGAGAATGAACATACTCAAGTCTATGACCTGGAAACGGGCAAAAAGCACGAGACGGCGTGAAATACAAGAAGATACAAAGTGATTTTATAGATATGGAATTTGTATATTTAGGACAGCAAAAAGCCAAACCGACTCGGAAACGTGGAGATTTGGCTTTTATATTTATTTATAATGGAGATATGGAAGCTGAACCAATCGCAAGACCAACAAAGACGAGGTAATGCAGCTATTTTAAGTTTGAACGCTAGATTAGAAGACAGATTATACTTTAATGATTTGAAACGAGCACTATACCTCCGATACAATGTGGTCAGAAAGTCTGAGAGAGTTGGCTCAAATAAGGCTGAGAAATGGAGAACTACAATATGACTGATTTTATTAACGCAGAAGATATTAACGACGTCATTCTGGCAGCGGCTGCCTCCGAGCTGGAGCAGATGGTGGACCGGATTTGCGAATTGATCGGCACGCCCTTGGGGCAGACAACAGAGCTGGAGCGGCAGGTTATCGCTGCATTCGGTTTTGGAGCTGTATACGGCATCACTCATCGGGATCAACTAGGAGAGTCCCAGGCTCACGCACTGAGCATTCGTATGTTGATCAAGCCATTTAACTACAGTGAGCAGCAGGCAGTGGACTTTGCCGACGATCTGATCCGGGTAGCCTCGGACCGGGAGGCGCATCCAGTAATGAACACGATTATTCATCGTGGGATTGACGGCCACCGTCAATTTAACCAGGAAGACGATGAAGGACTGGCTCGCAATATTCAGGAGATTTTGACTGCGGTACAACCGGAGAGATAGAAGAGAGTTACTAGATTCGGGAGATGATCGGGATGGATTTGATGAAACTAAGCAAAGAGCTCTCTTATGCACTGCGGCATGCCCCCTGGGAATATGAGCTGGAGCTGGATGAAGAGGGCTGGGTGGAGATCTCGCAGTTGCTCGTGGCACTGCATGAAAGTCCGCAGTGGAAAGAAGTAACGGAAGCGGATCTGGAGCAGATGATTGAGACATCGGAGAAAAAGCGACATGAAATCCGTTCCGGTCGCATCCGGGCATTATATGGTCATTCCACTCCGCAGAAGATATCCAAAACCCCTGCGGACCCACCGGCAACGCTGTATCATGGTACACCGGTTCGCGCGGTGCCTTCGATTATGGAGCAGGGATTGCAGCCGCGACAGCGGCAGTATGTGCACTTGTCGGCAGATATGAATACGGCCGAACAGGTAGGACGCAGACGTGATGATCAGCCTGTAATCCTGAAAATTAATGCCGCGCAGGCAGCCAATGATGGGATCCTCTTTTATCATGGTAACGAAAATATCTGGCTCGCTGATCACATACCTGCACGCTATATCGACCGCTGACAAGAATATTGCCCGCGAGTGAAATAGATTATCATCATTTTGTTATTCTGTTATGTATTCAATGATTGATTCAATATGAGAGCATGTTAAAGAAAAAGGGGCACATCAACATTTGTTGGTGTGTCCCTTTTGGATACCCAGCTAATAGAATTTCGTTCTAATAGCGGATATTTATT
Organism: Paenibacillus sp. 7516; assembly: GCF_002272715.1. Lineage (NCBI taxonomy): Bacteria > Bacillati > Bacillota > Bacilli > Caryophanales > Paenibacillaceae > Paenibacillus > Paenibacillus sp. 7516. The sequence continues at coordinate 334,926 of NZ_NPBI01000020.1, forward strand.
TGAAGAACGTTTTACTTGCCCAAAATCGCTTTAACACCTTCGCTCAGTGGTTGAGCCGGACGGCCAAGCAGCTTCTCCAATGTGTCGCTCTCTACAGCCAGTGCGCCTTCACGGATGGCACTCTGCATATCAACCAGCATGGAGACCACAAAGTCAGGCAGACCTGCACCTTTCATGATGTCGGCATAAGCGGCATCGCCCACGTTTTGCACATTGATGTCCTGTCCGAGCACTTCGCCAACGATAGCTGCAAGTTCAGCTTGCGTGCGGAGTTTACCAGACAATTCATATACCGAATTCTCATGTCCCTCACCTGTAAGGACTGCTGCAGCGGCCTGTGCATAATCGCTGCGCGTAGCCCAGCCTACTTGACTGTCGTTGGTTGCATGAACCCATGGGGCACCTTGGGTAGCAGCTTGTACGCTGCCTGCTTCATTTTCCAGATACCAGTTGTTACGCAGGAAGGAATAGGGAATGTCGGATTCGCGGATCGCCTGTTCTGTGGCACGGTGCACTTCAGCCAGGGAAAGGGTGTTATTCTCGGCATTTACCACGCTGGTATACGCGATAAATCCAACACCTGCACTCTTGGCAGCATGAACTGCAGCTTGATGTTGGCGGATACGTGTCTCATTGTCGCCATCTGTGGAGATGAGCAGCAGGCGATCTACACCAGCAAAAGCTTTGGCAAGTGTACCCGGTTGATCGAAATCACCATGACGAACGTCGACGCCTTGAGCACGCAGTGCTTCCGCTTTCTCCGGGTTTCGTACACTTACAGCCAGATCCCCGGCGGATACCGTTTTTAATAAAGCTTCTACGACCAGTGAACCCAAATGACCTGTTGCGCCAGTAACCAAAATTTTCATGAGATATTCCTCCAATGGTTTAAGTATTTTAAAAAAAGTTTGGATGTAATCAAGTCCGTTATAACAGATGTGATTACAACCGAAGGGTTAAAAAAAGCTCGCTATGAGCTTCTTTTATTCAGACACATGAACCTGATCCATCATCTGCTGTATGGTTACGCGGTTCAAGCGCTGTTCCATCGCTGTCTGAGCCTCAATGAGCTCGGCACGCAAGGTACGTTCGATCATACTGCCCACGGGACAATCCGGATTCGGATGTTTGTGAAAGTTGAATAGCTCCCCTTCCTGGACCACTTCGAGTGCCCGGTATACATCCAGAAGGGTGATGTCTGCCGGGTCCTTTAATAAGGAAGCACCGCCGACACCAGGTCTGACCTCGATCAAACGGGCCTGTTTCAGCTTGGACATGATCCGCCGGATAATCACGGGATTTGTATTTACGCTGGAAGCAATAAAATCCCCAGTGCACTCATGGGGTGCAACAGCGATCAAGGACAGGGTGTGAACCGCAATGGAAAAGCGGCTGCTGATTTGTTTCATGGATGATCACCACCGTTGTAACTATAATAGTTACAAATTGTTAGGTTGTCAAATCCAAGTTCCAGATCACCATCCATAATGAAAAGAAGCCATGTCCCCGGATCAGGTGAACCAAGATGGCCAGCGCTGATTATTGGGACAGAGCTTCTTCGGTGATTTTGCGGATATCGAAGGGGGAGCGAATGCCTTCTTCAATCATGTCAGGCAGAATGTTATCTAAGAAATAACGTACACAGTGAAGGTCGATATTTTTGATTTTGATCAATGCGTAGCGATACATGACGATAAATTCCTTCTCCGTATTGCCACGCTGCAGTTCTGCAAAGGCTTCATAGACCTGGTCCATTTTATCCGCCACTTCAAGAATCAGGCCTTCTACGGAATCGTCTTTGCCTTCTCGCAGCTGCCTGCGGAAAATGTCCTTAAATTCCTCAGGGATATTTTCGTTGATAAAATGCTCAACCATGGCTTCTTCCACATGGAGCAGCATGGAACGCAGTTCCAACGAGTAATGTTTGACGGGTGTCTTAATATCACCGATGAAGATTTCGCCATAATCATGGCTGCTGGTGATTTCGTATAACTTTTTCCAATCGATGCTTACTCCGTGCTGTTCTTCAATATCGGCCAGTGTCTTGGCATACTGTACTACTTTCCAGGAATGGGCAGACACACAGTGTTCTTCAAACTTGAACTTGCCAGGCGTCCGAATAATGCGTTCAAGATCGTTCAGTGACCTAAAGTACGTATGAATTCCCATCTAAGCTATCATCCTTTGTTGGTTGAGTATGATCCGACTATACTTTAATTATGTTAACCACGGATTAACGATGTATGCGAGAAAGGTAAAAATAAACCTTGAAAGGGAAAGGACATAAGCATAGGGATAAAGAGACAAAAGGGAGGGATATCCACGGACAAAACCAAAAAACCACCATGTCGACTGAACTTTTATTCAGCTGACTCATGGTGGCTTTTTTAGATTTTTAATGATTCACGACGAATGAAATGTGTACGATGTCCGATCAGGCTTTCTTCCGAACCGGGGAAACAAACCAATACGCCATACCGACAAACAATGCACCACCAATAATATTGCCCAGCGTGACGGGAATCATATTGTGCAGCCAACCTGCCAGCGTGATCGTATCGGGATGGTTGGGCAGCAGCCAGGACAGGGATAAGAGTGTCATGTTGGCGACACTGTGCTCATATCCGCTGGCGATAAACGCGTACAGACACCACCAAATTAGTACCAGTTTGGCAATATCCTCTTTGGAACGGGCCGCCATCCAGATGGCCAGACAGACGAGCCAGTTACAGAGAATACCGCGGAAGAACAATTCGGTAACGGGTGCAGCCATCTTTTTGGCCGATACGGCAAATAGTAGGTGCTCCGGTGTAGCTGTTTTAAACAAGCCACTGCCTACAATAAGCAGACTGAGCAGAATGGCTCCGATCAGATTGCCGAGGAAAACAAGTCCCCAGTTTTTCAAGGTTTCCCGAACCGTGGTCCGGCCCGCCAGCGTGCTCATGGTAAAAAACATGTTGTTGCCTGTGAACAATTCCGAGCCTGCAAAAATGACGAGCGTGAGGGCGAGCCCGAAGGACATACCCATCAGCATCATTTGCAAGGGTGACTTGGCTGCAAGCAGCGGTGCACCGATACTAAAGATCAGAATAATTCCAAGCCCTACGTAAGCTCCTGCCATTAAGGCAGCCACCATGTAACGCGGCAAGCTGGCATTCATCTGATCCCGCTTTTTAACGGCAGCTTCAATAATTCCTTCAACACCTGGTGTAAACATCTTGGTTTCCTCCATTATTGTGGATCTATCTCGTTCCGGCTCATGGAGCTAGCTATACAGCAATCCAGACCTGCCCGTTCTCGAGTTTCACCGGAAACATCTGAACCTGGCCCTGATCTGGTGCCTGCACTTGACCCGTACTTAAGTCGATTTTCCAATCATACAGCGGATCATAGAGATAATGTCCGGATACGATGCCTTCGGCGAGCGGACCACCCTTGGGGTGGGGATTATGGTTATCGGCCGCAAATACGGTACCGTCGGAGGCGCGGAAGACAGCCAGCTGTCGGCCTTCAATTTCTACCACTCTCCCGATCCGGGGGAGAAATTCTTCAATCTCTCCAGCCGGAAAATAGGTGCCCGATTGTTTGGTTGTCATTTGGACTGCTCCTTTTCTATGGCAGGTTCACCCTGCAAATTGAATATCATATTGATCCAGTAAAGAACGTTACTATTTTAAGGATTTAAGCTTAAGGGCGAGCAGAAACTTCAATTCCCTGGAATAGTTTGGTCTGGCCTTCTTCGTTACGCAGTACTTTTTTCCATGGATCTTCCACATGGTTTAGGGCAAATTCGATGCGTTCCATCAGTGCTTTGCGTTCCTCCAGATTATCCACCACAACCGAACGAATCTGCTCAAGTCCCATCCGTTCGACCCATTCCGAGGTACGCTCCAGATAGTTGCCTGTTTCCCGGTAGTATTGAATAATTGCACCGCAGAGTTCGATGAGTTCTGCATCTGTTTTCACTTTGCATAAGGAGTCAGCAAGTCTGGCTTTGATCCCCCCGTTACCGCCAATAAACAACTCCCAACCTCCATCGTTACCAACAATCCCGATATCTTTTGTACATGATTCCGCGCAGTTCCGCGGGCAGCCATTGACCGCCATTTTGAATTTGGCAGGCAGATCAAGACGCTCGAATTTGCGTTCAAGCAGGGCACCCATCGCCATGGAATCCTGGGTACCGAAACGGCAGAACTGGGAACCAACACAGGTTTTGACCGTACGCAGCGATTTGGCATAGGCATAACCGGAAGGCATATCCAGCTCCGCCCATACCTGCGGCAGATCCTCTTTTTTGACCCCGATCAGATCAAGACGCTGTCCGCCGGTAACCTTGACCGCTTTTACGTCGTATTTGACCGAAATGTCCGCAATACGTTTCAATTCTTCCGGTGTGGTAACGCCGCCGTACATGCGTGGTACTACCGTATACGTGCCGTCTTTCTGAATATTGGCGTTCATACGTTCATTGACAAACCGAGATTCCTTCTCGTCTTCATGCGTATCCGGTGCAATCATGCCGAGGTAGTAGTTAATTGCCGGACGGCATTTGGAACAGCCTTCAGGCTGGCTCCAGCCTAGGACATTCATCACTTCTTTGGTCGTCTGCAATCCTTTTTGCTTGATCTCGGCTACAATTTCATCCCGGCTGAGCGAGGTGCATCCACAAATGCCCTGTTTGGCGCCGCTTGTGAAGCTGTCTCCCAGTACGTATTGTAAAATTTGCTCTACTACCGGTTTACATCCGCCGCATGAACGGGTTGCGCCTGTGCAGGCTTTGATCTCATCCACGCTGCTCAGACCTTGATTCGTGATGGCATCAACAATGGTTCCTTTGGTTACACCATTACATCCACATACGATTTCGTCCTCAGCCATCGTTTCAACAGAAGCGGCTTTTTTGTGACCCCCACAGCCCGTACCCATCAGGGAGGCATACAGCTCATCCGTCATTTCGGTTTTCTGTTTGATTAACTTCTGCAATTCGGCAGAATCCGTCACATCTCCAAAGAGCACGGCACCGACCATGATGTTGTCCCGCAGCAGAATTTTTTTGTAGGTCCGTTTCCAGTCATCTTTATGGCTGATCACCGTATGGTCCGGACTATCGAGAAATTCACCAGTGGAGAAGACGTCCACACCTGAAATTTTTAATTTGGTAGATACGACAGAGCCTTCATACGGAGCAGTTTCCACGCCGCAGATATGCTTGGCGAGAATCATGCCTTGTTCGAATAATGGGGCAACGAGGCCGTAGCATACTCCCCGGTGTTCGGTACATTCCCCGACGGAATATACGCCTTCGAGTGAGGTCTGCATGTAGTCATCCACGATGATCCCCCGGTTAACTTCCATGCCGCTTTCGCGGGCTACAATCGTGTTCGGTTTAATGCCTACAGCCATAACGACAAAGTCTGCATCCAGCACGGTATCATCGGCAAATCGGAGGCCTTCCACACGTTCCCCGCCGATCAATTCAGCTGTCTGTGCGCCCATCTTGAAACGAATGCCCTGACGCTCCAGTTCCGCTTTTAGCATGGCTGAAGCTTGTGGATCGAGCTGGCGTTCCATCAAGTCTTGCATAAGATGAACTACGGTGACGTCCATGCCGAGCTGTACCAGACCTTTGGCTGCTTCCAGTCCGAGAAGACCTCCCCCGATAACAGCCGCTTTTTTATATTGCTTCGCTGCTTCCAGCATCATATTGCAATCGGCAATATCCCGAAATCCAACAACGCCTTCTTTATCATGACCCGGAACAGGCAGGATAAAGGAGCTGGAACCTGTAGCGATAATGACTTTGTCGTAGGGCACCCGTGTGCCTTCGCTTGTAACGACTTCCCTGGTATCTGCATCGATACGGGACACGGTTGTCCCGGTATGAAGCGTAATGCCATTGTCTTCATACCAGTGCAGATCATTCAGCACGATATCATCAATGGTTTTGCTGCCCTCCAGAACATAGGACAACATGATTCGGTTATAGTTGGGATAGGGCTCCGTGCCGAAGACCGTAATGTCATAGCGTGAAGTTAATTTCAAAATTTGTTCAACTGTACTAATGCCGGCCATACCGTTACCGATCACGACGAGTTTTTCTCTGTTTCCGTTCATGTGTGTAAGCCTCCTTGGTTTAACACTGGACAATATCAACATTTTTAGTGGTTTATATTTGAATCATACCGTGATTTGCTAACACTTAATGTGATTTATTTCACTAAGAAAGAGATAAGTAGCACAAATTAAAAAGTGTGAGCCCGGTCATGGAAACTGTTTTTTTAGATGAGCATGAAGAATGGAGGTAATGAGGTCGGGGCTCTTATCTAAAATAAGAAATACGAACTATTGTTCTCTTTTTATTTTCGTTGTAACATCGAGAATGGGATATGATGTTCCCTATTTCTTCGAAAGGAAGTTTTCGCATCATGATGGGAAGATCCCACCTGATTATCGGAACAGGCGTTTCACTTTCAGTACTGCAGCTGATGGGTGAGCAAGTCACGGCACCGGCTGTTACGGTTGCGCTCATTGGCTCGCTGCTGCCGGACATTGATGAGCCGAATTCCTTGTTGGTATCCAAGGCGCTGCCCAATAGTTTGATCAGGCTGCTGCAAACCATTTTGCTGCCTACAGCCGTATTTGTGTATTTTTACGTGCAGGCGAAGCCTTGGAATCTGCTGCTGGCCATTTTGGTCGGGCTGGTATCTTTCCTGCCATCGCGTTCGCTCCGCAAAGTGTTGATGTTTGCCATCGGACTGGGTCTTGTATTCTATGGTCACGCCCTTGCACCATGGAACCTGATTGCAGGGAGTCTGCTCATGTTATGTACTACGCTGACCCACAGAGGTCTAACCCATACGGTCTATGGAACTGCAGTTTGGGGAGGACTGCTGTACAGCACAACGCATGAGCAGGGACCGGAGATTTGGGTTGCCGGAGGAGTAGCCTATGCCATGCATCTGCTTGCAGACTCATTGACGAATCGCGGCATTCGTCCGCTTCCGCCACTCAAGTGGAGGATCAGGGTGAATTTGATGAGCACGGGGACCAAACATGGAGCCGTGGTTGAGAATGTATGTATTGTGCTTACGCTTATTTTGGCATGGATCGCATTTTCGCCGTTATTCCTGTAACTTTGAGCAATTGGCATCGTAGTTTGAATCAGACCATGCTAACGTGCTGAACAGCAACATGAATTTCAAAAACGCCAGTCCGGAATAAGGACTGGCGTTTCTATTCGATTCTTAGTTTTATAATGGATTGATTGCGGTATGTTATATGGAATCACTTTTATAAAATGGTCTGCGGGTGAATACATAATCAGGTAGATGTAGGTGAGCCGGTAAGTGTATCAATATCCGAAGAGCCAAATACAAATAACACAACAAGGATAACTACAATTAATAGCTCTGCAAATCCAGTTCCATCAAAGTCAAAGTCAGACATCATCCCAGCCTCATTTCATTCCATTCATTTAGGAATTCATTCTTTTTTGGAAAGCTCGCATCACATCATCCAGAGTCACGTCGCCCATCTCGTCAAGAAATTGGACCAGTTTATCGGCATTCGAAGGATTAATGTTTGTTAGTGTTTTATACTGTCCAACCAGCTCTACGACCAGAGTGGCCTCACGAAACAAGGTGACCGCATCAACTCTTAATTTACCGCTAACAAGCAATGCTGCAACGATGAGTTCCAGGTTTCTACCTTTAAGATTGCCATTGAGAAGGGAGTTTGCAGCATTTGTTTTTTTGGAGCCTTTATTCGATTTTCCATTCCTTCTCACTGCCATAACAGTTCCCCCACTGCTTGGTGTTTTGTTCTCTTTCGTTGTTGTATCTTATGTGTTATTTCCTGTAATGTTCGAACTATTAATCTATTTTTACGCAAAAAAAAGAGACACTCCAACCAAAGTCGGAATGCCTCTTTATCTGGAGGGAGGTCAAGCAGAGTTTTTCAATCCTGTCACTCGCTCCAGCATTTACGCATTTTCAATAATGGTGTTCATGGTTGTACGATCCAAACCCTTCACCAATTTAACAAGCAGTGCCTTGGCAGCATCATAGTCATCGGTGTGAATGATGGAAGATGAAGTATGGATGTAACGGGCACAGATCCCAATGACCGTTGAAGGTACACCAATACCGCTCAAGTGAACTTGTCCAGCATCCGTGCCACCAGGTGAGATAAAGTATTGCATCTTGATCTGGTTCGAAGAAGCTGTATCCTGCACATATTCCACCATGCCGCGGTGAGTGAACATGCTTGGATCGAAAATTCGAAGCAGAGCCCCTTGTCCAATATGTCCAAAGGATTGTTTGTCACCTGTCATGTCATTGGCTGCACTGCAGTCCAGTGCGAAGAAGATGTCTGGTTCAATCAGATTGGCAGCTGTACGCGCACCGCGAAGACCCAATTCCTCTTGAACTGTTGCACCGCAATACAGCGTGTTTGGAAGCTTCTCTTGGTGGAGTGCCTCAACGAGCTCAAGGGCAAGTCCGACTCCGTAGCGGTTATCCCAGGCTTTTGCCATGATTTTTTTCGGGTTAGCCATGGGTGTGAATTCACAGATTGGCACGATTTGCATGCCTGGGTGAATCCCCCAAGATTCGGCTTCCGCACGGTTATCTGCACCGATATCCAGGTACATGTGGTTCAGATCAACCGGTTTGCTCCGTTGGGACTCATCCAGCAAGTGAGTAGGCGTAGAACCTACAACGCCCGTAATACGACGATCTGGAGTAATGATCTGAAGGCGCTGGGACAGAACTGCCTGGCTCCACCATCCACCCAGCGGTCGGAATTTAACCATGCCTGTTTCCGTAATGCCTGTAGTCATGAAGCCCACTTCATCAAAGTGTCCGGCCACCATAACTTTGGGGCCTGATTCTTCACCGCGTAGTACGCCAAAAAGACTTCCAAGACGATCCTGAACGAATTCCTCTGTATATTGGGAGAGCTGCTCCTTCATCCATCCTCGGAGCTCGCGTTCGAATCCGGAAGCGGAAGGGAATTCCGTTAACGTACGAAACATCTCCATTGTTTTTTCATTCATGTGTCGACAACTCCTCTGCTTGTATGTATGACAGTCTCGACAGAACGGCTGCGGACTGTTGTCCTCCATTCATAAAGGACATTATTAACCACTGGTCACATTATAGTATGAACCTTGCGCACCTAATTGTCCATGTCTGTGTCACGTATCTGAGGGAACGTTAATACAATGAACGGGAAGTTGTCTTTTAAATTGGGCTTTCCCCTCACGCTTTTCACAGCATGATTGAATATGCATGACTTGAGACGCTCTTGCATTCCCATAAACAGGGATTTTTTACTCGTTTTGCTTGACGGCAGGAAGGAGTTGGGACACCAGATGAAGCCACCTCATGAAGGTTATGAAGATATCCTTTTTATCGTCCTTTTTATTTTGCTCGTCATTGTACTTCTTTATTTATAGGGAAATGCTTCACACCTGACTGTTGTACGATTAGCTCAACTTCTCTCTGATCCGGCGTATTGGATTTTAGGATGCCAAGCTGCTCTTCCTCCCAACTGGAAACAATTGATGCAATTCGCCGGATACATAACCTTCCCACGATTAACAAACAATGAACATAGGATTCCACACGAGATACAGCGACAAGCTGTGCGACCCATTCAATTTCTAAGGAGGTTCTGAATCTTGCCAGCTCAAACCAAAGGATCCGGTAACGGAAAAAAATCATCATCCCTGTCCATCAGCGAACAGGATTACAAGAAAGTAGCCAAAAAGCATGAGCCCGCTCGTCCGATCCTTGCGAACTGCATTAAGGCTTTCTTTGTCGGGGGATTCATTTGCATCATTGGACAGGCTATCCAGGAAGCATTCAAGGCAGGCTTCGATATGACTTCCAAGGAAGCGGCCAGCCCTACGGTTGCGGTCATGATCCTGATCTCGGTTATCCTCACCTGCCTTGGGGTCTACGATAAAATCGCCCAATGGGCCGGAGCAGGAACAGCGGTCCCGGTTACCGGCTTTGCCAACTCGATGTGTTCAGCAGCATTGGAGCACCGTGCGGAGGGACTTGTCCTTGGCGTTGGAGCCAATATGTTTAAGCTAGCCGGCTCGGTTATCGTATTCGGCGTCGTGGCAGCCTTTATTATAGGTATCATTTACGCCTTCCTTGGCTTAGGAGGTGGGCATCTATGAAGCTTGTCGGTCGCCAAACCTGGCAGTTTGAGAATCGCCCTCGAATTATCGGCAGGGCTGCGGTTGTTGGGCCAGAGGAGGGAGCTGGACCACTGTCCGCCGATTTCGATTACGTCTATGACAATCTGGAGATTGGTGAGAAAACATGGGAAAAAGGGGAGCGCAAGCTGCTTGAACAAGCTACACAGCTGGCACTCATCAATGCAAACATCACAAAGGAAGAGCTGCAGTTTTTCATTGGTGGCGATCTCCTCAACCAGATCATCAGCAGTTCTTTTTCGGCTCGGAAACTGGGAGCTCCTTACCTCGGTGTATTTGGGGCTTGTTCGACCTCCATGGAGAGCCTTGCATTAGCATCCCTGATTGTCGATTCAGGTGGAGGTGACTATGTCCTCGCTGGTACGGTCAGCCATAACTGCACAGTGGAGAAGCAGTTCCGCTACCCGACCGAGTATGGATCCCAGAAACCTCCTTATGCACAGTACACCGTGACCGGATCCGGTTGCGGCGTAGTCTCCCGCTCAGGGGAAGGCCCTGTTGTCACGCGGGCAACGATTGGACGGGTTATGGATCTTGGAATCAAGGATCCGTTTAACATGGGGGCAGCCATGGCACCAGCAGCGGCAGATACCATCGTGTCTCATTTCCGGGATACAGGGCTTGAACCAGGATATTATGATCTGATCGTCACTGGCGATTTGGCTTCCGTTGGACTCCCCATCACGAAAGAACTGTTGCAAAAGGAAGGCATCCCCATGGAACAAACGACGTTTAATGACTGTGGACTCATGATTTATGATCGGGAGAAGCAGCCATTCGTTGTAGCAGGCGGCAGCGGCTGCGGCTGCTCAGCGACTGTAACGTATGGACATATATTGAACCGGATGCAAAAAGGCGATCTCAAACGGGTACTGGTTGTGGCCACGGGTGCACTGCTGTCACCGATTTCCTACCAGCAGGGCGAGAGCATCCCGTGTATTGCACACGCCGTAGCCATTGAAAAGGAGGGGTAAACGATGCAATTTTTATGGGCATTTATTGTTGGTGGACTGATCTGTGTGGTGGGTCAGCTGCTGATGGATGGCGTCAAGCTGACGCCTGCTCACACCATGAGTACGCTTGTTGTGGCAGGCGCGGTTGCAGATGCGCTCGGATGGTATGATCCACTGGTTAAATTTGCAGGAGCTGGAGCATCCATCCCCATTACGAGTTTTGGCAATTCACTCGTGCACGGGGCATTGACAGAGCTTGAAAAGGTAGGATGGATCGGGGTTATTACCGGGATATTCGACTTGACGGCTGCAGGGATATCAGCGGCGATTATCTTCTCCTTTCTCGCCGCGCTGGTGGTTCGGCCGAAAGGCTGACAAGGCGCAGTCAATTGCTTTTAGCCATATATGTATACCCTATGAGGCTCCGGATGTTTAACATCCGGGGCTTTTTGTCGCAATCATGCGGGAATGGCGGCCAATCTGACGGCTGGAAACAAATTGTGATTCTCTTCGAGTGTACTCGCGCCCGTTGTTCATGTACAATAAAAGGAAATCTGTATGCTTTTTTAGGAGGTTAGACCACATGCCTGTGCGCAAAGAGTCGATCCAAATCATTTCAGCAGTTCGTTCTAATCTAGAATCTTGCATAATGGGGAAATCCTTTGAAATTCAACTTTTGCTCACAGCTTTGCTTGCAGGCGGACACGTTCTGATCGAAGACGTACCCGGAACAGGCAAGACACAGTTGATCAAAGCATTATCGAAATCCATGCGCGGAGAATACCGCCGCATTCAATGTAATCCAGATATTTTGCCAAGTGATATTACAGGTGTATCTGTATTCCACCCGCGTGACGAGCGCTTTTATTTCCGTCCGGGTCCGGTCATGACCAACATACTTCTGGCGGATGAGATCAACAGGGCAACAACGAAGACCCAGTCAGCTCTGTTGGAAGTCATGGAAGAACGCAGTGTAACGGTAGATGGCGATACCTATGATCTGCCGCACCCGTTCATGCTCTGTGCTACACAGAATCCAATCGATTTTGAGGGAACGTATACACTGCCGGAAGCGCAGCTCGACCGGTTTATGCTGAAAATAAGTCTGGGTTATCCCGACAAGGATATCGAGAGAACATTGCTGAAGCAGCATCAGTCAGGACAGCCCGTGGACCGGCTGGAGTCCGTAACTCACATGGACCAGATATCGGCGATTCAGCAGGAGATCAAGGAGGTCTTTATCGGTGATCCGGTCATGGACTATCTGCTTGATGTCGTTCGCAATACACGTTCGCATCCTTCCGTGCTGCTGGGGGCCAGCCCGCGTGCAGCGATTTCATTTATGATGGCAGTGAAGGCGTTTGCCTTCCTGCAGGAACGTGATTATGTGCTCCCGGATGACGTAAAAACGATGGCACCATATGTCCTTTCCCATCGGATTGTACTGCGTCCTGAAGCGAGACTGGACAGCATGAGCTCTGAAGCCGTACTGAATTCTGTACTTCAGCAGGTTCGTGTGCCCGTCTCCATGGGGCAATAATTTATGAAGCCGCTTTTGAGTAATGTCAGAAGAGGAATGCGCCACCCTCGCGTATGGAGTATCGCTGCGGTGTGGATTTGCTGCTTGGCCTATGTATTATTCCAGGGCGGGAAAACATCCATCATGCTGCTTTCGATGGTAACCCTCCTTTGTCTGTATCTTGCCATTGCCGGATTCAGTGGAGTAAGACGTGCACGCGGTGTACGAATGCTATCATCGGGTCAGGACCATGAAGAGCTGCTGCATGCCGGTGACCAGGTTCAGGTGAAGCTCAGGCTGACCATTCCCGGATTTTTGCCGCTGCCTTATGTGGTTGTCCGTGAAATGCTGCATCGTCATAACGGGGAATCCTGGTCCTTCAGGGAGAGCCTGATTCCAAACATGCGGGGAAATGGAGAGCTGTCTTTCCAGACTCCGCCGCTGGAGCGTGGCAAATATGCGTTTTCCGAAACGGAATGTGCAAGCGAGGATATCTTTGGCCTGATTGAGCACCGTGGTACATTCAAGGCCAAAGGCGAGTTTAGGGTGCTGCCTCGTACGGTATTCATACCGTACTGGCAGCTGTACGATCGTAAATCACGACTGTCTGGTCCACAGACCGCGCAGACGCGTTCCCGTAGGGAAACCACTCAAATTAACGGTGTTCGTGATTACGTGTATGGCGACAGGCTGTCCCGCATTCACTGGAATGCTACAGCCAAGACAGGAACATGGAAATCCAAGGAGTTTGAACATGAGTCGATACCCAAAACCATTTTGGTACTTGACGCGCTGGCGGGCAGTTACGAGCAGGGAGAAACATTTGAGCTGGCGGTTTCCACTGCGGCATCGCTATTGGAGTATGGTACGAGAGAACGGATGGGTATGGGACTGATGACGCTATCTGACCAAACGAAGCTGCTCCCTCCAAGCGAAAGCCTGCTTGAACGGCAGAAGATGATGCATCACCTGGTGGATGTTCAGCACAATGGTCAGGATAAGAGGCTGCTGCCCGGGATTGAGAAGCTTGCTCGGCAGCTGCCGCAGGGCGCTTATTTTGTAGTCATATCACCCCAGAAGGATGAAAAAGTACTGGAATTGCTGCGGTGGGCTGATACTCGCGGGATGACTCCGTGCCATATTATCCTTGATACCAAGGAGTCACGTCAGAGTGCCGAATGGGCCGCCATGCTGCGAGGAAGAGGCACGAGATCCTTTGTTGTTTCCCATCTGCAGGAACTTCCAACGGTTATGGGGGGAGGTTCTGTATGAGTACAATTAGTCGAGAACAGTCGATGGGGAAAAGATCCTGGTACCATGCAGCGTCCCTGCTCTGGATTTTCCTGATTGGGATGCAGTGGATTTCGTTTACACAGGAATCCTGGTACACCGAAACGACATCATTGGTATTATGGACGCTGGCTGCGGTCAGTGTACTGGAGATTATTTTACCTTTCAAAACAATATATCGTAACATCATCAAGGCCATTGTTCTTATTTATATTTTGCATAAAACGCTCATTGATTACTCTGTCTACATTCCTTACGGTACACTGAGCGATCGCACGGAGCAATTTCTGCTGCATTTGACCCCGTACATCTGGTTCTCCCTATGCGCATGGGTCATGCTCGAAGCGGCTCTTCGTCTGGTGACGACAACACGCCGTATTCTTGTTTTTCTGGGTGTGAACATCGTTTCGATGGGTATCCTGGATTCCTTCACCCAGATTCCACTCTGGATTGAAGTAGCCTGGGTCATGTTTGCCGGGATGGGGTGGCTCGTTTGCCAGCACTTCCGCAATTTCCAATTGAACTACCCACAGGGCTGGAAACGATTGCTCCGTTATCCGTACAAAATACTCGCCAACATCGCGATTATCTTTTCCCTGATTATTGTAGCGAGTGTTAACATGCCCGAAGTACCGCCTACACTGACAGATCCTTATACGGCATGGCGTAACTATACCGGAAGCTCTACCAGCCAGACCGGCAACGGGACGCTGGATATTCCAAGTTCCACAGAGTCCGGATACAGCCGTGAAGATAACCAACTGGGCGGTGGATTCAATTTTGACTACACACCAGTCATGTCGGTAACGACCAATGAACGGAGCTACTGGCGGGGTGAAACCCGGGAGGAGTACACCGGTACAGGGTGGGATGACCGCAGACGGGTGTCCTCGGAAGATGTAGAAATTGGACAAGCTCTTGAGAATGAGGATGCGGGCAACGTAAATACCAAGCAAGTTACGCAAAAGGTAACCATGCTGAACGATAGTGTGTATCCAATCCTCTTTGGTGCTTATTCCATAACCGAAGTGAGTTCGGTCAATGGTGAGAACGAATCAGGCCGGATGCTGTGGAATGCGAATCAGGCAGAGCTGCACATCGTCACAGATCGGCAGCAGCCGCAATTCCCTAAAACGTATACGGTTGTATCCGAAGCACCAGTCATCGTGGAAGATGAGCTCCGTACCAAGACGTTTGATGATCTATATGGAAGCAATCCTGCAGATGACATGTACCTGCAAATGCCTTCCCGCTTCCCGGACCGGGTGACAGAGCTTGCAGCCGAAATAACGGCTGCGGCAAATACCCCGTATGAAAAAGTGGCATTACTGCAAGACTACTTACAACAAAACTTTAATTACACCAACAATCCCGATTTATCCCGAAAAGTAAGCAATGACTTTGTTGAAGGATTTTTGTTTGACATCCGTGAGGGGTACTGTGATTATTTCTCTACGGCACTCGTCATGATGGCACGTTCGGAAGGTATTCCCGCCCGCTGGGTAAAAGGATATGCCCCTGGGCAAATGTCTCTTAATTCCGACATGCAGGCGCCACGCCAGCCTGGTTCTGAAATTGAGACGACGTATACCGTGACCAATGCAGATGCTCATTCCTGGGCGGAGGTGTACTTTGGCGAATATGGATGGATTCCGGTTGAAGCGACACCCGGGTTCGATATGCCTCTGTTAACGGAACAGCCTGATGTACAGCCGGTAGACGAGCCTGAAGAACAACCCGAAGAAGAACAGGTTGTAGAAGAAGAGCAAGTACCTGCACCTGAACAAGAGACATCCGGCATTCCCGCGTTTGTCATCTGGGCTGCGGTGGCTGTACTTGCCCTATGGGTTGCTTATATGTTCTGGCGGAACCGCTTCTCACTCCGCTTCTGGCTTCTTCGTCTGCGCACCGGCGGGCCAATTACCCCCGAGCAGAAAGTTGTTGCAGAGACGGAACGCTGGATTCGCTATGTGAAACGAAAAGGATTAACCCGAAGCGGAGACGAGACCCTGCGCGAGTCTGTCAACCGATGGAGTCAGGCCAAACCGGCTGCGGCAGCAACGCTGCAAGAACTGCTGGCGATGTTTGAACGCACGCGTTACAGCCCGGCTTCCGTTACTTCGGACGATTGGAAGGCAGTCTATGAGACAGCCTCGAAGCTGCGCAAGGAACTCAAAGCGGAACGGGCATAGAGGATGCCCGTCCCGTTTTTCCTTTTTCCCATACCATCAGGCACTGTATGCATTTTCAGGAAAGACGGATTTGTGATATAGTGTGTCGTATGAAACTGAGGTGACTTCTTTGTTTAAAATGTTAATGCCCAAGCTGCGAGTAGACACGGTTTTTGACATAAATCTGGAAGAGCTGTACGCTCAAGGCTACCGTGGAATTATAACTGATCTGGATAATACGCTTGTCGGTGCCAAAGCTCCTGATGCCACACCGGAACTGATTGAATGGTTTGCGCGTGTGAAAGAGGCGGGTTTCAAGCTGATAATCGTGTCCAATAACAATTTGAACCGTGTATCTTTGTTTGCGACTCCGCTGGATATCCAGTTTGTGCATAGTGCACGCAAACCATCGAATGCACCGTTTCGTAGAGCAATGAAGATGATGGAGCTTACTCCAGAAAAAACGATTGTTGTAGGTGACCAGATGCTTACGGATGTATATGGAGGCAACCGACTGGGACTTTATACGGTCTTGGTACTGCCCATTTCCATCGGTGATGAAGGTTTTATGACCCGCTTCAATCGTCGCGTGGAACGGATTGCTCTAACCAGTTTGCGCAAGAAAGGCTTATGGCTCGAGGAGGAAAAGAAGAAATGACAGAAACGCATAACGGCAATCCTGCCGTAAGATGCAGTGGATGCGGAGTGCATCTGCAAACGGAAAATCCGGACAAACCGGGATTCATTCCGGAGAAAGCGTTGGATCGTGAACCGGTCATATGTCAGCGTTGTTTCCGGATCAAAAACTACAATGAGTCATCATCCGTCACGGTGGATCAGGACGAGTTCCTGGCTCTTCTTAGCAAAATCGGGGATAAGGATGCACTTGTCATCCATATCGTTGATCTGTTTGACTTTGACGGCAGCATCATTTCCGGTCTGCAGCGTTTTGTAGGGAACAACCCGGTTCTGCTGGCTGTTAACAAAACGGACCTGCTTCCCAAGGTAACCAACTGGAACAAGGTTCGTAACTGGGTACAGAAGCAGGCTAAGGAGCAAGGTTTGCGTACGGTGGATATCGTGCTCTGCAGTGCCAAGCAAAATCAGGGATTTGATCGCCTGCTGGAGCTTGTTGGTACGTATCGCGAGGATCGTGACGTTTACGTGGTCGGCGGTACCAATGTGGGTAAATCGACATTGATTAACCGTCTGATCCGCGACTACAGCGATTTGGAGCAGGAACTGACAACCTCCCGTTATCCGGGAACGACGCTGGATATGGTCAACATTCCACTCGATGATGGCAAATTTATTATTGATACGCCGGGAATCGTGTATCCATGGCGTTTCAGTGAGATCGTATCACGCAAGGATCTGGCAGCCATTATGCCGGACAAGCCGCTTAAACCGGCCGTGTATCAATTGAATGCCGGACAGACGCTGTTCTTTGGCGCCATGGCTCGTTTTGATTTCATTGAAGGGGATCGTCAGTCCTTCACTTGTTATACAAGCAATGCAATCGATATTCACCGGACGAAACTTGAGCGTGCAGATGATCTGTATCGTGACCACGCCGGAGAATTGCTGTCCCCGCCAAGCCGGGAGGATGCAGCGGACATGCCTGAATGGACACGGCATGAGTTCCGTATCAAACGCGGCAGCCAGTCCGATGTGTTCATATCCGGTCTGGGCTGGATCAAGGTCAATGGTGAGAATGGGGCGCTTGTCGCTGTACATGCACCAAAAGGTATTCGAGTGCTGGTTCGTCCATCTTTGATCTAGTTATATGGCAAATTGATTCTCTATAGATCGGGGGCGGACACATGCCAGAACAAAAGAATACCTATACTTCACTTCCTGTTTTGCTTGGCGTTTTTGGGGATCCGATTGGACATTCCAAGTCACCAGCCATGCATAATGCGGCTCTTGCGACAGCGGGTGTGAACGGATTGTATATGCCGCTTCATGTTCGTCCAGAGCAGCTGGAAGCAGCTGTTAAAGGCATTGTTGCCTTGGGGTACCGGGGTGTTAATGTAACAATACCTCACAAAGAAGAAGTGATGAAATACCTTGATGTCATTGATGAAAGTGCGCGGCTGATTGGTGCTGTGAACACGATTGTCAACGATAATGGTAAACTGACTGGGTACAATACCGATGGTATTGGTTATGTTCGTTCGTTGAAGGAAGAGGCAGTGCCGGAACTCGCAGGCAAGAAGATTGCAGTTCTTGGGGCAGGAGGTGCTGCAAGAGGCGCCATCTATGCTCTGGCACTGGAGAAGCCGGAACGGATTAGCATCCTGAATCGCACAGCAGAGAGAGCAGAGGCTCTTGCCTCCGATTTGAGAAGGCACGGATTGGGTAACATCACTGGCAGCGGCATGGAAGAAGCTGCAGCTGTGTTAGCCTCGGCTGATATCGTGATCAATACTACGGCGGCAGGCATGCATCCGCATATCGATGATGTACCTGTGAACCCGGACCTGATTCGGGAAGGTGCGGCCGTGAGTGATCTAATCTATAATCCGCTGGAGACACGCTTGCTGCGAGAAGCGCGTTTGCGTGGATGTGTTGTGCATGGCGGCCTAGGCATGTTTGTGTATCAGGGCGCGGTCGCATTTGAACACTGGCTCGGCATTCCTGCGCCAGTTGAGACAATGAGACGCGCTGTATTGGATAGTTTTAATAAGTGAAAAATATCATTGAACGGTCAGGCAACAGACAGACGAAAAATGCTGTTACAGTGCCTGCCGGGCATAAGGAGTTATGGAGTAATTATGTTAAACGGTAAACAAAAGCGCTTTTTGCGCTCACAAGCACATCATCTGACCCCTGTATTTCAGATCGGCAAAGGGGGCACCAATGATCATCTGTTCCGTCATATCGAAGAGGCAATCGAGAAACGCGAACTGATGAAAGTGCAAGTGTTGAACAACTGTCTGGATGACAAAAACGAAATTGCTGAAGAAGTGGCTCGGGAAACCGGCAGCGAACTGGTGCAGATTATCGGAAGCACCATCATCCTGTACAAGGAATCACGCGACAACAAACAAATCGAACTTCCTTAGGACGGTGACACGGGTGAAGATTGGCATCATGGGCGGGACGTTTGATCCGATCCATATGGGACATCTGCTCGCTGCCGAAGCTGCAAGAGATTCACATGCCCTGGATGAGATCTGGTTTATGCCTTCCCATGTTCCGCCCCATAAACGCGGAGCTGGAGCTTCGGGACAGCAGCGCCTGGATATGACTGAGGCTGCGGTACAAGGTGTAGAACAGTATGAAGTGCTGGGCATCGAAATGGAACTCGGCGGGGTGTCCTATACGATCGATACGATGAAGGAACTGTGGCGCCGTTATCCGGAGCATGAATTTTATTTCATTATCGGAGCGGACATGGTGAACTATCTTCCGAAGTGGGAACAGATTGAAGAACTGGCTGCGAAATTAACCTTTATTGGTGTGGGGCGGCCAGGATTTCAGCTGCATCTGGATGACCTGCCGGAGGAACTGCAGGACAGCGTGCTGCTGGCCGAGATGCCCCTGGTGGACATTTCATCCACGGCTGTTCGCAGGAGACTCGCTAAGGGACATTCGGTACGATTCATGATCCCTGATGCAGTTCATCAATATATTGTAAGGAGCGGTTTATATGGGGCTAAGCCGTGAAGAATTAATGAAGGCCGTTTCCGGTCAGATGCCGGAGAAGCGCTGGAAGCATACGCTTGGCGTAATGGAAAAGGCCGTCCAGTTGGCAGAGAAGTATGGGGCGGATCCTGTCAAAGCCGACCTCGCAGCCATACTGCATGACGTCGCCAAGTACTGGCCTGTATCCGAGATGGAAGCGGTCATCCGTGAAAACGGATTGAACGAAGAACTCTTACTGCATGACAAGCAGCTCTGGCACTCTGAAGTAGGTGCTTTTGTGGCACAGCGCGATTATGGTGTTGATGACCCGGAAATCATTAACGCAATCCGCTGGCATACTTCCGGGCGTGTAGGTATGAGTCTGCTCGATAAGGTCGTATGTCTTGCTGACTATATTGAACCGGGAAGAGATTTCCCAGGGGTAGATCACATTCGTGAGCAGGCAGAGCGCAGCTTGGAAGAGGGATTGATTGCCGGCTTTGATTCCACGATCAGCTTGCTGATCTCGCAGCGCCGCGTCATTTATCCGCTGACAATGTTGTCGCGGAATGATCTGATTGCACACTTATAAAATATGGAGGTTGGTTCATGACAGTATCATCGAAAGAACTTATGAATATGGCGGTAACCGCCGCTGACGATAAAAAGGCATCGAACATTGTAGCACTCGATCTGAAAGGCATCTCTCTCGTTGCAGACTATTTCGTAATCTGTCACGGTAATTCCGATACACAGGTACAGTCCATTGCAACAGAAATTCGCAAACAGGCACATGCAGCTGGCGTTAACATTAAAGGGATCGAGGGCATGGATTCCGCACGTTGGGTGCTGATGGATATGGGCGACGTGGTTGTGCATATTTTCCATCGTGATGAGCGCGAATATTACAACATTGAACGACTATGGTCTGACGCCAAAGTGGTGGAAACGGTATGAGTTTGATTGCAGGCACGGTCGTCTCCCTGCCGGTTGATCGTGAAGTATCGCCTTTTGGCTACTTTTTGACGACAGGATCGGAAGATGTACTGCTTCACTATACGGAACTCACACGGGATGTCAAAATCGGGGAGACGCTCGAGGTCTTTTTGTTCTTTGATACAGAGGACCGCTTGGCAGCAACCATGAAAAAACCATATCTCACGCTCGGCGAAATGGCCCGACTGGTTGTGGCAGATATACATCCACGCCTCGGCTGTTTCCTTGAGATGGGACTTGGACGGCAGCTGCTGCTCCCCATCCGTGAATTGCCCGAATTGGAAGAGCTGCGTCCACACGTGGGCGATGAAGTTTTTGTTATTATGGAACATGACAAGCAGGGACGTCTTCGTGCCAAATTGGCCGGGGAACGTGAGCTTGCTCCCCTGTCATTCCACGCTCCAACATCATGGTTGAATGAATGGGTGGAAGCGACGGTGTACAAACCTTTGCAGATGGGTACTTTTGTGCTTGTAGAAGGCGGGGTACTTGGCTTCGGTGCTATCGGCATGATCCATTCATCTGAGCGCAACAGAATGCTGCGGCTGGGTGAAAAGGTGAAGTGTCGGGTAACGCTGGTTCGTGAAGATGGGCGTGTTAACCTGGCCATGTCACCTCGCAAAGAGGTGGGCCGTAACGAAGATGCGGACAAACTCCTGGCGTTTATGAAAGAACGTCCTATGGGCGGTATGCCTTACTCGGATGCCACTCCACCGGATATCATCAAGCAGCGCTTTGGAATCAGCAAGTCTGCTTTTAAGCGTGCTTTGGGCAAGCTGATGAAAGACGGACTGGTGACGCAGAAGGAAAACTGGACGTACTTGGCGGAGTCAGCTCCCAAGGATTCAAGTGAAAACAAGTAATCGTTAACGACATATTGGAACGAAGGAAGGCAGGGCAAGGCTGGGTGAACTCCGGACGCCCCTGCTTTTTCTTTTGGAATCGGAAAATGAAATTGAAAGTGCGGTGCCTGACATGTCTTACCGTAAATTTGCTTATGTGTACGATGAATTAATGGAAGATATGCCTTATCCGGACTGGATAAGGTTTGCAAGAACAGCCTGGGAACAGCATGGTATGCCGAAGAGCGTAGCCGAGCTTGGATGTGGAACAGGCTCCATTACGATCCCACTGGTCAACTCGGGGTTTGAAGTGACGGGCATTGATCTGTCTGCGGATATGTTATCTGTGGCGCGAAGCAAAATGGAGGGAACCCCTCAAGGTCATCGATTGTATCGTGAAGGTAGTGTCCGCTGGGTTCAGCAGGATATGCGGGATTGGAGAGTACCCGAACCTGTGGATTCAGTAATCTCCTTCTGTGACTGCATTAATTACCTGCTAGAAAAGGAAGACGTCGTTCGAACGTTCCAGCGTACCTACGAGATGCTAAAGCCGGAAGGCACATTCCTGTTTGATGTACACCATCCAGACACCTTGATCCGCTATGAAGAAGAGCAGCCTTTTGTCCTGGATGAACGCTCCGTATCTTATATCTGGACCTGCGACATGGATCGTGAACGGTGTGAGATTGAGCATCATCTCAGCATTTTCTCCCGGGTGGGTGACGGCGGCAAGGACATGTACCAGCGGTTCGAAGAGGTTCACGTTCAGCGTGCATACGATCCGGACTGGATGAGGCTGGAACTGACCAAAGCTGGATTCAGGAATGTCCGTGTATATGCTGATTTCACATGGGAAGAAGCTGGAGAAGGAGCGCAGCGACTATTTTACGTCGCGGTGAAATAGGATTGCAGATAGGGAACCGTCCTTGTAACAGTGAGGGCGGTTTTTTCCTGTTTTTATGATGAAATGCATTGTCAGCACGAGTAAAGAGAGCCATAATGGACGAAGGTGGAAAACGTGGAAAACGCTTACCCGATCTTGATGAATAGAATTCTTATTGATAAAAAAAGGTGGTGTAGAAGTGGAAAGTACATACAAAACAAGGCTGAGTTCAGAACAGCTGAATGCAATTGCCAAGCAACATTTTAATACAGGCATCCAGGAATACAGGGAAATGATTGACGGATGGGCCAACCATGCTTATTATATCTCGCTCGGCAACGGGCAAGAGGTGGTGCTCAAAATCGCTCCTTCCAAGGTTGGTAAACCATTGCGTTGTGAGCAGGATCTCCTGATGGCAGAAGTTCAGGCACTGCGTCTTGTGGGAGAGCTTCGAGATGTACCGGTCCCCCGTGTATTGGCGTGGGATACCACATGCAGTCTTGCTCCGGCGGAGTACTTTATGATGGAATATATGCCTGGCACGCCTTATAACAAGGTCAAAGATCAGTATAGTGCAGCAGAGCAGGCAGAGATTGAAGAGCAGCTTGGTGCATTCAATCGCCGGATCAACGAGATCAAAGGTGAAAAGTTTGGCTATTTTTCAGAAAAGAAACCAAAGTATAACACCTGGAAGGAAGCATTTTTGAGTCTGATGGATGATCTGCTGACCGACGGAAGAGAGGCTGGCGTAAAACTTCCTATGGATTATGATGAGCTTGCCCAATTGATTAGCGAGAAATCGGATGTGCTGAGTGATGTCAACGAGCCGGTACTCATTCACTGGGATCTGTGGGATGGCAATGTATTTGTGGAACAGGGGCGGATTACAGCCATTATTGATTTTGAGCGCTGCCTTTGGGCGGATCCCCTAATGGAGCACTACTTCAGTCATTTCAATTATACAAAAGGGTTTGTGAAGGGTTATGGTAGGGCCATCACAACCGATAGTGAACGAAAACGAAGAAGCTTGTACGATCTGTATTTTGATCTGATCCTGTGGATTGAATGCGAATATCGTCAATATGATAACAAGGAACACATTCAGTGGGCAATTCATAACTTGGAAGAAGGAATCGAGCGATTTCGATTGTCCTAGGCTGAATGGGGAAGAACAGCATTATTTATAGTCAAAAAACCAAGCAATATTGACTTTAGTCGTGCTTTTTTATATAATGGTCCCGATATTGTATACATATTTCGATGATAAGGAACAGTAGTGGATCCTGTACATGACAGAGAGTCGGCGGTTGGTGCAAGCCGATTGACAGTATTTCACGAACTCGCCTTGGAGAAATGCGGTGATTACACCATCCTGTGCTTGAATGTTTGGCATTTCGTTCAGGAATGGAAATCCGCATCGGTTAACCGCCGTTACAGGTCCAAAGGGAGTGGATGACGAAGCACGTTCGTCCGCTAACTAGGGTGGTACCACGGGAATTCAACCTCTCGTCCCTAGCGCTGCAAACGCTATGGATGCTGAGGTTTTTTTGTTGCAATAAAAGTGAATAACCAAGAGGAGGAACAATAGATGAGTGAAAATCACCAGCCGAAGCACGGCTATCAGCCGCAGGTTATGGAGAAAAGTTGGCAGCAGTATTGGGATGAGAACAAAACGTTTAAAACAGGTGAAGACCCGGATAAACCGAAGTTTTATGCACTCGACATGTTCCCCTATCCATCCGGTTCAGGTCTGCACGTAGGTCACCCGGAAGGGTATACGGCAACAGACATCGTTTCCCGTTTCAAACGTATGCGTGGTTATAATGTGCTGCATCCGATGGGCTGGGATGCTTTCGGTTTGCCTGCTGAGCAGCACGCTCTGGACACGGGCGAGCACCCGCGGGAAATTACATTCCGCAACATCGACAATTTCCGGCGTCAAATCAAGTCCCTTGGTTTCTCGTACGACTGGGATCGTGAGATCAGCACAACAGACCCCGAATACTATAAATGGACACAATGGATCTTCATCCAGCTGTATAATAAAGGCCTGGCTTATGTAGATGAAGTGCCGGTTAACTGGTGTGAAGCGCTGGGTACGGTACTGGCTAACGAAGAGGTTATCGACGGCAAAAGTGAGCGTGGTGGTCATCCGGTTGTGCGCAAACCGATGCGCCAATGGGTACTGAAAATCACGGAATATGCTGAGCGCTTGCTGGAAGATCTGGAAGAGCTGGATTGGTCCGAGAGCATCAAGGATATGCAGCGCAACTGGATTGGCAAATCCACAGGTGCAGAGGTTGTATTTGCCATAGAGGGCAGTGAAGAAGTTATTAAAGTGTTTACAACACGTGCGGATACCCTGTTCGGTGCAAGCTTCGCCGTTCTTGCTCCTGAGCATGAATTGGTCGATGCAATTACGACAGCGGAACAGCGTGAAGCCATTAAGGCTTACCAGGAGCAGGCTGCTCGTAAGAGTGATCTGGAACGTACGGATCTGGCCAAAGAAAAAACAGGCGTATTCACTGGTGCCTATGCGATCAATCCGGTTAATGGTGCAAAACTGCCTATCTGGATTGCGGATTATGTGCTCGCAGGATACGGTACAGGAGCGGTTATGGCGGTTCCAGGTCATGATGGTCGGGACTGGGAATTTGCGAAGCAGTTCGGTCTGGACATCATTGAAGTTATCCAGGGTGGGGACGTAACACAAGAGGCATATGCCGGCGACGGACCGCATGTGAACTCTGATTTCCTGAACGGACTGAATAACGAAGAAGCGATTGCGAAAATGATCGCATGGTTGGAAGATAATGGTAAGGGGCAAGGGAAAACAACGTATCGCCTGCGCGATTGGTTGTTCAGTCGCCAGCGTTACTGGGGTGAGCCGATTCCAATTCTGCACCTTGAAGATGGAACAATGAAGACGGTACCGGAAGATCAACTTCCTTTGCTGCTGCCGGATATCGACCAGATCAAACCTTCAGGTACTGGGGAGTCTCCACTGGCGAACGTAACAGAGTGGGTAAATACGGTGGACCCAGAAACGGGAATGAAAGCACGACGCGAGACCAATACGATGCCACAATGGGCGGGAAGCTGCTGGTACTATCTGCGCTTTATCGATCCACACAACGACAAAGAGCTGATCTCCCAGGAGAAACAGCAGCAGTGGTTGCCGGTTGACCTGTACATCGGGGGAGCCGAGCATGCCGTGCTTCACCTGCTGTATGCTCGTTTCTGGCACAAAGTGTTGTATGATCTGGGCGTGGTGAATACCAAGGAGCCATTCCACAAACTGGTGAACCAGGGTATGATTCTGGGAACCAATAACGAGAAAATGAGTAAATCCCGTGGTAATGTCATTAACCCGGATGAGATTGTGAATGAATTCGGTGCCGACACATTGCGTCTCTATGAGATGTTTATGGGACCTCTGGAAGCTACAAAACCGTGGAATGCTAACGGGGTAGAGGGCATGTACCGCTTCCTGTCACGTGTGTGGCGTCTCTTCATCAACGAGGACACTGGGGCAATCAACGACAAGATCACTGTGGATGGCGGAACGGAAGAATTCAAACGCACAGCTCACAAAACGATCAAAAAAGTTACGGATGATCTGGAACATCTGCGTTTCAACACAGCGATCAGCCAGTTGATGATCTTCATCAACGATGCATACAAAGCAGATACATTGCCACGTGAAGCGATGGAAAACTTTGTACAGCTCTTGTCTCCACTGGCACCGCACATGGCGGAAGAATTGTGGAGCCGTCTTGGACACGAAGGAGGAATCTCCTACGTAGCTTGGCCGGAGTATGATGAATCCATGACAGTAGATGCTGAAGTGGAGATTGTTGTACAGGTTAACGGCAAAATCGTAACTCGTGCAACGATTGCCAAAGATCTCGATGCACAAGGCATGCAGGACTTTACAATGGAACTGGCGCCTGTCAAACAGGCTCTGGAAGGCAAGACCATTCGCAAGGTCATTGCCGTTCCAGGCAAACTTGTTAATATTGTTGCCGGTTAATTTCACCGGCTCTAAATACTTCATCCAGCTTCAACAAGTCCTCTTCATACTTGTCGTGGGTTGTATGGATGAGGCTGTCAAATACACCGTCCAGGCTGTTTTTCATTAAAGCAAGTGCCTGGGCGGTAATGCCGCCGGGAACGGCAACGCGAGCCTGGAGCTCTTGGGGTGTATATCCTCCTTCCGTCAGCAGCTTACCTGTTCCGAGGAGCATTTCACCTGCAAGAGCGCAGGCGTCTGCGCGTTTGATCCCTGTTAGCTTGACGGCACTGTCGATCCATTGTTCCAGGAAGAAGGATATGAATGCAGGTCCGCAGCTGGAAAAATCGGATGTGATCCGGGTGCAGGCTTCATCGACTTGGTAAGGTCTGCTGAAGTGACTGAGAAGTCCCTCCAGAACGGATCGGTCTTCAGGGGTCATGCGTTCGCCATGAATGCACAGGGATGCTCCGCTGCCGACCTGGTGTGTAACGCTGGGGATGATCTTGGAGACTTTGCAAGGAAGTGAAGATTCCAGATGGCGCAGCTGCACGGGACTCGTAATCGAGACGATGATGTGATTGGAATTTACAACAGGCAGAATGTCGTCAATAACATGCTTGAATTCATGTGGTTTCACGCATAGAAATATAATGTTGCTTCGGATGACAGTTTCCCGATTGCTCTGTGATTCATGCAGACCGGGATAACGGAGGGATAACTGACGCACTTTGGAAGGGGTCCGATTGCTTGCAGCGATCTGCCGGGGCTCGAGTGCTCCGGATTGAATCAAGGCATAGATCAGCAGGCTTCCCATGCTGCCGGTTCCGATAAATCCAACCTTCATTGTTTCAGGCCTCCTTTCATGCTTTACGGTACTGGCGCAGTTCGTTCCTTCTAGTCTATGCACCAGGACTTGTATGACATGACATGAAAATAGCAAAGTTTTGATTTCACCAGCAACATTCAACGGTTCGGAAGCACCGCCCGTGTTCAGAATATTTATTTTGAAGACAGGGAGAGGTGTGGAAGCATGAAATGGAAGCAGGGAGCAGCCATTGCTGCTGCGGTGATAGGAAGTATATTAATATTATGGTCGGGCAAAAGTGAACAGCCACCTTCTGGCTGGGAACCCATGCAGCTCGGCACCGAGACGCCGACGAAAGAGCAGGAACCCTCTGCTGTGCAGTCGGCTGTTTTGGGTCAAGGCGAAGCAAAGGGTACTGCGGATGAGAATGCGAAGAAAGCTGCTGATGGCGCTGATTCGAAGGAAACTGAACAGGCAAAACCTGTCGTTGAGGCCGGTTCGAATAGCACGTCAAACGAACCAGAGGTTCCTTCGTCAACAGCACCGGCACCTGCTGCGGAAGCTGCACAAGAAAATATCCAAACTGCTCAGCCGGTACAGGATATCGATAATGGTAAAATTGATGTCAATACTGCACCTGCTTCCAAACTTACGGAGCTTCCGGGCATAGGGGAGAAAAAAGCCCAGGCCATCATCGACTATCGAAATGCCCATGGTCCATTTACCAAAGTGAGTGATCTGACAAAGGTCAAGGGAATTGGGATGAAAATGTTGGAGAAAATGGCCCCCTATGTTCAGATCCGATAATTACTTTAATAAAATGATTACGAGCAGTAAACCAAAGTTTTCTTATGTTAAGTGAATATGCATTGCACAATTTGTAACTTATTAACGAACGGGAGAGGAAACGAACATGAGTACAGCAGACGTACGCAAAGATTGGGATACTTATTTCATGGACATCGCTTATATGGTCTCAACCCGTTCCCGCTGTTCGCGGCGCCATGTGGGGGCC
This sequence comes from Paenibacillus sp. 7516, assembly GCF_002272715.1. NCBI lineage: Bacteria > Bacillati > Bacillota > Bacilli > Caryophanales > Paenibacillaceae > Paenibacillus > Paenibacillus sp. 7516. Next base: position 363,276 of record NZ_NPBI01000020.1, read on the forward strand.
GTGCTGGTTCAAGGTAAAAAATTGCTTGGAACAGCGTATAACGGTGCACCCATGGGCGTTCCCGACTGTTCCGAAGCCGGATGCATGATTTCTGAAGAGTATGAGCTGGTCGTAACGGATGGTCAGGAAGAAATGATCAAAAAGCAGCGGTGTATACGGACGATACATGCGGAGCAAAATCTACTTTTGTTCACCGATCGGAATGACCGTGAAGGGTCTTCCGTGTACGTGACGGATGAACCCTGCTGGACGTGCTCCAATATGCTGGCGAACAGCGGCATCACGGAGATTGTTTTTCACCGCCCTTATCCCAAGGATACAGGCAAAGTAACACGCATGATGGCTCAGAAGGGGATAACGTTTCGCAGGTTGGAGAATTATCAACCGCCGCGAGAAACCATGATGACGATTAGTGATTGAAGATGATCTAATGCGACTGAATATTCGAAAATACAGGCAGGATCTCTTTTGAAAAAAAGGATAATGCTCAGTGCATTGATGGGGAAGAACCCCCGGTTTAGCTGGTTCAGCTGCCGGGGGTTCTTTGCGTTCATTTATTTATGGCGAAGGGAGGAATAAGTTAGTGAAGGGTAGACCTTTGGTAGTGTTCACCGTCTGTTGGTTATGTGGCAGCGGGTTGGCATGTGCGTTGACAGGATGGACGCTTTTTTGGGGGATGCTCGGTGCTATTGCCTGTTTCCCATTCCTGCTTGGGTGGATTGGGATACGCGGGTGGTCCATCTTGGTGTTGATTGCGTCGCTAACAGGTGGCGCTGTGCACTGGGAGTGGAACGAGGCTCGGAATGTAAGCAGTTTGCCTGAGGTGACTCATATGGCAGCTGAAGAGCTCGATGGGTACGCTGCAACGCTTCATGGAACATTGGATTCAGACGTTCGGATTGATGGCGACCGGGCAGACTTTCAGATTCAGCTTGCTTTTATAGAACCGCTAGAGGGCCAATCCGGGACAGATTCAGAGATTCTTCAGCTGCCTGCCAAAAAAGAACGCCTGATGGTGCAGGTGCGATTGGCTGAAGAGGAAGAACAGCAGGTGGCGGCAGAATGGCGACGAGGGGATGCAATCACGTTGACGGGTTCCCTGGCGCTGCCTGGAGAAGCGAGGAATTTCGGCGGTTTTGATTATCGGAATTATCTAAAGACACAGTACATCCACTGGTTGTTCAAAGTAAAGGGAGCTAGTTCGGTAACAGCCACTTCTCCTGAAGGGGGTGGGCAGTTCAATATACTCCGATGGAATGACCTGGTCAGAAACCAATTGGGCTCAGCTGTAGACAGACTGTTTCCGGAACCACATGCAGGGTACATGAAAGGGCTTATTATCGGTATGGCTGACGATATCGATCCCGATACATACGGTCAGTTTTCACAACTCGGACTTACACATATACTGGCTATCTCGGGTACACATGTTGCGGTGTATGTGGCGTCGCTATTACTTCTGATGTCGTGGCTGAGGTTAACCCGGGAAACATCACTTACCATCGTCTTATTGTTAATCCCTGCCTACGTTCTGTTATCTGGAGGTTCACCTTCGGTAATTCGTGCAGGGATTATGTCCATGATTGGTTTGTATATGGCCAGGCGAGGGCTGGCCAGGGACGGACTGCAGATGATCAGCGCAGCTGCCTTGATGATGATGTGGTGGAATCCCTATTTCCTGCTCAGCGTGAGCTTTCAGCTGTCTTTTCTCGTGACTGCAGGGCTGATGATCTATATGCCTCTTATAAATCGTTTATTTAACGGATGGCCCAAAGCCATTGCAGCGACAGCTTCAGTGACGGTAACCGCACAGCTTATTTCTTTTCCAGTTACTATTTTATATTTCAACCAGTTTTCGCTGCTTTCCTTCGTCGCCAATTTTCTGCTTGTATCTTTAATTAGCGCTGTTGTACTGCCGCTTGGGACGGTCGCACTTCTATTGTCATTCCTGTGGATGCCTCTGGCCAAACCTCTTGCCTGGGTTGCGATTTCACTCAACAAACTGACATTTGTGAGCGTGGAATGGATGAACAGCCTGCCGGGTTTTGTACTCATCTGGGCCAAACCTTCCCTGTTCTGGATTGCGGCATATTATGCGGTTTTATATGTACTTTTGTACCTTCTTCATCGGGGAAAAGGAGAGATGCAGCATACCTTGAACGTTGAAGGAGACACAGTACCATTGAGTCATGCTTCTCGGGAACGTCGTTTGGTTGAGACGGTTCAGCCTGGTGTAATCGTTAGATCGACGGAAAATCAAGGTAGGAGTGATCAGGTTCGGAGTAATAAATCTGGATCGATGACTACACTCAGTGCAAGCATTGCGTGGCCGGAATATACAAGTGCATTTACGGCACGAGGCGCAGGCTACTATGGAAGTGAACGGATGAGTTTGCTTCATAAAGCGATGTGTGGTTTGCTCATTCTGATTCTTATTGCAGGGTTGGTATGGGCTTACCGGACTCCACAGCCTCCGGGGACTGGGGTCGTTCAGTTTCTGGATATTGGCCAGGGAGATAGCACACTAATCACTACGCCTGGAGGTAAACATATTTTGGTGGATGGCGGTGGTACAGTTCATTTTGGCAATCAGGAATCCTGGAGAATTCGGCGAGATCCCTACGAAGTGGGGGCTAAAGTGGTTGTACCTTTATTGAAAAAACGTGGTATTCACCGACTGGATGCGGTCATTCTAACGCATGCCGATCAGGATCACGCCGGAGGCTTGCAGGCCGTGCTTGAGCAGATTCCGGTTGAGCGCTTCATGTTTAACGGCACAACGAGTGGCAAAGACAATTTCGAAAAGCTGCTGGATACAGCTCTAGAACGACATATCCCTTTATATGCCATTCAACAAGGAATGTCATATGCACCTGATGCAGAGACCATGCTTCATTTCATATCACCGGATCTGGATCATTCACTGAATGAAGGAGGCAGGCTGCCTGTGTCTGAACACCAGAATCATGATTCCGTTGTATTTCTGCTGGATATGGCTGGGGCTTCCCTGTTATTCACAGGAGATATGGATGCGGCAGCAGAACAGAATCTATTATATATGATCCAAGACGGATCTCTTGCAGCCTCATTCAAACAAGAGCGGGATTCGTTCTCTTTGTCTTCCTCCACTCGAGCGGCAGTCGATGTGTTGAAGGTGGCGCATCACGGCAGCAAGACTTCGTCTACCGAGGCATGGCTGCAGTATTGGAATGCCCAATCAGCAGTCATCTCCGCAGGAGCCAACAATACATACGGACATCCCAACCCGGGTGTGCTCGAACGCCTGGAAGCTGTGGGTTCGCAGATTTACCGAACAGATCAGATGGGCGAAATTCAGATGAGAATAAAGGACGGCAGGATTGACGTACGTCAAAAGTTGATAATGGATGAATTATGAATTTTTGCCCAGTGCAGGATAATGGTTATTTTTACCGAATAATGATTAGTCCCAGTTTTATTGGGAACCAGCGATACCGAGATACATAATAAGAAGGGGATAAGAAGCAATGGGATACGAAGCAATAGGCTACGAAGAAACAACACGAAAGAACGACGGAGTAAACCAGCATATCAGAGCCAAGTGGCTCAGAATAACAATGATGCTGTGTATTGGAGTTATCTTTTCCAGCTTGCTGCCTAGTCAGTCTCCTGCGGCAGCAGCATCCACTACAAGCAGCTCAATCATTTCCGTGCTGGATCGTAACCACTATCTACTCGACAATGGTACAGTTTGGTCCAAGGGCTTGACCAGTGGGGTCTGGACGCAAAATCGAAATCTGGTTGGCATCTCCAAAGGGGATTCCCATTCCCTTTATGGCTGGACTACGGATGGGCAAGTCTATCGTTGGGATATGGACAATCCACAAAAGCCTGAGATAAATCAATACAATGGAGTAGAAAAGGTCTATGGAAATGGTTTGATACTTCTACAGGATGGAACTCTCCACGACGATGGAAAGCAGATTAAAGGGTTGGAATCCATTATCGACGTCGGTCCTTATCCAGTGGATCGTAATTATTCATATGGGGCATTATCTTCATCGGGAGACGTCTATTATGCGGACTATCGTAACATTGTTCGCAAAGTAGGGAATGTAGCAGATGGAAAAGCCGTTGCCACCAATAGTGCATATGCTGCTGTTCTGAAGAGCGACGGATCCGTGGTTATTGTTAACATGATGTATGAAGAGGAGCAGGTACAGGTCACGAGTGACGTTCAATCCCTAATCTGGCAAGGGAGTACACATAAGCTGCTAACGGTGAAGAAAGATGGCACGGTATGGAGCTACGATCGTACGGCTAAATATAAGTTTGAACAATTGCCGGGGCTAATGAATGTCGATCAGCTTATATATTCGTATGAGCTGGATGAATTATATGCACGATTACAGGATGGCTCTTGGGTTGTCTATAATGAAGGGAAAATGGTACCTCTTCAAGTCCCTTCATTAACTAAGGTAACATTAACAGCATCGGCAAAAGAAGCTGTTATTGGAGATGAAGTTGAACTTTCGGTTCAGCAGACATATAGCAACGGTTTTAAAACCAAACGTCAGCCGCTGCCCGCGGAAATAACGTTGGAACATCCTCAAGTTGCTAAAATTCAGAGTGACGGCAAACTTAAGGTTACAGGGATTGGAACGACCAAAGTAACAGTCACAATAGAAGATCTGACTTCAAGCGTTCAGTTGGATGTTGGAGTACACCAAAAGCTGACAGGAGCTACGCTATTAAATGGTACCATATATTTGCCAGTTCAGTCGGTATTTAAGACGTTAGGTGCCAAAGTTGATGTGAAAGGCTCGTCTTTTGCGATTCAATTTGGAGATGACAAGATCACTCTGCAAAAGGGAAGTGCAACTGCACAATTTAACAATAAAGATCTCAAGTTAAAAGGGAAAGTGCAAACTATTGGAGGACAGACGGTATTTCCAGCAAGCCTCTTGAGCCAGACTGCAGGGATTAAAGTTCGATGGGATGGGGAGTTAAAACAGGCAGAGGTTCTGGTCGGTAAGTCATCCATTCTTGTTGAATCGAAGGATACACCAGCTCTTATCAAGAAAAAAGAACTTGGAAGTCTTAGTCGATTGATCGGAAAATCGTATTGGATTAATAGTACCACCGAGTTGGGGCAGCGTTTCAGCAAAGTAACAATTACGGATATCAAGATGGATAAGTATGATTCCGGAGATAAGAGCTACTCTGTAGTATTTCGTAACGCGAAAGGTAAAACGGTTGTTGCTTATGCCGGAGGCACTGCCAGCCAGGTCACGGAAATGCTGTCGGATTCGGATCAATTCTTCCCTTATGACCCTTACCAAAAATACAAATGGTCGCAGTCCACGTGGAAGAAGATTATTGCTGGTGAAGTCGCTCTCGGTATGACGACAACACAAGCAGGTTTAGCTTGGGGAGACCCCACGAGCATTACCCAAGAAATGGGTTCAAAGGGGAAAATAGAAGTGTGGGTCTATGCTGGGCCGAATTTATTGCGTGCTTTGAGTTTTATCAATGGAAAACTGATTAGTATTTATTAATGCAAAAAGCCCGTTTCGGCTAGCCTCCCAGTTGGAGTACAGTCGAAACGGGCCATTTATTAATGAAAGGAATTATTCAACGCCGTCCTTAAAATGTTTGTTCCAATGTTTGTCACCTTTGTGCAACAGGTCTTCCACTGTTTTTTCCAGTGTGAGAAGAAGCTGCTCTCTGACATCAAGTACAGTTTCTCTGTACAGACGTTCTTCCGATCCGACGATTTTATCGCCGTATAACGCCTGTGCAGCGGTATATTTACGGTGTTCCTCAACCAAAGTATCAATGGATTGCAATGCATGTTCCACAAAATGAGAAATGCTTTGATATTCCTTCGGCATTTGTTCTTTTAATAATTGAATTTTCGCAAGAGCTGTCATGCTCATCACCTCGTATTATGAATGTAAATTTACAATACACTATTTTCATGAAAATTGCATTAAAAAGAGCTTAAATTTGGACAAATTTCGACTTTTTTTTATTTTTGAAAACTTTCACGCGCTTATCTATAATGTATGCCATTGCAATTGAATTGAGTCGTGTAAGTAATGGAATGGCTGGTTGAAGCGGCGTGGTGACTCAGTATGCAATTTCTGTTATTCTAAGATAAGTTTCAGCGGCCCTTCATACATAAGCCGTTATTTTGTTGTGGTAGTATTCACATCTCGTACCGTATTCTAGAATTATGCTGAGCTTAGTAAGCGATAACAAGTGTGAATGTTCCATGGTTTTACCTTTTCTGTCTAAAAAAATACTTAACTTTGCAACAATTTTATTGATGAACACGTCTGTAAGGTTGCAGGGAGAGGGGGATCCTTTGTGGTAGAGCCGGAACTCATCAGAGCCGCTCAATCGGGCGATCGCGACGCTCTAATTACCCTATTGCGGGACATAGAACAGCATGTATATCGAACCGCATATTACATCTTAAATAATGAACAGGATGCTTTGGACGCTGCTCAGGAAGCATTGATCCGAATCTATACGAAAATTAATTCCTATGAAGAAAAAGCCCAATTCAAAACATGGGTGCAGCGCATCGTAACGAATATCTGTATTGATAAATTCAGAAGAACCAAGCCCTCGGTCTCCATTGACGAGCATGAGATGGTATTTCAGGATAATCAGGATGTGGAGTTTGAAGTCATGTCTACGTATGTTGCCAAAGATATTCAGGATGCGATCAACAAGCTTCCGGAACATCATCGAACGGTAATCGTACTCAGGTATTTGCAGGATTTATCGTATAACGAAATTGCGGATTGTCTTGATCTTCCGCTGAATACAGTCAAATCATATTTATTCAGAGCCAGACAGCAATTGCAAAATCTACTTCAGGAGTATCAGAAAGGTGGTGTGACAGGATGAAATGCGAAGAGGTGGTGGAATGGATGCACCGGTATCTGGATCATGATCTGGGCGATGCGGAAACTGCTCAGATGCTACAGCACGTGGCCCAATGCCCGGAGTGCGCCGAGAATTTTAGTTTGCTTAGAGCTCTATCAAGAGAATTGGAAGATTTGCCGCAGGTGACCCCGAAATTCAGTTTGGTTGATGCCATTATGCCTCAATTGGACGCAATTGATGAAGCGCGGAGGGAACAAAGCAGTACAATACAGGAAATGACTCCTGTCCCTGCTGCATTCGAGAATTTACAACGTTCAAGTGAGCGCAAACCGAAGCAGAAGTGGCTGAATTCCATGGTCGGCCGGATGTCAATGGGTGCTGCAGCTGCGGCTGTGGTGCTGGGAGTGGCGATTTGGGGCTATGAACCTGAAAAGGTGGAGAATGCCGAGTCTATGATGTTGAGTTCGGGCAGCACCCAGGAGACTGGTGCAGTTGAACAAAATCCGCTAAGTCGGGAGCTTGAGAACGACGAATCCTTCTCACCTCGAAGTGACAGTGATCCGTTAATTGATACGGAGAAGAAGTCATCCATGACAGAAAAGACGGATCCAATGACTGCTCCGGAAGAAAACGAGTCAGATCAGTCTCCAGAGCCCGAGGTGAAGGATAACCAAACGTCAAACCAGCCAGGTACAACGTCCGAAACGGATAACAGTACCGAAGCTCGAAATAGCACTCCTGATAATTCCAATAGTCAGAAGAGTCCGGATCAAGGACAGGATACGCAGCCCAAAAATCAGGATTCAAGTACAGCTGCGGTACCCCCTGCAGATGAGAATGAAAAAGAATCAACAGAAACAAGTGACGGTAGAGATCCAGAATCTTACAACACACAAGGAATCGCGCCTGAGGTAGAAATGAAGGAACCGACTGAAGATAATCAATCCTCCGGTACCGATTCAGGAACTGCGGCGCCGAATGGCAGCAAAGAATTTGTAGCACCCGATCAGGGGATAACCTCTACCATGACGTCGAAGGAATGGAGTTCCCCTGATGGGTCTTATGTGGTCATGCTAATCGACAATCAATTAAGTGTATATTCCAAATCAGCTACGGATTCAGACGTTCTTAATCTGGTGGAACAGCGCAATCTGGAAGGCACACTGAAGACAGCCGGCTGGTCCAGCGACAGTACCTCGTTTAACTACGAGACAGACAAGGATGGAACCACGGTAAAGAATTCATTTACCGTACCTTCAGCCTCGGCTGGAACTTCCACCAAATAATTCGGAGAATGTGAGTCTGCTCTCTCGAATCAGCAGAACATTTCAAGCTTGGCAAGAATATACTGAACGTATCAATAACGTCCTATCTCAGTTGTAACAACTGACGTCGTATGACCGGGGCCCAGCCATTTCTAGAATCGCTGGTGTCCTCGTTTATATAGATGTAGGACCAGGGGGCCTTCATTCGTTATTAAGGATGAAGGCCCCTTTGTTGTCTGTCCAGTTTTCTGGTAGGATAGTAGGGATAGGGGGCACCGTGATGGATGTGAAAAGTGCAACAAAGGCGATACGCAATGGGGAGACGGCTCCGATATATGTGCTGTACGGAACGGAGAAATACCAGATACAGCAATTTACGGATATGTTAAAAGAACAGGTCATCGAGGAAGAGCATCGGGATTTTGCGATTATTCCGTATGATCTGTCCGAAACACCTGTAGAGGTGGTTATTGAGGAAGCGGAGACGGTTCCCTTTTTGGTTCCTCGGAAACTAATTATTGTAAGGGATGCAAGCTTGTTTACGGCAGGTAAAGAGTCCAAAATTGATCACCAGGTGGATCGTCTGCTTACCTATATGGATAATCCGGCTGATTATAGTACCATTGTTTTCCTCGCGCAGGGAGACAAACTGGATGAGCGTAAGAAGTTGGTGAAGGCAGTCAAGAAACAGGCAGTTGTTCTGGCTTTCGCTCCACTGAGCGGAGAAGAACTACTGAATTGGATCGTGAAGCTTGCGAAGCAGCGTGATGTCTCCTTTGAATCAGGGGCTGCCGATACACTTGTGAGTTATGCAGGGACAGGTTTGCAGACGCTCTCTGCTGAAGTAGACAAGCTGTGTCTGTACGCGGGTAACGGAGGAACCATCCGCCGTGCCGACATTGAGTCATTGGTCGCGCGCAGTACGGAGCAGAATGTATTTGCCTTGGTGGAGGAACTAGCCAACTTGCGTCTGGAGAAAGCGCTGGGACTGTTCTATGAACTGCTGAAACAGCGTGAAGAGCCCATTAAAATTGCAGCCCTGATCGCTCGTCAGTTCCGAATCATGATACAAGTGAAAGAGCTTGGGCAGCAAAGTTATTCGCAGCAGCAAATTGCCAGCCAGCTTGGTTTGCATCCATATGCCGTTAAAATTGCCGGTGAGCAGGCTCGCAAGTTTCAACCGGAACGGCTCAGAAACATTCTGAGTCATCTTAGCGAGCTGGATTACCAGATGAAGACAGGTGCAGTCGATAAGGTGCTTGGGTTGGAGTTGTTCTTGCTTAGACTTGGAGCATAATGACTGCATCGTAAGATCAAATTGATTCGCAATAAAAGAACCCGTATCCGATCGTCAGATAGATCACCGGATACGGGTTCTTTATTCGGATACTTATTAGACCAGATACTAAAAAATCCTGAAAGCACGGTGCTGTTCAGGATTTTTCCATTGGATCGTATAAGTAACGCTTCTTACGCTTGTGCGGAAAGAGCGTTCAGTTTTTTCGCCAAGCGAGACTTTTTGCGTGCTGCAGCATTTTTATGAACCAGACCTTTAGTTACAGCCTTGTCCAGCTTTTTGGAAGCAGCTTGAATCGCAGCTTTTGCAGTATCAACTTCGTTGCTTACCAGAGCAGCATCAGCAGCTTTAACAGCTGTACGGAGTGCGGATTTCTGGGAAGCGTTGAGTGCGCGGCGCTTGTCGCTCGTTTTTACGCGTTTAACAGCGGATTTGATGTTTGGCATTACATTCACCTCCTGTAAGGCATTCGCATGAATACAAACGTTTCACAACTTAAAATATTCTAGCACGCTAGCATGTAAAATGCAACAAATATTCCTATAGTGTTCTCGGCATTGCATAAAGAACCCCTTTTCCCCACACAATATGCTCAAATGCGGTAAGGGAGGCAGGAACACATGACGCTTGATTTACAGAACTATACCGTTCGCACTGACTTGGCAATCGACTCAAAGGAGATGGCTCAGGGTTCAAAGAAACAAACGATTCCCGGGCTGCGGGAAGACGTAGAAGAAAAAGACGGCATTACCATCACCCGGATTGATGTGCTGAACGATGCTGCCGCAAAGACCATCGGACGTGTCAAAGGTCATTACGTCACGCTGGAAGTTCCGTCACTACGTAACGGGGACACCGAACTTCAAGAACGCGTGGCAGCGGAGTTTACGCGGGAGATGGAGGATTTTCTGACCAAGGCGGGTGTTAACAAGACATCCAAAGTGCTTATTGTAGGTCTTGGTAATTTGCACGTAACTCCTGATTCGCTTGGGCCACTGGTGGTTGAGAACTTAATGGTAACCCGTCAGTATTTTGAATTGGTACCCGATCAGGTGGCTCCCGGATATCGTGAAGTTAGTGCCATCGCCCCTGGTGTGCTTGGTACTACAGGAATTGAGTCGAGCGACATTGTACAGGGGATTGTGGATCGGACCAAACCGGATGCCATTATTGCCATTGATGCACTGGCCTCTCGTTCACTTGAACGTGTCAACACCACCATTCAAGTGGCTGATATCGGGATTCATCCGGGTTCAGGTATCGGCAACAAACGGCGCGGACTTACCAAAGAGATTATGGGTGTCCCATGTATCGCCATTGGTGTACCAACCGTGTGTTATGCTTCTACTATAGTAAATAATGTCATTGAAATGATGAGTGCGCACTTCCGTCAAGAGACGGATCAAACGAAGCAGATTATGGGCATGCTGGACGATATCGGTGAGCAGGATCGTTTAAGTTTGGTGAAAGAGGTGTTGGAGCCACTCGGACACGATTTGATTGTTACTCCAAAGGAAATTGATGAATTCATCGAGGGAATTGCCAACGTTATTGCGACAGGCCTGAATGCAGCCCTGCATGACGCGGTGAATCCGGATAACGTGGCGGCTTATACTCATTAAACAGTAATCCATCACAGGCAGGAAGTCCGAATCTATCGGACTTTCTTTTTTTTGTCTTTCTTCTACTTTCTGTTCTATCAATTCTTGCAGGCTCATAGAGTTGAAGTATAAGAGTTGTCCAGCAGGGAAGGAGACAGAAGAATGAACAAAATATTGGCCTGGAATATCGGAAAGTGGAAAAAAAGATGTCTGCACGTGCTGGCCATGGGCCGTACGTTGCTGCTGCTTATGATTATATCCGCGTTGTTTTTTGTCGTACTCGGTCTGGGGGGCATGGCAGAGAAAAGGTTGAACAACTCGCCGGTTTCTTCCATGAAAGGTTTCGCGAGTGCTGTGTCCAGCCGCTTTTTTGTGGATATGCTCGGCATGGAGATGCCCCACCTGACCCAGAAGGAGCAAACTTCCGCATTCTCCGGCGAAAACTTGACTACATTTGTATTTCAACTTCTTACGAATGTTAATCCACAGGATCCTAAAAGCTTGATTGCAAGAGAGATGCCAGGCATGGGCAGCAATCAACCGGTACTGCTCCGGCCAGGTTCAGGAAACGAGAAGGCCGAAGCACCTGAAGACTATCAACCAGGACCAGGGCTGACGGATACGGCATCTGCTGGAGGAGGCAAAACAGGTGGCGAACTGCATATTCCACCAGGTCAGGATGAACCGGACAATTCCGAAACGGACGAGCCTGAGGGCGGAGAAGTAAAAGAAGATTCGCCGCCGAAGAACGGTGGTCAGGAAGGTGGAGCTACAACGGGTAAAAAAGCCGTGCTGATCTATCATTCCCATCCGCGTGAAGGATACAATCCGCTGCTTGGCACCAAAAGTGATAACCCTTCCTCCGGAAAAGCAACAGGTAACGTTTTCCAGGTAGGGACGTACCTTTCCGACAGTTTGCAAAAGCTTGGCGTTGGAGTGGAGCATGCAAAGGACGATTACCCGACCAAAGTAAAGGATTACAACTGGAACTATTCCTATAAATATTCACGTCAGACGGTAAAGGCGGCCCTTGCCGAAAATGATGATTTAACCTATCTCATTGATATTCACCGGGATTCCCAGCGTCACAACAAAACAACCACAACCATAGATGGCAAGGGATACGCCAAAGTATATTTCATCATCGGGCATGAGAATCCGAACTGGCAACAAAATGAAGCTTTCGCTGCAAAAATACACAAGAAACTTGAAGCAAAGTATCCTGGTGTCTCCAGAGGAGTCTGGGGCAAGGATGGCGGCGGAGCAAATAATGGCGAGTACAATCAAACCCTCTCACCCAACAGCATACTGATTGAAATCGGAGGGATCGACAATACAGGCGCTGAACTCAAGCGAACTTCACAAGTGCTTGCAGACATGATTGCCGAAGTATATTGGGAAGATCAGAACGTGGATAAAGCCAGTACGGGGACCAAGTCACAGGGTAGTTGATTATTTCAAAATGTAACCTGATTGGAGGGGAAGCATGTGTCCAAATTCGGCAAAAAAATGCTAACGGTCATTGTACTCATGTTATTAGGGGTTCTGCTGGGGATGCAGCTGGCAGGAAGTAATTTTCAGGTGGGTAACATTCCAGAGGTGCCAGCCGTAGTCCAAACAGAACCTGAACCCGCTGCCGAATCGGAAACTGCTGTTCCCGTGCAACAGGAAAAAATAGAGACACCGATTGTTCCTGTACAAACGCCGAGTCAGGTGCTTGGAGCGGAACAGAACAAAGCCCCCGTGGATGTACTCGCAGATAAAACCGCCGGACTGCTCCAAAATCTGTCTCATAATGGTATTAAGTGGGTAGTTTCCTTGTTTAGCGGGGTTGCTGAATAAAAAGCTGCTCGGTATAGGTAAAATAAACCCCTGGAGATTCACAAAACGGGTTGATTATTATAAAGTTGAGACAACGCGGGATTGATGCACCCTGCATCAACTGTTATAATGAAGTGATTGACACTAGGCTGTTTCTGGGGGTAAGGAATGACTGACATTCGGGCAAGACAACGTAAAATTCGTAACTTTTCAATTATTGCACATATAGATCACGGCAAATCAACGCTTGCGGACCGGATCTTGGAGTACACAGGTGCGCTCACCACTCGGGAAATGCAGGAGCAGGTACTGGACCAAATGGAACTTGAACGCGAACGTGGTATTACGATCAAGCTGCAGGCTGTTGCCCTGAACTACAAAGCCGATGATGGTGAAGAATATTTGCTCAATCTGATTGATACGCCTGGACACGTAGACTTCACGTATGAAGTATCTCGCAGCCTTGCTGCATGTGAAGGTGCCCTTCTCGTTGTGGATGCGGCTCAGGGAATTGAAGCGCAGACGCTGGCAAACGTGTATCTGGCATTGGACAATGATCTTGAGATCTTACCAGTCATCAACAAAATCGACCTTCCAAGTGCAGATCCGGATCGGGTGAAGCAGGAAGTGGAAGATGTCATTGGTTTGGACACGAGCAACGCAGTATTGGCTTCGGCCAAAGCAGGCATCGGGATCAAAGAAATCCTGGAACAGGTGGTACAGAGCGTGCCTGCACCGCAGGGTGATCCTGACCAACCGCTGAAAGCGCTGATTTTTGATTCGCACTATGACCCGTACAAAGGCGTAATTGTGTATATCCGTGTCATTGACGGCAAAATTAAGTCGGGTTCCAAAATCAAAATGATGGCAACAGGAAAATCGTTTGAGGTTATTGAAGTGGGTGCATTCAAACCACGCATGACCATTGTGGACGAGCTGAACGTCGGCGATGTTGGTTTCGTCGTTGCAGGTATCCGTCATGTAGGCGACACTCAAGTCGGGGATACCGTAACCGATGCGAAAAATCCAACACCGGAACCTTTGCCGGGTTACCGTAAAATCAATCCCATGGTTTATTGCGGTCTCTACCCAATTGAGACTTCCGATTATGTGGATCTGCGTGAAGCGCTGGAAAAATTGCAGCTGAACGATGCATCCCTCAGCTTCGAACCGGAGACTTCAAGTGCGCTCGGATTTGGATTCCGCTGCGGATTCCTGGGATTGCTTCATATGGATGTTATTCAGGAGCGGATTGAGCGCGAGTTCAACATTCCGCTGATTACGACGGCACCAAGCGTAATCTATCACGTCACATTGACTAATGGTGAAGTCCTGCATATCGACAACCCATCCAACTATCCTGAGGTGGGAAGAATTGATTATGTTGAGGAACCGTACGTAAAAGCTTCCATTATCGTTCCGAATGATTATGTAGGTACCATTATGGAACTTTGTCAAAACAAACGCGGCGAATACGTGAATATGGAATATCTCGATACAACTCGGGTTACCATTACGTATGAGATTCCGTTGTCCGAGATTGTATATGATTTCTTCGATCAGTTGAAATCAAGTACAAAAGGATATGCATCCTTTGATTACGAACTGTCCGGTTATCGTCAGTCCAATCTGGTGAAGATGGATATCCTGCTTAATGGTGAACAGGTCGATGCCCTTTCCTTCATCGTTCACCGTGATCGTGCATACAACCGCGGCCGCATTATCTGTGAGAAGCTGCGTGAGCTGATTCCACGGCAAATGTTCGAGGTGCCGATTCAGGCATCCGTAGGTACAAAGGTCGTTGCGCGTGAAACCGTAAAAGCCATGCGTAAAAACGTACTCGCCAAGTGTTACGGCGGTGACATCTCGCGGAAACGGAAACTGCTGGAGAAGCAGAAGGAAGGTAAGAAGCGGATGAAGCAGGTCGGTAACGTTGAGGTACCGCAGGAAGCGTTCATGGCGGTGCTGAAAATTGATGACTAAAACGCAATCTCTGGGTACAACAATACGTTGCGTATCAGAGAATGCGTTAAACAATTTAATTTGAGGTACATCACAGAGTGTGTGTATGAAAATTGAATTGCAGAATACTAAATAAACCAAGCTGAAAGGGAAGCCGGATGGCTTTCCTTTTTTCAAATAGAGGGGGACTTGCCATGACATTGGCAGCACACAGCCGGAAAACAGGTGCACCCCAAGCGGTGTACCTTCACATTCCCTTTTGCACAAATAAATGCTTCTATTGTGATTTCAACTCCTATGTACTGAAGGACCAACCTGTAATGCAGTACCTTGAGGCACTGGAGCGGGAGATGGAACATACCGTCAAAGCCAATCCGCCAGGAGAGATCAAAACCATTTTTGTGGGTGGTGGGACACCGACGGCTTTGAAGCCGGATGAAATGGCCGTGTTCCTGCGGTCGGTCAAAACGTATTTCCCGAATTGGGCGGATGATATTGAATTTTCGATGGAAGCCAACCCGGGGACGACAGATGCCGAGAAGCTAGCCGTGATGAAAGAAGGCGGAGTGAACCGCGTCAGCTTCGGCGTACAGGCTTTTCAAAATGACCTGCTGACAGGTATTGGTCGGATTCATAATACGGACGATGTATACCGCAGTCTGGAGAATGCCCGCAAGGCAGGATTGACGAATCTGTCCATCGACCTGATGTTTGGCCTGCCAAATCAAACCGTGGAAATGCTGAATGAGAGTATTGATAAGGCGCTTGAGCTCGGTTTGCCTCACTACTCCATATACAGTTTGAAAGTGGAAGAGAATACGCTGTTCCATACCTTATATCAAAAAAATCAACTGCCGCTCCCT
Source organism: Paenibacillus sp. 7516 (assembly GCF_002272715.1). Taxonomy (NCBI): domain Bacteria; kingdom Bacillati; phylum Bacillota; class Bacilli; order Caryophanales; family Paenibacillaceae; genus Paenibacillus; species Paenibacillus sp. 7516. The sequence goes on from NZ_NPBI01000020.1 coordinate 378,964, forward strand.
CATGAAGACGATGAGCTGCAGATGTATCTTCTATTAATGAAGCGAATGAAAGAAGCGGGATATGGCCAATACGAGATAAGTAACTTTGCCAAACCTGGATTCGAGAGTCGGCACAACATTACGTACTGGCGTAATGAGGACTATTATGGTCTTGGTGCCGGTGCGCATGGATACGTGGGCCGTGAGCGTCATATGAATATTAAAGGTATAAATCCTTATGTCGAAGCTTCCCGCGCAGGACTGCCTCGCCTGGACCATTTTGAGATCAGCCGTGCGGAAGCCATGGAAGATTATCTGATGGTTGGACTTCGAATGCTGGAGGGTGCATCTGCTTCGCGGTTCAGTGAACAGTTTGGAGAATCCATGGAAGACGTATTTGCTAAGCCGCTTGGCAAAATGCTGAATGCAGGACTGCTTGAACGGACGTCAGACGGCTTCCGGCTCAGTGAACAGGGGATTCTGTTCGGGAATGACGTTTTTGCCGAGTTTATCGGGTCGATATCGCTGAATTCGTAGCTTGAAATTCCATACACTCTGTTGTATATTTATTCATATTGATTTTACAGAGCGTGTTATGGATAACAACTACGAAGTCAGCTTTCCTCTGGAAAGCTTGTATAGGAGGAGAGCGGGATGTCGGCGATATGCAGAAAAGCCGTGCCGGAAGATGTTGAACCATTGTTTGAAATGATTAAGGGATATGCTGAACGTGGGATCATGCTTCCGCGATCAAGGGAAGTACTGCATCGGCAGCTGGAACACTTTGTTGTAGCCGAAGTAAACGGTGAGGTGGTGGGCTGCGGCTCGCTGTGCCGTCTCGGTAATGATCTGGTGGAAGTCAGATCGCTTGGCATCTCCGAAGGACACAAAGGTATGGGTATTGGTTCCTTGCTGCTGGACCGTTTGGTGGAGGAAGCTGAGAAGCAGCAAATCCCCAAGGTCATGGCCCTGACATACGAAGTTTCCTTTTTCCTCAAAAATGGCTTTGCCGTGGTGAACAAAGAGATATTCCCGGAAAAAGTGTGGACAGACTGTGTTCATTGCAGCAAGCAGGACTGCTGTGATGAGATCGCAGTGCTGAAGGAATTGAATGTATCTGCATAAAATAATGAAGGACCACATGCTTCGGATGAATGTAAATTTCGTCTGAGCAGGGTCCTTTTCTTTTATATTAATAAGTGACTGACACTGTTATGACTGGCCAGGAATAGTCTATACTATAAATAGATGGTTGCACTCATCAAACTGACTTGACAATCTTCACGTCAGTTTGGTATTTTTGTATTACCGCTTAGCACTCATCTAACCGGAGTGCTAACGACATGGGACAGTACAGTCAGAAGGAGGGAATACTCACCATGTTAACAGAGCGTCAACGTATGATTCTGAACGCTATAGTGGATGACTATATCCGTTCAGCTGAGCCCGTAGGGTCCCGAAGCATTTCCAAAAGAGGAGATGTTGGATACAGTCCGGCCACGATCCGTAACGAAATGGCGGATCTCGAAGATATGGGTTTTCTGGAACAGCCGCATACCTCGGCAGGCCGTATCCCTTCGCATAAAGGCTATCGATATTATGTCGATCATTTGGTTCCCTGGAATCAGGTGGAGCCGCAAGAGCTGGATGATCTAAAATCATTCTTTGCCGAAAAACTGAATGTCATGGAGCAAGTGATTCAACATGCATCAGTCATCTTGTCGCACATGACCAATTATACTTCAATCCTGCTTGGACCCGAAGTGTTTCACACGTCACTGCGCCACTTTCAACTGCTTCCGCTAAATGAAAATACGGCCGTGGCTATTATTGTGACCAACACGGGTCAAGTTGAGAATAAGACTGTTCAAATTCCTCCAGAGATCTCGGTAGCCGAGATGGAGAAAGTGGTTAACTTGCTTAACGCCAAACTGGTAGGAGTGCCTATCTACAAATTAAAATCCCGTCTCTACACCGAGCTGGGGCAAGAGATGGAACGGCACATTTCACGCTACGAGGAAGTTATGCAGGTGCTGAACAGTGCTTTTGACAACGAACATGATAACCGTCTTTTCCTTAGTGGTGCAACGAATATGTTAACCCAACCGGAATTCAAAGATGTCGAAAAGGTAAAAGATATTCTTGACCTGCTGGATGAGACACCAACACTCATGAAATTAATGATGCCTGTACCGGGTGGATCAGGTATTCAGGTGCGTATCGGCACCGAGAATGATCATGAAGCCTTCGCCAACTGCAGTTTGATTACAGCATCCTATTCATTGGATGGAGAAGCTTTGGGATCAATCGGGATACTGGGACCCACACGGATGGATTATGCACGTGTCATTCATATTTTAAATACATTATCTCGTGATTTAACGGCTATGCTAACGCATCGCTTCAAATAGGAACCATGCCGCAAGCCATAAGGATACGGGATTGAACGAATTCATTAGTATAAGGAGGTGAACATCTTGAAAGAGGAGCAATCATTCGCAGCAGAAGAACAGGAACAACAGGAAACGACAGCGGCCGAGAGCCAGGAACCTGTTAACGAAGCAGGAGCTGCAGAAGCGCAGGCTGAGGAGATGGCAGATCAGGGGCAAGATGAGCTCGCACGTTTGAAGACAGAGGTTGAGGAAACACAGCAGCGCTTTGTCCGTGCTCAAGCTGATTTTGATAACTTCCGTCGCCGTACACAAAAGGAAAAAGAGGAACTGGCGAAGTATGCTTCAATGAAGTTGGTCACCGAACTGGTGCCGGTTATTGACAACTTCGAACGTGCCATGGCTACTGTGCCGGAAGGTACGGAGTCCGAATCTTTCTCCAAAGGCATTCAAATGATCTTCCGCCAGCTGGAAACAGTGCTGAACAATGAAGGTCTGACTGCAATGGACACGGTTGGACAGCCGTTTAATCCTGAATTCCACCAAGCAATTATGCAAGTGGAGAGCGACGAGTATGAAGAAGGTACCGTTGTGGAGGAAGTCCAAAAAGGCTATATGCTGAAGGATAAAGTACTTCGTCCTGCCATGGTTAAAGTCAGCTCATAATTTTGGTTGCAGAATTATGGGCCTCGCTCCATGGGTATGTAAGCTGTGACGAGGTTTAATATAAAGGTTTACACACATAGAGCACGATAAGGAAGAACTGCAAATAAGGATCAACCTGATCCATTTTAAATAGTTGAGGGAGGAAATTTTCCGATGAGCAAAGTAATCGGTATTGACTTAGGAACAACCAACTCTTGCGTAGCGGTAATGGAGGGCGGCGAGGCTGTCGTTATCCCTAACCCGGAAGGCGCACGTACAACCCCATCCGTAGTGGGTTTCAAAAAAGATGGAGAGCGTGTTGTTGGTGAAACAGCTAAACGCCAAGCAATCACGAATCCGGATCGTACGATCATCTCGATTAAACGTCACATGGGTACTTCCCACAAAGAAACAATCGATAGCAAAGATTATTCTCCACAAGAGATCTCTGCCATCATCCTGCAAAAATTGAAATCCGATGCTGAAGCTTACCTTGGCCAAACGGTAACCCAAGCGGTTATCACGGTACCGGCTTACTTCAATGACAGCCAACGTCAAGCAACCAAAGATGCAGGTAAAATCGCAGGTTTGGAAGTTCTGCGTATCGTCAACGAGCCAACTGCAGCAGCTTTGGCATACGGTATGGAGAAATCCGAAGACCAAACGATTCTCGTATATGACTTGGGTGGCGGTACATTCGACGTATCCATCCTTGAACTGGGTGACGGCTTCTTCGAAGTTAAAGCGACTAGTGGTGACAACCAACTGGGTGGCGATGACTTTGACCAAGTCATCATCGATTATCTCGTAAGTGAATTCAAAAAAGATCAAGGCATTGACCTTAGCAAAGATAAAGCAGCGGTTCAACGTTTGAAAGATGCAGCGGAAAAAGCGAAAAAAGAACTTTCCGGCGTATTGACTACAACGATTTCCCTGCCGTTCATCACTGTAGCTGACGGCGTTCCTCAGCACTTGGAGTTGAACCTGAGCCGTGCGAAATTCGAAGAAATCTCGGCTGGTCTGGTTGAGCGTACGCTTGAACCAACTCGCCGTGCATTGAGCGATGCTGGCATGACTGCTAATGATATCGACAAAATCGTTCTGGTTGGTGGTTCCACACGTATTCCTGCAGTACAGGAAGCGATCAAGAAGCTGACTGGTAAAGAGCCTCACAAAGGCGTTAACCCGGATGAAGTTGTAGCTTTGGGTGCAGCTGTACAAGCGGGCGTACTGACAGGTGACGTAAAAGACGTCGTATTGCTCGACGTAACTCCACTGTCCCTGGGTATTGAAACTGCAGGTGGCGTATTTACCAAAATGATCGAGCGCAACACAACGATCCCTACATCCAAGTCCCAAGTGTTCTCCACATATGCAGACAACCAACCAAGCGTTGAGATCCATGTCCTGCAAGGGGAACGCGAAATGGCAGCTGGCAACAAAACGCTCGGACGCTTCATGCTGGGAGATATTCCACCGGCTCCACGTGGTGTCCCGCAAATCGAAGTTAGCTTCGATATTGATGCTAACGGTATCGTTAACGTATCTGCAACAGACAAAGGTACGAACAAAACGCAAAAAATCACGATCACTTCTTCCAGCGGTCTGAGCGATGCTGAAGTTGAACAAATGATGAAAGATGCTGAGCTGCACGCTGAAGAAGACAAAAAACGCAAAGAGCTCGTTGAAGCGAAAAACAGCGCAGATCAGCTGATCTACTCTGTGGATAAAACGATCAAAGATCTTGGCGAAAAAGCAGATGCTGGTGAAGTTGAGAAAGCCAATGCTGCAAAAGAAAAACTGCAAGGCGTGCTGGCTTCCGACAACCTGGAAGATATCAAAGCAGCTACAGAAGAACTGACAGAGATCGTTCAACAACTGTCCGTTAAACTGTATGAGCAAGCACAGGCACAAGAGCAAGCAGCTCAAGGTGCTGAAGAGCAACAAGGTTCCGCTAAACGTGACAACGTCGTAGACGCTGATTACGAAGTCGTGGATGAAGATAAAAAATAAAATGAATTCACGGTTTTCGTGGATTAATCATCGGTGACGTTCGGATCGAGGGGAAAGTCATAGCCGGGTCTTCCGTGCTTTGGCTTTCCTTTTGTCACGATGTGCGATAAGGTGAATGTTATGGGGGTGGAAGAGTGGCTGAAAAACGAGATTATTATGAGGTACTCGGCGTTAGCAAAAATGCCAGCGACGAGGAAATCAAAAAGGCCTACCGTAAGCTTGCCCGTCAGTATCACCCTGACGTAAACAAGGCAGCAGATGCGGAAGCCAAGTTTAAGGAAGTAAAAGAAGCTTATGATGTAGTCAGCGACAGCCAGAAGCGGGCTCAGTATGATCAGTATGGTCATATCGATCCGAATCAGGGTGGATTCGGCGGTGGCGGTGATTTCGGCGGCGGCGGATTTGGCGACATCTTCGATATGTTCTTTGGCGGTGGCGGCGGACGACGTGATCCGAATGCTCCGCAGCGGGGAAATGATCTGCAGTACACCATGACCATTGAATTCAAGGAAGCGGTGTTCGGCAAAGAAACCGACATTACCATTCCGCGTACCGAAAGCTGTGATACATGTCATGGTTCAGGTGCCAAACCGGGTACGAAGCCGAAGACTTGTTCGGTCTGCCAAGGTAGCGGTCAACAGGAAGTCGTGCAAAATACACCATTTGGCCGCATGGTCAATCGTCGTGCTTGTTCGAACTGTAATGGTTCTGGTCAAATCATTGAAGAAAAATGTACAACATGCAGCGGCAGTGGTAAAGTCCGCAAACAGCGCAAAATTCACGTTCGCATCCCAGCGGGTGTGGATGACGGTGCTCAACTGCGCATGACTGGTGAAGGTGAAGGTGGTCTGCGAGGTGGACCAGCAGGAGACCTGTATATCGTCATTCGTGTGAAATCACATGATTTCTTTGAGCGTGAAGGCGATGATATCTACTGTGAAATTCCGCTTACATTTGCTCAGGCAGCATTGGGTGACGAGATTGAGATTCCAACGTTGACTGAAAAAGTGAAGTTGAAAATTCCAGCGGGTACACAAACCGGAACGTATTTCCGTCTTAAAGGCAAAGGGGTTCCACGCCTGCGCGGCATGGGCCAAGGGGATCAACATGTAAAAGTGGTTGTGGTTACACCAAGCAAGCTGAATGATGAGCAGAAAGATCTGCTTCGTCAAATCGCTGCACTGGATGGAGAGCAAACTCATGAACATGAACAATCCTTCTTTGACCGGGTGAAACGGGCTTTCCGCGGAGACTGAGCATCAACATATAACATATGTAAGGACACTACAGCGATTTATGCCGTGGTGTCCTTTTTCTCATATACAATTCAAGCTTGAGTGCTGCTCCTTCGTTACATGACGTTAGCTACCCATACAGATCCCCCACATGGGAGATTTCTGCATAATATGAGCAATACTGCGGAAAGATAGCAAGGCGAGAACGATCATGCATAACTGATGCGCAATCTTGGGAAGCAGGTGAACCGAATGACCGAAAAAAACATTTTGGCCTATTTTCATAGTCCGGAGCAGGCCGAGGGGGCAGCCAAAAAGTTGGAGGCCTTGCGTGTGGAAGACCTGTCCATTAATCGTTTCAGCCGTTACGCAGGTGTTGGACCCAGTGGAGCTTCCTATACTCCAGGCGTTTCCGGCAGCTTCTCATCATGGGTGCCTGGTGCGCTTGGTACGAATGCAACAGCGGGAATCATGGCCGCAGCAGATCCCTCTGCAAGTGGCATGAGTGATGGTGGACAAGAAGGTCCTACCGGCAGAGATGTATTGTTAACCGTTGTGGTTGACGAAACAGTTCATCACCGAGCGTTATCCATTATTGAACAAGCTGGTGGAATGATCTAGAAATAAGCGGACTAACTTACTTATTTTGAGGGAGGATTTATTAACGATGGCTGAACACGAACGCCCAGGCAAGATTTTAACAAAAACGGAAAAGATGAAACGGATGCAATCCGCTAAAAACGAAGATGTAGAATTCAGCGCTGAGGTTGCGGACCATGATGACGTAGAGGCACTCCGGCGCAGTGAAGCGGCTGATCGTCGTCAGGGACGGGAGCTTCATGAATGAAGAACGCTCGGCTGTAACCATCGAGGCGGTATTCACCAGCTGGTCTGAAGCCGAATCTGCACGAAGGGCTCTGGCGTTGCTGCATCCGAATCAGTTGAGCATCGAGAGCCTTGCGAGCGAGTCGCTTGCAAGAAACACAGAACCGCAGGAGCGTATGGATGAAGCACCTACTGCTATAACAGGGGGATTTAGTGGCGAACTGAATGTGCTTGCACTCATCAGTGATGAACCTGAAATGTTGTCCAATGGCGAGGTCATGGATATGACAGAACAACGTGCATCCGCTCCTTCTGGGCAAGAAATTCTACTGACCGTTTCAATACCAAGCGACTATCTCCCTCAGGCGGCAGAGATGATTACCCAGAATGGTGGGCGTTTTTGCTGAGGGTTCTCCCTTTTTGGCACAATTCGAAACAGGATATCCGAGCAGTTAGCTGCGGGTGTCCTGTTTTTTTGCTTTAAATCTCAGGAACGGTTTTGTGCTCCTACTCCCTTGTGTAGTACAATGATTGGGATGTTTGAAAAATGAGGAGGAAAAATCAAGTATGTTATGGCATGAACTAACAATACATACCACAGAAGAAGCTGTGGAAATGATCTCGAATTTTTTGCATGAAGCAGGTGCTGGAGGGGTCTCGATCGAAGAATCTGGCACATTAAATAAAGAACGTGATACGTCTTATGGCCAGTGGTATGAGCTGCCTTTGAATGATATTCCGGAAGGTTTGGCTGTAATTAAAGGGTATTTCTCGGAAGGTACGGATATGGAAGCTCTTAAAGCCGAAGTTAACCCGAGAATTGATCAGCTCTCCGAATTTGATATTGATGCGGGTGAGATCCGGTATGAGGTTCGTACGGTAGATGAAGATGATTGGGCTAACGCATGGAAACAGTACTTCAAGCCGGTCCGCGTATCCGATCGTTTGACGATCAAACCGACATGGGAAGACTACACACCTGAAAGTCCGGAAGAGAAGATCATCGAGCTGGATCCGGGTATGGCTTTTGGTACAGGTACACATCCGACAACCTCCCTATGCTTGCGGACGCTGGAAACGGTAATCCAGGGCGGTGAGGAAGTCATTGATGTGGGTACAGGCTCGGGTATTTTGGCGATTGGTGCCATTCAGCTGGGTGCAAAGCATGTTCTGGCACTGGATCTTGATCCGGTTGCAGTTTCGAGTGCGAAGGAGAACGTGCATCTGAACGGCCTGGAGCAGCAAGTTACGGTTAAAGAGAGTGATCTTCTATCTGTTCTTGGAAGCCAGGATCCTGCATTAGGTGTTCAGCTGCCTGTGAAAGTGATCGTAGCCAATATTCTGGCCGAGATTATTATGCTGTTTATTGATGATGTATACAATGCACTGGAACCAGGCGGTGTCTATATTGCTTCAGGGATCTGGAAAAACAAAGAGCAGGTTGTGCATGATGCACTCGTTGCTTCCGGTTTTGAAATTAGTGCGGTCCACCGTGACGAGGACTGGCTGGCTTATGTTGCCAGAAAGAGGTAACGAATGGACTTTCTGAATTCGTTCTTTCGTTATCCCATTGATCAGCTCCCGTTTTTCCTGCTGACGATTCTAATTGCTTTCACTGTACATGAGTTTGCCCATGCGTACTTTGCCAATAAATTTGGGGATCCGACTGCCAAGCTGCTGGGTCGGGTCACCCTTAATCCGGCAGTGCATTTTGACTTGTTTGGTGTACTGCTGCTTGTCATTGCCGGGTTCGGTTGGGCACGTCCTGTTCCGGTCAACCGTGCGAATTTTGATAAGCCTAGATTAATGGGAGTTATCGTGTCGTTTGCTGGACCGCTTAGCAATTTGCTTTTGGCTATTGTGGGAACCGTTATCTATGCTTCTCTTGTAGGTTCGGGGGTGTTAGGTGGGATTGAGAATGAACGATTGTTCACGGCGATCTCCATGTTCTTCTCCATTTTCAATCTGACGAACTTTTTCCTGTTCCTCTTTAACCTGATCCCATTGCCGCCACTGGATGGTTACCGAATTCTTGAAGATGTATTGCCACCTTCGATTAGTCGCAAACTGCAAGGGGTTGAACAATGGTCCATTTTTATTTTTCTATTAATTCTGATTATTCCTCCGCTGCAGAACGCTACAATTCAGCCATTATATGAATTAGCGCAGAATATGTATGTTAATTTGGCAAAAGGAATCATTGGATTATATCGATAATATCACTAGTCTTTTGGACTGAAATGCTGGTCAGAAGGACATAAAAGTTGTATGATCATCTGTGGCGATTGGATTCACGCCTGCCGCACGGCAGGGTGAATGCCAGTCATAACAGGAAAGAATAGGTGGATAAACCCATGCAGCGTTATTTTGTATCTGCAGAGCAGCTTACAGAGCATTCTGTTGTCATTCTGGGAGATGATGCGCGCCATATCGGTAAAGTGATGCGTGGCAAGCCTGGAGATAAACTGATTGTCAGTGATGGACAGAGTCGTGAGGCTTTGGTGGAGATTGAGAGTATCGAAGCTGGCCAGGTAACGGCAAATATCGTGGAATCTCTGAAAATGGACCATGAAGCCCGTATTCGCGTAACGGTGGCCCAGAGCTTGCCGAAGGGTGACAAAATGGAGACGGTTATTCAGAGATGTACCGAAATCGGAGCGGTAGCCTTTGTACCTTTCCTCTCGGAACGGACGATTGTCCAATATGATGCCAAGAAAGAAGGCAAACGGTTGGAGCGGTGGGGCAAAATTGCCAAGGAAGCCGCTGAACAAAGTCATCGGAATCGCATTCCATCCGTCGAGCAGCCACTTTCCTGGAAAGGGCTGCTGTCTTCTTTTGAGGGCTACAGTTTGGTATGTTATTGTTATGAAAAGGAGAACGGCAAGCAGCTGCGCGATGCGCTGAAGCCGTTTATCGAACAGCTCGCACCTAATGCGGCTGCAGACGTGTTGATTGTGGTTGGACCTGAAGGCGGGTTCTCCGAGAGAGAAACGCTGGAAGCCGATCAGGCAGGCGCGGTATCTGTTGGGCTGGGCAAGCGAATTTTGCGTGCCGAGACCGCAGGGATGGCAGCGCTGACTTGTGTTTTATATGAATCCGGAGAAATGGGGGGAATGTAATTATGCCATCCGTGGCGTTTTACACCTTGGGCTGCAAAGTTAACTTTTATGATACAGAGGCGATCTGGCAATTGTTCAAAAATGAAGGATACGATCAAGTGGACTTCGATGAACAGACAGCAGATGTATATCTGATTAATACATGTACGGTAACGAATACCGGGGACAAAAAGAGTCGTCAAATCATCCGTCGTGCCATTCGTCGCAACCCGGATGCGATTGTAGCAGTTACGGGCTGTTACGCTCAAACTTCGCCAGCAGAGATTCTCGACATTCCTGGAGTGGATCTCGTCATCGGAACGCAGGACCGGGATAAAATTTTACCTTATGTTCGCGAAATTCAGGAGTCCCGTCAGCCAGTCAATGCCGTGCGGAACATTATGAAAACTCGTGTATTTGAGGAAATGGACGTGCCGGACTTCGCGGATCGAACGCGTGCATTCCTGAAAATTCAGGACGGTTGCAACAACTTCTGCACGTTCTGCATCATTCCATGGTCACGCGGGCTCTCCCGCAGCCGGGAAGCAAACAGCATAGTTCAGCAAGCTCATCAGCTTGTACATGCCGGTTATAAGGAAATTGTCCTGACAGGCATTCACACGGGTGGATATGGTGATGATATGGAGAACTACGATCTGACTGATCTGCTGTGGGATCTGGATAAAGTGGAAGGACTGGAACGGATTCGTATCAGTTCCATTGAAGCAAGCCAGATCGATGATCGGATGCTGGACGTTATCAAACGTTCGGACAAGCTGGTACGCCACTTCCATATTCCGCTGCAGGCAGGCGATGACACGGTATTGAAACGCATGCGCCGGAAGTACACAACCGAAGAATTTTATAACAAAATGCTCCGCATTCGTGAAGCGATGCCGGATGTGGCTATTACAACGGACGTTATCGTTGGTTTCCCGGGTGAAACAGACGAAATGTTCCGTAACGGCTATGAATTGATGAAAAAAATCGGTTTCTCGGAGATGCACGTATTCCCGTACTCCAAGCGTACAGGAACACCGGCTGCCCGGATGGAAGATCAGGTGGATGAAGAAGTCAAAAATGCCCGTGTGCATGAACTGATCGACCTGTCTGAACAAATGCAGCTGGCTTATGCACAGAAATTTGTAGGTCAGGTTCTGGATGTCATTCCGGAAGGTGAAGCAAAAGGCCGTGAAGGCAGCGGAAAATTGCATGGTTATAGCGATAACTACATTCAGCTCGTATTCGATGGCTCTACGGACATGATCGGTAAAGTGTGCCGCGTCAAAGTGACCGAAGCGGGTGTAAACGAAAGCCAGGCTACGCTGGTTCGTGTACTGGAAGATAATCTGAAGTCCGCAGCGATGTAATCGAGGCGTCAGTAAAACAAGGATTTCATTTCCTTGGGGAGCGTACCCGGGGAGATGAGGTCCTTGTTTTTCAACTAAAGGCAAGACATATCTGTGAACGGGGGAAATCAGAATGAACAAAAAGGAAATATCCGCAGGCGGTGTAGTCTATCGTAAAGGGGAAGACGGCAGTCTTCAAATTCAGCTTATTGTGGATCGTTATGGCAAAACAACACTTGCCAAAGGCAAGATGGAAGCAGGAGAAACGGTAGAGGAAACCGCCTTGCGCGAGATTTTGGAAGAGACAGGCATGGTCGGCCGAATTGTGGAGCCTGTCGATATCATTGCCTACACATATCAGCATGATGAATTTGGTCCGGTAGACAAGGAAGTTCACTATTATCTGGTTGAAGCAGAGAGCGGAAACCTGCAGCCGCAGATCGAAGAGATCAAGGGAGTTGATTGGTACGCACCAGAAGAAGCCTGGTCAAGACAGCAGCAGAACGGTTACGACAACAACGATAACATTTTGCGTGTGGCACTGAACAAGCTGGGCATTAACGTATAATACTTGCCGAATACAGCAATGCTTGGTTCATTATCAAATAGAGGAGCCAAGCATCAAGCCGCGGGCGACTTCGCTGATGGGGCGTGAGCCGGTGGTTTTTTGTGCCAGATGGGCAGATAGCACAGGGGTAATGCAAGCAGTGAGCTGATGATGTTAAAAAGGGTCTGGGCATGCGCAATCTGTGCCCCGTAGTCCGCTGACAGCCAAGCTGAAGCTGCATGCAGCTGACCGATCAGCGGCATAAAAAGCAATGCTCCCGCAATGTTCAATACAACATGGGAGGCTGCAACGAATTTGCCTGCGGAAGCTCCTCCGGCGGCTGCAATGACAGCCGTGATACAGGTCCCGACATTGGACCCGATCACGATGGCAATACCAATCTCCACAGGCAGCACTCCTGTAGCTGCCAGCGTAATCGCCATGCTGATGACAGCTGCGCTGCTATGAATGAGAGCCGTAAGGCAGGCACCAGCCAGAAATCCCCACCACAGGCTGTCAGCCGAGCGATCCAAAAACCACTGAAATACGCCCATGCTGCGCAGGGGGACGGCGATGGATTGCATGACTTGAATGCCGGTCATCACCAGAGCAAAACCGGCAGCTGCAAGAAAGCTGTACTGTGAGTTCATTAGGAACCTTCGGGTGTGTTCGGGGGCTGCTTGATTGCGTTCACTAAGAACAACAAAGACAGCCCAACCTGTAAGAGAAGTGATTAGCAAGGGCAGGGCAGCACGTCCAATCTGTAACCCAATCAGCTCGGTTGTCAGGCATGTACCGATGTTCGTGCCCAGAATAATGCCTAGTGTGCGACCATAAGTAATTAATCTTGCATTTGCGAGACCAATGGTGAGTACTGTAACGGCGGTGCTGCTCTGTAGTATTGCCGTGGCTCCTGCACTGAAAGCCATGCCTTTCCATGGAGCCGAGGTAGCTCGGTTAAGCCACCCGGCCAGCATTGGCCCAGCCATTCGCTGTAAAGCCGTTTCCATCAGTTTCATTCCACCAAAAAAGATAATTAGCCCATATATGAGCGGCAGCACAATATCTCTGAACATCTCGTTCCATCATTCCTTCCGTGCCTAGTCGTTATCTCATCTTATGAATAAGAGAGGACAACCATGACAGCCGGAGGTCATTGGTGCGAACTGAATTGGATCAGAGGAAGCGAAGCGTGCGCGTTTATCCCCGCATTTTCCCTTTGTAAAAAGGGAATCAAAAAAATCCAGGGATAACAGCGATCAGAAGACCAATCCGTCCCGGAAGTGGTAGCCGTATTTTGTATTGGATTCTGTCTTAAGCAGACTCACCTCACCATTCAAAAGATACGGTGATTCGTGCAAACGGAGCGGAGGGGACGGAATTGGATCAGAAGAAGCGAAGCGTTCGCGTTTATCCATGGATTTTCCCTTTGTAAGAAGGGAATCAAAAAAATCCGGGGATAACAGCGATCGGAAGACCAATCCGTCCACGTAGCGGTCTCCCTTTGCACTAAACCTATCTTTTCAACAAACTAATTAACTACAAAGGAAGTGGATTTACCTTGCCATCGGTTACACTGGAACGCAGTCGCAAAAAGCGGCTTGAACATGCACATCCATGGATATATAACAACGAAATTGCCTCGGTTGACGGTAACCCCGAACCGGGAGATCTGGTCAACGTATTGAATCATCAAGGTCGTTATCTGGCGACAGGATACTATAACCCGGCTTCACAAATTACAGTGAGAGTGGTTTCATATCAACCGTTGGAGTTTGAGCAGATGGACACCGCCTTTTTTGCCGCTCGATTCAGCGATTGTCTGCGTCACCGGGAACGTTTTATCCAGGATGGAGAGGCCTACCGTCTCGTTTATGGAGAAGCTGATTTTCTGCCGGGTCTGATCGTGGACCGTTTTGGCAGTGTTCTCGTTGTGCAGCTGCTTACCTTGGGAATGGATCGCTGCCGTGAAGCCATCGTACAGGCTCTGATAGAAGTGATGCAGCCGGAAGGAATTTATGAGCGCAGTGATGTGCCGATTCGTGAGCTGGAAGGACTGGAGCAGACCAAAGGACCGCTGTACGGGGAGTGCCCACGTCATGTTACGGTAACCGAGAATGGCTTGCTTATCAAAGTGGATATCGTGGAAGGCCAGAAAACAGGCTATTTCTTCGACCAGCGTGAGAATCGGGCGGCAATTGAGCCGCTTATGAAGGGCTGGGGCTATAAAAGCGGGATTGCTTTGCAGGAAGTGGAACAAGAGGGAAGCCATCAGCTGTTACCTGTAAATAAAAGTGGTAAAGTGGTGACCTTCCCCTATTGGGATGGGGCTACTGTTCTGGAGTGCTTCTCGCACACGGGCAGCTTCACGTTGAACGCCTGCAAATATGGCGCCAAAAAAGTCACATGCCTAGATATTTCAGAGCATGCTATTGAAAGTGCCCGCACCAATGTAGAATTGAACGGTTTTACGGATCGGGTAGAATTTGTTGTCGCTGATGCCTTCCAGTATTTACGTGAACAGGTCAAGGGAGTAGAAGAGCGTTCCGTACGTGCACGGGCAGCCGAACAGAAAGTGGATACCTCCAAAGCGCTTGCAGCTGGCGGCGGGAAAACATTTGATGTGGTCATTCTTGACCCACCTGCCTTTGCCAAAACCAAATCAGCAGTCAAAGGCGCCTGCCGTGGATACAAGGATATTAACCTGCATGGCATGAAACTTGTGAATGAAGGTGGGTATTTGGTCACAGCGAGCTGTTCGTATCATATGCGTCCCGATCTCTTCCTGGAAACGATTGCGGATGCTGCTGAAGATGCGGGCAAGGTACTGCGCCTGATTGAATGGAAAGCTGCCGGCAAGGATCACCCGCAAATTTTGGGTGTGGATGAAGGGCATTACTTGAAATTTGCAATTTTTGAAGTGCGCAGCAAAACAAACTGATCTGTCATCTTGTTAAAAGTTGACGTTAAGAAACAAGTCCACGGTGTAATAAGCTGTGGGCTTGTTTTGTGTTACAGGAAATCATTTGCCTTTACCGGATTGTGGCAAACGTATGTTCCGAACCAGGTCAGATATGTTATACTGGGAACTAAAATCTTGTTCGTGATGGTTTGGAGGATTAGACATGTCTGTACGCTTTATTATTGGCCGGGCAGGCAGCGGCAAGACGACGCTGATTACCCGGGAAATTACGTCTTTGCTTCAAAAGGAACCTCAAGGCAAACCACTCATATGGTTGGTTCCGGAACAAAGCTCGTTTCGCACCGAGCAGGCTCTGGTTTCTTCTGGCGCGATCAAAGGCACCATGCGTGCAGAAGTATTGGGTTTTCGCCGATTAGCCTATCGTATCATGCAGGAAGCGGGTGGTTCTGCTCGGATTCCAATCGGGGCTGAGGGGAAGAAGATGCTGCTTTATAAAGTACTTCAGCGGCGCAAGGAAGAGTTGAAGCTTTTTGGCGCTTCGGGCAATCAATTGGGCTTTATAGGGCATTTAAATGATTTGTACAGTGAGTTTAAGCGTTATGAACTAGATCCCGGCTTGTTGGAAGAAGGCCTCTCGAATTGGAATACGTCTTCTTCAGCACCGATCCTGGGTGACAAGTTACATGATTTGCTTCTTATATATCGAGATTATGAACAGGAACTAACGGAACTCTACATCGATGATGAAGACACACTGACAGAACTGAACGAACGTTTGGCAGAGAGTGAGCTTCTTCAGGATGCACAAATCTGGATTGACGGTTTTCAGGGCTTTACACCACAGGAAATGAGCGTAATTGGGAGACTGATGCTTCAGTCCTCTTCAGTAACCATTACGTTGACCTTGGATCGGCCATATGATCATGGGGCACTGCCCAGCGAATTGGATCTGTTCCATCCAACAGCGAGCGCATATGCGCGGCTCAAGGGTATGGCTGAGGATCTGGGAGTTATGAGCGAAACGACAGTGCTGCAGCCGGATGTTTTACCAAGATATGAGCACAGCCCTGGTTTGGCCCATCTGGAGTCTGGGTTCGACCGACGGATTCGTTGGAAAAGTGATGGCCGCGATGCAGGCGTGAAGTTATACGCAGCCGAAAATCGCCGGGCTGAGATGGAAGGTGCACTGCGTGAAATGCGCAGATTGGCTCAGGAGGAAGGCGTGCGTTACCGGGACATGGCCGTACTCGTTCGTCAGCTGGATGCCTACGCTGATATTGCCGAGCCACTATTCAGGGACTATGATGTGCCCGTTTTCCTGGATCGCAGAAGAAGTGAGCTTCATCATCCGCTCTCCGAATTCATTCGTTCTGCAATTGATGTCGTTCGTCGCCGCTGGCGTTACGAAGATGTATTTCGCTGTGTCAAAACGGATCTGCTGCTTCCACGTGATGGTTCCATCACTCGTGAAGATATGGACCAGCTCGAAAATTATATACTCGCGTGTGGAATTCACGGATACCGCTGGACCGACGGCAAGCCTTGGAAATACGTCCCGAGTCTGTCTCTGGAAGACAATGGACAGGACGGCCGAAGCCGAGGGCGGGAACAAATGCTGTCGCTTATGGAGAAATGCCGAACGGTTATTACGGATCCGATGGCTGCGTTTGAGAAACGCATGATCAAGGCTAAGACGGCAAGAGAACAGTGTGCTGCACTTTATGGACTGCTCGAAGACGCAGAAATTCCCTGGAAGCTCGAAATGATGTCTGCTGAGGCAACAGCTCAGGGCGATCCGGAGCGTTCGCGGGAACATCGTCAGATGTGGGGAGCTGTCCTGGATCTGCTGGACCAGATGGTGGATATGATGGGAGCCGAAAGACTGGACATCGATCTGTTTGCAGGCCTGATGGAGACGGGGTTGACTGAGCTGAAGCTGGGACTTGTTCCGCCGGCGTTGGATCAGGTGCTGGTCGGTTCCATGGACCGGACGCGGCTGCAGGATATCCAGTATGTATTCATCCTGGGAGCCGTTGACGGTGAACTGCCGGCTGTGCCGCAGGAAGATGGCGTGTTAACGGAGCAGGAGCGGGAGCTGCTGACCGAAAGAGGTCTCGGTCTCGGACCTGGAACAACAAGACGAATGCTGGACGAGCGTTTCCTGATCTATACCGCCTTGACTGCTGCAAGTAAGCAGTTGTGGTTGAGTTACCCTGTGGCGGATGATGAGGGCAAAACGCTTTTGCCTTCGGAAATTGTGAGACATGTACGAAAGATGTTCGGATTGAATGAAGTGCCACTTCTTGCACAGCCGCCAGTAACGGGTTGGGAAGAAGCTCACTGGCCTTACGTTATTCATCCAGAGCAGAGTCTGTCGGTTCTGATTGGGCAGCTGCGCAGATGGCGCAGGGGTGAAGAGATTCCTGAACTCTGGTGGTCGGTCTACAACTGGCACTGCTCCAATGAGAGTCTCAGACCACAGCTGGAGCGATTGCTGGGCTCCATTTTTTATCGCAATCGTGCATTGCCTCTTCGTACTTCGACAAGCCGCCGATTGTATGGCACGGAGGTGCGGACAAGTGTTTCGCGAATGGAACGATTCGTGGCGTGTCCATTCTCCCATTTTGCCTCGCATGGGTTGCGTTTGAAAGAGCGTCAGCTATATCGTCTTCAAGCTCCGGACATTGGGCAGCTGTTCCATGCTGCGCTGAGTCAGCTGGCAATAAGACTGCGTGAAGAGAACCGCAGCTGGGGCAGCCTCTCTCCGGAACAATGCCGCAAGGAAGCGGAGCAAACGGTGGATCAGATTGCCCCGCAGCTTCAGGGCGAGATTCTGCTGAGCACGAAGCGTTACGGCTACATTTTCCGCAAACTGAAGGATATTGTAAGCCGGGCTTCGGTCATTTTGGGTGAGCAATCCAGACGGGGGAGTTTTGAACCTATTGGTCTGGAGCTGGACTTTGGGCCAGGCAAACCCTTGCCGCCTCTTCGTTTCGAACTGGAGAACGGGTGTGTGATGGAGATTGTGGGCCGGATTGACCGGGTTGATGTGGCCGAGGGAGAAAATGGACTTTTGCTTCGGGTTATTGACTATAAATCAAGCCAGACGGATCTCAAATTGCATGAAGTGTACTACGGACTGTCCCTACAGATGCTTACGTATCTGGAAGTGCTGCTTAGTGCTGCCGAAGAGTGGCTGGGAGAATCGGCGATGCCTGGAGGAACACTGTATTTCCATGTGCATAACCCATTGCTGCAATCTGCGAACGGCATGACCTCAGAACAGGCGGGACAGGAATTGCTGAAACGCTTCAAAATGAAGGGCTTGCTTCTGGCAGATCGTGATGCCATCGCACAGATGGATAACACGCTGGATAAAGGCTACTCGGCCATTATTCCTGTTGCACTCAAGGCGGACGGCAGTTTCTATAGCAGCGCAGCGGTAGCTACGCCAGACCAATGGGACACGCTGCTCGCGTCTGTTCGAAGCAATATTCGGGAGATCGGGACCCGGATTACGGAAGGGGATGTGGCCATAGAGCCTTACCGCATTCAGCAGGAGGTTGCATGCACATTCTGTCCGTTTAAACCTGTCTGTCAATTTGATGAGAATATTGAAGGCAATGAATATAATCTGTTGTCCAAACCGGGCAAACAGCAAATCTGGGACATGCTGTCACACAACAAGGGAGGGGAGACGTCATGACGAATATGCCAAAACCGGAAGGCAGCTTCTGGAGCGATGACCAGTGGAGTGCAATTTCCCAGAGTGGCGAAGACATTCTCGTTGCTGCAGCAGCGGGGTCGGGTAAAACAGCCGTGTTGGTCGAACGGATTATTCGTAAAATAGCCGATCCTTCTCGTGGTTTCAGTGTGGATCGATTGTTGGTGGCTACCTTTACGAAGGCAGCAGCTGCTGAGATGAAGCAGCGTATACGGGAAGCACTTGAACGTGCACTCGAAGAAGAGCCTGAGGAAGAGCATTTGCGCAAACAGTTATCGCTGCTTGGGCGCGCTTCAATCACAACGCTGCATTCATTTTGTATGGAAGTCATCCGCCGGTACTATCAGCAAATTCCGCTTAACCCGGCTTTTCGGATATTGAACGAGAATGAAGCCGAAATGCTGCGTCAGGAGCTCCTGGAAGAGCTGTTTGAAGATAAATACGGGGAAGAAGGCGAAGGCAGCACATTCCGTGAGCTTGTGGACTGGTTCAGCGGCGAACGGAACGATGATGCCATGCACCGGCTTGTGCAGCGCCTGTATGATTTCTCGCGCAGTCACTCCTGGCCGGATCACTGGCTCGCGGAAATGGCGTCTGCATTTCAAGTGGAAAGTGTAGAGGCCCTTGGTCATTCAGCATGGGTACAGAGCATTTTACGTGATGCCGCACTTACCCTGAGCGGTGCAGCGGGGCTCTTGCGTCAAGGTATTGGCATTGCGTTGCAGCCGGAAGGGCCTAAACCGTACGCGGATACCTTAAAGGAAGATCTGGCCATGGTGGAGGAGCTCCAATCTGCAGTGGAGGTTATGCCATGGGAGAGACTGCCTGAAGTATTTCAGCCCGCAGCTTTTGGCAAGCTGAAACCCTGCAAAAAAGATCAAACCGATCCGGCGCTGCAGGAACAAGTGAAGGAACTTCGGGAGGCTGCAAAAAAGGCAGTCACCGATTTGAAAGGCTCGCTCTTTGGCCGGAGTGCATTTTCCTTCTGGCAGGAGCTGGAGCAGGCTGCTCCGCTCATGCAGGAACTGTCCAAACTTGTAAGTGAGTTCGGCGAACGTTACAAGCGGGCCAAACAAGAACGTGGGCAGGTTGATTTTAGCGATCTGGAACATTATTGTCTTCACATTTTGCGTCATGAGGATTCCACGCCAGAGCTCTCCATGCCTTCAGATGCTGCAATGGAATACAGGGCTCGTTTCGATGAAGTGCTCCTGGATGAATATCAGGATACCAATACCGTTCAGGAAGATATCGTAAAGCTCATTTCCAGGGAGAATCCGGGCAATCGCTTTATGGTAGGAGATGTGAAACAAAGTATTTATCGTTTCCGCTTGGCTGAACCGGGGCTATTTCTGAATAAATACCGTCAGTACAACTCTGGCACCCAAAGCGATGAAGGAGAAGGGAGCACGCGGCGTGCAGGCAGACGTATTGACCTGGCACGTAACTTCCGCAGTCGTGCTGAGGTTGTTCATTCGGTAAATATGCTGTTTCGGCAGCTCATGAATGAGGGCGTAGCAGAGATCGCTTATGACGAACGGGCCCAGCTTGCCTACGGGGCTTCGTTTCCACCAGAAACCGAGGGAGATGAGGCTTATACCCCGGAACTGCTTCTGATTGACCGACAAGGCGGGGGACCGGATCTGGGCGAGAGTGTCGATGAAAATGGAGATCAGCTGGCGTCGGCTGAACTGGAAAGTGCCGAACTGGAAACGGCTCAACTGGAAGCACGGGCCATGGCTCGGCGCATTCGGGAGATCGTTGGCGATACCGATCAGCCTGCGCTGAATGTGTATGATAAGGCGTTAAAAACAATGCGTCCTGCCCGTTACGGCGACATTGTCATCCTGCTGCGCTCTGCCTTGATGTGGGCTCCGTTAATGATCGAAGAATTCAGGCAGCAGGGAATTCCGGCCGGAGGGGAGCAGAGCAAGGGTTATTTTCAGGCAACGGAAGTGGAGATCATGTTATCCCTGCTTCAGATCGTGGACAACCCACGGCAGGATATTCCGCTTGCTTCAGTCCTTCGTTCACCAATTGTGGGCTTAAATGAAGAGGATTTGGCACAAATTCGCCTGGGGGATAAAAGGCAGTCTTTCTATGAAGCAGTTGTATCTGCTGTCCAGATCGGACAAGTGCCCAATGATGATTCGTCCGCAGTACAGATGCAATGGCCGGAAGTGTGGTCAGAACTGGAACAGGCCAAGCAAGAGGCTGCAGTTGCAGCAGAGTCCGGGGTGCTTGAGCGGCAATCTTTGAATGAGGATAGTGAAAATGAAGGTAATCAGGATGATTCAGGAGATTACTCAGCCAATGCAGGATCGGAATTAAAGCAGAAATTAATTCATTTTATGGGCCAGCTGGAGCAATGGAGGCTAGAGGCACGTCAAGGCAGTCTAAGTGAACTCATTTGGCGTATATACAGGGAGACTGGCTATTTGGACTGGGTAGGAGGTCTTCCGGGAGGTATACAGCGTCAAAGCAACCTAAAAGCCCTGTATGACCGTGCACGTCAATATGAAGAATCGACGTCCAATCGGGGATTGTTCCGCTTTTTGACCTATGTCTCCAGACTTCGCGAGAATGGTGGGGATCTCGGAACAGTGGCGGGATCGGGCGAACAGGACAATGCGGTCCGAATCATGACCATTCACCGGAGTAAGGGGTTGGAGTTTCCGGTTGTATTTGTGGCTGGCATCTCCAAAATGTTCAACCAGCAGGATCTGAATGCACCGTTCTTGATGCACAAGGAGCTTGGGTTCGGGCCGAGATTTGTGGATCGGGAAAATAGGGTGGCTTATCCCACACTAGCTAATCTCGCCATTCGACGCAGAGCCCAGTTTGAGCTGCTGGCTGAGGAGATGCGGGTACTGTATGTTGCACTGACTCGGCCCAAGGAGAAAATGATTCTGGTTGGGACGGTTAAGGATGCTGCCAAAAAAGCAGCCGCCTGGTCACAGATCAAAGACAGTTCGGAACTGATTCTGCCGGATTACCTGCTCGCGGCAGGACGAAGTTATCTGGATTGGATCGGACCGTCTCTAATTCGCCATCCGTCGGCAGCTTCATTACGCGAACTGGCTGGTGTACAAGACTCCTATGCTGCATGCCTGATGGATGATGAATCACGCTGGAGCATTTCCATTATGTCTGCCGATTGGGTATCCAGGGAGACCTTTGTGGATTCAAAACATGGTGAGGAAGACGAATTGGCAGAAGCTCGCCAAGAGCGAATGAACGCGCTGCAAGCTGTGAGACCGGTAATTTTACATTCATCCACAATCCATGGCGAGATGGTTAGAGATTCGCAAGATGAACCTTCACGAGAAGACGTGAAAGTTGATCGGGTCGTAACGGAAACCGAATGGATGCAAAACGTAGAGCGTCGCCTATCATGGACATACCCATATGAGGCGACAACCCGGGTAGCAGCGAGCACGTCCGTCTCAGAATTAAAGACAATGCTTGCAATACAGGACCATCAGCCTCTCCATGTGATGGAAGAGCTGGAAAGACAAATGGATGATGCGGAGGTTCTCGAAAACCCGCAGTCAGAAGATAAAGTCAGTGAAGCACGTCTTGATCGGACGGATGTCACGAATGAGCATTCCTTCAAATTGCATTTGCGTCGCCCGAAGTTTATGGAAGAGAAACAGTTGACGGGGGCTGAACGCGGGACCGTGTATCATACGTTGATGCAGCATTTACCTTTGGATGGAACGAATGTGGATGCCGCGATTGTTGAACAGACGCTTGCAAGACTGACCACACTTCAGATATTGCTGCCTCATCAGGCAGAAGTGATTGAACCTGAACATTTGGCTCAATTCTTTCAGACGGAACCAGGCACGGAGCTGCTGCGAGCTGACTGGGTAAAACGGGAGATTCCTTTTATCTATGGACTTCCAGCAGAGCATTCTCCCGCCGAATGGGTGCAGCATCTGTCATCAAATGCGGGAATGCAATCCCTGGATGAAGATAGCGGACTACAGGCCTCGCTCGAGAATGAAACCGTACTTGTACAGGGGATCATTGATTGCCTCTACGAGGTGGACGGTGAGCTTACGCTGCTGGATTACAAAACGGATCGGGTGCTGGAACATCGCGGAGGATTAAATGAACTGACCAGAAACTATCGTTTTCAGCTAGAGCTGTATGGCCGGGCGATTGAAGATATTTTGGGGCGCAAGGTAGATCGGAAGTGGCTGTACTTCTTTGATGGTGGACATGTAGTAGAACTTTAATGGAGCATCTTGCAACGGAAGATATATTCGTTGTATGTGCTTGTGATGAACGATGAAAATCACGAAGGGGACGAATCGCTTTCTTGGAAACGATGGTGTCCCCTTTGTTTCCGCATTGGCTAGTGCCATTCAGGGAACGAGCTGCCAATATTTAGGACTAGGTGCTCTTATGATTACGTTTTTGTAGGGAGAGGGGATGAACGGAATATGCGTATTTTGCACACCGGGGACTGGCATTTGGGAAAAACATTGGAAGGAAGAAGCAGGCTGCGTGAGCAGGAGGATTTCGTCGATGAACTTGTTAGACTGGCAGATGAGCAGCAGGCTGATGCAGTGTTGATGGCTGGTGACGTGTATGATTCGGTCAATCCGCCTGCTTCGGCAGAGCAGCTGTTTTACGAAGCGGCAGCCAGGCTTACCGAGCGGGGAAGACCACTGGTAGTCATTGCAGGTAACCATGATCAGCCGGAACGGGTATCCTCTGTGACACCGCTTGTAAAC
Source organism: Paenibacillus sp. 7516 (assembly GCF_002272715.1). Lineage (NCBI taxonomy): Bacteria > Bacillati > Bacillota > Bacilli > Caryophanales > Paenibacillaceae > Paenibacillus > Paenibacillus sp. 7516. The sequence continues at coordinate 402,437 of NZ_NPBI01000020.1, forward strand.
AGACAGGGGATTACACTTGTGGGTATGCCGACGGCGGAAGCGGTGACTATTCATGCGCCTAGAACAGGCGAGACTGCCAAAATTGCTGCTCTGCCCTATCCTTCAGAGGCAAGGCTTAATGAAGTTCTCACCACGGATGGTGATGAAAACGTGCTTCGCCAAGCTTATAGCCGCCGGGTGGGCATGCTCATGCAGCGTCTGGCTAACTCATTTGGTCCGGATACGGTGAATTTGGCGATGAGTCACATTTATGTGCTGGGCGGGGTTGAAAGCGATTCGGAGCGCCCAATTCAGGTGGGCGGGGCTTATACCGTAGATCCATCTTCACTATCGATCGGTGCCCAATATACAGCACTCGGACACCTTCATCGCGCTCAGGCTGTGAAGGGGGACGGCGTGATCCGGTATAGCGGATCGCCGCTGGCCTATAGCTTCTCGGAAGCAGGACAGAGCAAATCCGTAACGATGGTGGATTTGGCGCCAGGCGGCGGAACTCCGAATGTAGAAGAAGTGCTATTATCCTGTGGACGCCCACTTGTGCGCTGGAAGGCACGCGGAGGTCTGGCCGAGGTGTATCGCTGGTTGGAAGAAGGAAGAGACCCCCAAGCATTCATTGATATGGAAGTATGGCTGGACGATGCCATGTCACTCAAAGAGATCCAGCAATTGCGCAAGTCCCATGATGGCATTATTCATATCCGTCCGGTGTATCCGGAGATGGCCGCTGCTGGATTGCTGGAGCAGCGTTCCGAGCTGCCTGTGCATGAATTGTTCCGCAAGTTCTACCAGCGTCAGACGGGCGGGGCACAGCCGGAGGACAGTCTGGTACAGCTGTTCCTTGAGCTGGTGGACGAGGACGAGCCAGGCGTGCGTGAGGAGGTCGAAGGAAGATGAAGCCGATTTTATTAAAAGTGGCCGGGTTGCAAAGTTATCGTGAGGCTCAGGAGATTGATTTTACGGTACTGACCGAAACCGGATTATTCGGAATTTTCGGCCCAACGGGCAGTGGAAAATCTTCGCTGCTGGATGCCATCACCCTTGCCATGTACGGGAAGGTGGAGCGGGCGGTTAACGGGACTCAGGGGATTATGAATCATGCTGAGGATGCCCTCGCAGTCGCTTTTACCTTCGAACTGTCGTCAGCTGAAGGAGCGCGAAGATTTCGGGTGGAACGGCGTTTTAAGCGGAATAACGAAATATCGGTAAGCAATACGATCAGCAAATTTATTGAGACCGTAAACGGAGAGGAACAGGTGCTCGCTGACAAGCTAGCCGATGTGAACCGCTGTGTGGAGGAAGTGATCGGGCTCAAAATGGATGATTTTACGCGGGCCGTAGTGCTTCCTCAAGGAAAATTCGCTGAGTTTCTATCGCTGAAAGGCAGTGAACGACGCCAGATGCTGCAGCGGCTGTTTCATTTGGAAAAGTACGGGGATCAGCTTGCCATTAAGCTCAGCAGGCGCGTGAAGGATAACGATATGGTTCATCAAGCGCTCTTGGCAGAGCAGCAGGGTCTTGGCAATGCAAGCCAAGAAACGTTGGAAGAAACCAAACGCCTTCTGCAGGAGACCGTGAAGCATGCGGAGCTCTCCCGTCAGACACTGGACGAAGCTGCGAAGGAAGCGGAGCAGCTGGGTAAAATACGTGAATTAAGTCTTGAACGCCAGAAGCGTCTGGATGAACAACATAAGCTCAAAGCTCTCGAACCGCAAATCGAAACCGGGGAGCAGCGCTTGAAACAGTCGAGCTCAGCAGATACCATTTTGCCTGCGCTTCAGACGATGCGGGATGCAGTTACCCAGCAGAAGCTGCGACAAACTGCAGCTTCTGCTGCACATGAAGAAGCCGTGGAACACGAACGATTAGCTGTGCTTGAAGCAGAAAAGGCCGAAACGGCACGTGTACAGCTGGCAGAGGGCGAACCCAAGCTGCTGCTTCGGCTGGAGCAGTTGGAACAGGCCAAAGAGCTGCAGCGGGAACGGGACAGTCTTCAGGAGGACAGCGCACGTTTGAAGCAGCTTCTGGAGAAAGGACAGGCTGAGCAGGAAGTTCATGGACAGCAGCTGGAGAAGGAAAAAGAATTGCAGCAGCGTGGACGAAAACGGCGGGAAGAACTGCAGGAAAGTCTGAAGCCGAATGAAGTCAAGTCAGAGGAGCGAAGACAACTGCAAGCTGCGCTGGAGCTTCGGCATCGGCTGGATACGGCAGCAGAGCAGCTGCGTCAGAATCAGGCCGAGATGGAGACGTACAAGCAGGCTGCCAATTTGGCAGAAAGCAAACTTCAGTTCGCAATAGGCGAAGAGGAACGCCTGAAAGAACAGCGGAAGCTGTTGATTGAACAGGCGTCGGCGGGTCTGGAGGCCATGCTTGCCTGTGAGCAGGACATCGGCCGTGAACAAAGCGTGCTGGCCGGGGCGGAGGAGCAGCTGCGCGGCTCGATGCGCGAGCAGGAGCTGCACCGGCTCTCCTCCGCCTTGCGCGCCGAGCTGCGTGACGGCGAGCCATGCCCGGTGTGCGGCTCCGCACACCACCCGCTCCCGGCTGCGCCGCCGGGAGAAGGTCCGCACGCAGGCGATGCGGACCTGGAACTGCTGCGCAGCCTGCAGGCAGAGCTGCAGGAGCTGCGCTTCGGGCTGCGCCAGCAGCTGCACGAACGTCGCAGCCTGCTGACGCAGCTTGGCGCCGCGGCCGGCGAAGCACCGGCCGCAGCCGAGGCTGCGCCTGCGGCAGCGGAGCAAGAGTCCGCAGGTTCGCCCGCACACGGGCACTCACCTGCGGACTGGGCGGCGCGTGCCGCTGCGCTGCGCGAGACCGCGCGTGCGCTGGCTGTCGCAGCAGCGCAAGTGCAAGCGGAAGCCGCCGCGTTGCAGCAGGCGGCTGTGGGTGCGCAGCAGCGCCGCATGGAGGCGGCAGCCGCGCAGGAGGCCGGCCGTGCCGGTCTCGTCCAGGCAGAGCGCAAGTTGGCCGAAAGCGAGGCAGCAGCGGCGGCATTGCAAGGCCGCTGGGCCGCAGAACTGCCCGGCATCGCCCCAGAGGAGGCTGTCGCCCTTCATCAGGCGATGCAGGAACGCGATGCACGTGCCGAAGACATCAAGGAACGGCTGAACAAGAGTGTCACGTTTTTGGAAGCAAAGGAACAGTCCGTACAGTCCCTCCAACAAAAGCTGGTTGAACTGGACAAACAGCTGATCCAGTGGCAAACCGAGTGGCAGGGAAACCGTAAACAGCTGGCCGAGAAGGAAGAACGACTGCGCCAGTGGGTGGGCGAACAACGTGTAGAAGAGCTCATCGCTGTCACGCAGTCACAGCTGGATGGGCTGCGAAAAGCAGCAGCCGACTCGGCCCGGCGCTTCAAGGAATCGGATAACCTGAAACAGGAGTCTGCCAAGAAGGACGTTATGGCCAGACAGGCCCTGACTTCAGCATCGGAGCATCTGGAGCAGGCGCAGGCACGCTGGCAGCAATTGCTTGATCAATCTCCATTTGACTCTGACCAAGCCGTTCTGGAGGCAGCAATTCCTGCAGACGAGGCTGAGCGACTGGCAGCAGAGATTCAGCATCATCGTGAAAGGGAACGTGAGCTGGTTTCCCAGCTGCGTGAACTGGAGCAAAAGCTGGGTGGTGCGGAAGTGTCCGAAGAGCAGTGGTTAGCCTGCACAGAACGTCTGAAGTTACGACGGGCTGAGGATGAAGCTGCGCTAAGTGCGAAGGCTCGTGCAGAACGGGATCTGGAAGATGTTCAGCAGCGTCACGTTCGCTGGACCGAATTGGAGAACAAACGGGTGGAAGTGAGTCATCACGGGGAGCAGCTCAGCAAACTGCAGGCAGCATTCAGAGGCAATGCATTTGTAGAGTATATTGCAGAAGAGCAGCTCATGCAGGTTAGCCAAGCTGCGTCACAGCGTTTGCGTTTTCTTACGAAGCAGCGCTATTCACTCGAGGTGGATTCGGGCGGTGGATTTGTCATCTGCGATGATGCCAACGGCGGAGTTAAGCGTCCGGTATCCACTTTATCTGGTGGAGAGACCTTCTTGACCTCGTTGTCCCTGGCACTCGCCTTGTCCGCACAGATTCAGCTGCGCGGCCAGTACCCGCTTCAATTCTTCTTCCTGGATGAAGGATTTGGAACATTGGACCCGGATCTGCTGGATACGGTCATTACATCGCTCGAGAAATTGCATGATGATCGTTTGGCAGTCGGGGTCATCAGCCACGTACCGGAACTGCGGGCTCGTCTGCCGCGCAAGCTGGTTGTTATTCCTGCGAGCGAAGCAGGAGGCGGTTCACGGGTAGTATTGGAGAGTCTCTAATATACGGATTTTCTTTGCCTGCTCCGAAAGCTAATAAAGCGATCTGACTTTAACAGCAGGAGAACCGATATTGACTTGCTTCTACTGTAAATCAAGAGGATATTTAAGTTTAATTCTTGTAAATTGGAGTGAGTTACCTCACAGATACAGGTTCAACCAGCTGTTATACTACAGTCAAGCCGACATACCTTATGTAAAGTACCCCGGCGGACGTTTGATCAGGAAGCCTCCCGGTCAGACGTCCGCGGCAGCTGATTTCATTCGAAATCCGCTCATGGGGTACTTCTTTTTTTGCCCTGTTCCTTTAGTGTCAATTCGCCCAGATCTGAATACCATGAAAGGGTGATGAAGCACGATAAGGGAGGCGTACCGAAGTGGAGAAGTTGGAAGCGAAGAAGATCTGTAAGGAACACATTCATCGTTATGTATGTGTACAGATGAAGGATGGAAGTCATTATGACGGTATTATGGAAAATGTGGATGACGACATGATTTATTTGGCAGTGCCTGTCGGTCCTGAAGCCGCGCATCATGCAAATTGGGGACCAAACGCGATGCCGGGAGCAGGTTATCCTGCATCTCATGCTCGTGGATTTTATCCGGGGTACGGTTACCCGTATCCATATCCCTATCCCTATCCATACTATGGCTACGGCCGCAGACGTTTTAACAGATTGGTGCTTCCCTTGATCGGGCTGACTGCATTAACACTGCTGCCATACTATTAATGAAGGACTGAAAGTCGGATTAGGATTTTAAACAATCATAAGGACCATTCTTATCCTGGCAACATGCTGCTGCCTACCTGGATGTAGAAAGGTCTTTTTTTTGTGCTATTGATCAACGAATAAAGAATGAGAATTGTACGGAGTATTTAATGGCATGCTAGCGCAGGCTAGCTTATTAAGTTTAACTATTTTCCATGTAAGATTGGACGTCACTTTTCACTTACGGTATGATAGAGAGGCATACATAAATCTTCAAATCAAAGGAGGGTATGAACAATGGATTGCTTGTTTTGCAAGATTGTAGAGGGCAGCATTCCCTCCAATAAAGTTTTGGAGAATGAACATGTGGTTGTCTTTCACGACATCCAGCCCGCTGCACCGACACATGTCCTCGTTATTCCGAAAAAACATATTGCTTCCATGAATGATGTGACAGCAGATGATATAGCACTGATTGGTGAGGTTCATCTGGCAGCACAGGAAGCAGCGAAACGCCTTGGGGTTGATGAGTCCGGTTATCGTTTGATTAATAACTGCGGCAAAGATGGTGAACAAACGGTCCACCACCTGCACTATCATCTGCTTGGAGGCACCAGACTCGGTGCGCTGACAAGCCTATCGGATTCGCACAAATCATAATGGATCCTGTGCTCTACATCTCCTGTTCAATGGAGGAAAACGAAGCACTGTGATTCGCATAAATAAAGTGATCATTACGTTAAGGTTGACACCTTTATTACCTTTCGCCTATAATGAAAGGTGATGAACCGTGTTATTGCTCTTGGACGGTCTGGTCGGAGGGAGGGAAAACTGGTGTCTGAAACTAAAGTTCGCAAAAACGAGACTATTGATGCTGCACTTCGTCGCTTTAAACGTTCCATCGCTAAAGATGGCGTCTTGGCTGAGGTGAAGAAACGTAAGCATTATGAGAAGCCAAGCGTAAAGCGCAAGAAAAAGTCCGAGGCTGCTCGTAAGAGAAAGTTTTAGGAGGATTTGAACAACATGAATCTTAGCGAACGATTGAACGAAGATATGAAGCAAGCGATGAAGAGCAAGGACAAGTTCAAGCTCTCCACCATTCGGTTGATTCGTTCGACGATCAAGAATCTTGAAATAGATTTGAAAAGAACTTTGGATGACAACGAAGTGCTTGATATCCTGAGTCGTGAAATCAAACAGCGCAAAGATGCCCTCCAAGAATTTGACAAAGCGGGCCGTGAAGAACTCGCGGCAAATGCAAAAGCGGAAATTGATATAATTGGTCAGTACCTTCCCGCACAGCTTACCGAAGAAGAAATTAAAGTTATTGTACAGCAGACCATCCAGGAAACCGGTGCTTCTTCGAAAGCCGAGATGGGGAAAGTCATGGCGGCCCTTATGCCGAAAGTTAAAGGCAAAGCGGACGGCAAACTGGTTAATCAAGCAGTTCAACAATTTCTGCAATAAAGCAATCAATGAACACCTCCTGACTTGTCAGGGGGTGTTTTTTCCTGTTTGCATGGTACTGAATTTACACCTCAGACACCATTAGATTTAGCATGGAAGAATTCGATATAAAGGATAAAGAAACAGTACAATTTTCAAAATAGACATAAAAATTACATTAAAATGGTTATTATACATAAAATTAGATTTAATTTCTTGCAATTCCTCTGGCTTTCAAATATAATTTTAAGATTTTGAAACGAAATGTTGCATTGTACGTAATAAATACCATAAGCTGGACAGTATAACAATAATGGAAAAGGGGGGATTATTGTGAAGGGAAAGCGCCTGAAGAGGCTTGCGGGGCCATTGTTGCTCATGATGCTGCTGACGCTGCTGCTTCCTCTCTGGGTTGGATCGCCGTCTGCACATGCAGCTGAAAAGAGCGGCGCCGTATATATTATTCCGGTTGATAAACCAATCGAGCAGGGGTTAGGTAAGTTTATGGAGCGCGGTTTCAAGGAAGCTGAATCAATGAATGCTGGCCTGATTGTTCTGGATATCAATACGCCGGGAGGACGAGTCGATACGGCGGAAGAACTGGGTAACTTGATTAAAGAAAGCCCTGTTCAGACTGTTGCCTTTGTCCGCGGAGATGCTGCTTCGGCTGGAAGTTTTCTCGCCTTGAATGCAGATAAGATCGTAATGTCGCCAGGAAGCATGATTGGTGCGGCAGCGATGGTGGACAGCACGGGTAAGCATGTCGATGATCCGAAGTTGGTTGCATTCTGGAAGAGCAAAATGCAGGGAGCGGCGGAACAAGGCGGCCGTGATGGCAATATTGCTGCCGGAATGACAGATGTCAACATGGTTGTGGAGATGCCGGAGATCAACAAAACGAAGCAAAAAGGTGAAATTATTGCCTTATCAGCCGAGGAGGCGCTGAAAGTGGGATATGCGGACCACATCAGCTCAACTCCGGAAGAGGCAGCAGCATGGCTGGGTTATGGTCAGGACGATGTATTTACTGTGGAGCGAACCGCAGCAGAGAATATATCTTCTTTTCTGACGAATCCTGTAGTGATGACTATACTTTTGTTCCTGGGAATTGCGGGGGTAATCATTGAACTGATTGTACCTGGATTCGGAGTGCCTGGTATTGTGGGGATCGTTTGTTTTATCCTCTATTTCTCGGGGAATTACATTGCTGGATTCGCAGGAGCAGAGACATGGGTGCTGTTTACGGTTGGACTGATCATGATGATTCTGGAGATGTTCATTCCAAGCATGGGTATCCTCGGAATCCTGGGCTCGATTGCTCTCGTGGCAGGCGTAGTTCGGGCTGCTTATGACACAAGTGATGCTTTTATATCTCTGGGCATTGCCTTTGGAGCTGCACTTGTCGTCATTGCAATCGTTGTAATTCTGTTTAAGGATCGGGGGATATGGAACCGATTCATACTAAGTGATCGATTGTCTGCTGATCGTGGATACTCCTCCGCAACAGAACGCAAAGAACTTCTCGGTATGCAGGGAATCAGTTTAACTCCGCTTCGTCCCTCCGGAACTGCAATGTTTAACGGGGAACGAATCGACGTCGTGTCGGATGGTGATTTTATCCCTGTAGATACACCGATTATTGTGATTAAGGCAGAGGGTACTCGAATCGTTGTCCAACAGGCGTTGCCAGTATAATTATTAAAATTGTCGAAGCTGTTTCCAGCCTCGACAAATACATACCCATGCTGACAGAGCTGCCTGCAGAATGGATCAATAATAAAGTACGCAGCATTTTGCAAAGTTTGTTACAATGAATTTTCACTATATTAATGTGTAAATGGAGGAATTTGTTTATGGAACCAACCTTGATTACGGTTTTGCTCATTGCGGTCGTTGCCATTATCGTATTGAGCGTATTCTTCAGCTTTTTCCCGGTTATGCTCTGGATCTCTGCCATTGCATCCGGCGTGCGTGTCGGTATTATTACGCTGGTAGCGATGAGACTCAGACGTGTAACCCCCAGCCGAATCGTAAATCCTATGATCAAAGCAACCAAAGCAGGTCTTCAATTGTCGATGAACCAGCTGGAAAGTCACTTCCTTGCTGGTGGTAACGTAGACCGGGTAGTCAACGCTTTGATTGCGGCACAGCGTGCCAATATTCCACTTGAATTTGAACGCGCAGCGGCGATTGACCTTGCGGGCCGTGATGTACTGCAGGCAGTTCAAATGAGTGTCAACCCACGTGTTATTGAAACACCTGTCGTATCAGCAGTAGCGAAAGATGGAATTGAAGTTAATGTTCGAGCTAGAATTACAGTTCGTGCAAACATTGATCGACTCGTCGGTGGTGCGGGTGAAGAAACAATCATTGCACGTGTCGGTGAAGGTATTGTAAGTACGAATGGTTCTTCCAATTCTCACAAAGAAGTTTTGGAAAATCCGGACCTGATCTCGCGTACCGTATTATCCAAAGGCCTGGATTCAGGTACTGCGTTTGAAATCCTGTCCATTGATATTGCGGATGTGGATGTAGGTAAAAACATCGGTGCCTTCCTGCAAACCGAACAGGCAGAAGCGGATAAACGAATCGCTCAAGCGAAGGCGGAAGAACGTCGTGCCATGGCCGTAGCCCAAGAGCAAGAAATGAAGGCCCGCGTAGTAGAAATGAGAGCGCGTGTAGTAGAATCCGAATCCGAAGTACCACTTGCAATGGCAGAAGCTCTGCGTAGTGGTAAAATTGGTGTAATGGATTATATGAACCTGAAAAACATTGAAGCAGATACTCAAATGCGTAACAGTTTAGGGAAACCTGGTGATAGCAACTCCAATAATCAGGGTGATTCGAAAAACGAAAGATAGGCGGTGAGCAAACATGGGCCTATTTGAATGGATTTTTGATAATTTATATATTGTGGCTGTTATTGGATTCGCGCTATTCTCTTTTCTTGGAAAAGCAGCCAAATCAGCTGATCCGAACAAGAAACGTCCCCAAAATGGGATGCCAACTTTCGGAGGGAACGGTGATTTGAATCGGAAGGAAAATTCACCATCTCAAGCATCTCCGCAGCAGTCTTCGGGCCCGGCCAATGATGGTCGTTATGAAGATGAACGGTATGATGAGGATGCTTATGATGATCGTTATGATCAGCCCTATCCGGAGCCGGCATATTCAAGTGATCCAAGTGGTCAGAGCTTGCTTGGTGGAATGGAGAGTTCTCTCGAGAAGCAAAAAATAGAAATGGAAAAGCAGCAGCGGATGATTCAGGAAAGGTTGAATCGTTTTTCCTCAGCAAAAGCGCCAGTGATATCTGACTCTAGTTGGGATGAGGCTTCAACAAGTGAATCTGCACAGTCTCTCCTACGTACAGAAGATATCCGTAGTGGTGTCCTGTGGGCCGAAGTACTGGGACCTCCGCGTTCCAAACAGCCCTTTGGAACAAGAGGTAAGTTGTAAAATGTAATACCCAAAAAATTAAAGAGCCGTCTCTGGTGAGCAATATGCCGGAGAAGGCTCTTTTTGTGTTGTGCTCCTTTTTAAAGAATTAATGATCTAACAGCAGCTGTAGTTTTCATAAAGTCATGTTTCTCCGCATAAGTTGAACTGTAGAGGAAGGGGGAAGACCTTCGTATGACCCGGATCAGCCGCAAGCTGCGCAGATGGACCAGTGAGGTGCTGGATTTGCCGCAGGACGTGCTTTATGATATGCCACGGTTAACCCTGATCGGCAGCAAGCAATTGTATATCGAAAATCATCGCGGTGTGATCCATTTTACGCCGAATCGCATTGTTCTGGCTTTGACCCAGGGCCAGCTCGAGATTAAAGGCGTTGATCTGATGATTCGCAATATTTTGCCGGATGAAGTGGCGGTGGAAGGAACAATTCTGGATATACATATGAATGGAGCGGAGGGAAACGGATGAAACAGCCCAGTCTGTACAAACTGCGAGGTGCAGTCCGAATAACGGTCACTGGGGGAGACATCGAAGCGCTGATCAACATGGTGGCAGAGCAGGGACTGGAAGTGTGGAACCTGCGTGCCCATGATGGACGCAAGGCAGAGATGAATATTCTGCTGCCGCATTTTTTTAGGCTGCGTCCTTTGTTGAAGCGGACAGGCTGCAGGGTGAAGGTGACGCACCGCAGCGGGATTCCTTTTTTTATGGCCAGATTAATGAAAAGGAAGTTCTTCCTCGGGGGCATGGTGCTTTTCGTGATTGCTATGTTTGCATTATCATCGATGGTCTGGAATGTTGAGGTGAAGGGGAATGTGAAAATCCCCACTGATGTGGTGCTTGCTGCAGCCAAAAAAGAAGGGATATATCCTTTTCAGTGGGGGTTCAGACTCCAGAGTCAGGACAAGCTTTCCAGACAGCTGGCTTTGGCACTTCCAGACGTAACTTGGATCGGTGTGAGCAAAGAGGGGACAACCATTACCATTCAGGTTGTAGAGTCTGCACAGCCTCAGCGTGAACCGCTACTGAATCCAAGGCACTTGGTGAGCAAATCGGATGCAGTAGTTACTCAGATATACGCGGAACAGGGGCGTCCTGTTGTACAGAAAGATACGCGTGTTAAGAAAGGTCAGGTATTAATATCGGGTATTTTGGGTGATGAAGAGAATACAGAGAATGTGGTGGCCAAAGGCGAGGTTCGTGGACTCGTATGGCGTGAATATGAGGTGGAAGTGCCTCTCGTGCAGAAGCATAATACCATGACAGGTGAGAGTAAGGAACGTTTTTATGTTGTGCTTGGGGATTGGGCTGTTCAGCTCTGGGGATATGGAAAGACGCCCTTCAGTTCCTTCAATACGGCGAGTGATCATAAGCCGCTGACGTGGCGATCCTTCACGCTTCCGATAGGATGGTTGACTGAGACCGATATGGAGACCACGCAGCAAGAGGAACAAAAGACGGTTGAGTGGGCCCGAACGAAAGGGCTGGAGGGAGCCAGAAACGATATTATCGCCAAAAATGGCAAAGGAACGAAAATTTTAAGTGAAAAAATTTTGCATGAGAAGAAAGAGAATGGTAAAGTTTATATGAAAGTATTATTTGAAGTGGAAGAAAGCATTGCGGAAGAACTTCCGTTAGTCCATAGTCAAGGAGAATGAGGCTATTTGTCAGAACAAACACGCAGCATACGAATCTCCCTCCAGAGTGCGGGAGAGGGTCAATCTCTTTTTGGACCCCAAGATATTTTTCTGAAACTGATTGAATCCGAAATTCCCGCCCAGATCGCTTCACGCGAAGCGGAGATTGTGATTCACGGCAATACAAAGAATGTGGAATCGCTTGAACAATTATTCGATGTGTTACTGCAATTGGTGCGAAATGGGTATGTGCTAACCGAACGAGACGTCAGCTATGCCATTGAACTGGCCAAGGATCTGCGTGCAGACCAGCTGCTTGATCTGTTCAAGGGCGAGATTACGACGACTTACCGGGGCAAACCGATTCGTGTTAAAACCATTGGACAGAAACACTATGTAACGACAATTAAGAAACGTGATGTTGTATTCGGCATCGGTCCAGCCGGCACGGGTAAAACCTATCTGGCCGTTGTACTGGCGGTTGCAGCCCTCAAGGAAGGCAGCGTCAAGCGCATCGTGCTCACACGGCCTGCTGTCGAAGCGGGCGAGAGCCTGGGCTTCTTGCCTGGAGACCTGCAGGAAAAGGTTGATCCTTATCTGCGGCCTTTGTATGACGCCTTGTATGACGTAATGGGACAAGAGCAAACGGCCAAGGCACTGGAGCGCGGTTTGATCGAAATTGCGCCACTGGCATATATGAGGGGGCGTACACTCGATGACTCGTTCATTATTTTGGACGAAGCTCAGAATACGACGCCGGAGCAGATGAAGATGTTTTTGACCCGTCTTGGTTTTGGCTCCAAAATGGTCATTACCGGAGACGTAACGCAAATTGATTTACCTCGCGGCAAAAAGTCTGGACTGGTGGAAGCAAAAACGATACTCAGTGAAGTTGAAGAAATTGGATTTGTCTATTTTGCCGAGCAAGATGTTGTACGGCATTCCCTCGTCCAAAAAATTATCGTTGCATACAACCACGCCGCAGAAAATCAAGAATAGAAGGGATTGTCTAAAGTGACCTCGAAGGAACTGTCAAAAGGCAAATCTTTTCAGAATAGAACCACAGGATGGAAGTATAGCGTGTGGGCACGCTATCTTCTGTTTTTGTTTCTGGTGATTCTCTTCTACTTCAGTCTGGCCTCCAAGCTGCTTCCCGAGCGGTATGACATTCAGGAAGGCACACGAAGCGAAGTGGATATTGCTGCGCCCATGCAGATTCCAAACACGAAGGCAACGCTGAAAGCTCAGGAAGAAGCTGCTGAGCGTGTACAGCCGATCTATCAAATTGTGCAGCTGCGAAATGAAAATTTGATGACCACCCTGCTGGATCGTATTGACCGACTGAATCAGGATGACCAGATTTCCAGTCAGGACAAGATTGATATCTATCGTGATGAGATTCCGCAGCGGCAGAAGGATTTTGTGTCCAACTTTATCAATAACAATCGGAAAGCGGGTACATATTCCGAAACTCTTTTAGAAGAGATTAGAAACGTGGTGCAGGAGCAAAGCTACCGAATTCCGGAAGAAACCTATATCAAGATATCTCGCTTGACCTCGGATGATATCCAGGAAATGAAGTCCGTTGGTCGGGATATTGTGTCCAGATTGATGACGGATCAGATCAGTGATGCTACGACAGCAAGGGCAAAAGTTGCCGAAATGGTAAGTGTAAGTTCCCTTAGCAAGCGTACGCAGCGTGAGGTTGTTCAGGAGCTCGCCCGCCTTGTAGTAACGTCCAACCGTTTCTATGATGAAGAGGGGACAAAGGAAGCCAAGGTACAGGCTCGTGAAAATACACAGACAGTCTATATCAAGCAAGGTGATACACTGGTTGCCAAGGGCGAAATGATAACCCCCGAAATGTACGCGCTTCTTGATGAAAATGATTTGTTGAAAAACGAAGTAAACTACTGGCCGCAGCTGGGTCTTCTCATGTTGTCTTGTCTGCTGTCGGCAGCAATTCTGATGTATATTCAGCAATTCAGCGGAACGCATTTCAAATATAATAATGCACAGCTGCTGATGCTTGTACTTATTTTCATTATTACAATTGTGCTTATGCATGTAACGGCATTCATCCAGACAGCAGATAGGTCATATGTAGGCTTCCTTGCACCAGTTGCAGTGGGGGCGATGTTAATTGCCTTATTGCTGGACACATCGCTTGCTTTCGTTTGCTCGATCATCATAGGCATGTTGTCAAGCATCATCCTGAATACGCATCAAGGTCAAATTTTTGATTTTGAGCTTGGCTTCTTTGCGGTGCTGGTGTCTTTTGTTGCGATCTTCGCGACATACCGGGCAAGCCAGCGATCCACCATCTTAAAGGGGGCCATCATGGTCTGCCTGTTTGGTTCAATTGCCGTCTTTACACTGTCGTTGATTGATACGGGGGATTGGAACCGTACAACAACGCTGTACGGCGTTGGATTTGCTTTTGCAGGTGGTGTATTAACAGCGATTCTCGTTATAGGGCTTATGCCGTTTTTCGAAACATCGTTTGGTATCCTATCAGCACTGAAGCTGGTGGAGCTGTCCAACCCGAACCACCCGTTATTGCGCAAACTGCTGACGGAAACACCGGGCACGTATCATCACAGTGTCATGGTAGGAAACCTGTCCGAGGCCGCGGCCGAGGCTATAGGAGCGAATGGTCTGCTCTGCCGAGTAGGTTCGTATTACCATGATATTGGCAAGACCAAAAGACCGATATATTTCATTGAAAATCAGAACAATATGGAGAACCCGCATGATTCCATCGATCCCAAATTGAGCAAATCAATTATCGTTGCGCACGCACGGGATGGTGTGGAAATGCAGAAGGATTACAAGCTCCCGAAACCGATCCGGGATATTGCGGAGCAGCATCACGGGACAACCTTCCTTCATTACTTCTATCACAAAGCGCTGCGTCAAGCCGAGGAAGCGGGAGTGGAGCCTGACTTTACAGAAGAAGATTTCCGTTATCCAGGTCCAAAAGCCCAATCCAAGGAATCGGCTATCGTGGGGATAGCGGACAGCGTTGAAGCAGCAGTTCGGTCCCTGCGAAAGCCAACTGTGGAACAAGTGGAATCCATGATTGAGAAGATTATCAAGGGGCGTCTCGATGATCATCAGTTTAACGATTGTGATCTGACCATGCGTGAATTGGATATCGTTGCAAAGACCTTGAAAGAGACGGTAATGGGAATCTTCCACTCCCGGATTGAATACCCGGAAGAGATCAAAAAACCGAAGCCGACCTCACCTGAAGCAGGTTGACTTACTAATATGAGCAGACAGGAGTTATGAAAGAATGAGTCTTAACCTGGCATGGAATAATGATCAACAGGATAAAGAAATTACAGAACAGATGATTGCAATGCTGGAGCAATTGCTGAACCTGGCAGGAGAAGCTGAAGGAGTGGCCGATGGAGAAGTTGCTCTCACTTTTGTGGATGATGCCCAGATTCATGAGTTGAACCGCGATTACCGCGGAATCGATCGTCCGACAGATGTGCTGTCATTTGCCATGAATGAAACCATGGATGAGGAACTGGACATCATCTACGAACTGGATGAGGATGAAGAGATGGAGGAGATGCCAGATGTTCTCGGTGACATCATTATCTCCGTTCCTCGTACGATCCTGCAAAGTGAAGAATACGGGCATTCATTTGAACGTGAGCTTGGTTTCCTGTTTGTGCACGGTTTCCTGCACCTGCTCGGATATGATCATCAGGACGAAGCAAGCGAAGCCGAAATGATGGGCAAACAGGAAGCTGTACTCGCCCAGGCCGGGTTGACACGATAATGAAAAGGCGCTCCTGGAGTCTGGTGTTCCGCAATGCGGCAGAAGGAATCGTATACGGTTTTCGGACACAGCGAAATGTAAGGGTTCATTCGGGAGTAGCCGTCATCATGTGTTCGGCAGGATTTATCTTCGGGATTTCGAGAACAGACTGGATGTTTGTACTGACAGCCATCTTTTTGGTGCTGGTCACCGAATTAATGAACACGGCCGTAGAAGCAGCGGTAGATCTGGCACATCCGCATATTCATCCGCTTGCAAAAGCGGCGAAAGACACCGCTGCTGGCGCAGTTTTGCTGGCTGCGGTGTTCGCTGTAGTCATCGGATGTATGGTGTTTTTCAAACCGGTTTTGCATTGGCTTGGTTTCTGATAAGCCTGCTATAACAAGAAGTTTATTTTAGTGATAACCTGAGGGAGAGATTTGGATTATGGATAATCAACAGCTCATGCAAGAAGCCATTAAGGCACGTGCCAAAGCGTATACACCTTATTCCCATTTTGGCGTAGGTGCAGCTCTGCTGGATAGCGAAGGTAATGTGCATCATGGATGCAATATTGAGAATGCTGCCTATACACCAAGCAACTGCGCGGAGCGAACAGCACTTTTTAGTGCGATTGCAGGGGGAGAGCAGCCTCGCAGTTTCAAGGCTATTGCCGTTGTAGGTGATACGGAAGGTCCAATCGCGCCATGTGGCGTGTGTCGCCAGGTTATGGCTGAGCTGTGTGAGCCGGACATGAAAGTCATTATGGGCAACTTGAAGGGTGACCTGCAGGAAACGACGGTTGCCGAACTGCTGCCTTGGGCTTTTGGTCCGTCAGATTTGGATTTTGCCAAAAAATAAACTATTCCAGGCCTAGGCGCCTGAGGAGGAACATATGAAGAAAAAAGCATTTAAATCGGGTTTTGTAGCTATTGTTGGACGTCCTAACGTTGGTAAATCGACTTTGATGAACCAGGTTATTGGCCAAAAAATAGCCATTATGTCGGACAAGCCGCAAACTACTCGTAATAAAATACATGGCGTTTACACATCCGAAGACAAGCAAGTTGTCTTTTTGGATACACCGGGTATTCACAAACGGCAATCCAAGCTGGGTGATTATATGAACCAGACTGCCTTGAATACACTCGGGGAAGTGGAAGCAGCTTTGTTCCTGATTGACGCTTCCGAAGGAATGGGCGGTGGTGACCGTTATATCGCAGAACAACTGAAAAATGTTCGGACTCCTGTCATTTTGGTAATGAACAAAATTGATAAAATCGAACCGGAAGCGCTGCTGCCGCTTATTGAGGAGTATCGCAAGCTGCACGACTTCGCAGAAATCGTACCGGTCTCTGCCAAGCTCGGCAGCAATGTAAGTACACTGCTCGATCAGATCGGCAAGTATTTGCCGGAAGGACCACAATACTACCCGGAAGATCAGGTTACAGACCACCCGGAACAATTCGTATGTGCGGAGCTGATTCGGGAGAAGATTCTGCAAATGACCCGGGAAGAAGTTCCTCACTCCATTGCTGTAACCATCGAGGATATGAAGGTTCAGGACAACGGGGTAGTATACATTTCGGCCGTTATTTTTGTAGAGCGTGACTCTCAAAAAGGGATTATTATCGGTAAACAGGGAGCCCTGTTAAAAGAAGTGGGCAAACGTGCGCGTACAGATATTCAAAACCTTTTGGGTTCAAAAATCTTTATGGATCTGTGGGTTAAGGTGAAAAAGGATTGGAGAAATCAGGATCGTGTTCTGCGTGATCTCGGCTTCCACCGTGACGTTTAATTCGAGCAAGTATCCATTAATTGCAACACATAGTTTACCTTGCAAGACTCCATCCTAACTGGTAGATGCAGACGTCATTTCTGAAGAGAGGATGAAATTCTGATGCGAGATTTTTCGTGGAAGGTTTTTGCAATGACGGGGGATGTGGAGTCCTATTTGTTGTATACCGAGTCATGCGCGTCAACAGGACAGGAGTCTGATACTGCAGGGGAAGTGATAGAAGATGAAGAAGCCGAGGGTTAATTGGCTGATTCGGGAATGGTTAGGTGACGAGGCATGCTATACAGGGTGGAAGGGATTGTCATCCGCAGCATGGACTACGGCGAGGGAAACAAAATTATTACGCTTTGCACCGAAAGTGGTGGAAAAGTAGGCGTACTCGTCCGTGGTGCCAAAAAGCCCAAAAGCCGACATGCTGCGCTGGTGCAGCCGTTTACGTACGGTCAATACGTATATTTCCGTAACACGGGCCTGGGGACACTAAATGCGGGCGAAATCATGGAGTCATATCATGAGCTTCGGGAAGATTTGGTTAAAGCAGCTTATGCATCCTATGCATGTGAACTGTTGGATAGGGTCCTGCAGGATGAGGAAACAGGTGCTTTCTGGTTCAAGCAGCTTAAGGCTTGTCTTCAGGCGTTAAAGGAAGAGAAGGACCCCAGCGTCATTACCAGTCTCTATGAGATGAAAATATTACAATCGGCGGGCTACGGCCCGTCGCTTGATGAATGCATTTCATGCGGCCAGGAGCGGCCGGATGAACAGTTATTTGTAAGTCCCAGGCTCGGTGGTGTACTGTGCAGAGCCTGTAAACACTTTGATCCACCCGCGTTGTCTGTAAGTCCCAAAGCTCTGAGGTTACTGCGGTTATTTGCACAGCTGGATTTGCAGCGATTGGGCAGCATATCCGTCAGTGAGGCCACTAGAGATGAAATGAAGAAGATCATGAGAGCCTTCATGGATCACCAGCTGGGTCTCAATTTAAAATCCCGTTCTTTTCTCGATCAGATGGAGAAATACGGGATTTAAGGTTTGTTTTCTGGGAATGACAAGATTCACTTGACTTTGAACTCTTTTTTATTTATTATGAACTATAATTTCTCTTTTTAAGAGACATGCATTGAACGAGAGAGTAGGAGACCTGATTTATTATTCTCGTAGATAGGCCAGACGGCCTTGACTACGAGAATTGAGCGAGCCTGGGATGGTGCAAGCCGGGATGAATCGGTCTGTGAAATGGCACTCGGGAGCATGAATGGACACGGAAAAGTGGGCTTGCGTGAACAGGTTATCCTGTTTTGTACACAAGCCAAGTAGGGTGGAACCGCGGGAATAGCTCTCGTCCCTACGTCTGGACAACAGGCGTAGGGCGAGGGCTTTTTTTGATTGTGGAATTATTTTCCGGCAAGGGCTGGTGGATAAATTCCGGGGATCTCTCGCAAAACGCGTTTTGTCCGTTCTACGTCGGGCTTCGATTGACGCTTGTGCAAATCGGAAGTTTTCTCAGCTTGCCAATAAACTCATTGAAAAGGAGCATGATTATGAATTTTCAGCAGATGATTCTCACGCTGCAGCAATTCTGGGCCGAGCACAACTGTATTATTGTCCAGCCATATGATACGGAAAAAGGAGCAGGTACAATGAACCCGATGACCTTTTTGCGTTCACTTGGACCAGAGCCTTGGAAAGTAGCTTATGTAGAACCTTCTCGTCGTCCTTCCGACGGACGTTACGGAGAAAACCCGAACCGTCTGTATCAGCACCATCAATTCCAAGTCATTATTAAGCCTTCACCAGACAACATTCAGGAAATTTACCTGGAAAGTCTCAAACGTTTGGGGATTGACCCGCTTAAACATGATATCCGTTTTGTTGAAGACAACTGGGAGAATCCTTCTCTGGGCTGCGCAGGCCTCGGCTGGGAAGTCTGGCTTGATGGTATGGAAATTACACAGTTTACATATTTCCAGCAAGTCGGTGGAATTGAGACGAACCCGGTAGCTGTCGAAATTACGTATGGTATGGAGCGCCTAGCTTCTTACATTCAGGAAAAAGAAAATGTGTTTGATCTGGAATGGGTAGAGGGAATTACCTATGGTGATGTATTCCTGCAGCCTGAGTTTGAACACTCCAAATATACGTTTGAAGTATCAGATGTGAAGATGCTGTTTACCCTCTTCAACATGCATGAAGAAGAAGCTAATAAGGCTATGGCACAGAATCTGGTATTTCCGGCATATGACTATGTGCTGAAATGTTCCCATACGTTTAACCTGCTGGATGCTCGTGGAGCAATCAGTGTTACAGAACGTACCGGTTACATTACGCGTGTTCGGAATCTGGCACGCCAAGTGGCTGCAACATATGTGGAAGAGCGCGAGAAGCTTGGCTTCCCGCTGATTAAGAAAGGGGGAGCCGAGCATGTCTAAGGATCTGTTGTTTGAAATTGGTCTGGAAGAAGTACCTGCACGTTTCTTGCGCGCGGCGATAGAACAGCTGCAGGATCGTATTGTGAAATGGCTGGATACATCCCGCATAACACATGGTGAGGTAAACGCTTATGCTACACCACGTCGCTTGGCTGTCATGATTCAGAATGTTGCCGAGAAGCAAGAGGATGTAGAAGAAGAAGTAAAAGGCCCTTCCCGTAAAATTGCACTTGACGAGAGCGGCAACTGGAGCAAAGCAGCACTTGGATTTGCACGCAGTCAAGGTGTTGATCCGGATCAGTTTACGTTTAAGGAACTCGGCGGAGTCGAGTATATATATGCAAGCAAGAGCAGCAAAGGTGTAGAGACTTCATCTGTAATCGGTGAAGGATTGCTGTCGATTCTGCACGCCATGACTTTCCCTAAATTCATGCGCTGGGCTTCATATGATTTTAAATTTGTCCGCCCGATTCGCTGGATTGTGGCTCTGCTTGGTAGTGAGGTTATTGATATTGAAGTTGCAGGTGTGAAATCCGGGAATGTAACTCGGGGACATCGTTTCCTTGGTAAGGAGACCGTAATTACTAACCCTGCTTCATACGTCGAATTGCTGCGTTCCGAACATGTTATTGCTGATATCAAGGAACGGGAGCAAATGATTGTTTCCCAGATTCAGGCACTGGCTGCCGAGAAAAATTGGGATATTGCCATCAAGGAAGATTTGCTGGAGGAAGTACTGTTTTTGGTGGAAACGCCAACCGTATTGTTCGGAACGTTCGATCCTTCATTCCTCAATATCCCTCAGGAAGTATTGATTACTTCGATGCGTGAGCATCAGCGTTACTTCCCTGTACTGGATAGTGCAGGACAATTGCTGCCTTACTTTGTAACGGTTCGTAACGGAGGCAGTGATTCACTTGATGTCATCGCCAAAGGTAACGAAAAAGTACTGCGTGCCCGCCTGTCCGACGCCAAGTTCTTCTACGAAGAAGACCAGAAGCTCGAGATTAAGGACGCATTGTCCAAACTGGAGAGCATTGTCTTTCAAGAGGAACTGGGTACCGTTGGTGACAAGGTGCGCCGCATTCGCAAAATTGCGGACGGTCTCGCATCCAAGCTGCAGGTTTCTGCTGACGTTGCCGAATCGGTGAGCCGCTCTGCAGATATCTGCAAGTTTGACCTGGTTACGCTGATGGTTGGTGAGTTCCCTGAATTGCAAGGTGTCATGGGTGAGGATTACGCTCGCAAGGCAGGCGAGAAGGAAGAAGTGGCCAAAGCGGTATTTGAACACTATCAGCCGCGCTTTGCCGGAGACCAATCTCCTGCTTCACTCGTAGGTGCAATTGTAAGTGCTGCAGATAAAATGGATACCATCGTGGGCTGTTTCTCCATCAATATCATCCCGACTGGATCCCAGGATCCTTATGCACTTCGTCGTCAGGCCGCGGGTATTGTACAAATCTTGCTGGATCATCAGCTTCCACTGACTCTCTCCGATGTGTTCGGGGTTGCGCTTCAGGTACATGCTCAGATGAACCTTTTGAAACGTGCAGATGAAGAGGTTCGTAAAGATTTGCAGGACTTCTTCGGTCTTCGTGTGAAAAAACTGTTGTCCGAGACCGTTCGTTATGATGTAGTTGATGCTGTGATTTCTGCCGGATTCGATGATATTAGTGCCATTGTTCCAAAAGGTGAGGCCCTGATGGCCGCTGTTCAAACCGGTGATGCATTCAAAACAACAGTGGAATCGTTCAACCGGGTAGGTAACCTAGCTGCCAAAGCGTCGAATGCTTCTGTTCATCCTGAACTGTTTACCGAAGAGGGAGAGAAGCAGCTGCATGAAGCTTGGAACAGAACCAATGAGGAATATCGCAAAGCCTTATCGCAGCACGCTGCAGCGGAAGCGCTGGCGATTGCATCCGCTTGGAAGGAAGCCATAACAGCATTCTTCGATTCCGTAATGGTCATGGCCGAAGATGAAGCAGTCCGTGCTAATCGCTTGGCTCTGCTCGCAGCTATCGATCGTGACTTGAAAGGATTTGCCGATTTCTCCAAATTGGTGTTAGTATAATATCCCGGCACTGACAGGTTAGAGCATACGCTTCAAATTCAGTATTAAAGAAGGATATATGAGGGTATAAATATACGGAACGGGTTGTGAAATTTTATTTTTAACAGCCGTTCCGTATTTTAGCCTTTGATTTACCTTGACTGGTCAGAAGGAATTTCGCTGGCGGAAGTCGTATATAACAATATGCAGCTATTTTATGAAGCCGGGTGATCCTGAGGTTGAGTGAGTTGAATGTACGCCAGATTGTTGTGGACGGAGATGCTTGTCCGGTGAAAGCCGAGATTGCAGAAACGGCCCGCCGTTTTGATATCCCCGTATTGCTAGTATCTTCCTTTGATCATTTACTTCAGGGAGGAGATGGGGTGCGTACCGTGCAGGTGGACCGCAGTGATCAGAGTGCGGATCTGTACATCGCCAATCATATCAAGCCCTGTGATATCGTCATTACACAGGATTATGGACTGGCAGCACTCGCGCTTGGCAAACGTTGTTATGTTTTATCATTTCGTGGTCGCGAATTTAATGATCGTGACATTGATTTTATGCTCGATTCCCGCCATACTGCTGCCAAAGCACGGAAAAGAGGGCATTATGGGAAGGGTCCAAAGCCTTTCACAGAGCAGGATCGGGAAATTTTTCAACATAAACTGACAAAACTTTTGAAAGATTTGCAGGAGAATGTGTAAGTTTAGCGAATTATATTTACGTGCTGAAAGAGATGAAGGTGGCCAGAGATGAGTACCGGACAAGGCGGTATACCCGAAAGCATTATTGAATCGGTGTTACAGCAGCATGATATTGTCGATACGGTGAGCCGATTTGTGCATCTGACCAAGCAGGGGAAGTACATGAAAGGCCTCTGCCCTTTTCATTCCGAGAAGACGCCTTCGTTTACAGTTACACCAGAGAAACAAATTTTCTACTGCTACGGTTGCGGCACGGGTGGAAATGCCATCAAATTCAGGATGGAAATCGAAGGGTTATCCTTTCCCGAGGCTGTCAAGACGATGGCGGAAGAAAGTCACATCTCCATGGGGGACTGGCAAGGGCGTGAATCCGCTCATGTAAATCCGGAGACCGAACGTCTGCTGGAGGCGTATGAGCTAACTGCAAAGCTGTATCATTTCTTATTGAAAAATACAGAGCATGGAAAAGCAGCCATGGAGTATTTACGCTCGCGGGGCTTTAGCGACAAGCTGATTGACCAGTTTCAGATTGGTTATGCGCCGAATCGTTGGGACACGTTGGTGCAATTTCTGGAGAAGCGCAACTTTCCACTTGAAGAGATGGAAAAGGGCGGTCTTCTGTCGCAGCGGAGTGAAGGTCAGGGCTATGTGGACCGCTTCCGAGACAGGGTTATGTTCCCGATTAATGGCAGAAGCGGCAAACCGATTGCATTTGCAGGTCGCATTTTGGGAGACGGGCAGCCGAAGTACCTAAATTCACCGGAAACCCGGTTATTCAACAAAAGCCGAGTTCTCTACAATCTGCATCAGGCCAAAAATGCAATTCGCAAACAAAGACAAGCTATTTTGTTCGAAGGCTATGGCGACGTGATCTCCGCCTGGGATCAAGAGATCCAGAACGGAGTAGCGGCCATGGGTACAGCGCTGACCGAGAATCAGGCGCTTATGCTCAAGGGCATGTGCGACGAAGTCATTATCTGTTATGACGGTGACCGAGCAGGGCAGGCCGCTGCACTTAAGAACTTCCCCATTCTGGAAGAAGCCGGGCTGCAGGTTAAGGTGGCTCTTATACCCGAAGGACTTGATCCGGATGATTTTATTCGGAAGTACGGTGGTGAACGGTTTCGCAACCAGATTGTAGACGGTGCTGTGACCACAACAAAATTTAAGCTTATAAACCTAAAAAAAAACCATATACTGCTAGAAGGCGGCGGTCTGATCGCCTATTCCAAGGAAGCGGTAAAGCTAATCGCGCCATTATCTTCCCCAACGGAACGCGAAGTATATTTGCGTGAACTGGCTGCTGAAGTGGATGTGTCATTTGAGACACTGAAGCAGGAGTGTAATGAAGAGCGCCAGTCCATGAAAAATAACGAGCAGTATGGGGATAATAACCCGAAAAGGTGGAATAATGGTAGGCAACAAAATAGGCAGGTGCCTACACCCAATCTGTTGCCGGCTTACCATGCTGCTGAGCGCAAATTGCTTGCCTGGATGCTTCAGGATGACGAGGCTGCCCAGTATGTGAATGAGCATCTTGGTGAAGCTTTTAACTTGGATGATCATGCAGCTATTGCTGCTTATCTATATGCCTATTATGCGCAAGGCAAATCGCCGGATACAAGCCGTTTTATGTCCTCATTGCATGATGATCGATTGGAGAAAACCGTCAGCTCGATCTCAATGATGGATGGCCCGGGTGAATGGAACGTTCAGATACTCGATGATTGTATCAGGGAAGTGCTGAAATATCCGCGCAAAAAAGAGTACGATCTTAAAAAAGAAGAAATGATTGCTGCAGAGCGTGCAGGTGATTTTGTACGCGCGGCACAAATCGCAATTGAAATGATTGCCCTAGAGAGACAGTAAATGTCCGTGTGTTGGATGTTTCTAGGGAGGAGGGAGTCGAGTTATGGCGAATGATCAGCATACTGAACTAGAAACAGAATTGACGCTGGATCAGGTTAAGGATCAACTGATTGAATCAGGCAAAAAAAGAGCTTCATTGAACTACAAGGAAATCATTGAGAAACTCTCCCCGTTTGAGCAGGATGCTGAGCAAATGGATGAGTTCTACGAACAATTAAGTGACCTGGGTATCGACGTGGTAAACGAAAATGATGAAGAGGTTACGCTTCGCCCTAATGATGACTCAGAAAACAACAGCAGAGAGGGAGACGATGAATTCCACTTTGACGATGATCTGAGCTTGCCTCCAGGCATCAAAATCAATGACCCTGTCCGGATGTATCTGAAGGAAATTGGTCGCGTACCTTTGTTGTCTGCAGACGATGAAGTGGAGCTCGCCAAACGGATTGAAAACGGGGATGAAGAAGCGAAGCGCCGACTGGCTGAAGCCAACCTCAGACTCGTTGTCAGTATCGCGAAGCGATATGTGGGACGCGGCATGCTGTTCCTGGACCTGATTCAGGAAGGAAACATGGGTCTGATCAAGGCAGTAGAGAAGTTTGACCACAAAAAAGGATATAAGTTCAGTACGTATGCGACTTGGTGGATTCGTCAAGCCATCACACGTGCGATAGCCGATCAGGCGCGTACCATTCGTATTCCGGTGCACATGGTCGAAACGATAAATAAACTGATCCGGGTATCCCGTCAGTTGTTGCAAGAACTTGGACGCGAACCAACGCCAGAAGAAATTGCAGCTGAAATGGATCTGAGTGTGGAGAAAGTGCGTGAGATCACGAAGATTGCACAGGAACCGGTTTCCCTCGAAACACCGATTGGTGAAGAGGATGATTCCCATCTGGGCGATTTTATCGAGGATCAGGAAGCTTTGGCTCCAGCGGATGCTGCTGCTTATGAATTGCTGAAAGAACAGCTTGAAGACGTACTGGATACGTTGACAGAGCGTGAAGAGAATGTACTTCGCCTTCGTTTTGGTCTGGACGATGGACGGACGAGAACGCTGGAAGAAGTGGGCAAGGTCTTTGGAGTTACGCGTGAGCGTATTCGTCAGATCGAAGCTAAGGCTCTTCGTAAACTGCGCCACCCAAGCCGCAGCAAACGGCTTAAGGATTTCCTCGAATAACAGAACTACGGGAGACTTTTCGCAAGCCGCTTAGGCGGCGGCGAGGTCTCCTTTATTTTTAAATCGAATGTCTTAATTGCTTGGTTTTGGTAATTAATCCTTGAAATGTTTGATTGGATTTCATTTTATCGCTTTTCGTTGTCCAATGCAAATCAATAAATTAAATGAATGTGCAGGTGCTTCATGAAACTTTCGAATCGATTACAACAAATACATGATCAAATTCCCGAGGGCAGCCGTCTAGCCGATATAGGCTCTGATCATGCATTGCTGCCGGTAGCTGCCGTTCGCAGTGGGAAGGCTGCAAGTGCTGTGGCCGGAGAAGTTAACCCGGGACCCTACGAGGCCGCGCGCAAACAGGTAAGTGATGCAGGGCTGCAGGAGCAAATTACCGTTCGTCGTGGAGACGGGCTTGAAGTCGTCTCTGCAGGCGAGGTAGATGTCATTACGATTGCAGGAATGGGTGGAGCATTAATTGCTTCCATACTGGACCGCGGCCTTTCCAAACTGGAAGAAGTGAAGATGCTTATCCTTCAACCTAATGTGGGTGAGGATATCCTCAGACGCTGGCTGCTGGATCATCAATGGGTGGTTGTGGCAGAACGATTGCTTGAGGAAGATGGCAAGATCTATGAGATTATTACAGCCATGCCGCAGGCAACCAGTCCAATTGCGAATGAGGAAGTGTACCTCGCCCGTCCACTTGAAGGTGGAGTCGTTCTGACGCAAGATCTATTGCTGCGTATGGGTCCATATCTGGTGGACAGACCCACAGACGTATTCTTTGCAAAATGGGAAAGTGAGATCGTTAAGCTGAAGGGTGTTGTGCAGTCCATCTCAAAATCGGACCAGGACTCTTCCCGTGAAAAGGCTGCTGAGGTGGAACGTCTGATTGCAAACCTGAAGGAGGTTCTCGAATGTTTGCCAAAGGTCAAACTGTAATTCAATTGATGGAGCAGCTGGCTCCCAAACATCTGGCTGTACCTGATGACCGGATCGGACTGCAGCTGGGCAGTCTGCAAAAAGAGATAAATCATGTTCTGATTGCTCTTGATGTGACTGATGAAGTTGTTGAAGAAGCTATTCGAATCGGTGCCAATCTCATCATTGCACACCATGCGATTATTTTCCGGCCGGTAAAATCGTTCAATACGGATACACCGATGGGGAAATTGTATGAGAAGCTGATCAAGCATGATATTGCCGTATATATCAGTCACACGAATCTGGACGTGGCCGAAGGCGGCATGAATGATTGGATGGCCGAAGCGATTGGCATTGAGAGCAAAGAGTCACTGGAAGATGTACATACAGACCATCTGTACAAGCTGGCTGTATTCGTCCCGCGTACGCATCATGAACAGGTGCTTCAGGCCATTCTGGAAGCTGGAGCCGGAAGTATTGGCCAATACAGCAAATGCAGCTTCAATACCGAAGGAACAGGAACCTTTGTCCCGGGTGAGGGAACACAGCCTTTTATCGGTGAACAGGGCCAGCTGGAGCGAGTGGAAGAGATGCGTATTGAGACCATTGTACCGCAAAGTCTGCGGAGCAAAGTTGTACAGGCCATGCTGAAGGCTCACCCCTATGAAGAAGTGGCCTATGACCTGTATGCAATGGATTTAAAAGGCCGTACACTCGGTCTGGGGCGTCTAGGACCCCTTAAGGAACCAAAGACACTGGGTGAACTGGTAGAGGTCGTGAAGGCCCAATTAAACGTGCCATACGTTCGTGTAGTAGGGGATCTGAACAGGCAGATCAAAAAAGCAGCAGTCCTTGGCGGTTCAGGAAGCCGTTATACCCTGACCGCTCGTTTCAAAGGGGCCGATGTCATCGTAACAGGAGATATTGATTATCATACCGCTCATGATGCGCTGATGGCTGGCATGTGCATCATAGATGCGGGGCATAATGCCGAGAAGATTATGAAGTCAAAAACAGCGGACTGGCTGCGTTCACGTTTGGCAGACAAGCGTTATGAGACCCAAGTGACGGCTTCGGAGGTCAATACGGAAGTATTCCAGTTTATGTAATTATGTTGGGATCACCTGTTTCCAGTAATATTAAGCTTGTTTGTAAACTCAAATGCTTGTATACTATGTAATGTTGTTCGGAAAGCTTGACAGACAATCGCTGGTGGCCTTGTTGCCACGAGAGGAAAGTCCGGGCTCCACAGGGCAGGATGCTGGATAACGTCCAGTCAGCGCGAGTTGAAGGATAGTGCCACAGAAATGGACCGCCGATGGCCGGATTTTCCGGTACAGGCAAGGATGGAACCGAGGTGTAAGAGACCCCGAGGAACGCTGGTGACTTCGTTCCTGGTAAACCCCATCTGGAGCAAGACCTAATGGGACACAGCCGACTCTTCGGAGGAGGCAGCCTTAGCCCGAGGTGTGTCTAGGTTGGTCGCTTGAGCTGTGCAGCAATGTATGGCCTAGATAGATGATTGTCGCTTGTGGTGGGAGGGTAGTTCCCGTTTGAACCACGAAGAGCACAGAACCCGGCTTACGGTAAGCTTTCCAAACTCAACAACATGTATTGATCGATTTACTCACATTTAATTGTACTTCTCTTCTAAAAAATTAAAACAAACATCAATAAGGCGACAGAACCCGATTTCCTCGGATCTGCCGCCTTATTTTTTTTACGCATTAAGTTCTGACAGGATACTAGTCATAATACAGTTAATGACAGTTTATTACAGTGTAACCGCCGTATCGGATTGTGCAGCAGCATGCCAGCGCTGAATAGCTCGGTCCATACGTTCAACGGCTTCAGGAAGCAGCTCAGGGTCTGTATGTGTGAAGTTGATACGCATCCGGTTCAGTTCAGGAGTTCCGGCGTAGAAGGAATCACCAGGTACAATGCACACTTTTTCCTGAATACCGTAAGTAAACAAATTGCTGGCTGCCATCGCTTCAGGAAGTTCGAGCCACAGGAACATGCCGCCTTGCGGAGAGTTCCAAGTGATTCCTTCCCAAGCCTTCTCTGCCATAAGTGAAGTCATGGTATTCATTCGTTTGGCGTAGTCCTTGGAAATGCTTCGAATATGCCCATCAAGATCAAACGTTTCGAGCAAGGCATGAAGAGCTCTCTGGTCGATGCTACTGGAATGCAGATCGGCTCCCTGTTTCGCTCGTGCAGCAATCTTAACAATATCTGCAGAAGCAAGAATCCAACCTGTACGAAGACCTGGAGCTACGGTTTTGGAGAATGTGCTCGTGTAGATAACGTTGGACGGTCCATCATAGGATGCTGCATCCAGTTCCACAAGGGAAGGTGCATCCAATTGTTCCGGATTAAAACGGATTTCACCGTATGGATCGTCCTCCAGAATGAGTACTCCATATTTGCGACATAGGTCAACAGCCTGCTGTCTTCTGGCGCGACTCCATACTTTGCCTGATGGGTTGGAGAACGTTGGATTAATGTACACCAGTTTCGGCTGATGCTGTTTTAACTGTTCTTCAAGGGATTCAGGGAGCATGCCTTCTTCATCGCAGGCTACCCCATGGGATTCGGCCTGATAGGAATGGATAACTTGAAGAGCAGCCAGGTAGGTCGGTGATTCAACCAGTACGCTGTCACCTGGATCAAGCAGAATACGGCAGACCAGATCTATGGATTGCTGTGATCCTGTAGTCAGGAGCATATGATCGGGGGAAGCGGGAATGCCCTTGGATTCCAGACGCTCGGCAATTTTGGCGCGCAGCGGTCTGTAGCCTTCCGTTTCTGCATATTGAAGGGCAGCTGCACCGCTCATAAACACCTGTTGATACGCGTCACGTATAGCTTCAACCGGGAATGATGACTGTGCTGGCAAACCTCCGGCAAGGGATATCATTCCAGGCGCCTGTGCAGCCTGAAGCATGTCGCGAACGACAGAGGACGGGGTGTTTAAAGCCATTTTGGACCAAGGGATACTCATAGTGTTCTCATCTCCTGTTATTCACTGTTATACTGATATTATAAACTATAATAGCCGGAATGCGATATAACAGTAAAATGTGGATGATAACAGTTGGGGGAGCAGGCAGATGCACATTGAATTGAAACGGGGAAGCAGTACCAAGTTGTATATTCAGATCGCGCTTACACTTGCAGATCGGATCCGTTCAGGTTTGATTGAGCCTGGAACACGTCTGCCGTCTGTACGTAAAATGACCGCGGACCTGGGAGTAAGTCTCGTTACCGTGTCTAAGGCGTATGCTGAACTTGAGGCCATTCAACTGATAACCTGTTCACAGGGAAAAGGATGCTATGTACGCGGGGCCCAGGAGATGGACCAAACGGAAGATACAGATAAAAAACAGCAAGCTGAGCGAAATCACGATAATAATACCCCGTGGAACTGGCAGATGGCACTTGTGGATTATTTGCCGCGTGCGCAGCTTTGGCGGCATTTTGATGCGTCTCCTCAGGTTCAGTATGAACTGCATATGTCAGCCATCCAGCCCGAGCTGCTGCCAACGACTGAAATTATTAATAGTGCCTATCGGCTGTCCTCTGACCATCCTGAACGCATGGCAGCGTATGGCTCTTTTCAGGGGGACCGGGAACTTCGCCAGACCTTTGCAGGCCACTTTGCCGAAAGGGGTCTGCAAGTCGCCCCAGAGCGAATGCTAATTACAAGTGGGACACAGCAGGGTATCGACTTAGTGGCCCGCACCTTCGTCGGGCCTGGAGATGTGGTCTACATGGAAGCTCCTACATACACGGGTGCAATTGATGTATTTACGAGCAGAGGAGCCAAAATCATTACCGTGCCAATGGACGGTGAAGGCATGCGTATTGATCTGTTGACACGCCTTTGCGACACGTACCCGCCGAAGTTGATTTATACCATCCCTACATACCACAATCCGACAGGTGTAACGATGAGTGCCAGAAGACGGGCACAACTATTGAATCTGGCCCAGAGTTATCACTGTCTCATTTTGGAGGATGATCCATTCGCCGATCTGTATTTCCGCGATTCTCCTCCTGCGTCCATTAAATCGATGGATGCTACAGGTCATGTTGTTTATATCAAAAGCTTCAGCAAGGTGCTGTCTCCAGGTTGCCGCGTGGCCTGTGCCATCGCTGAAGGGAGTGTGCTGACCCGTTTGGTCGCAGCCAAATCCACGGCAGATCTGGGCAGTCCTTTACTTACACAAAAGGCACTTCAATCCTTCATTCAGCATCAGTATAGCTCCTATATTGTTCGATTACGCAAAGAGCTGTATGCCAGACTTCAGGCAGCATCCGATGTTCTGGAGGAATACCGTGTACCTGGTATGTATTGGGTCTTGCCTGAAGGTGGGTTAAACCTGTGGCTTCAGCTGCCAGATGGTCTGGATATGCGGGAGCTGCACCGTCAGTCTCTGGCTGCAGGAGTTTCTTTTCTGCCGGGATCTGCTTGTTATGTAGGTGAGACGGATACGGCAAGTCTGCGA
This sequence comes from Paenibacillus sp. 7516, assembly GCF_002272715.1. NCBI lineage: Bacteria > Bacillati > Bacillota > Bacilli > Caryophanales > Paenibacillaceae > Paenibacillus > Paenibacillus sp. 7516. The sequence continues at coordinate 433,239 of NZ_NPBI01000020.1, forward strand.
ATCTGCTTTACGGTAACGAATCTGAAGGGGTTGTGTGAAGGGCTTCGTGTGTTGTGCGGTGTTATTCAGAGGGTCATGCCTAGGCAGGGGGGAACAGCAGCGGACAGGCTCCCGCTTATTTAATTTTTTGGAACAAGGACATACATCCAATCCACTTTCGTCCTGGTGCAATACGTTATAGTATCACTTGAAAGGGAGTTGGTTTTAAATGAACCATTACTGTCCACCGCTTTGCCCGATTGTATGTGACCCGATCCAGGTTGTTGAGGATTACTACGTTCCTCAGATCGTACCTGTCATCCACCCGATTGAAGTCATCAAAAAAACGCATTGTGTGCCAGTTCATCACCATTTGTATCCTGTCGTTGTCAAAGAAGAAGATCCTTGCTATGTATCCAGCTATAAAAGCAAGAAAAAATCCGTGAAAAAATCCGGCAAAGCCCGCACATCGTCCCGCAAACGCTAGTCGCAGCGGGTGCCCCGGGGAAATAGAGAACAGCTTAAAAAGCAGCATACGCCCCGGGGCGCAGCTGCTTTTATTTTTGTACACGAAGCAAATTGGAGTTTCAATCCACAAAAGGCTACTTGGTATATTTTTTCATCGTGTTATCCATCTGCTGCCTTACATGTTGTGGCCAAAACTGTAAGGGTGCACTGTTGCTTGAAGCAGACTGAAGGGCCTTGTAGACATCGACCTGACCATAACCATAATACTTGTCGTGACCCGGGTCACCAAGGTCGATGACACTCTGACGCATCAGGTCCATGACTTCCGTATTGGTCAGATCCGGATTCAACGAACGAATTAACCCAGCAAGTGCAGCGACATGGGGACTGGCCATTGACGTACCGGATAGGGCGGCATATTGATTATTGGGATAGGTGCTAGCGATGCTGGTGCCAGGCGCCATTACATCCACATAATCGCCGTAGTTGGAATACGAAGCCTTATTCATATCCGGATCGGTGGCCGAAACTGCGAACACCTCGGGATAAGCGGCAGGATATCCAGGCCGTTCAGTGTTATCATTCCCGGTTGCAGCAATCAGGACAATATCGCGATCAAAGGCATACTTGATGGCATCATGGAGAAATTGGGCATCTGCATAATTGCCCAGACTCATGTTGATGACCTTGGCCCCGTGGTCCGCAGCCCAAATGATGCCTTCAGCCACTGCATACGTGGTTCCTGAGCCTGAATTGTCCAGTACCTTCACGGGAAGAACCTTGTTATACCAGCTCATCCCGGCCACGCCTTCGCTGTTATTGACAATGGCGCCAATGATTCCGGCTACATGTGTACCATGGCCCACATCGTCAAGGGGCTTGCTCTTCGGATCAACGACGTTATAACCCTCCAGCAGCTTGCCCTTCAGGTCCGGATGATTCAGGTCCACTCCGGTATCCACTACGGCAACAATAACGTCTTCTTTCCCTTTTGTAATATTCCAGCCCCGATTGGTTTCAATGGCGGGGAGATTCCACTGGTAATCCGTAAACAATATATCGTTGGGAATCGTTACATCCGTATCGGTTTGTTCAGGTGCGGCTTCATTGGTTAAATACATGTAGTGGGGTTCCATATACAGCGGATTCCACTTGCGTTCAAAATAGGAATGCAGCTGCTCGTAGTTCATGTGTTCTGAACGAAAAACATAAGTGTATCCCAGCTTACGCGCAGATTGGGTACGCAAATCGGATTTGATGATCCGCATATCCCGTTCACCCGGCTCCTGTCGGAAACGAATAACGATTTCATTTTCATAAAAATGGCTGGCATTGGCATTATCATGACCTGTTTTTACCGTGACTTCGTTAAGGGTATCCGGGTGTACGGATTCGATTTTGAATTTGCCCTCACGCGGGTAAGGAATCATGCGCAGATTTTTGCGCTGATGTTGTTCCACCGCATTCAAGACACTTTGGCTAAAGAGTGCAATAACCGCTTTGTTTCCATCCTTGGAGGGCAGTCCCATTACGAAATATTTTTCTTTGCCTAAAGGAAATGAGGAAGATTCGAAGCTTTGGCGTTTCATAACCGCTTTTTTCGCAAGGTTAAAGGAGTGCTCGAGTTTTTGCTGCTCTATTTTGCTTCCTTTACCAGATTCTTTAGCGAAATGTTTACTGGTTGTGCCTTTGGTATTTAGCACATCAATGGAACGGATATGATCGTGTGTACGCTGTAAATCCTGAACGTAACGACTGAACTCGGCCTCATTCATTGTGGCACTCTTCTCGAGCATTAAGCTGAGATGCTGCTTGGCATCCATACGTGTCAACAAATCTGTCGCTTTCACATCCTGGACTTTTAAATGCTGTTTGTTCGCATGTTCCTCATGAGGAGCATCGGGCATAGCACTCGGCTCAGGTGCAGGACGGTTGGATGTCGGAAGGAGCAGGGTCAGTGCAAGCGCTCCTGCACCGGCGGCAATGGCCCAGTTTATCCATTTAGGTCTGGACATGGGGAATATAACCTCCTCTTGTATTTTGGACAGCAGTCATGGGTTTCCTGTATTCATCGTTGTCCTTGGAATAGTTTTATCGTTAGGAAAAGCGGTTATTTTTATGCAGGTAAAAACGGAGCAGGCTTCGCTTAATGGGTAAGGATCGTGGCGGTTATGTAAAGGATGATTAAGGGATACCGCTCGTCATCTTTTTATGGTAGGATAGTAGCTGAGAATCCAAGGTCAGGGGACAACCACCGTGGCCGACCTATATGTAAGGACTTATTTAAGGGGGAGCTACCTTTATGTCAGCAGCCAATGTACAGAAAACTTGTGAGTCAACTAGGGAAAAGTTAAAACCTGCTATCGATCGGATCGAACAATTTTTGAATGAAAATGCCTTGCCTGAACTGGATCAGAACCAGACTGAGGAATCGACAACCTTCTACAAAGGATTTCTTTCGGATCTCCGTCATTTGCTTGTTTTTTCTGAAGTTTCTTACGAAAAACTTGGCGTTGTGCTGCGTCGTGCCAATTTTGATGTCGATTTTGCCGAAAAGGCTCTCTATAATACGTATCACCAATGCGTAAACAGCTTTTTCTATCCCAAAAATGAATGCTATTCCGAAGATGGAAGATATGCGTACACAGGTCAGGATGCCATTCGTTTCCGTGACAAGCCGGTTCGTGCAGTACGCGATGTCATTCTTGAAGTCTCCAAAACATATGAAGAACTGCGCGATGATCTGGCCTTTTATGAAAGTGATTATTTGACCCAGCGCCGGATGCAGAATCAACGCAATCACGCATAGTTCAGCGTTTTAACAACCTATATAAAATGGACGAAACCGCCAGCAATGGCGGTTTTTTGGCGTTTTCGGACAAGTAAAGAGTGGCTGAATTCATGTCATCATCTGACATCTCGGCGGAGAATAGCCGTTTTACACTGGGGAGACAATAGATGTCGAGGTGATAAATATATGAGCCAAGACAAGCCAATTGTCAAATGCAGTGTGTCCAACTGTCATTTCTGGGGAGAAAACAATTTCTGCCATGCCGATGCCATCATGATTGACATTGACCAACATGCTACTCGTCGCTTGCATGAAGAATTTGCTGGAGAAACGTTTGATTCGGATCATCAGGATCATGCGCGTACTTCTTCGGCAACATGCTGTCACACATTCAAACCCAAATGAGCAGTCATCCCTAATTATTATGGAGGTGCTTTGAAGTGAAGAATGATAATAAAGAGGATTATCCATTTCATCGTTCCAAAACTGCCACTCCTGCCAATGTGAAAAAGCGTGAACGTGTGGATTATCCACGACGTGAACATCGTGAGGAATATGGTGCAGAGGTGGCTCCCCCGGCTTCTGTACGTACAGAACGCGCTGAACCGGCCGCAGCAGCCCCGGAAAAGCATGAAGCTGATCGTGTTATGGAGTCAACCGGTAAAGTCTCCGGTTATATTGGGTTAGCTTGCGGGATTGCGTCCTTATTTATGTGGTCTATTGTACTTGGTCCAGCTGCAGCCGTGCTTGGTTATTACGCTTATGTAAACGGGCGTAAAACGGCCGGAGCTTGGTCCATTGGACTGGGAGCGCTCGCTACCATCAGTTATTTCTTCATGATTCCATTTGCCCGTTAAATTCTTGTTAACGAAATACGTGATTTAGCCAGCAATTTTGAACTGAATAGGGCATATCTTAGCCTTCTCCCTTCCCGTCAATCCGGGTTATGGGTGAAGGTTTTTCGCGTTTACGCAAACAAAAGATTAAATGGGTTTATTTTTCTGAAGACCATGGCAGATTTTTGTAAAACGATGTAGAATATAGGCATAATATACGTTTTTTTATACGGGAGTGGGAAAACAGATGCAGATTGATCCAAACGGGTCACGGCAGTTACTGGAACTTCAATTGTCCAATGTTGCCAATCAAACGAATGTGTCAGGTGAAACTGCAGGTTCATCGTCAGACTTCGCCGATATGATGGACGGGCTGTTGAGTGCAAATACAAACGCTTCGAACAGCAGCGATTCATCTTCTTCAACGTCCATTGGCATCTCCAAAAGATCCAGTGACGGCTTGTTGTGGTTACAGCTGGGCAGTTTGTATAATACGGATTCAAGTGTGAGTTCTTCCAGCAGCAGTGAGAATGTATCTTTGTCGACACATACCAATACTGTAAAAGCGGATACCAAGGGATCTGTGCCAACCGATTTTGAATCTTTGATTGCAGCGGCAAGTGTCAAGTATGGAGTACCTGAATCTCTGATCAAGGCTGTCATTGACACGGAATCCGGGTTCAATCCGAACGTGGTATCTTCTGCCGGTGCCAAAGGATTAATGCAATTAATGGATGGGACAGCAGCTGGTCTCGGTGTAACGAATGCCTTTGATCCTGCTCAGAGTATTGATGCCGGAACCAAATATCTCTCCCTTCAGCTTCAGCGTTTTGGTGGAGAGGTGAAGATGGCGCTTGCGGCTTATAATGCTGGACCAGGGCGCGTTTCCCGATTGGGTGTGTCAAACGACAGTGAATTGATGAGTGTACTTAACCTTTTGCCTGCGGAGACACAGGCGTATATTTCCAAAGTGGAAAAAGCACAGTCAAAATATACGGTATAGAGTCAAAGATCAGTATTTTTTACAGCGAGTTCAGGAGGAGATCAATTCGGGAGCATGCCTGGGAAGCCAGCCTGTTCCTGATTGGTCTTTTTGTGTTGGGGCGGGATCGTGTTACAATGCTCACTGTAGGTTTAGAGAACATCTGAAGGAGGTCTGACCTCATTTGAAATATTTTGATCATGCAGCAACAACTCCTCCTGATTCAGACGTGGTTCGAACGATGGCCGAAATTATGGAGGCACATTATGGCAATCCGTCATCCATTCATGGGTACGGAGAACGAGCGGATCAACTACTGAGGCGTGCACGCTCTGGCTGCGCAGCAGCACTTGGTGTTAAGCCCGAAGAGATCGTGTTTACTTCCGGGGCAACGGAGAGCAATAACCTCGCCATAAAAGGAGCGGCACTCAGGTACCAGACACGGGGGAAACATCTCATTACGACGGCTACCGAACATGCTTCAGTATATGAGAGTTTTTTGCAGCTGCAGCAGTGGGGCTGGGAAGTAACCTGGCTGCCCGTGGATTCGGATGGCCGTGTAAGTACTCAGCAGGTGATCGATGCATTAAGACCGGACACGGTTCTTGTCAGCCTGATGCATGTAAACAATGAAACAGGGATCATTCATCCTGTTGCAGAGATAGGCAACCGTTTGAAAAGTGCCGCACCACGCGTGCTTTTTCACGTGGATGGGGTACAGGGGTTTGGCAAATTGGAAGCAAAGCCCGCTTCGTGGGGAGCTGATCTGTACAGTTTATCCGCTCACAAAATCCGTGGTCCGAAAGGAGCGGGACTCCTATATGTACGAAGTGGAGTGGAACTTACCCCACTGCTGTCTGGTGGTTCGCAGGAGCAGGGCATGAGAGCAGGAACAGAGAATGTTCCCTTGCTTGTAGGTATGGCAAAAGCGATGCGTCTTGCGGCAGAACAGCAGCTCGCGTTTGCTGAACGTGCCACAGTGCTGAGAGATCGGATTATGAAAACCATTGAAACCATCCCCGGACTTAGACTGAACAGCCGTCGGGATGGGGCTCCCCATATTATTCACTTTTCTTATCCGGAGATGAAGGCTGAAGTGGCGCTCCACACACTGGAGCAGCTTGGGATCATCGTTTCTACACAATCAGCCTGCTCCTCCCGCTCTGCGGAGCCCAGCAGAGTCCTTCTTGCGATGGGAAGAGATGCGGCAAGCGCATCAGGAGGATTACGGATTAGTCTAGGTATTGAACATACAGAAGAGGATGTGGCCTTGCTGGAACAAGCGCTGCATCAGATGGTGGCGCAGCTGCGCCCGTTGGAAAGGCGGATGTAAAGTCAAATGAAATATGATATGCTGCTTCTCCGTTTTGGAGAGTTTATGTTGAAAGGCAAAAATCGTGCACGATTCGAAAAAACCATCATTACTCAGGTGAGGGCCCTGCTCAAGCCATATCCAGGCGCAAGCCTGCGCAAGGAATTCGGGCGGTTGTACGTGGATCTGGGGGGGCATTCCCATACAGAGTTGATCGCAGTCCTGAAACGGGTTTTTGGGGTAATGTCCATCAGTCCGGTTAAAGTAACTCCTTCTGTGCTTGAGGATATCGTGGAAACGGCTGTAGCTTTCATGGATGAGAGAGAAAACGAGTTCAAGGAAGGTACGACGTTCAAAGTAAATACCCGCCGGGTGTGGAAAGAGTATCCTCATTCTTCACACGAAATGAACCACATGGTGGGTTCCCCGATATTAAGAAAGTTCCAACAGCTTCGTGTGGATGTACGTAATCCGGACATTGAACTGCGCGTGGAGATTCGAGATCAGGGGACCTATATCTTCAATGAAGTAATTCCCGCTGTCGGCGGGTTCCCTCTCGGTACCAACGGCAAAGCGATGGCGCTGCTGTCGGGAGGAATTGATAGTCCTGTAGCGGCATGGGCTTCCATGAGGCGTGGACTGGAAGTGGAATGTGTACACTTTTACAGTTATCCGTTTACCAGCCAGCGTGCCAAGGAAAAGGTGATCGATCTGGCTCGTGCCTTGGCTGATCATGCTGGTACCATCAAACTGCACCTGGTTCCTTTTACGGAGATTCAAACGGCATTCACCCAGCTTGGCCAGGATAATCTGATCATCACCCTGATGCGTCGTTCCATGCTGCGAATTGCGACGAAGCTGGCTGAACGTGAGCGGGCACTTGCATTAATTACCGGGGATAGCCTTGGTCAAGTTGCAAGCCAGACGCTGCCGAGTATGAATGTCATCGGACGTGCAACGGAACTTCCGCTTTTGCGTCCTCTCGTCATGATGGACAAGCAGGAAATTATTACATTGTCCAAACAGATTGGAACATATGATATATCGATTCTGCCTTACGAGGATTGCTGCACCCTGTTCGTGCCGAAATCACCTACAACGAACCCGAATCTTCGCATTGTGGACAAAATTGAAGCAACGATGAGCCATTTGCCGGAATGGATAGATGAAGCTGTCGCTCAGACGGAAACCATCGTTCTACACGCTGGGGAAGCAGCACCTGCAACGAGTGAAAACACGGGGAATGAAATCAAGGAAGACTGGTTCTGATTGTATTCCTTTGAAATGGTAGAATGACATAATAAGGACTATGTTGCCTGTGATGGAAAAAAGGACCGGCCGATGGGAAATCGGCTGGTCCTTTTTTGTGCGGATCTTTATTTTACGAGTAGGATCGCTGGTGCTCTCCACCTTGTCTACTGCTGGAGCGTTTGCGGTATCCTGCGAATACCACGCCTGCAACGACCAGCACGATAAACAGAATGCGAAGGGCAGGATGCTCGGTGAAAAACGGTACAAGCCGGCGTTCCTCTGTAATCATGTGGGATGCGGTATAACCGAGTACAATGGCCCCCAGATATATAATCCATGGGAAGTGATTGATCAACTTGATGAACAGGGTGCTTCCCCAAACGATGATCGGTACACTGATTAACAATCCGATGATAACCAGTACCAGATGCTGTTCAGCGGCGCCTGCCACTGCAATGACATTGTCCAGTCCCATGGCGGCATCTGCAATGACGATGGTGCGAACGGCAACCCATAAGGAACTGCCTGCCTTAATATCACTATGTTCTTCACCTTGGTCAGCCAATAGTTTATAAGCAATCCAGATCAGCAAAACGCCACCCACAAGCAGCAGCCAAGGCACCTTAAGCAGCCAGAGTACAACCACTGTGGCTACAATACGAATCACTAGGGCACCCGCTGTCCCGTAGAGAATCGCTTTTTTCTGCACAGAAGGGTGCAAATTACGTGCAGCAAGGCCGATAACGATTGCGTTATCGCCAGCCAGCATAAGATCAATAAATACAATTTTCACCAAAGCAAGCCAAAAAACAGCGCTAAAAAGCTCCATATGCTGTCACTCCCTCTATATGTCCGAACTTCGAAAAGCTTGTTCAATCGTTAAGAATAGCATGGACAACTTTGACATACAAGTAAGAGTGGGGGGAGGAGAAACATGGATACATTGTGGCTGTTGACTGAAATTCTAATGATCAATCTGGTTTTGAGTGGAGATAATGCGGTGGTCATCGCGCTTGCGAGTAAGGATCTGCCGGAGAAGCAGCGTAAGCAAGCGGTATGGTGGGGGGCTTTTGGTGCAGTTGTACTAAGGTGTGTGCTAACTTTTGCAGCGGTGTTAATGCTCGGAATTCCTTTTATACAGGCAGCGGGCGGGATATTACTGTTCTGGATTGCCGTGAAGCTCCTGCTTCAAAACGAAGACGAAGTACATATTCGGGAAGCTTCTACGACCTGGAAAGCGGTACAGACCATTTTGATTGCCGATTTTGTAATGAGTCTGGACAATGTGCTTGCCATAGCGGCATTAGCAGATGGAGACTTGGCACTTATCGTCATCGGAATAGCCATCAGTATTCCCATTGTGGTGTGGGGGAGCGGCTTAATTGTCGGTTTGTTGAAACGATTCCCGATTCTGGTATTCGCGGGCTCAGGGATCCTGGCATTCACGGCAGGTGAAATGGTGATGAGTGACCCGAAGCTGGGTCAGTGGCTTGGCAGTTTGACAGCGGAAGCCCACACTCTGCTACCAGTGGCGATGGCTGGTCTGGTCATAGCAGTTGGGGGAGCACACAAGTTTGTCAGACGAAATGCGTAATTTCGTTCTGGGTATGCAGCAGAAAAATAGAGTGGAGAGACAACCGTCTGCCGAGGGCGGTTTTTTTGTTGAATGAAATCGTCTCATGTAGTGAACATTGAGGAACAAGCGACGGATCAATACCTTTAGGGTAATACATAAAAAGAGCAGCGACGAAATGCGACATCAAGTATAGTTTTTTGCAAAAACATGGGCTACACTAGAGGCAGGTCTACAAAAGCTGGTCATCATGAAACGGCGAATTCGTTGAAGCTTATAACCTACATAGCCTAATTGATATAAGAGGTGATTGCAGATGAAGATGAGAAATGAACAAGCGATCGGCATATTTATCGTGGCAGCAGGTATCATTATTTTGCTTGGCAAGCTTGGGGTATTTGGCTTTATTGGACGCCATTTCTGGCCATTGCTTCTATTACTGCCGGGAATTGCGCTACACGCCATGTACTATGCAAGAGTTACTCCTACGTGGTCACTTGTTCCCGCAGGGATATTAACGGTGTATGGTATTTTGTTCGGAATTACGAATACATGGGGCGGAGGGCTGATGAACAGCCTCTGGCCGGCATTCTTGCTGGGCATTGCTGCCGGCTTACTCGAGTACGGACTTGCTGAACGCTATAAACCCGAGTTTGTTCTGCCTGCAGCATGGGGCATAGGGGCGTTGTCCATTGTCTTATTCGGATTCACCCTGCTTCATACCGGAATTATTTATGTGCTGGCGATCCTTTTGATTTTGGCCGGAGTCTGGTTGCTGCTTGGACGCGGGCGCGGGAGGAAGGGCTGGTAACATTGTCCGACCTTGCTCCAAGCGAAATATCTTGATTTTTAGCTATGATCAACTATAATATAAGGGATAAAGACATGCGTCGGGATATCACCGACGCTTATTTTGGGTGAGTAACCTGCAGAAATGCGGGAAGTTTAGTAGATAAGAATTGAAATTGGAAAGGATATGGATACAAACCATGCATTCAAGAGAACACATTCGCAATATTGCGATTATTGCCCACGTCGACCACGGGAAAACAACGCTAGTCGACAAGTTGCTCCAGCAATCCGGTACTTTCCGTGATCACGAAACAGTACAGGAGCGCGCAATGGACTCCAACGATTTGGAGCGTGAACGCGGTATTACGATTTTGGCCAAAAACACGGCTATAACTTATAAAGATTACCTGATCAACATTGTAGATACACCAGGACACGCCGACTTCGGTGGTGAAGTAGAACGGATCATGAAAATGGTTGACGGCGTATTGCTCGTTGTTGATGCTTATGAGGGCTGTATGCCACAAACGAAGTTCGTACTTCGTAAAGCACTCGAGCACAACCTGACTCCAATCGTTATTGTAAACAAAATTGACCGTCCAGCGGCTCGTCCGGCTGAGGTTATTGATGAAGTACTTGACCTGTTTATCGAACTGGGTGCCAGCGATGAGCAGCTTGAATTCCCTGTCGTATATGCTTCTGCACTGAACGGAACATCCAGCATGGAAGACGATCCTGCCAAACAAGATGACAACATGATGGCGATCTACGATACCATCGTAAGTCATATCCCTCATCCAACAGAGAATGTAGAAGAGCCACTGCAATTCCTCGTTACGCTGATGGACTATAATGAATACCTCGGACGTATCGCTATCGGTCGTGTAAACCGCGGTGTGATTCGTCAAGGCCAATCCGTTACTGTTATTATGCGTGATGGCAAAAGCAAAACAGCTCGTATCGAGAAACTGTTTGGTTTCCAAGGTCTGAAACGTGTTGAGACAGAGGAAGCTGGCGCAGGTGATATCGTTGCGATCGCGGGTATTAAGGATATCAACATCGGTGAAACGATTGCTGACCCGAACAACCCTGAAGCTCTGCCGGTTCTGAAAATTGACGAGCCAACATTGCAAATGACATTCCTCGTAAACAACAGTCCATTCGCAGGCCGTGAAGGTAAATGGGTAACTTCCCGTAAACTGCGTGAGCGTTTGTTGAAGGAATTGGAAACGGACGTATCCCTTCGTGTTGAAGAAACAGAGAGCCCAGATGCATTTATCGTATCCGGACGTGGTGAGCTTCACCTCGGTATCCTGATTGAAAATATGCGTCGTGAAGGATATGAGCTCCAAGTATCCAAACCAGAAGTTATCGTCAAAGAAATTGATGGTAAGAAAATGGAACCTCTTGAGCGCTTGTTGATTGATATCCCTGAAGAAAGCATGGGTTCCGTTATGGAGAGCCTGGGTGCACGTAAAGCAGAGATGGTTAACATGGTCAACACGGGTAGCGGTCAAGTACGTCTGGAGTTCCTGATTCCTGCACGTGGTCTGATTGGATACAGCACCAACTTCCTGACATTGACTCGTGGTTATGGCGTAATGAACCATGCATTTGACAGCTACGCTCCAGTCGTATCCGGTCAAGTGGGTGGACGTCACCAAGGTGTACTGATCTCAACTGAAACGGGTACATCTACGTTCTATGGAATGATGGGTGTTGAGGATCGTGGTACGCTCTTCCTTGAGCCAGGAACAGAAATTTACGAAGGTATGATCGTTGGTGAGCATACACGTGACAATGATATCGTTGTCAACATCTGCAAAGAAAAACAACTGACTAACGTTCGTTCTTCTGGTAAAGATGATACGGTTAAAATTAAAACGCCGATTATCTTCTCGTTGGAACAGGCGCTTGAATATCTGAATGAAGATGAATATTGTGAGATTACACCGAAATCTATTCGTCTTCGTAAGAAGATCCTGAACAAATCCGAGCGTGAGCGTGCAGAGAAACAACGCAAAATGGCTCAAAATAACGCTTAATTTTAACTAACAAAAAATAGTAGTATAAGTTAATGTTTGATGGGCCCGGCAAGTAATGAGAGCTTGTGGAGCTAAAGTAGTGTAGGGATCAGAATCGATTCTGAAGAAGCGAAGCGTTCGCGTTTATCCCCGGATTTTACCATTGTGTAAATGGATTAAAAAAATCTGGGGGTAACAGCGATTGGAAGAACGATCTGAAACCGAAACGGTCACAATAGCACGTACTGGCTCTCTAAGCTACAGGGTAATACCATCAACCTTTAACGTATACAAGCATGAACAACGAAAGGAGCTGACTGTGCATGCAAGCATGGTTCGCATCACACCCGATCGTAGCCTACATCGTCATCTTTGTGCTGATTACTTACGTATATAATAAGGTGTTTCGGGTACGTCAGAAATTGCCGCTCGTTAAGGAAATCTTTCTTTATCTATTGATGGCGATGGGCACATTCATGCTTCTTATTTTTCAGATCGACAAGCTCCCGATTATTCAATGTTTACTGGTAGCCGTCGGTTTGATGCTGTTAGTGCGAGTGCGCTATTTCATCGAAGGTCGTCAAAAGAAAAAGGCGGAAGCTGCCGCCAGAAATTCATAAAATCTGTCTTTGTATAGACCATCCGTTTTCCTTCGGGAAAGCGGTTGTCTTTTATTTGGACCAAAACAGATGTGATAAAGGTGTTGAAGATATGAACTCGAATTCGAACGGACTGCCTCCGCGTAGACAGGCACCAGCCAAATCCGGAGCTTCAGGGTCTAACAACAGTAAAGGTAAGCCACCGAAAAAGAAAAAGCGGATGCGCACATTTGCCAAATTCGTTTTGAGCCTTTTGGTGATTGCCATCATTGTAGGTGGGGGATATCTCTACTGGGTATATAATCAGGTGGCGGATACCGGCATTGACAAACCAGTGCCTCCAGGGATGTCAGCCAAGACCAAGCCCATTACCATGCTGCTGTTGGGTACAGATAACCGTCCTGAAACCGGAACTTATCTATCCGATGTTGTCATGGTAGCAGCAATGAACCCGGATACCAAAACGGCCACAATTGTTTCCTTGCCGCGTGATACGCGGATTGAACTTGAAGGATATAAGGCAAACAAACTGAATTCATACTATCCTAAGTTTAAAGCCCAGGAGAAGACTTCAGGTAAAAATGCTGAGGATCAGATGAAAGAAATGATGGGCAAATATTTTGACGTTGATATCAATTACACAACGGTGCTTAACTTCCAGGCATTCCGCGATGCCGTTGATGCCGTGGGTGGTGTGGATGTGACCGTCGACAAAAATATGTGTTACCGGGATACGGCCGACAATACAGATATTAATCTGGTTGCGGGTGATCAGCATCTAGACGGCAAGCAAGCACTCGATTTTGTGCGCTACCGCAAATCCAACTGTGATCCCAAAACGGATGAGTCCAATGATTTTGACCGTAATAAGCGTCAAAACCAGGTACTGAACTCCATGCTGGATCAGATGAAGTCGCTTGGTGGTGTGACGAAGATTAGCAAAGTCATTGGTGCGATTGATGACAATATGACAACCGACGTGGAATCTGAACAGATGAAAAACTTTATTGCTACGTATTGGAACATTTCCAAATCGGATGTGCACTATACGCCTGTGACCGGGGACTGGAGAAGCCCTTATGTTTATGTGAATGAGACAGAGCTGGCCAATGCGAAGCAAGCCTTGCAGGACACGCTCTCAGGCAAAGTAACAGCTACTCCGGCGGCAGAGTAGCTGGGGGATTGGAAGCAAGTTTCCGGGTATGTTATAATAACATCATTCATAGTATTCAAGAATTGCATAAAGAAGGTTAGGGAGGGCTGGTTTAATGTCCGAAGCCGTCACACAATTGACTGAATCTCTTTTGCAGCAATTCAAGAACGAAACGTTTGTACTCCTGAATACGGTAGACATTGAATCTGGAGGCCCGACATCCACCGCAATCTCCTGGATCTATGCGGAGAATGCGTCCACGCTTCGGGTCGCTTTGGATCATCGTTCACGTCTTGTGAACAATATGAAACAAAATCCGTTGATTACCGTTACGGTATTTGGAGAAGAAACGGTTTATGCGATCAATGGACGTGCTTCTGTTCGACAGGACCCATTGCAGGATGTACCCTTTAATATGTGCTGTTTCGACATATCCATTGAAGCGGTCAGAAATGCCCTGTTTTATGGAGCCCAGCTATCTTCTATGCCTCAATATGTCAAAATATACGATCAGCGTGCTGCTGAGAAATTAGATGAGCAGGTTTTTGCTGCCATGAAAAAAGCCTAGTGAGAAATCACTGGGCTTTTTGTTGCTTTTTGTCGGTGGTATGCTGCTGCATTTGCTGCTCTTCAGGAGCCTGCTCATCTGGGTTTTGACGGACCTTGACGTCTTTCGGGAGCTGTGGAATAATTCGTCCCACCATATCAGCTAGTTCAGAAGCAAATCCGGATATGGGGTGTCCTTGGCGGATATGCTCTCCAATCTCCCTGATTCGTTCGGTCACATCCGCATCAGCGGTAACAATCGAATCAACACCTTCTGGATCTTTGCGCAAAGCTTCTGCAACAGAATATTTAATTGTTCCTACACGAGCACGTTCCAGTTCGCCATCTACGTCAATGCCAACGACCGCTGTATTTCCGAGAATGACGCAATTGGCGTCTTTGACACCTTCCACTTGCTTGGCAAGTGCCTTGAGATGGGTGATTCGATTTTCATTGGTCATGCGGCCTGTCTGGTTATCATCGGCAACGTTCAGTTCATGAACTTCACCCGTATTCTCATTGAAACGGTCAAGGCGTGAAGGATTCATTCGGTCATCCTCTGTGTAGAGCATGTGGGATCCGTTTTGTTGATCTTGCTGAGTTGTAATATTGCCTCCGTAACTTCTAGGATGCGACTTATACTGCTCCTGTGAAGCGCTGCGTGTGGTGTTGTTGCAGCCTGTAAGTATAAAGATCAGAAGCAGCGTGCAAACCCAATATCTCATAAATGTTCATCCTTTCTTGGAGTTTTTCAGAATGTTGCAATTATTTTGTCCGAGACGAATACATTTATGTATGGGAGCATGATTGTCCATGCCGCTGCTGAAAGATCACACGATCACAGATGAACTTGGGAATGGAAAAAAAGGACTGCTTGTGCATGGAAAACCTATGATCTAATCCGGCATTCCCGAGTTCACGTTCCAAACCATGCCTTTAACGACGCCGCTTTGGAGGGGATTGAATGAAAAAGATTTTTGTATTGGATACCAACGTGCTTCTGCATGACCCCAATGCCATTTTTGCCTTCGAGGAACATGAGGTAATCATTCCCGCGGTTGTACTGGAGGAAATTGACTCTAAAAAAAGAAATGCGGATGAGATTGGCCGCAATGCCCGAAATGTTTCGAGATTGCTTGATGGTCTGCGTGAACTGGGTCACCTGCACAGTGGAGTTCCTCTCGCCAATGGAGGTAACCTGAAGGTCGAATTGAATCATCGCAGCTTTGTAAGGGTACAAGAAATGTTCGGTGAAATCACCAATGATAACCGAATCCTGGCGGTTGCGCTGAATTATCAAATTGAAGAAAATGAGAAAGAGGTTGTGGAACGGCAGGTTGTGTTGGTAAGCAAAGATGTACTTGTGCGTATCAAAGCAGATGTACTCGGTCTGTTCACTCAAGATTACTTGTCCGATCGGACTGCAGGGCTCAGTGAACTATATCCAGGCTATACAGCCTTGAAGGTTCACCCGTCGGTAATCGATGAGTTTTACACATATCGTTTTCTGCCAATTAAACCGTTGCAGTTGTCCTATAAGCTGTATCCTAATGAATTTGTGATTCTGAAGGATGAAATGGGTACCAACAAATCAGCACTGCTGAAGGTAAACACGGAGGGAACTAAACTTGAGCCGCTGTTCCTAAGCAATGATAACGTATGGGGCATTAGTGCTCGAAATGCACAGCAGCGTATGGCGCTGGAATTACTACTGAATGATGATATACCACTCGTGACCATTACAGGCAAAGCAGGCACAGGTAAAACCTTATTGGCTCTCGCTGCAGGCCTTCTTAAGGTGGAGGATGATCATAAATATAAAAAGTTATTGATTGCGAGGCCAGTGGTTCCCATGGGTAAGGATATCGGTTATCTGCCAGGGGAAAAGGAAGAGAAGCTGAGACCGTGGATGCAGCCTATATATGATAATCTAGAGTTTTTGTTCGATACAAAAAAGGCCGGCGATATCGATAAAATTTTGATGGGACTAGGCAGTATACAGGTGGAAGCATTAACGTATATTCGCGGACGTTCCATACCTGGTCAATTTATTATTGTGGATGAAGCCCAGAACCTATCACGTCATGAAGTAAAAACCATCGTTTCGCGTGTAGGTGAAGGCAGTAAAATCATACTGATGGGTGACCCTGAGCAAATCGATCATCCGTATCTGGATTCCGCGAGCAATGGTCTGACCTATGTTGTGGAACGATTCAAACAAGAGGGCATTAGTGGACATATTATGCTTGAAAAAGGGGAGCGTTCCAAACTGGCTCAATTGGCGGCGGATTTGTTATAAGTTTAAGCAGATATATTTCCCGGGAAAATATAGAAAAAGATCGGCTCGCTGGAGCCGGTCTTTTTTTGCTGAAATATTTAAAAAGGGTTATTGCACAGACCTATGTATTCTCATAGTATGCAAAATCTCAAAAATATGTTTTTTGGCAGGATAGGACAGGAGTACTACTTTTTTGTTACAATAAACTTTACAGGAAAAATATAGGGAGCGAGGTGGAGAGTTAATGAAGCGTAGACATCAGGTTGTTTTATTTGCAGTGCTGCTGCTTTCATTGACGATCCTATCTCCAAGCTTTGATTTTAGAGGAGTACCACAGAACCAAGATCAAGGTCAGGAGAATGATGCCTTTCCCAATGCTGTAACCCGTAGTGAGAACCAACAGGCGCCGGTTGAAATTGTCGTTTCCATGTCTGAAAGTGAGTATCAGGTGTTCTCGGCAATCGCAAAACAAGTAGCTGCCGCACGGGTGGTGAAAATCAATCTACGCAATCTGGCCTCGGATACATATAAGGAGGTACTGGATAACGAGCTTGCTGTAGGGGACAGCGGGGATATTATCCTGCTTGATAGTGAGGACATTCAGGGTTATGCCAAAAGAGGCCATCTGTACCCTTTAAATGCAACAACGTTGTCGAAGGCGCTTGGAGACTCGGTATCTTCGTTACGGGAAAAGACAGAGTGGAATGGATATCAATGGGGAATGCCATTTGATTTCGACCCTTACGTCCTTGCATCACGGTCCAAATCTCTTGCTGATGCAGGGCTGGAACGGTTACCACAAAACCTTGATGAGTGGACCAGGGTTATTAATCAAATGGAGAATAAGAGCCAGAAGTTACTTGCGATCAACATCGATGATGCTTATGCTGCAGATGCTTGGTTGAATGAGTTTGGGTCTGGAGTCGCTCCGAGTACGTTAAAAACGGCAACGGAGTCGCAAACAGCTGGGGGATATGAACAGGCGCTGCAGGTGCTGAACCGTGTTCAGCCTTATATTCAGGTCCAAAATACCGACCCGGATTTTGCTGATAAAGATATGCAGGAAGAAGCGTTAATGGTTGTGACCCCTTTTTCCCAACTGGTGAACAATGATCTGGCATTAACTGAAGATCGTCTACCGAATCGGATCATGTTTAAACCCCTTGCACCTATAACATCCAGAAGTTTCGTGATTACGTCGGGTTCACATGAAGCAGAGCAGGCAAGTCGATGGATTGAGGGCATGACCTCCAATTCCGTGCAATCAGACTGGTACCAGCAAGCTCATTATTTGCCTGGTCAACAGCAGCAATTGAACACAGAGTTCCAAAAGCTCTCAGTCGAAGGGCAAATAATGAGTGGTAATGGTCAGAAATGGTTTGTGTCCAAAACATCTGAAACCCCTGTGATGAATAACCCGGAGCTGGTATTACAATATAATAAGAAAGTTCAACAGTTTCTTCATGGAGAGATCTCGGCGAATCAGTATGTGAATGACATGTTAAAAATACAGCAATCATCAAAATGATATGGCGAGTTTAACTTCAAGTTCCCCTTTGCTTGTCGATACATCTGTAGCTTTCACGAAGGACAGAATCTTCTGCGGGTAGAATCCAAGATCAAATTCCTTTTCAAGCATACGTCTTGTTGTATCAGGTAGTTCCAGTTGGTTAAAAACAAGTTTATCTACATGAAAACGGATCGAGTTCTGAGGTTCGTTTTCTACCGTATAATGACCCTCAATACTGAGCTGTAACTGATCACGCTGTCCGGAGGCTGTAATTCGGTCCTCGTCAAACTGAAAGGCAAAATCTTCAAAGATCGGGTTCTGTTCACGCAGGAATTGATTCAGATCGTCTTGTTCAATGCGAATGGTATAAGCTGTTCCGGTTGTGGAAATTCCGCCATTCTGTTCTTGTATAAACTGAGGGAGATTTTGCATGGCCGTTGCTAGTGCTCTGAAATAACGTTTGACCTCATAAATTCCAACATTTTCCCAGTAAATGGTCAATTCCTCCATTAACTTCTGAATGGCTGCCGGGTTTCCACTTGCCGAAACTTGTCCGTCTACTTCCTTCTGCAAAGCAATTACACGCTCTCGCTGACTTACCAAATTGGTCTTTAGTTCGTCCAGCTCAGCCGTGGTCTGACTTATTTTCGTTGAAGTTTCCTGCATGCTGCGATAACGGTCCTGATATTTGCTTAGCACTGCCTGATCTCTGCCAATAATAATTTGGTAGTAATCAAATAAGATAAACAAGTCTTTGAACGATCTGGCCCCCAGGACCGTCATGAGAAGGCTGTCTCGTTCTCCGGTGTAATACGACCTAACCACAGCACCTGCCCGATCTTGCTGAATATGTATTTGATCTTCCTGTTCCTGGAGCTGGACATTCAATTCTTCCTGCTGTTGATGGAGTTCCTTCTGCCTTACGGCAATACGTTCAATTTCATGATCGATTTCCACGATGGACAGACTCTTTTGCAAAATTTCACGTGTTTCCTCAGGTGAAGGTTCACCATTGGCATATGCCGATGTAGGTTGAACAAATAGTAGTGTGCATAGGATTAGGGCATATATGCTATATCGACGATTCACCGTATCATTCTCCTTTCCTTCAAGTACAATATTCATTGTACAGGCTTCTGCCTTCCAGACAATATATGAAATGAAATCTTGAAATATCCTTAGTGGTTACATAACGCTGAAAACAACCCATTAATCAGACAGCCATAAAGGAAAAACAAAAAAGCGAAACGGCTTATGGCCGAATCGCTTTGATGCTGTTGGCGGATTAAAGCGGCAACCCCATTTGGAACACAGTCCAGTAGCTGAACCCTGTGAAAGTAACGATCATATAACCCCAAAAGAGCAATATGTACGTTCTTTCGGTGAATTTTAAATACCCCAAAATGACGAAAAACGCAGTCTGCAGGAAAAAAAGCAAAGCCATCTCGACCAAATCTCCCGCAAAAGCCATCAGGCCAATCGTTAGCGTGAAGAACCCGAGTACCCGAAACATGCGTGCCACGGTTAGTCCTCCTCTCTATGTACGATCATAGATTGTCTACACAACATTATACCGGGAAAGGAAAAAGGTGTAAACAGAATTGGATATGAAAGCGAATTCTTTTTTATCGAATCCGTGAGCAAATAGGTCACCTTTTCCATATGTAAGGTATGAGTGCTCGCAAATATGGACATACATTTTAGTATGAAATCAATTCTATGAACTCTATGAGAGGCATAAGAATGAATGAAGCAGCTTTTATACCTAATTCACAAACCGGGAAACCGGTAATGAGGACGGTTATTTTAGGATGTTGTTAGGAGGGTATTATAGCATGACTGCAGTGAGACAGGATGCTTGGAGTACAGAGGACGATTTGATCTTGGCTGAGGTGACTTTGCGGCATATTCGGGAAGGCAGCACACAACTCGCGGCCTTCGAGGAAGTGGGCGAAAAAATAGGCAGAACGTCTGCCGCTTGCGGTTTTCGCTGGAACAGCTGTGTGCGTAAAAAGTATGAGTCTGCCATCAGCAATGCGAAGGCACAGCGTCAAAAGAGAAGTTATCTCCGAAAACAGCCAGCTTTGCTTGGACCACAGGTCGCAGCTCTATCTACGCTTGAGACGGAAGAAAACCTGTACAAGGCCGATGGAGTTTCGGAAGACTCCTTATCCATTGATGCAGTAATTCGCTTTTTGCGCCAGTGGAAAGGTAATGTTCAGGAAAATGGACGTCAACTCAAAATGCTCGAAAAGGAACTTCGTGAAAAAGAAGATGAACTCCATGAGCTTCGTTGTGAGAATGACCGTTTATCCAAACAAGTGAATGAAGTACAAACTGATTACCGTGTCGTAAATGATGATTACAAGGCATTGATTCAGATCATGGATCGTGCACGCAGACTTGCTTTTCTGGCTGAAGAAGATGAGGAACTAAAAACGCGTTTCAAAATGGATGCCAACGGCAATCTGGAACGAATTGAATAACGGATCAAATTGTAAGAATGACGATATTTGATCAGGCCCGTCACATCTCCGTTACAAACGGCAGGTAAGACGGGTTTTTTGTTTGAAATATTTGTTCTATTATATATAGATGTAATTATTGAGAGTGGAAGAGGGATGTCTCATGGTGATCGACATTGTAGGAGCTGGCTCACTTGGTCTTTTGTATGGAGGCAAGCTTCAGGCTGCAGGTCATGCAGTGCGTTTTTGGACAAGAACGCCTGAACAAGCGGAAGAACTGCGTGTGCGCGGACTAACGATTACAGAGCAAGGGAAGAAGACCAAATTGCTTCCTCAACATATTCAGGCCTATCCAATAACCGAATGGTCTGCTCACTGGCATGATCAACCTGGTGACTGGCTTCTCCTTATGGTTAAGCAGACAAGTATAGATGATGTTATTCATAGCATGGAGACGATGAAGGATTATATCCTTAACATTGTCTGCTTCCAGAACGGTATGGGTCATATAGAGAAGATACAAGCTGTCCTGCCGATGTCCAGCATATACCCGGCAGTAACTACTGAAGGTGCCAAGAGGGTGCAGAACGGGGTAATACGGGCTGGTGAGGGACAAACCTGGTTTGGTAGAGATGTACATACGGAGGAAATAGAGAAAGAAACCTCAGGGAATCTGGAAGAAGTTCGGTTGGAGGCACTATTGCAGCAGGCAGGATTTAACTGTACAGCGTCGAATCAAATCGATAAGCTGATATACAGGAAGCTTCTGATCAATGCTGTCATTAATCCACTCACCGCGATATGGAGAATACCCAATGGAGAATTGCTTCAGAATGATTATCGCTTAAAGGTCATGCGCCATTTATATGATGAAGCTTCAGCCATTTACAAGGCGAGCGATATTATGGTGGGTACCGACATGTGGGAGGAGATTCTATCCGTTTGTCGATCGACGGCTTCGAATACATCCTCGATGCTCGCAGATGTGATGCAAGGACGGCGGACCGAAGTGGAATCCATCAGTGGGCAAATGGTACAACTGGCGCATCGGTGTGGGTTGCCTGCTCCGCAGCATGAATTAATGCTTCATCTGATCGAAGGAATTAGGACGGAAGGAGTGAGTTAATGGGTTTTTTTATCGTGCTGAGCATACTACCGTTTTTTCCGTTTTTGATTGTGTATTGGGCCATGTATGGGTGGAAAAAGGATAAACGAGCTTCACTTCGCACCGCAATGGATGTCACCACGGTTTTTCTGATTTTCTCGGTTTCGGCGTTATTCAACTTAACATTTGATTCGAATTTTGGATTTTATCTAACCATGATACTCATACTAATTGCACTTGGATTGATTGGAGGAGCTCAAAATAGGTTGAAAGGAAAGGTAGATGGGGGTCGAATGTTCCGGGCCGTTTGGCGCATGGCCTTTGTATTGATGAGTTTTGGGTATGTCTTATTTACTATATTTGGCTTATTTAGATACTTAATGAAACAGATGTAAGGTTACATAACGCAAGACGGCTAAAAAATGTGTCGATTTTGTCGAAAACTGAAAAAAACATTACTTTCTGAAAAAGTAATGTAGATTTTTTTGACCGGTGGTTGTATAATCTATAAACATAAACCACATCAATTTAGGGGGAAAGTGTTAGATGAAAAGGAAAAGTCTATTAGTCCTTTTGACGCTGATTCTGGCGTTCGGTACCGTACTTGCAGCGTGCGGATCGAAAAATGAAGGCACAACAAGTAACACGGGAACTGGCTCTGCAGGCGAGGGAAGCGGTCTCGCAAAAGATCAAGTGCTGAAAATTAACCTGACAGCTGAACCTCCTACGTTGGACCCGGCTCAGGCAAAAGACAGCCAAACCAACACTGTTCTGAAATTCTTGTATGAAGGTCTTGTACGCATCGATGCTGATGGTAAAGAAGCACCAGGCGTTGCAAAAGACTGGACAATTTCCGAAGATGGTTTGAAATATGTGTTCAACCTGAACCCGGATGCTAAATGGAGCAACGGTGATGCAATCACTGCAGAAGACTTCGTTCGCTCTTGGGAACGTGCATTGAAACCGGAAACGGCTTCCCCGTACGCGTACCAATTGTACTACATCAAAGGCGCTGAAGGTTACAACCTCAGCAAAGACGAAACTTACAAAGGTACTAAAATCACAGATTTCTCCCAAGTGGGTGTAAAAGCTACTGATGAGCACACACTCGAAGTAACGTTGGAAAACCCAACACCTTACTTCTTGGGTCTGACAGCATTCTACACGTACTACCCAGTACACCAATCTGCTGACACAAACGATAAATTCTTCACAGACTACAAAAACATGATCGTTAACGGACCATTTGTAATGGATCAATACGCTAAAGGTCAAAAAATCGTAGTTAAGAAAAACGAAGGCTACCACGCAGCTTCCGACATCAAATTGTCTGAAATCAACATGTCCCTGACAAGCAGCAGTGCTTCTGAACTGCAAGCTTACAAGTCTGGACAACTGGATTACACTGGTGCACCTAACGGTGAAATTCCAACCGACCAAATTCCTTCTGTAAAAGCGGAATTGCCGGATGAGTTCAAAGCAACTGGTATTGCAAGTACTTACTACTACCAGTTCAACGTTAATGAAGCTCCATTCAACAATGCTAAAATCCGTAAAGCTTTCGCAATGTCGATCGAGCGTCAATTGATCGTTGACAAAGTTACACAAGGTGGACAAGTTCCTGCATATGGATTCGTACCTCCAGGTATCCGCGGTGAAAACGGCGAATTCCGTGATGAGCACAAAGACGACTACTTCACTGAAAATGTTGAAGAAGCAAAAGCATTGCTTGCTGAAGGTATGAAAGAAGAAGGCTACACAACTTTGCCAGCTGTTACATTGATCTATAACACTAGTGACGCTCACGCGAAAATCGCGCTTGCTGTTGCTGACATGTGGAAGAAAAACCTTGGTGTTGACGTGAAAACTGAAAACCAAGAGTGGGGCGTATTCCTTGAGAACCGTCAAAACCAAAACTTCCAAGTAGCTCGTGCAGGCTGGTCTGCAGACTACAACGATCCTTACAACTTCTTGGAAATGTGGACTACTGGAAACACAAACAATGATTCCAAATTCAGCAACGAACAGTACGACAAAGATGTTAAAGACACTGTAAAATCTGCTGATCCAGCTGCACGTATGGCTGCATTTGCTGATGCTGAGAAAATCCTGATTCAAGATGAAATGGGCGTAATGCCGATTTACTACTACACTAACGTATCTTTGACTAAGCCTTACCTGAAAGGCGTACAACTTGATTTCAGTGGAGCAATTGACTTCACTCGCGCATATCTGGAAGAGAAATAAGTTGTTCTGAAGTCTATATGATTACTTCGGGATATATATGTGGAATTCCATATATATCCCGATTTTTTTGTATGTGCACCGATTTTCCTTATAATTCTTGAAATTTCCGATAAATGGATTGGACTTTATTCATGTCTAATTCTACAATCGATTTGTATACAAAATATTGTTTTTGGAGGTGTGCAAGGGTTGGTTAAGTACGTGCTGAAAAAATTGCTATTTATGCTGCTATCGCTTTTCATACTCGCATCAGCAACCTTCTTCCTAATGAAGGCCATTCCGGGTGACCCTTTTACATCCGAGAAAAAAGTATCGCCTGAAATTCGGGCACTACTTGAAGAGAAGTATGGGCTGGACAAACCGATGTATGAACAATACCTGAAGTATATGGGTGGAATTCTCAAAGGTGATTTTGGTGTTTCGATGAAATATCTGAATCAAGAAGTAACCGACATGATCACTCAAACGTTTACAGCATCTCTGAAACTGGGGATCTTCGCTATTGTGATCTCTGTCGTCGTTGGGGTTTTGCTGGGACTTATCGCTGCGGTTTACCATCGTAAGCTGATAGATGATGTCACGATGATCCTCGCGGTAATTGGTATCGCAGTACCGAGCTTCTTGCTCGCATCCCTGCTTCAATACGTTTTCGCCTTCAAACTGGGCTGGTTTAACGTTATGGGATTCGACGGACCGCTTGACTATGTACTTCCGGTTGCGGCATTGTCTGCATCCCCGATTGCCTTTATCGCACGTTTGACGCGTTCCAGCATGCTCGAAGTGCTGCACGCTGATTACATCAAGACAGCAAAAGCCAAAGGTCTGAAATGGCCTGCAATCATGTTTAAACACGTTATTCGTAACGGTATTCTTCCCGTTGTAACTTATGTGGGTCCGATGACAGCTAACATCATCACGGGTTCCGTCGTTATTGAGCAAATCTTTAACATCGGGGGAATTGGTAAAGTATTCGTAGAGAGTATTACGAACCGGGATTATACAATGATCATGGGGATTACGATTTTCTATGGTATCCTCCTGATGTTGGCACGTTTCCTTACAGATATCGCATATGTGCTGATTGATCCTAGAATTAAGCTGGAAAGCCGGAAGGGGGCATAACGTTGTCTGGCACGAACAATAACAATAAAGAAACGGCGAACACTGCCCTGGATAGTCAGGCAGCGGTGAAATCGCAAGAAAGTGTATCGTTATGGAAAGACGCCATGTACAGACTTGCAACCAACAAGGCCGCGATGATCAGTTTGGGCGTTCTGGTTCTTGTTGTCATTTTCTCTTTGATTGGTCCAACTTCGTTATTCACAAGCTATAATTATTATTCTAATGATTTGCTTAACGCCAATGCAGCGCCAAGTGCGGAGCACTGGTTCGGAACGGACGAGCTCGGTCGTGACGTATGGGTAAGAACATGGGTAGGTGCACGTGTATCCCTTACTGTAGGTCTGGCTGCTGCCTTGATTGACCTTGTCATCGGGGTAATCTACGGAGCGATTATGGGCTTCTACGGTGGACGTGTTGATGGTATCATGAACAAGTTCTCCGAGATCCTTTATTCCCTGCCTTACATGCTCGTTGTAATCTTGTTGCTCGTTGTTTTGGAACCAAGCCTTACGACGATCATCATTGCCCTTACGATCACAGGCTGGATCAGCATGTCCTGGATTGTACGTGGTGAGATTATGCAATTGAAAAACAGAGACTTTATTCTTGCAGCGCGGTCCATGGGCGCAAGCACAGGACGTCAATTGTTCCGTCACTTGCTGCCGAATGCAGTAGGACCAATTCTCGTAACGCTGACTCTATCTATTCCAAATGCCATCTTTGCTGAAGCGTTCTTGAGCTTCCTCGGATTGGGTGTATCTGCACCGAAATCTTCCCTGGGTTCGATGATCAATGACGCATTGACAGGCTGGACGCTGTATCCTTGGCGGATGTGGTTCCCTGCAGGTCTGATGGTACTTACAATGCTTGCATTTAACTTGCTCGGAGACGGTCTGCGTGACGCACTCGATCCGAAATTACGTAAATAGAAATAGGAGGTGGGATTATGGAGCCAATCTTAACAGTCAAAGACCTAAGCGTGTCATTTACAACACGTTCTGGTGAATTTGATGCCGTTAAAAATGTGAGTTTTGAACTTGGCAAAGGAGAGACGCTGGGGATTGTTGGTGAATCCGGTAGTGGTAAGAGTGTTACCGCCCAAACCATCATGAAGTTGATTCCCTCCCCGCCTTCGAAGGTCAAAAGTGGAGAGATAACTTTTCACGGGCAGAGCCTGCTTGGAAAAACAGATAAACAAATGGAAGCTATCCGCGGTAAAGATATCGGGATGATCTTCCAGGATCCAATGACTTCATTGAATCCTACAATTAAAGTCGGTAAACAAATTACCGAAGTGCTTCGCAAACACCAAAACATGTCCAAAAAAGAAGCGGAGAAACGCGCTCTGGAAATGTTGGAGCTTGTGGGTATCAAAAATGCGGCAATCCGCATGAATCACTATCCACACCAATTTTCCGGTGGTATGCGTCAGCGTGCAATGATCGCCATTGCCCTGGCATGCCGTCCATCCCTTCTGATTGCGGATGAGCCGACGACTGCACTCGACGTAACGATTCAGGCACAGATCCTGGACGTTATGAAGGATATGCAGCAAAAGCTTGGAACTTCCATCATGCTCATTACCCATGACCTTGGTGTAGTAGCTGGTATGTGTGATCGGGTTGTCGTTATGAAGGAAGGCGAGGTTGTGGAAACGGGAACGACAGCTGAAATTTTCAGCAATCCTAAGCATCCATATACGATCAAATTGTTGAACGCCTTGCCTCGTTTGGACGAGCCTAAGAAAGAAAAACCGACTCCGGTTGGTATTATCAAAGGTGCCAACAAGCCGCTAGTTGAAGTAAAGAACCTGAAACAATACTTCAATTTGGGTAAAGGAAACATTCTCAAAGCGGTTAATGATGTCAGCTTTGATATTTTTGAAGGCGAAACCTTAGGGGTTGTAGGTGAATCCGGATGTGGTAAATCCACAACTGGACGCACGATTCTTCGTCTTTATGAGCCAACGGGCGGAAATGTAAACTTTAACGGAACGGATATCTATAAGCTGTCTCCACGCAAAATGAAAGAAATGCGTAAAGACATGCAGATGATCTTCCAGGATCCATATGCATCACTGAATCCACGTTTCAACGTTATGGATATTATCGGAGAATCTCTTGATATCCATGGGCTGGCTTCCAGCGGTAAAGAGCGGAAGAAACGTGTAGAGGAGTTGCTGGATCTCGTAGGCTTGAATCCAAGCCATGCGCTTCGTTACCCGCATGAATTCTCCGGTGGTCAAAGACAACGGATCGGTATTGCCCGTGCGCTTGCTGTGGATCCTAAATTCATCATCTGTGACGAGCCTTTGTCTGCACTTGATGTATCCATCCAAGCTCAAGTGGTTAAGTTGCTCGAAGAGCTTCAACAGCGTCTTGGTTTGACTTACCTCTTCATTGCGCATGACCTGTCGATGGTTAAGCATATCAGTGACCGCGTTGCTGTTATGTACATGGGTAAAGTGGTTGAACTGGCAGAGAGTGAAGAACTTTACTCTAACCCTGTTCACCCTTACACTAAAACATTGCTATCTGCTATTCCTGTACCTGATCCGGAAGTGGAAGCAAACAAACGCCGCATTTTGCTGCCGGACGAACAGTCTGGACCCATCCAAAATGGAGCAACTGGTCCTGTAAACGATCCATATAACCTGGAGAATGCTCAATTGATTGAGATTTCCAAAGGTCACTGGGTTTCCGAACCATACGTTTAAGGAATTATATTCCGTTTGGACTTATTGATGTTATTAAACCGCCGGCTTGTTCGGCGGTTTTTTAATTTTTTTGGTGACTTTCTTTTGACGAAGTGGCCTGTAGTTCGGTACAATCAAGAAAGGCTCTTTGAAGCAGAATAGGAGGCAGACCTCATGAAAGGTATTACCGAGGCACTCCGCAGCGGAACAAAACTTGCAGAAGATTATATCTGCTCACGTGATGCTGCGCGGGGCCTTTACGAGTATGACATTCACTGGGAATCCGGACTTCATGCGCGTGCCGAGTGGCTGGATCAATCGGAGAACACACGTGTGGATCGCGAGAACCTGGTAGAGTATTTACGTATATATAACAAACGTTTGAATGATCACGAAGCTGTACATCATTCTATCGCACGTTTGGCCGAGAAAGGTACGTTTGTAGTTACTGGTGGGCAGCAGAGCGGCTTGTTGACAGGGCCGTTATTTGTCATCTACAAAGCTGCCAGTGTCGTTGCAGCTGCCCGTGAAGCGGAAGCCAAGCTCCAGCGTCCGGTAGTGCCCGTATTTTGGATCGCTGGTGAAGACCATGACTGGGATGAAGTGAATCACACCTATCTGCCTGGTCACAAGGGCGAAATGACCAAGGTCAAGCTGCATGGGCGGTTCGATGGCCGAAATTCGGTGAGTGGTGTCACGATTGAGACGGAACAATGGATGAACGTAATCGAGCAGGTGGAGCATCTTCTGCCGGATACTGTACATAAACCAGGATTAATGGAGATGCTCATCTCGATCCATCAGTCCAGCTCGAATCTTAGTGATGCTTTTGCGAGAATGGTGTCGGCATTGTTCGGCAGTACTGGACTTGTCCTAATGGATGCTGCGGATTCCGGATTAAGAGAACTGGAGCGCCCTGTATTTGAACGATTGATTCGCGAGAATGGTTCATTGCGTGAAGCTTATTTGCAAGGTGCTTCGAAGGTACAGGAAGCGGGCTATCCAATGCCGGCAGAAGTCGCTGAAGACGGAGCAAATTTGTTTTATATCCATGATGAAACCCGGTTGCTCCTGTTCCTGAAGGATGGTTTGTACACGGATCGAAAAGGACTAGTGTCGTTTACGGAAGAACGATTGCTTCAGGAGCTGAGGGAACATCCCGAGCGATTCAGTAATAATGTACTGACCCGGCCGTTAATGCAGGATTCCGTGCTGCCTGTAGCTGCGGTGATATTGGGACAAGGTGAGATTGCATACTGGGGACTGACGAGAACCGCTTTCCGCCAGTTTGGTCTGCAAATGCCCATCTTGCTGCCGAGGTTGTCTTTCACCATTTTGGAGGATGTCCATCACAAGCACATGAATCAGTACCAGCTCTCTTTCCAAGATGTGCAATATCATCTGGAAGAAAAAAGAGAGAAGTGGCTCGCAGGACAGGAAACGTTCCAGGTCGAGGAGCAATTCGATCAAGTCCTGCAATCCTTTGCTGAGCTTTATCGTCCATTGCTTGATCAACTTGCACAAATTCACCCTGGACTGGATCGGATCGGTGATACGAATCTGAGGAAGATCAACGAACAGATGCAATATCTGCAAAAGCAAACACAGAAGGCGATCGCGGATAAACATGAGGTTGGACTCAGACATTGGAACGGCATACAGAACTCGCTCTTTCCTATGAACAAACCACAGGAACGAGTGCACAATGCGCTCTACTACTTGAACCGTTATGGAACCAAGTGGATTCAGGAGCTCATTGAGAGCGGACGTGAATTCCGGGGTCAACATCAAGTGATTGAACTGTAACTGTGTGGTTCAGCAGACCTTTATAATAGAAGAAACACAGATAAACGAGGAGGATGGCATGACTACACCTGCACTGCAAAACAGTATTGTTAAAGATATGGGACTCGCTTCAGAAGGACACTTGAAAATCGACTGGGTTGAAGCACATATGCCTGTATTGAACCGCATTCGTCGCCAATTTGAGCAGGATCTTCCTTTCAAAGGATTAAAGGTTGCCATTTGCCTTCACCTTGAAGCCAAAACAGCCTACCTGGCAAAAGTCATTCAGGCTGGCGGCGCAGAAGTGACCATTACACACAGTAACCCGCTGTCAACTCAGGATGATGTATGTGCGGCTCTTGTAGAAGATGGTGTTACAGTGTATGCCAAATACAATCCGGGGCCAGAAGAGTTCAAGCAGCTCCAGCTTCGTGCACTGGAAGTTAAACCCGACCTGATTATTGATGACGGCGGCGATTTTGCAACGATTATTGCTTCCGAACGTCCTGACCTTGCGGCTACGATTCGTGGAGGTGCAGAGGAAACGACAACCGGAATTATCCGTCTGAAAGCTTTGGCGAAAGAAGGACAACTGCAGTTCCCGATGGTTGCGGTTAATGACGCTTATTGCAAATACCTGTTCGACAATCGTTATGGCACAGGCCAATCTGCCTTTGATGGCATTATCCGTACAACCAACCTGGTGGTAGCTGGAAAAAATGTTGTTGTAGCAGGTTACGGCTGGTGTGGTAAAGGTGTCGCGATGCGTGCTAAAGGTCTGGGCGCCAATGTCATTGTAACTGAAATTGATCCAATCAAAGCGGTTGAAGCGCATATGGACGGTTTCCGAGTCATGACGATGGTGGAAGCGGCCAAATTGGGCGATTTCTTCATCGCTGTTACCGGCAACAAAGATGTGATCACAGGTGAACATTATGACGTAATGAAAGACGGAGCAATTTTGAGCAATGCAGGGCATTTCGATGTGGAAGTGAATAAACCTGAGCTTGCCAAACGTTCAGAGTCCATCCGCACTGTGCGTCGCAATATTGAAGAGTATCGTTTCAAAGATGGACGTAAAATGTACCTTCTTGCTGAAGGGCGTCTCGTGAATTTGGGTGCTGCTGATGGCCACCCTGCTGAGATTATGGACACGACGTTTGCATTGCAGGCTTTGGGATTGCGTTACGTTAGCGAGAATTACGCTGCATTGGGTAAAACCGTTGTTAACGTACCTTATGAAATTGACCAGCAAGTGGCCAGCTACAAACTGG
Organism: Paenibacillus sp. 7516; assembly: GCF_002272715.1. Lineage (NCBI taxonomy): Bacteria > Bacillati > Bacillota > Bacilli > Caryophanales > Paenibacillaceae > Paenibacillus > Paenibacillus sp. 7516. The sequence continues at coordinate 464,026 of NZ_NPBI01000020.1, forward strand.
AAAGCCTGAATATCTCTATTGATTCATTGTCAGCTGAACAGGAAAAATATTTGGATAGTTGGAAGTTTTAGGGGAACCCAATAATTACAAGCTGATGAACTGGTTCAAAGGGTTTAGAATAGTGTATTGATGATATGGCTCATTAGCGATTGTAAGTAGAATAACCGGTACCGGGGAAACGCCTTTGATCCTGAGCAAGAGGATCAAAGGCGTTTTTCTTATGAAGCAAATTGAAAAAAATCAAGCAAGTAAGAAGGGTTTTGATTTTTTAGTGCGAATCTATTATGCTTAGGTGGTGGAAAGTGGGGCAAAGTGGGAGAAACGGGTGAGGAGTGAGTGGGCCAATGTTTATGGGGGAGTTCCAACATAGCATTGATGACAAAGGTCGGGTTATTATTCCGGCCAAATTCCGCGAATCTCTGGGGCCGTCTTTTGTTGTCACACGGGGTTTGGACCAGTGTCTTTTCGTGTACCCTATGGAGGAGTGGGGGATCATGGAACAGAAGCTCAAAGCACTGCCCTTGATGAAGTCGGATGCACGTGCTTTTACCCGCTTTTTTTTCTCGGGTGCTACCGAATGTGAATTGGACAAACAGGGTAGGGTAAATTTACCGGGCAATTTACGGGAATATGCCAAATTGGACAAGGATTGTGTTGTTCTTGGCGTGTCGAACCGGGTGGAGATCTGGAGCAAAGGCATATGGGAGAGTTATTTCAATCAATCCGAGGAAGCATTCAACGACATTGCCGAAAAGCTGGTCGATTTTAATTTTGATCTATAAAGTCAGGAGGGGTGCAGGTTGTTTCACCACATAACCGTACTCAAAGAAGAGGCAACAGAGGGATTAAACATCAAGCAGGACGGTATATACGTGGACTGCACTTTAGGTGGAGGAGGACATAGTTCCGTCATTGCTTCCAAGCTCGGTCCAGGGGGAAGGCTTATCGCACTGGATCAGGATGATTGGGCATTGGATAATGCACGCGAGAAGCTTGCTTCGTATGGAGATCGCATCACGCTGGTGAAGACGAATTTCCGTGATCTGGAACAGGTTCTGAAAGAGTTGGATGTCCCAATGAAGGACGGCGTACCGCAGGTGGATGGCATTTTGTACGATTTGGGTGTGTCATCACCTCAATTCGATGAAGGAGAACGTGGATTTAGTTACAATCACGATGCTCCGCTGGACATGAGGATGGATCAGGATGCATTTCTGACAGCCAAAGAGATTGTCAACGAATGGCCTGAAGAGGAGATTGCCCGAATTTTATATCGTTACGGTGAAGAAAAGTTTTCAAGAAGAATTGCCCGCGTCATTGTGGAAAAACGAAGCCAGGCTGTTATCGAGACCACAGGAGAGCTAGTGGAATTGATCAAGGAAGGCATCCCGGCTGCTGCTCGCCGTACAGGTGGACATCCTGCGAAGCGCAGCTTTCAGGCTTTGCGGATTGCAGTGAATGATGAGCTGGGCGCGTTTGAGGAAGCATTGCATCAGGCGGTTCGGTGTCTTGCACCAGGTGGACGTGTATCTGTTATTACCTTTCACTCGCTTGAGGATCGGATTTGCAAGCAAATATTCAGCAGTTATCTGGAGAAGTGTACGTGCCCGCCTGACTTTCCGTTATGCGTGTGCGGCGGTAAAGGTGTACTGCGTTTAGTCAACAGAAAACCGCTGATTCCGACGGATACGGAACTGGCCGAGAACTCCCGTGCACGTTCAGCTAAACTGCGCGTAGCCGAGAAACTGTAAACCAAGAGCGAAGGAGAGAGTCTTTGTATGGCATATACACGTGGTAACCTTGCAGTGAAAGAAAAAGCAACCCAAGAACGTGTGACGCAGCAGCGGTACAAGGAAACCACCAAAGTGGTGACTCGTCGTACGGGTCTTCCTGCACGAGAGAAATTCTTGTACCTGATGACATTGATCGTCTGTATCGTTATCGGTGGTGCACTGATGTGGCGTTATGCTCATATCTATGATCTGAACAAGCAGGCTCAATCAACGTTGTCCGAGACAAGAGAAGCGGAGAAAACCATTGCAGACCTGCAGGTTGAAAAGGAAAGACTGAACAATTTGGTTATTGAAAATGCACGCAATCTCGGCTATGTAGAAGCGTCCGGCAAAGACGTTATAATTGTGCCTCGTTCAACAGGTGTAACGAGCACACAGGATACAGAGTCGTCTTCGGATACAGCAAGTAAGTAAAGAGGTGTACCGATGGTAAAAAGAATAAAGATGCGCACGCTGCTTATAGGGGGATGTATTACCCTCTTTTTTCTTGTACTAATAACCCGAATCTTTTTTATTCAAGTTGTAAACGGCAGTACCTGGCAAGGATATGCATCCGAGCTGGTGGAACGTGAGCAGACGATTAAGGCAAGCCGGGGGTCTATTACGGATCGGAACGGCAACATCTTGGCAACGGATGCGCCTGCATATACGGTATCGGTTAATCCCGAGATGATCCATGAACTTGGGATTGAAGATGTCGTTACGACCAAGCTCGCAGCAATCCTTGGTAAAAACGAAAGTGAAATGCGTGCTTTGGTGACTGCTAAGAAGAAAGATGGTAGTTTTTATCAACAACGTGAAGTACGTAGTGAGGGCTACAAAATTAGCCCGGAATTGGCAGCTAAAGTAACTGCGCTGAGGGAAGAACTGAAGGAAGAGTACAAAGCTCAGAACGCCATCGTAATGGCACAGGAATCGAAGCGGTTTTACCCCGAAGAGACGCTTGCATCGCATCTTCTGGGTTACATGAGTCGTGACGGTAAAGCTGTAAACGGGCTTGAAGTTTCGTATGATGAAGAACTGACGGGCACTGATGGTTACCTGAACTACCAAAAGGATGCCAAAGGCATCAAGCTTCCTGATTCTCAGGATAACTATCTTCCACCTCAAAACGGAAATAACCTGAAGCTGACGATTGATGATACCATTCAATTTTACATTGAAGATGCCATCAAGGAAGCAGTTGCTCAGTATAATCCGCTCAGTATGACCGTCATTGCAGCAGACCCAAACACGATGGAAATCTTGGGCATGGCGAACTGGCCGAATTTTAATCCCAATACGTACTGGGAAACTCCGGATCAAAAAGATTTCATTAACCATGCAACACAGTCCATCTACGAACCAGGCTCGACCTTTAAGATTGTTACATTGGCGGGTGCTGTAGAAGAGAAGCTGTTTGATCCAAACGCGACGTTTGAGTCCAAACGGCTCAACATTGGCGGATATTCAATCAGTGATAATGGCCACACTTATGGTACGATTTCCTATCTTGAAGGCGTCAAACGTTCAAGTAACGTTGCCTTTGTTAATCTCGGTTACAACATGCTTGGCGGCGAACGACTGCGTCATTACATAGACGAATTCGGATTCGGACAAAAGACGGGCATTGATCTGCCAAGTGAGTCGGCTTCACCGATCAAACCATTGGTGTACAAATCTGAGATTGCAACGGCTGCATACGGACATGGTCTCGTACAGGTAACCCCAATCCAGCAGGTGGCAGCCATTTCGGCCATTGCCAACGGTGGCAAACTGATGGTTCCTCATTTGGTGAAGGAAATCATTAATCCAAATGACGGAACAACTGAAGTGACCAAGCCAAAAGAGGTCCGCCAGGTCATCTCCAAGGAATCTGCGAAACTGGTCAGTGGCTATTTGGAACAAGTTGTAGCAGACCAGCAGATCGGTACCGGGCGCAACGCCTATATAGAAGGATACCGGGTGGCCGGTAAAACGGGTACAGCAAGAAAATGGGTGAACGGGGAATATAGTAAAACCAAAGACGTCGTTTCGTTTATCGGATTTGCCCCTGTGAACAATCCCAAAATTGCGATGCTGGTCGTCATTGACCAACCGAGTGGAACCAACATTGGTGGTGGTGCTGCTGCAGCTCCTGTATTCAAAAAGATTGTCAGTCAAACCCTGCAATACATGGGTGTTCCAAAAGATACGACAAAGACCACGGACAAAAAGGCAGCTACTATCGTTCAGACGAAGACTCCTGACTTGACTGGGAAAACGGCCAAACAGGCTAGAAGCCAGCTGCTGAACGCAGGAATTGCTTACGAGACCCTAGGGAAGGGCGAGAGTGTTATTCGCCAGTACCCTGCTGCAGGCGAATTTATGAACCCAGGTCAGCGAATTTATCTGCTTACGGAAGACAGCAGCAGTATGAAAGTGCCTGATCTGACAGGGGAATCACTCCGTGATGCCATGGAAGTTCTTTCACTCATGAAAGTAGGAGTGATTGTCAAGGGTGAGGGTTATGTCGTGAGTCAAAAGGAGCAGGTCTCCGGGGAACAGCGGACCATACAGCTCACATTGCAGACTGCAAAGGCCGCAGTAACCGGAATAGCGGATGAAGATCCTGAGTCTTCGGATGCTGCATTGGAGGAAGAGGGTGCAGCAGAAGAGTCCAGCAAGACAGAAGAAACAGGGAACTCGGATGGAACAGAGGCTCCAGCCAATGAGACTGACTCGTCTTCTGGTGCCGCGATTGATCCAGTCCTCCCATAGCCGTTGAATTTATAGCTTGTTCTAACCCCCGGTTGTCCCGAATATTCATGAATGAACGAGGTCATGATTTTGGGACGAGTGGGGGGATCTTTTCGTGAAGGGTTCAAGTGTAAATCTACGGCGCAGGCTGTTATGGAGTTTGCTCATTTTGGTATTGTTATTTTCGGCCCTGGTGATCAGGCTTGCTTATGTACAACTCGGGAAAGGTCCGGAATTGTCTGCGAAAGCGGAGGAGTCCTGGCGGCGGAACATTCCGTATTCAGCCAAACGGGGAGAGATCCTGGATCGCAATGGTACCTCTCTTGCCTATAATGTAACTACACCGACGATTATGGCGATTCCGGCTCAAGTGAAGGAAGCGGAGACTACAGCGAAGGCACTAGCCCCTTTACTTGGAATGACTGAAGAGAAAGTGCTGGCAACCATCAAGAAAAGAGAACTGATTGTACGACTACAACCCGGCGGCCGCAAAATTACGATGGAGAAAGCTCAGCGCATTCGTGATTTGAAGCTTCCGGGTATCGTTGTTGCAGAGGATAATAAACGATTCTATCCTTATGATGATCTGGCCGCTCACATTCTTGGTTTTACGGGGATTGATAACCAGGGATTGACCGGGGTCGAAAAAAGGTATGATGAGAAGTTGACCGGTTTAAATGGCAGTGTGTCCTACTTGTCCGATGCGGCCGGAAGGCTTATGCCGGGCTCATCTGAGAAGTATGTGGAACCAAGAGATGGTCTTAACCTGGAGCTCACGATTGATAAATCGATCCAATCCATTATGGAAAGGGAACTGGATCAGGCCATGGTCAAATTCCAGGCGAACTCCGCTCTGGCTATCGCCATGAACCCGAAGACGGGTGAAGTCCTCGGCATGGCCAGCAGACCAGGGTATGAACCAGCGGATTACCAGCAGTATCCATCTGAAATCTATAACCGGAATTTACCGATATGGATGACATACGAACCGGGTTCAACTTTTAAAATCATTACTTTGGCGGCAGCATTGGAAGAGAAGAAGGTGAATCTGCAGCAGGATCAATTCTTTGACCCAGGATATGTTGAAGTTGGAGGTGCCCGGCTGCGATGCTGGAAAAAAGGCGGACATGGGAGTCAGACCTTCCTGCAAGTCGTGGAAAACTCCTGCAATCCCGGGTTCGTGGCTCTGGGTCAAAAGCTGGGTAAAGAGTCCTTGTTTTCTTACATCAAAGACTTTGGATTCGGAACCAAAACAGGTATTGATCTTAGCGGTGAGGCAAGTGGTATTTTGTTCAAGCTGTCCCGAGTGGGTCCTGTGGAGCTTGCGACAACAGCCTTTGGGCAAGGCGTTTCCGTTACACCCATTCAGCAAGTGGCGGCCGTATCGGCTGCCATCAATGGAGGCAAGCTCTACAAACCTTATGTAACCAAAGCGTGGGTTCATCCTGAAACGGGAGAAGTAATGGAAGAAGTCAAGCCGGAACTTGTGCGGCAGGTCATTTCGGAAGACACATCCAAGCAGGTTCGTGAGGCTCTGGAAAGTGTTGTTGCAAAAGGCACAGGAAGACCGGCGTTCATCGACGGATATCGGGTAGGCGGCAAAACAGGTACAGCCCAGAAGGTTATTAACGGACGTTATTCCTCTACCGAGCATATTGTATCCTTTATTGGCTTTGCTCCGGCAGATGATCCACAGATCGTAGTGTACACGGCTGTCGATAATCCAAAAGGGATTCAGTTCGGGGGTGTCGTTGCAGCTCCGATTGTACAGAATATTCTTGAAGACTCGCTGCACTATATGAACGTTCCTGTGCGCAAGGATCAGGTTGCGAAAGAATACAAGTATGGCGAAACCAAAATTGTTACGGTTCCCGATCTCACAGGTGCAACGGTAGAAGATCTGTATGAAGATCTCAACATGAACTTTATGCTGGCTAAGTCCGGCAGCGGAAAGTACGTCATTAACCAGGCTCCGAAGCCCGGAGCAAGGGTGGAGCAGGGCTCTACCATACGAATCTATATGAGTGATGTGCTGAACGAAGCACACGACCATACAGGGGAAGCAGGACAGGAGCCTTAACCGGCTCCGAGTCCTAGCGCAACAAAATTCATAAAGTTGCGTTTCATTAAATGGCTATATGGACGATATTAATAAAAAGAAATGCCTTGAGCAGAAGTAAACTTGAAGAAGTGAGGTTATTCATGTGCTTTTAAAACAATTTGCATCAAAGCTGACAACTGCCCGCCTGATTGGCGAGCCTGATACAGAATGCCAAAACTTACAGACAGATTCCCGCCAGGTTCAACCGGGAGATCTGTTTATCTGTCTTCCGGGACATACGGTAGATGGACATGATTATGCGGAAAAAGCTATGAATGCCGGAGCGGTAGCACTAGTCGTGGAACGACAACTGGAACTACCTGTACCGCAACTGCTGGTCAAAGACAGTCGTTTTGCAATGGCAGTCCTTGCAGACTCTTTCTTTGACTCACCAAGCCATAAGATGAATATGATTGGTGTAACGGGAACGAACGGAAAGACAACCACCACCTATCTGATTGAAAAGATCATGAGTGATCATGGACAGAAGACAGGTTTGATTGGTACCATTCAAATGCGTTACGACGGGCGGACCTATCCAATGTCGGGAACTACACCAGAAGCACTCGATCTGCAGCGCAGTCTGTATGATATGGTTCAAGCGGGTACGGACTGCTGCGTAATGGAGGTCTCATCACATGCGCTGGAGCAGGGACGTGTAAAAGGAACCAATTTCCGTACTTCGGTATTCACCAACTTGACCCAAGATCATCTGGACTATCATAATTCCATGGAAGAGTACCGCGCAGCAAAAGGCCTTTTCTTTGCAAGACTTGGCAACGAGTTTGCAGAGGATGCCTCCCGTCGCAAATTTGCGGTCATTAACGCTGATGATCCATCGGCCAATTATTTCAAATCCGTGACTGCAGCTGAAGTCATTACATATGGCATGGAAGATAATGCTGATGTACGGGCATCCAACATCTCGATTACATCGCAGGGCACGTCTTTCCATGTGGATACATTCGCAGGCAGTACAGACATTAACTTGCGCATGGTGGGGAAATTCAACGTATATAACGCCATGGCAGCTATCTCTGCTGCACTTGTTGAAGGGGTACCCTTGGAAGAGATTAAACGCAGTCTTGAGACGGTTCCTGGTGTGGATGGACGTGTTGAAGCCGTAGACGAAGGTCAGTCATTTGCTGTTATTGTGGACTACGCTCATACACCGGACGGCTTGGAAAACGTATTGCGAACGGTAAAAGAGTTTGCCGAAGGGCGAGTCATCTGTGTATTCGGATGTGGGGGAGACCGGGATCGGACCAAACGTCCATTAATGGGGAAAATTGCAGCGAAGTATAGTGACATTGTATTTGTAACTTCTGACAATCCACGCACGGAGGATCCGGATCTGATTCTCAAAGATATTGAAGTAGGTCTGGTAGAAGAAGGCGTACCATCTGATCGTTATCTCATGGTCGTAGATCGTCGTCAGGCAATACATGAAGCTATTGAAATGGCAAGCCCAGCCGATGTAGTATTGATTGCGGGCAAGGGTCATGAGACCTATCAAATTATCGGAACAACCAAAACGGATTTCGATGATCGGATCATAGCCAAAGAGGCGATAAGGGGCAAATCCAATTGATAAAAAGAACATTAGCGCAATTGGCCGAAATGTGCGGAGGAACACTAAACGACTACACTGCTTACGGAGACATCCGCGTTGAAGGTGTATTTACGGATTCACGCAAGCCAGTAGAAGGCAGTTTGTTTATCCCGCTTGTCGGCGAGAGGTTTGACGGACACGAATTTGTGCAAGCCTGTTTAGAAAAGGGAGCCGCAGGGGCGTTATGGCAAAATGATCATGGTGTTCCCCCTCAGGAAGGAGCAGTCATCGTCGTTGAAGACACGCTGGCAGCCCTGCAGGGGCTTGCATCTGCTTATCTGGCTGAGAGCCAAACTTCCGTGGTGGGCATTACCGGCAGCAATGGCAAAACAACAACCAAGGACATTGTGGATGCCATTCTCTCTACCACCTTCAAGGTGCATAAGACGCAGGGCAACTTCAACAATCATATCGGGCTTCCTCTTACAGTGCTAAGTATGGAACAAGATACCGAGATTGTGATTCTGGAAATGGGCATGAGCGGCCGCAGAGAAATCGAGGCATTGTCTTTGATTGCTCAGCCGGATATCGCCATTATTACGAATATTGGTGAATCCCATCTGCTGCAGCTTGGCTCCAGGCTGGAGATTGCCAGAGCAAAAGCCGAAATTGCTGCAGGCATGAAACCAGGCGGCCTGTTAATTTATAACGGAGACGAGCCGTTGATTAAGCAGGTTCTGGCTGAAGCGGAAACGAAGCAGCCCGAGGGAATGAAACGATTTACATTTGGACTTCAGACAGACAATGATGATTACCCGACAGGACTCATGAATGCTCAGAACGGTGTTGTTTTCACGACAAAACAGTTGGGGGAACAAGCACTTACGCTTCCTCTGCTTGGTACACACAATGTCGTTAACTGTCTGGCTGCACTTGCAGTTGCACGTCACTTTGGTGTAACAGCCGAACAGATTGCTTCCGGGCTATCCAGCTTGAAACTGACGGGCATGCGCATTGAGGTAATTCAAGGAGTCAGCGGACTGACGATGCTTAATGATGCCTACAATGCAAGTCCAACGTCGATGAAAGCAGCTATTGATGTGCTTGAAGGACTCAAAGGCTATCGTTCTCGAGTAGCGGTACTTGGAGACATGTTGGAACTTGGACCTCAGGAACAGGAGCTTCACCGTGGCATCGGAGAGTATATTACGCCAGGGAAAATGGACTTGGTGCTAACCTATGGACCGTTATCGGTGAATATAGCTGAAGGTGCAAAACTGCACATGCCTGCAGAAGCCGTACATGCATTTGAAAACAAGGAAGAGATGACCCGTTACCTGCTGGAAAAATTGCATCCCAGAGACGTCGTTTTGTTCAAAGCCTCCCGGGGCATGAAGCTGGAGGACGTGGTCGAATCACTAAAAATAGCATCATTACAGAATTGAGTAGACTAGAGGGGTGAACCCATGGATTTTCAGGTATTACTGTTAACAATCGGCGTTTCATTTATTTTGGCGGTGATTGCCGCACCGCTATTGATTCCATTACTTCGCCGAATGAAATTCGGGCAGCAGGTTCGGGAAGACGGGCCGCAGAGCCATCTGAAAAAGAGCGGGACTCCGACGATGGGCGGGGTTGTGATCCTGCTTGCATTTACATTAGCCTTTTTGAAGTTTTCAGCAGTCAAGAATACGGATTTCTATGTCCTGCTCGTGGCTACGCTCGGTTTTGGACTGATCGGTTTCCTGGATGACTATATCAAAATTGTATTCAAACGTTCTTTGGGACTGACCGCCAGACAAAAGATGCTGGGGCAACTGTTTTTCAGTGCCGTAATGTGTTTCTTGCTCATTCAGAATGGGCACAGCACAGCCATCTCGATTCCCGGAACATCCGTCTCCTTCGATTGGACGGGGTGGTTCTATTATCCGTTTGTGGTGTTCATGATGCTCGCGATCACCAATGCCGTTAACTTTACGGATGGACTGGATGGTTTGCTGTCCGGAATCAGTGCTATTGCGTTTGGGGCGTTTGCCATCGTAGCTATGCAGGCGACGTCTATGCCGGCAGCGGTATGTGCAGCAGCCATGATTGGGGCTGTGCTTGGTTTTCTTGTATACAATGCGCATCCGGCCAAAGTGTTTATGGGAGACACGGGCTCACTAGGTATTGGTGGTGCCATTGGTGCCGTAGCCATTGTTACGAAGACGGAGCTTCTTTTTGTAATCATTGGTGGTGTGTTCGTCATCGAGATTCTATCCGTTATTATTCAAGTGGTATCGTTCAAGACCCGGGGCAAGCGTGTATTCAAAATGAGTCCTATTCACCACCACTTCGAATTAAGCGGATGGTCGGAATGGCGGGTTGTTATTACTTTTTGGGCAGTCGGTGCTATTTTGGCTGCGCTCGGACTTTATCTCAACAAGGGGTTGTAAATCATGAACCATCCTGAATCATATCGCGGTCAACAGGTTGTTGTGCTCGGACTGGCAAAGAGTGGCGTGCAAGTTGCCAAGGTGCTGGACCGTGCGGGAGCGAAAGTCACAGTGAATGATAAAAAAGAGAGGGAACAGTGTCCCGAAGCATCCGAATTGGAGGCTTTGGGAATTTCTGTTGTATGCGGGGGCCATCCCGATGATCTGATTCATGAGGGTGTGAAGCTTGTGGTTAAAAACCCGGGCATCCCTTATCAGGCGCCACCAGTACAGCAGGCTCTTTCCCTCGGAATTGAGGTTGTTACGGAAGTGGAAGTGGCTTACCACCTCTGTGCAGCACCGATGATCGGGATTACAGGTTCCAACGGGAAAACAACGACTACAACATGGGTTGGCAAAATGCTGGAGCATGCAGGCTTGAACCCGATTGTTGCCGGCAATATTGGTACGCCACTAAGCGAGGCAGCAGAACAAGCTACGGCCGATAACTGGATGGTCGTTGAACTCAGTAGTTTCCAGCTTAAGGGAACTGTTCATTTCCGTCCCCGGATTGCAAGTCTGCTTAACGTTACAGAAACGCATCTGGATTATCATGGGGATATGGATGACTATGTCGCTTCCAAAGCTAAAATTTTTGCCAATCAGCTTCCCGATGATGTAGCCGTGCTGAACTGGGATGATCCTGTATGCCGGGAGTTGGTTCCTTATATTAAAAGCAGGCTGCTTCCGTTCTCCATGACTGAGAAGCTGGAAGCAGGCGTATACGCCGATCCTCCTTACGTGGATGGAGAAGAGGATGATGTGAAACGCCAGGTGGTATATGCCGACGGCCAAGGAAACCACCACATCGTTATAGACGTTGATAACATTGGAATACCAGGACAATTTAATGTTGGGAACGCCCTGGCTGCGGTAGCCATTGCAGTAGCGGCAGGTGCCGATCCGGCTGTACTTGATGTACCCCTGTCCGAATTCAAAGCGGTTGAGCACCGTTTGGAGTATGTTCTGGAGCACAATGGTGCCAAGTACTATAACAATTCCAAGGCTACCAATTCGAAGGCAACCGTGATGGCATTGAATTCCTTCAAGGCTCCGGTCGTGCTGATCGCCGGAGGACTGGATCGGGGTTCAGACATGATGGAGCTGCTCCCCTTGTTCCAGGAACGGGTAAAAGCAGTTGTGGCTCTCGGCGAAACACGGGAGAAAATCGCCAAGGTCGCGGAACTGGCGGGATTAAAGCAAATTAAGGTCGTCGATAATGAGGAGGATGCTGCCCAGACGTTAACCGCTGCAGTGCAGGAAGCGTCGCGGCTTGCAGCGCCTGGTGATATAGTCTTGCTCTCACCGGCGTGTGCAAGTTGGGACATGTTTGCTTCTTATGAGGAGCGGGGACGCATTTTTAAAGAGGCGGCGCATAACTTGTAAGTAGGGGGGTGGAAAAGCCCCTACTTCCATGCAAGGGGTGGCCTCCTGATGAAACAGACGCGACCGGCGCCGGATATCTGGCTCCTGATTTGTATTGTGGCATTGCTTGCCATCGGCATTATTATGGTCTATAGTGCGGGCTCGGTGCTTGCTTTTCATGACTATGGCGATTCATTTTATTTTGTCAAAAGACAGTTGTTATTTGCTGGACTCGGACTGGCTGCCATGTTTGTCACAGCCAATGTGGATTACCGGGTCTGGCGGAAATATGCGAAACCGATATTGATCGCCTGTTTTATTATGCTGATTGCGGTGTTAATTCCCGGGATCGGTGTGGTCCGCGGCGGAGCACGAAGCTGGCTCGGCATTGGATCGTTCGGCATTCAGCCCTCTGAATTCATGAAGCTGGGCATGATTTTGTTTTTGGCTCACTGGCTGAGCAAGGAACCGGGGAAAATCAAAACATTCACAACCGGATTGTTGCCCCCGCTTGGTTTGATAGGTCTCGCCTTCGGCATTATTATGCTGCAGCCCGATTTGGGGACAGGCACCGTCATGATGGGCGCATCCATGCTGATTATTTTTACGGCAGGCGCGAGAATGAAACATTTGCTGCTGCTTGCTCTTGGCGGAGCTGTGGGATTTGCCGCGTTGATTGCAGCTGCTCCCTACCGACTGAAGCGAATAACAGCTTTTCTAGACCCATGGTCCGATCCGCTTGGAGCCGGCTATCAAATCATACAATCGTTGTACGCAATCGGACCGGGTGGCCTGGCAGGTCTGGGCCTTGGGATGAGCCGGCAAAAATACAGCTATGTGCCCGAACCACAAACGGATTTCATTTTTTCCATATTGGCTGAAGAGCTCGGGTTTATTGGCGGACTCATTGTACTTCTATTGTTCCTGGTGCTGGTTTGGAGAGGTATGCGAGTAGCGATGACAGTACCGGATGCTTTTGGCAGTTTGCTGGGTGTAGGCATTATCGGCATGGTGGCTGTACAAGTCATAATCAATATCGGCGTAGTCATCGGGCTCATGCCCGTTACCGGAATAACCCTTCCGCTGATCAGTTATGGCGGATCATCTCTGACCTTGATGCTGACAGCACTAGGGATACTGTTAAACTTATCACGTTATGCGAGGTGACTATGCGATGCGAGTCGTACTAAGCGGCGGCGGTACCGGTGGACATATCTATCCGGCCGTTGCCATAGCAAGACAATGTGAGGCGGAGAATCCCGACTCGACATTTTTATATATTGGAGGAACCCGTGGATTGGAGAGCAAGTTAGTGCCACAGGAGAACATTCCTTTTCAATCCATTGATATCACAGGATTCCGACGGAAGTTGTCCGTGGACAATCTGAAGACCGTTATGCGCTTTATTCAGGGCGTCCGAAAATCGAAGAAAATGCTGAAGGAATTCAAACCTGATGTGGTGATCGGGACAGGCGGCTATGTATGTGGACCTGTGGTTTATGCAGCTGCCAAACTAGGGATTCCAAGTGTCATTCATGAACAAAATGCGATCCCTGGCTTAACCAACAAGTTCCTTACTCGTTATGTGGATACCGTTGCAGTTAGCTTCGAAGGTTCAGAGAAGGCTTTCTCGGGAGCGAAAAGAGTAGTGTACACGGGTAATCCGAGGGCAACCACGGTTGCCAAGGCCAGCCGTGATCGAGGCTTTGCCACACTGGGCGTGCCAATGGACAGCCGGGTTGTGCTGGTTGTTGGAGGCAGCCGCGGGGCTAAGGCCATCAATAAAGCGATGGTGGACATGGCTCCCATGCTGGAGAAGCTGGATGATGTACACGTCGTTTATGTTACAGGTGAATCCTATTTTGACGAAACACGAGAAGCCATACGCAGTTCACTTGGAACGATGCCAAACCACTTGCATGTGCTTCCTTATGTGCATAATATGCCGGAAGTTCTCGCCTGTACCTCATTGATTGTGAATCGTGCAGGAGCGTCATTCCTCGCCGAAATTACATCGCTTGGCATTCCTTCCATTCTGATACCGTCACCTAACGTGACGAATAATCATCAGGAAGCGAATGCGCGTACACTGGAAGGTGGCGGAGCTTCTGTCACGATGCTGGAGAAGGATCTGTCGGGAAAAGCGCTATATGAGGCTATTGCCCGCATCATGAATGATGAAGCGGCCCGCAAACGCATGGCCGCAGCATCTCGGGAACTTGGCAAGCCGGATGCAGCCGAGGTGCTGGTGAAGGAGATTCAAAGGCTTGCTGTACGCAGGTAAAGTGTGTTCTGGGCGATTGTCACACACAAGGCAGGACTGACATAAGATACCGTATAAATTGTGACAATCGTTCCAAGGCGCCGCATCACGGTTTTTGTCGTATAGCAGGGGATACTTCTATGGTTGTTGAGCAGCATGATTTATGCGTAACGGCAGAAGCATTCCATGCTATCCAAAGGTGATTGTGGTTAGTACCAAAAGAAGTGGGTCCTGCGGGCAGAAGTTGTGTACATTTAACGCTGGTGCTTATGGATCGGATGTGTCACGCATATTTCAATCCGCTGAGATTGTGCTGGAGACAGGCGAATGGGTACGTTACAGCAAGGAGGACAGGGAATTTGCGTATTACCACTCTGTGATGCATTAACGGAGAGGCGTTGTGCCAGAAGCTGTATATTCAGTTTGGCATAATGAACGCAAAGTCGTTTCGGAAGTGATGGGGCTTGCCAAAATCATAGACGTTTTTGCCACTTCATATGCGTACGCAGGCAGCGTACTCCGAAATCCGCCCAGTGACCGAGCGGCCCGGCTGTTTCAAACAGCAGCGTCAAAGGGTAAACACGGGAGGCCTACAGGTATCCACCTTGCATGCCAATTTGATTGTCAGTCCAGCCAAGCTACAGCAGAGGACGTTATCACCCTTATGCAGCAAATTCAGAGCAACTATATCATCTCAAAACGGTATAACCTGGTACCGGAAGTCTTTCCAGTGGGTGAGCGGTAAACCCCGGAGGTGATACATTGGACAAATTGGTGATTGAAGGCGGGAAACCCCTCTCAGGATCCATACGCATCCATGGAGCAAAAAATGCCGCTTTACCAATCATGGCTGCAAGTTTGTTGGCAGATGGAGAAGTCACGCTGCACAACGTTCCACACTTGCTGGACATTGAAGTAATGCTGTATATCCTGGAACGGCTTGGATGCACGTGTCGGCATGAAGAGGGAACAGTGACGATTGATACATCGTCCATCCGGTCATATGATGTGCCTGAGGATCTGATGAAACAGATGCGCTCTTCCATTTTCTTGATGGGGCCATTGCTGGCTAAGTTTGGGCAAGTATCCGTATACCAGCCAGGTGGTTGTGCCATCGGAGAACGCAAGATTGATCTTCACCTCCGGGGCCTGGAAGCGCTCGGAGCATCAATTGAAGAGCTTGATCAACAGATTATCTGTCGGGGCCGTAAGCTGGTGGGCACGGATATTCATCTGGACTTCCCAAGTGTGGGTGCCACGGAAAATATCATGATGGCTGCCGTTACGGCTGAGGGCACAACAACGATATTCAATGCAGCCAGAGAACCTGAGATTCAGGACTTGCAGCATTTTCTCAACGCGATGGGTGCAAGTATAATTGGAGCCGGCACCGATACAATTACGATTAACGGTGTGGAGAAACTGAAGCCTTGTTCCTACGAGATCATACCTGATCGGATCGTGGCCGGCACCGTCATGATTGCAGCAGCAGCGACAAGAGGTAATGTTACCCTGACACACTGCAACCCGGCACACCTTACTTCCCTTATACATGTGTTGAAGCGCACTGGTGTTCAAATCACGGTCTGCAATGATATAATGACGGTGAGCTGTATGAGCCGTCCCAAATCTGTGGATCGCATTGTAACATCACCGTACCCTTCGTTTCCGACGGACCTGCAGTCGCAAATCATGGTCCTGCTCAGTTTGGCCGATGGGTTCAGTGTAATGAAGGAGACGGTATTTGAGGGACGCTTCAAGCACGTGGATGAACTTAACGTCATGGGTGCAGATATTTCGGTCGATCTGAATGCAGCCTTTATCCGAGGAGTCCCGCGTTTGTACGGAGCTACAGTTGAAGCAACCGACCTGCGTGCAGGTGCAGCTCTGGTTATTGCTGGCCTTGCTGCCCAGGGGAAAACGGTTGTTGAGCAAGTGCATCATATTGACAGAGGGTACGACCGCATCGAGAAGTTATTCCAGAGCCTTGGAGCTTCGGTTGAGCGACAGTCCCCCGTTTCGAAACAGCTGGATTTTGCCAATTAACGTCCTTTGAGTCCCCTTCTTCAGAATGCTGTGGGAGGGGACCGAAGGCTTTGTGGAGCGCGACCTATGCCTAAAAGTCAAATTCCGGTTCTGAAGAAGAATCGGCCTAAAGGAAACACGAGCCGTAAACTTGTTCTTATTCTGTTACTTCTTTTTATTGTATTGCTTGCCGTGCTGTTCTTCCGCTCTTCCATGAGCCGGATTTCGAGCATTGAGATTACGGGTAATGTATACACGACAACTTCCGAACTGCTGGAGAAAAGTGGTTTGAAGGAAGGCGATCAGTTTTTTGGGACAAGCTCCGCTGAGGTCATTGAGCGTTTGAAGACGTTCAAAGCGGTAGCGAATGTGACAGTGGATAAACAGTTTCCGGGGATCGTTCATATTAAGGTTCAGGAGTATCCGACTGTTGCTTACGAACTGGGAGCGGATGGTACACTCCAGGCGATCCTGGCCAGTGGGACAAGCTTGAATGTTCCGGCCAATATCGGAATTGCTGTAGAGAAGCCCATTCTGACACAGTGGAAAGCAGATGATCCGCTCAAAGAACAATTGAGTGAGACGCTTGCCAAAATTCCAAACGAATTGACAACGGATATATCGGAGATTATTCCTAACCCTACGCCTTCGTTTCCGGATCAGATCCGGTTGTATACCAAATCACAGTTTGAAGTGATTACCACGATCTCCAAGCTGCCGGATAAGGTGGAGTACTTGAATCAGGTTATTGAGACGGAGCGGCCAGGGAAAATCACGATGCTTGAGGCAGACACGTACGTGCCTTTTATCGCAGATGACCCAGAAGATGGTGAAGAGCCAGGTGCAACGCCCTGATCCTCTTGCTAATCATGTATGGCAGTTAATGAAAAGTCCAAGCAGGGTCGGGGTTTGACCCTGTTTCATCCGTGAAAGTTGTTCTTTCTGAGACGGAGAAAAAATGATACACTTGAACTTATGGCACATCAGTTGTCTCCTTCTTTTTTCTTCAAGGTTTTATGTCTCACAACCAGATCTTGGCACCCAAAAAAATTGTAGAAAAAAGAGGGAAAGCCTAACGTGTGTTGAATATGTTTTAAGAGTGTTTAAACCCGAACGTAATTTTACTATTGGAGTCAGGAGGTGCCACAGACTTGAGCAACAATGACATCATTGTTAGTTTGGACATCGGTACATCCAAAATTCGCGCTATTATTGGGGAAATTAATAATGGAACCTTTAATATTATTGGAGTTGGATCTGCCGACTCGGAGGGAATTCGCAAAGGTGTAATCGTAGATATCGATCAGACGGTGCAGTCGATCCGCAATGCAGTGGATCATGCTGAACGTATGGTAGGTATTCAAATATCCGAAGTATATGTTGGAATCTCAGGAAATCATATCGGACTGATGAGCAGTCACGGCGTCGTGGCAGTGTCTAACGAGGATCGTGAAATCGGAGAAGAAGACATGGAACGGGTGTTGAAAGCAGCCGAGGTGATTGCGGTTCCGCCGGAACGGGAAATTATTGATGTTGTCGCCAAGCAGTACGTTGTAGACGGCTTGGAGGGCATACAGGATCCCCGGGGTATGATTGGAGTTCGACTGGAAGTTGAGGCAACAATCATAACGGGTGCAAAAACCGCGATACATAATCTTTTGCGCTGCGTGGAAAAAGCGGGTCTGAAGGTAAGCGATCTGGTGCTCATGTCACTTGGAGCAGGTCAGCTTGCTTTATCTAAGGACGAAAAAACGATGGGATCTGTTCTTGTTGATATTGGAGCAGGTGCAACAACCATCGCTGTCTTTGAGGAAGACAGTCTTGTTGCAACGTCAACCCTGCCGATCGGTGGCGAATTTGTTACCAACGATATTGCGTATGGATTGCGTACCTTAACAGATCAAGCCGAAAAGGTGAAGCTGAAATATGGCTGCGCATGGCTTGATGATGCTGCGGCTGACGTCATGTTCAAAGTCACGCGAATCGGCAGCAATGTGGACAAGGAATTCTCGCAGGAGGACCTTGCTGCTATTATCGAACCGCGTGTTCAGGAAATATTCCAGATGATTTCCCAAGAAGTGAAGCGCCTCGGTTACACGGAGCTTCCCGGAGGTTATATACTAACGGGAGGAACTGTCTCTATGCCAGGGGTTCTGCAAGTAGCTCAGCATGAGCTTGCTGCATCGGTACGAATTGCTGTTCCGGATTACATCGGTGTTCGCGACCCGGGCTACACAAGCGGTGTCGGCATTTTGCACAGTGTAATTCGCAGTTTGCGCATTCGTCCATCGGTAAGCAGCGGCGGTGGCAGCAACAATAATAATAACAACAACAAGAAACCGACCAACCGTGTTAAGCCGAGTGCGTCTCCGGAATCGGAGCAAAAACCGGGTTTGTTCGAACGGCTGAAAAATATGTTCAGCGAATTTATATAACAGGTTGAATCTATTTCATACTTCTAGAAGCCGTCTGAATGCGCTGGTATTAATATATACGCCTTCGTTCGTCGATATATGAAATTGATTCGGTTCAATCAAAAATTGGACGGGCCATCCATGCACATTGAGGGGGAGATGGAATAATATGTTGGAATTTGATTTCGAGATGGAGAGCTTGGCTCAAATAAAAGTCATCGGTGTAGGCGGCGGCGGAAGCAATGCAGTCAACCGTATGATTGAAAATGGTGTACAAGGTGTAGAATTTATAACGGTGAATACGGATGCTCAAGCATTGCATCTGGCGAAATCCGAACATAAACTGCAAATCGGTGATAAACTGACCCGTGGTCTTGGCGCAGGTGCCAACCCGGATGTAGGTAAAAAAGCAGCCGAAGAATCCCGCGATTTGATCATGAACACATTGAAAGGGGCGGACATGGTATTTGTAACTGCCGGTATGGGCGGTGGTACAGGTACAGGTGCAGCTCCAGTCATCGCTGAGATTGCCAAAGAGTGCGGTGCGCTTACCGTAGGTGTGGTTACACGGCCATTCACTTTCGAAGGACGCAAACGTTCCAGCCATGCAGAGCAAGGGATTGAAGCTCTCAAGGAAAAAGTGGATACGCTGATTGTCATTCCGAATGACCGCTTGCTTGAAATCGTAGATAAAAAGACGCCGATGCTTGAGGCGTTCCGTCAAGCAGATAACGTACTTCGTCAAGCAGTACAAGGTATCTCGGATCTGATCGCTGTACCGGGTCTGATCAACCTTGACTTTGCAGACGTAAAAACCATTATGACTGAACGCGGATCTGCTTTGATGGGAATCGGAGAAGCAACAGGTGAAAATCGTGCGGCTGAGGCTGCTCGCAAAGCGATTATGAGCCCATTGCTGGAAACGTCCATTGAAGGTGCTCGTGGGGTTATCATGAACATCACAGGTGGCATCAACCTGTCACTTTATGAAGTGAATGAAGCTGCCGAGATCGTTACATCGGCATCCGATCCGGAAGTGAACATGATCTTCGGTGCCATCATTGATGAAAATCTGAAAGAAGAAATCAAGGTTACGGTTATTGCTACTGGTTTTGAAGACAAGCCTGTCTCACCACCACCAGGACGCAAACCGGTACCAACGAGTGAGCCTGCTGAGAATCGCTCGCCTAATCTTCGCCCGTTCGGGAACCAACCGAGCAGTGATCAGCTGGATATTCCGACATTTTTGCGCAATCGCTCACGCAATAACAATAACGATTAAGCAGCACTCATATTTAACTTCAAACCCGGTTCTCCTTATGGAGAAACCGGGTTTTTCTGTTTTTCTATCTACAGCATATCAAACAGAAATGAACAAATTCTGAACAAGGGTCACGAGGAATTACGACAAAAAAAGTTGAGACGACACCCCCATGATTAGACAGACTTTGAACAGGAAGCTCCTTATACTTGTGTGTATGCTCATAGAATATCGGAACAGCGCTATACCGATATTTGGTACGAGGCAGGTGAAGAGTTGGTCGTTTATGTTGATCTTATTTTTTTGACAAACCTGTGTATTGACGGTGCACTCATCGGACTTACAGCCTGGATGCGCAAAACGAAGCTGGTTTGGTGGAGATGGCTGCTGTCTTCCATTGTGGGCGCCCTCTATGTCGTTATGATGTTTGTACCGGAGTTTGATTTTATGTTTACCTTTTTGATCAAGTTTGGTTTGTCACTCGTCATGTTGTTTATCGCTTTTGGTTTTAAGGGCCTCCAGGTGTTTCTGAGGAATTTGGGTACCTTCTATGTCATTAACTTCGTCGCTGCCGGAGGCATTTTAGGTATACACTACATGCTTCAGAGTTCGGGCGAGCTGTTTAACGGAATTTGGTATACAGCCTCGGGCGGAATGTCTTTTGATCTGAAGATCGCCTTCTGGTTTACTTTTATCGTATTCTTTGCTGTGCTGTTTTTATTCAAAGCCGTGCAAAGTTCCAAGCGCAAATCAGACCGTATGACAACCTATCTGGGACAAGTGCTGGTTTATATCGATGATGTAACTATTTCTTGTACAGGCCTTGTCGATACCGGTAATCAACTCACGGACCCTCTTTCCCGTCTGCCGGTTATGGTGATGGAGGTTTCACTGTGGCAAGACATGCTGCCTGCTTCCTGGAAAGGCCGGTTGAAGGAAGAAGCACCGGACAACCTCATTATGGAGCTGGATCAGGAGGATTTTCGCTGGCAGGGTCGACTAAGACTGGTACCCTATCGTGGTATCAACAAGGGGACGGCATTTATGCTGGCAATCAAGCCTGATCTGGTGAGAGTGACATTGGATCAACTGAGTTATGAGACAACCAAAGTACTAATCGGGCTGGATGGCGGAGTGTTGTCGTCAGAAGGAAAGTACCGCGCGGTCATTCACCCTGAGCTTGTGCAAGACGCTGCCTCTGCGCAGTCTACGGCTCTCTCTGCGGGAGCAACAGAAAAGCCGCTGAATGTGGTATAGGAGGAACGTACATGCTTGTGAAATGGAAACTGGTGGCGCAGCTGCAGTATTACCGTCTGTTATTTCTGCTTGGTTTGAAGAGTGAGGAGATCTATTATATTGGAGGCAGTGAAGCCCTGCCGCCTCCACTAACGCGGGAAGAAGAGGAATTTTTGCTGCAAAAGCTCTCTTCAGGGGATGCTGCAATTCGCGCCATGCTGATTGAACGAAACCTTCGCCTGGTCGTGTACATCGCTCGCAAGTTTGAAAACACAGGCATTAACATTGAGGATCTGGTTTCCATTGGAGCTATCGGGCTCATCAAGGCTGTCAATACGTTTGATCCGGAAAAGAAAATCAAGCTGGCGACATATGCCTCGCGATGCATTGAAAATGAAATATTGATGTACCTGCGGCGTAACAGCAAAATTCGGACAGAAGTTTCTTTTGATGAACCACTCAACATTGACTGGGATGGAAATGAGCTATTATTATCGGATGTTCTGGGTACCGAGAACGATACAATCTATCGAAATATTGAAGAGCAGGTAGATCGGAAGCTTCTCCATAAGGCCTTGGAAAAATTGACCGAACGTGAGCGGATGATTATGGAGCTTCGCTTTGGCTTGACGGACGGGGAGGAAAAGACACAAAAAGATGTCGCAGATTTGCTTGGAATCTCCCAATCCTACATCTCTCGTCTGGAAAAAAGAATCATTAAAAGACTCCGCAAGGAGTTTAATAAGATGGTCTGATCTTGTGCTTTTAATATAATGGGTATTAATGGCAAGGATGCCAGGGACGAATAAAAAAGCCTGCCCCGGAGATAATGTACATTAATGTTTCTCCTTGGGAGGTAAATCACGATGACCCGAAACAAAGTCGAGATTTGTGGCGTGGACACCGCAAAATTGCCTGTCCTCACCAACACAGAAATGCGGGAATTGTTTCATTCCCTACAGCAGCACCATGATCGCTCAGCAAGAGAGAAATTAGTGAATGGCAACCTGCGGCTTGTACTCAGTGTCATTCAGCGCTTTAACAATCGGGGGGAGTTTGTCGATGATCTGTTCCAGGTTGGTTGTATCGGCCTGATGAAAGCCATTGATAATTTTGATTTATCCCAGAATGTCAAATTTTCAACGTACGCAGTACCGATGATTATCGGTGAGATCCGTCGTTATCTGCGTGACAATAACCCGATCCGGGTATCCCGATCATTACGGGACATCGCATATAAGGCGCTTCAGGTTCGCGACAGTCTGACCAACAAAAATTCTCGTGAACCGACTATATTCGAAATTTCCGAAGCATTGAACGTGCCCAAGGAAGATGTAGTTTTTGCACTGGATGCCATTCAAGATCCGGTATCACTATTCGAACCCATCTATCATGACGGTGGAGATCCAATCTATGTGATGGACCAGATCAGTGATGACAAAAACAAGGATGTGTCGTGGATTGAGGAAATTGCACTGCGCGAGGCCATGCATCGTCTCGGACAGCGGGAGAAAATGATTCTGTCCATGCGGTTTTTTGAAGGCAAAACACAGATGGAAGTTGCCGATGAGATTGGAATTTCCCAAGCTCAGGTATCCCGTCTGGAAAAATCGGCAATACAGCAGATGCAGAAACATGTGAAGACGTAACATCACTTCATTCACAAGGACGGTCTAACGGTTGAAATCCGTTGGTCGTCTTTTTCTATTTTTAAAGACATACGATTAGCTCTGGAGAGAACTGCGATCGAATGAGCGGCTTTAAAGAGAACGCCCAGTTTCGGATTAAGCTGTACTAATTTCAGGGATACCCCGAAAAACAGGACATTTTTCGCCTATAAAACATATATTGTATAGAAGCGTTGAACGGTATAAGCGGACTAGGCGGGGGGCGAGCGACAGATGAAAGTAAACGCAAGTGAGTCGGCACAAAGAGGGATGAAGATCTCGGATTTTCAGACAAAGGATGTCATTAACATCACGGATGGCAAACGTCTGGGGCAGATTAGTGATCTGGAACTGGATCTAAAGCAGGGACGAATCGAAGCCATCGTGGTACCCGGTTACAGCCGGTTCATGGGGTTGTTCGGGGGCGGAACGGATCTGGTTATTCCCTGGAGGAACATTGTTAAGATCGGTTCGGATGTTATTTTGGTTAAACTGGATGAAGTCAGGGAAACGAGCTACGATGAGCGAGATCGCGAAGCAAAGATGTATGATGAACAGCAAAGCAGCCGTGTGGAGCGGGTTGAACGCCTGGAACGATTGGACCGAAGCCAGCGTCGAACGATATAATCAAGACAGAACGTGGCTCATTTGGTACACTGGAAGCTGTGAGGTGATAAAATGGAACCCTTTGTTCTGAATAAACAACTTTTCGAACGGACTGAAGATCAAGTGGTGAATGGAAGCCCAGATCCGTTGTTATTATATGTGGAGCCGTGGAGAGAACAGTTCAACCGAATGACGGCAGGGTTTACCACAAGAGAGGGAGGGGTGGGCAGTAAACCCTATGCCACTCTAAACTGCGCTTATCATGTTGGCGATGATCCTTCAGACGTTTTGGCAAATCGTCGTCTGGTGGCCGAAAAGCTTGGTTTCTCGGTGAGCGCCTGGACGTGTGGTGAACAGGTCCATGGCAAACATGTAGCCGTTATACGAGCTGAGGATCGAGGTAGAGGTCTGATGGATCGACAGTCAGCGCTGCAGGACACGGATGGCTTGGTCACCAATGTACCTGGTGTGCTGCTTACTTCCTTTTATGCGGATTGTGTTCCGCTATATTTCTACGACCCGATGCAACAAGCCGTGGGGCTTGCTCATGCGGGGTGGAAAGGGACCGTTGCCGGCATTGCCCAGTCAATGGTTGAAACGATGGAACGGGAATATGGAAGCCGGGCACAGGATATCCGGACAGCTATAGGCCCTTCCATTGGGGATTGCTGTTATGAAGTGGATGAGGCAGTTATGCAGCATGTACGGGTTTGGTTTGAATCTGCTCCGGGTAATGATGAATACAACAACTCTGTGCAGGGCCGAGCATATCATTCGTCTGGAAATGGAAAGACGATGTTAAACTTGAAAGAATGTAATCGACACATTATGATGAAAGCAGGAATATTGCCGGATCATATCGAATGTACAACGTGGTGTACAAGCTGCCACCCGGAACTGTTTTTCTCGTATCGCAAGGAAAATGGAACGACCGGAAGAATGGCGAGCTGGATTGGGCTGGAAGAGAGGTGACCCTCTGTGTCATTGGAGGAGCGAATTCAACAGGTAAATCAGAAGATCGAAGCTGCATGCCAGCGCAGTGGCCGTCAGCGCGAAGACGTAAATGTGATTGCGGTCACGAAGTACGTCTCCCTTGAAACGACAGGCGCTGTGCTGGAAAGTGGCCTTGAGCATATTGGAGAGAACCGCTGGCAGGATGCACAAGCCAAGTGGGAAGCATTTGGTCAGCAAGGAACATGGCATTTTATCGGTCACTTGCAGACCAACAAAGTGAAAGACGTCATAGGCAAATTCCGCTACATACATTCACTGGATCGTTTGTCTCTGGCCAAGGAGCTGGACAAAAAGGCAGCTGCTCTGGGGACACAAGTGGAAACATTTTTGCAGGTGAATATTTCGGGTGAAGAGAGCAAATATGGATTGCAGCCCGAACAGGCGATTTCATTTTTGCGTGAGATCAGCAGCTTCAGCAACTTGAAGGTCGTCGGTCTGATGACCATGGCTCCCCACGAAGAGGATCCGGAGCTTACGCGTCCCGTATTTCGTGGACTGCGTGAGCTGAGAGACCATTTGAATGGACAAGCGCTGACATCGGAACCATTGACTCAGCTATCGATGGGAATGTCCAATGATTTTGAAGTGGCGATTGAAGAAGGGGCAACATGGGTACGGCTGGGATCAATTCTCGTAGGAAAAGAGGAGGGTTCACGATGGGCGTAATGAATAAATTCATGAATTTCCTTGGTCTTCAAGAAGAGGAAGAGATTGTGGAACGCGAACGTTTGGCTGCACAAGAGGAGGCTGAATCTGAACAACAGGAAGCTGAAACCTCCAGTCTAGATAAACGTAGAAACCAAAGGGGGAATAATGTTGTGAGCATTCATTCCCAGAAAAATGTTAAAGTTGTCCTTTATGAACCGCGTTCCTATGACGAGGCTCAAGAAATTGCCGATCACCTTCGTTCACATCGTACAGTGGTTGTGAACCTGCAGCGGGTGCGCCAAGATCAGGCACTGCGCGTTATTGATTTTTTGAGTGGGACAGTCTACGCACTGGGCGGGGGAATTTCTAAAATTGGCGGCAACATTTTTCTCTGTACGCCGGATACCGTTGAAATTCAAGGAGCAATTACGGAAATACTGGCTGACAGCGAGCAAGATTACAACAGAATGAGGTGAGCCGCTTTTGTATCAACTTCAAGTCGTCGTGTTTTACCTGTTTGAGATTTATTTCTACATGATTATTGGATATGTATTGATGTCGTGGCTTCCGAACGCGCGGGAGAGCGTCATTGGTGAGTGGCTTGCCAAATTGGTGGAACCCTATCTGAGTCCTTTCAGACGTTTCATTCCGCCTTTGTTCGGCATGCTGGACATCTCACCAATCGTTGCGTTAATTACTCTTCAACTGGCGAGATCAGGTTTGCTCTCGATCATCAGCTACTTCTGATAGGGTAGGGTGAACATAGATGAGTGGTGAAATTTACGAACATTTTAGCCATGATGAGCGTGACTTCGTGGATAAAGCCTCGGATTGGGTGGAACGCGCTGGCAAGCTTCATGATATGAAGCTAACGGACTTTCTTGACCCAAGACAGGCCTTTATATTGCAAACGCTTGTCAATCGTCGCAATGACGTCCAGATTCGTCTGGACGGAGGCTACGAGGCAGCTGAACGCAAACGTGCGCTGATTGCGCCAGATTATCGGTATCTCGATGATGAGGATATGGGTATGCAGGTGCTTAGCATCACGTCAGATGATCAGAAAATTACAGAGCTGGAGCACGGGGACTACATGGGAGCCTTGCTCGGGCTTGGACTGAAACGCGGCAAGATCGGAGATATCCAAGTGCTGGATGACGGATGCCACACCGTGGTGGCAGCGGAGACCGGCGCTTTTTTATCGCTTCAATTGACCCAGGTTCATCGGGTTCATGTGTTTACAGAGCTGCTTCCTCTGGATCAGATGAGGTGGTCGGAGAGCAAACTGGAGACGATGGATATCACTGTTGCATCCTTGCGTCTGGACGGAATTTGTGCGGATGTGTACCGACTGAGTCGCAGTAAAGTTCTAGTTCCCATCAAAGCGGGCCGATGCCGGGTAAATTGGAAAGTCGAGGAAGATCCGTCCAAAGCTCTGAAAGCCGGGGACGTGGTCTCCATTCAAGGTTTTGGCCGTTTCAAGGTGCTGGAACAGGATGGGATGACCAAAAAGGGACGTTGTCGTGTAAAAATCGGCAAATTTGCTTAGCGGCATTGCAGGAAAACCCGTTTTCTTGTCGAAATGTTTAAGATAAAGGTGTAAAAAACATTCGCTGTTTCCGATATACATTGAAGTGCAAAGTCGATATAACCGTATTGGAATCAGAACGTCGATTCTGCAAGTGCAAGTCGTTCAAGCTGCTATATGACATCTTGCATACGACCCTTTGGGTGATACCCATGTGCTGCAAACCTTCTCGGAACGGGAAGGAACTTTAACAGGAGGTGGACAGCATGCCATTAACGCCGCTGGACATACATAACAAGGAATTTTCCCGACGCTTGCGCGGGTATGACGAGGATGAAGTCAATGAATTCCTGGATCAAGTCATCAAAGATTACGAAGGCGTCATTCGCGAGAACAAAGAGCTGAGCAATCAGTTGCTGTCCGTTCAGGAGAAACTGGATCATTTTGCTACAATTGAAGAGACGCTCAGCAAAACGATTATCATAGCGCAGGAAGCAGCCGACGATGTGAAGAACAATGCGAAGAAGGAAGCACAGCTCATTGTGAAGGAAGCAGAGAAAAATGCTGACCGGATCGTGAACGAGTCCTTGGCGAAATCCCGCAAGATTGCTTTGGAAGTGGAAGAACTGAAAAAGCAGGCTTCGATCTACCGGGCGCGTTTCCGTACGCTTGTTGAAGCTCAGCTCGAACTGCTGTCCCAGGATGGATGGGAAGCACTGGAGAGTCGCGAACAGGAAGTCCGTGATCGTGAACGGGAAATGAAGGAAATTTATTAGTCTGACTGCCCGGTTGACTTTTGACTCTAAAGAGGCTATAACTATATTCATAATGAATAATGATTCCATGACGGGTTCAAGTACGTTATGATCTCATCCCTCAGAGAGTTGGCGTTTGGTGCAAGCCAATGGATGAGTTATAGCCGAATATCTCCCCGGAGAAGTGACGCTGAAGCGGTGATGAATGGCCGTGCGTAAGCGAAACCGTAAGCCGAACGTTATATCGGCACCCTGCTGTAGTGAAGCGGGGCACAAGTGCTGTTAATGACAAAGCATACCCATGTGATTGGATATGGTTTGTGATGAACAGAATTAGGGTGGTAACGCGAGCACAACCTCGTCCCTTTCCAGGGATGGGGTTTTTTTGTGTCCAAAAATGTGAATTGTGGACGGTCCACAATCCAATTATTGAAAGGAAGATCATGATGCAAAGAGTGGATGTCAAAGAAAAAGCACGCGCTAGAGAACTACGCATGCTAAACAAGTGGAAAACGGAAAATACGTTTAAGAAATCAATCGAGAACCGTGAAGGCAAACCGAATTTCGTGTTTTACGAAGGACCGCCAACGGCAAACGGCAAGCCGCATATCGGTCACGTGCTGGGACGCGTTATTAAGGACTTTGTAGGACGTTACAATACGATGAAAGGTTACCGCGTGGTTCGTAAAGCGGGCTGGGATACGCATGGATTGCCTGTTGAGCTTGGAGTACAGAAGAAGCTCGGCATTTCCCATAAGTGGGAGATCGAAGATTACGGCGTGGAAAAATTCATCAACGAATGTAAAGCGAGCGTATTTGAATATGAACAGCAATGGCGTGATCTGACAGAAGGTATTGCTTACTGGACAGATATGGATAACCCGTACATCACGCTGGACAACAATTACATTGAGAGTGTATGGAATATCCTTGCTACGATTCATGAAAAAGGACTTCTCTACCGCGGACATCGTGTGAGTCCATACTGTCCATCTTGTCAGACTACCCTGAGTTCCCATGAAGTTGCCCAAGGGTACAAGGATGTCAAAGATCTTAGTGCCACAGCCAAATTTAAGCTGGATGACAGCGGCGAATTTGTGCTTGCCTGGACGACTACGCCTTGGACACTGCCTTCACACGTTGCACTCGCGGTTAATCCGGACATGGATTATTCTCGTGTACGCCAGGGCGAAGAAGTGTATATCATGGCAACCAATCTCGTGGAAAAAGTCATGAAGGACTCGAAAGGCAAGTATGAAGTCATTGGTGCACTGAAAGGCTCTGATTTAGTTGGTAAAACGTATGATCCACCATTCAACTACGTGCAGGCTGAAAAAACGAACGTCATTCTGGGTGCAAGCTTTGTAACGGATGCAAGTGGTACAGGGATTGTACACATGGCTCCAGCACATGGTGAGGACGATTACCGGGTATGCCGCGAGAATGGCATCAGTTTTGTCAACATGGTGGACCTTGAAGGTAAATTTGTGACACAGGTTACCGATTTCGCGGGACGCTTCGTTAAGGATTGCGATATTGATATCGTGAGAAGTCTGTCCGAGAAAGGCCGCCTGTTCAGCAAAGAGAAATATGAGCACAGCTACCCATTCTGCTGGCGTTGTGATACACCGCTTCTCTACTATGCAATGGACAGCTGGTTTATCCAAACCACAGCGATCAAGGATCAACTGATTGCAAACAACAGTGAAGTGGAATGGTACCCAGGCCACGTTCGTGAAGGACGTTTCGGAAAATTCCTGGAAGATCTGGTGGATTGGAACATCAGCCGTGATCGCTACTGGGGAACACCGCTGAACATCTGGGTATGTGAAGAGACTGGCGAACAGTTCGCTCCGCACAGCATCGCTGAGCTGCGTGCACGTGCCGTTGGAGATGTACCAGAGAACCTGGAACTGCACAAACCATACGTAGACGAAGTCAAAGTACTCAGCTCCTGTGGCAAATATGAGATGAAACGTACTCCGGAAGTGATTGATGTCTGGTTTGACAGTGGTTCCATGCCATTTGCCCAGCAGCACTATCCGTTTGAAAATAAAGAAACGTTTGAACAGCAATACCCTGCGGATATGATCTGCGAAGGGATTGACCAAACACGTGGCTGGTTCTACAGCTTGCTGGCTGTATCTACTCTTTTGACAGGCAAAGCACCTTACAAGGCGGTTATGGCAACAGGCCACGTATTGGATGAGAACGGTCAGAAGATGTCGAAATCCAAAGGTAACGTTATTGATCCATGGGAAGTCATTGAAGAATATGGTACAGATGCGTTCCGTTGGGCTCTGTTGTCTGACAGTGCACCGTGGAACAGTAAACGTTTCTCCAAAGGCATTGTGGGTGAAGCGAAATCCAAAATGGTGGATACATTGGTTAACACGCATGCATTCCTGACGTTGTACGCGACCATTGATGGTTTTGATCCACAGGAACATCCGTTTAAGCCTTCAGCGCATAAGCTGGATCGCTGGATTCTGTCAAGACTGAACAGTCTGATCATCGTTGTGGAAAAGGCGCTGTCCGTCAATGACTATCTGAATTCATCCAAAGCGATTGAAGCCTTCGTCGATGAGCTGAGCAACTGGTACATTCGTCGTTCCCGTGACCGTTTCTGGGGAAGTGGATTGACCGAAGATAAACTGGATGCATATCGCACACTTACAGAGGTGCTTGTGACCACAGCCAAGCTGGTTGCGCCATTCACACCAATGCTTGCGGAAGATATCTATCTGAACTTGACTACAGGTGAAAGTGTTCATATGGAAGATTACCCGACAGCTAATGAAGCGTTGATCGATCTGGATCTCGAACAGGATATGGAGACAGCTCGCCGAGTGGTCGAACTCGCTCGTAACGTGCGTAACGAAACAGGTATCAAGAATCGCCAGCCGCTGTCCGAGTTAATCGTTTCGCTTGATAAAGGATTTGATCTGGCGAGCTATGAAGAGATCATCAAGGATGAGATCAATGTCAAAGGTATCCGTACGGAGCATAACGATGCCGAATTCGTTGATTTCACATTGAAACTCAATCTGAAAGTAGCGGGGAAAAAATATGGCAAGAACGTAGGTTTCCTGCAGAACTTCTTCAAAGGCATGTCAGCGGATGAAACACGCAAAGTGGTGACGGAAGGCGTGCTGAATGTGGTTTCTCCGGAAGGAGAAGAACTGCAGGTGACAAGTGAAGAGCTGCTGGTGGAGAAACAAGCCAAGTCCGGTTTTGCTTCGGCATCGGGGTACGGTCTTACAGTAGCACTCAACACCGAGATCACAACTGCATTGGAACAGGAAGGCTGGGTACGTGAAGTTGTACGTTCCGTACAAGACACACGTAAAAAATTGGATCTGCCGATTGAGAAGAGAGTACGCCTGACACTGGATGTTGATCCTGAGCTCCAGGCTGCAATCGAGGCATTTGATGAGGTTCTGCGTGAGAATGTACTCGTTACTGAAGTCACATTTGGTACCCATGAAGCTATGGAACGCATTGAAGCTGGCGGTAAAGCAATGGGCGTTTATATCGAGGTGTAACCCCATTCTCTTTTGATACAGATGAATCGATGAACTCAAGTTACAAATGGATCCTAAATGAAGTAGAGTATCTCTATTCCATTTAGGAAAGGATATAGAGTATAGACAAACGAGCCTTAGACTCAGGGAATAATCCCTGTATCTTGGCTCGTTTGGTTTTTATGCAAATGGGCAATGATTTCTATTGTGCAGTTACTCTATGATACCAAAGGAACTGAGCGAACACATGAATGAAGACAAGCAGGCATCGTCCGCTTCACAAGCCAATCCACCACGCAGCGATAATGACAAAATTGAGGAACTCCATACCCTGACGAACCGACTCGCTAACGAGCTTGAGCGTTCACGTATTGCACAATATACGGAATTGTTGAATCGGCCATGGAAACTGATTGGGCTCAACCTGTTATCAGGCGCAGCAAGAGGTGTTGGGATCGCCATTGGTTTTACTTTTTT
This sequence comes from Paenibacillus sp. 7516, assembly GCF_002272715.1. Classification (NCBI taxonomy): domain Bacteria; kingdom Bacillati; phylum Bacillota; class Bacilli; order Caryophanales; family Paenibacillaceae; genus Paenibacillus; species Paenibacillus sp. 7516. Next base: position 495,447 of record NZ_NPBI01000020.1, read on the forward strand.
TGCGGCCACCATCATTTATGTGTTACAGGTGCTGGGAGCCCTCAATCTGCCAATCGTAGGAGATTATATTGCAGATATCGTCCGTATTGTACAACGTCAGCTTGAATTGAACACATATTAGAGGTAGAGCATGTCTAGTACATGTCATATGGATCAGAATCGTTGTCAATTTCGAGCAAGCCTTCGCCCTCACGATTCTCCAAATACTGCCGGTACTGTCTGTTGCGAACGATGGATACGTCATGACCATAAATATCGGTTGCTACAAAGCTCTCATAGGCTTCGACGCAGCCTTCAACCTCATCTGTAGCTTCAATGGCCATCACATCGTAACTGTCAATATCGCGACCTTCAGCCATGGCTGGTGTGTTCGATGTGCCCCAACTTTCAACGATCTGCCACGCATCTTCACCATCGAAGCCATTCTGATCATCGCGCTCATCGAGACTCGTGCGTCCAAAGGCCGGAGCGAGGAACTCTTCTTCCACTGGGCGGTTATCGGATACTACAGTTTCAGGCTGATGTTTTATGCAGTACTTGGTGTAAGGAACGGCTTGCATACGCTCGTAAGGAATGGGCTGCTGACAAACTGCGCAAGTGCCGTAATGGCCTTCTTCGATGGAATGCAGGGCAGAGTCGATACGCTCCAATTGGAATTCATCATGCTCCAAAAGGGAAATATCTTTCTCCCGGTCATACATTTCGGTAGCTACATCACCGGGATGATTATCGATAGGGGATAATTCACCCGTTTGAAATCTCATGGACCCACTGAGGCCATAATGGTCATTTTGCTCAAGCCGATGTTCAATACCACGTTTTTCAGCCATCAATTGGGAACGCAAGGATTGGATTTGTTCTGAAGTAAGATGTGCCATCGTTTTCCCCTTTCTGTCCGTCTGGAATCCGAATTTGGTCTCGGTCTAGGATGTGCCAATCAGCCCTTGATTACAGAAGGGAAATGTTATCGATTTTGCCATTAAGAAAGGGAAAACGCCCGTCGTGGACGACTTCCAAACAGCTGTGCTACAATGAACAAGTCTGGCGTAAAGCCTGGTATGGTTTGGAAAAGACAAGAACGGAGTGACGAACAAACGTGGTGTATTATATCCTCGCTTTTATCGTATTTTTGGTGGATCAGGGAACAAAGTATTTAATTGCGACCCAAATGGAACTTCGGGAAGAAATTCCGGTTATAGGCAATTTCTTTGTAATCACTTCACATCGCAACTCAGGCGCAGCTTTCGGTATTTTGCAGGACCAACGCTGGTTTTTTATCGTCGTTACCGTGATCGTGGTGATTGCTTTGATCTGGTACTTGCAAAAAGTGAAAAACTCCCCGCACAAATTGCTGCCAGTAGCACTTAGTCTGGTGCTTGGTGGAGCCATCGGGAATTTCCTGGATCGCGCTTTGACGGGTGAAGTCGTGGATTTTGTCCAGCTTAATTTTGGCAGTTATACGTTTCCGATTTTCAATATCGCCGATTCGGCCATCTGTATCGGGGTTGCACTGATTATTGTAGAGACGTTTCTTGAGGGACGGCGCGAGAAGGCAGCCGCGAAGATTGAAGGGAATGAACATCATGAGTAAAATGCACAATGAAGAACAAACTACTGGGGATACGTCTGCACAAGACGATGACCTGATGAATGACAATGAACGATTGGAATGGACCGTTTCGGCTGAACATAAGAAGGAACGCATTGACAAATATATTACTGAAGCTATGGATGATGTCTCCCGTTCTCAGGTCCAACTATGGATCGGAGATGGTCTGGTTACCGTAAACGGAGCTGTTGTAAAGGCTAATGCCAAATTAGCTGAAGGGGATCTGATTGAACTTCGGGTTCCTGAACCAACGGCTGTAGAGATCATTGCCGAAGATATCCCGCTTGAAGTGGTATATGAAGACAGCGATGTCATCGTCATTAACAAACCGCGTGGTCTTGTGGTGCATCCGGCACCTGGACATACATCAGGTACACTTGTGAATGCACTCATGTATCACTGTAAAGATCTTTCCGGCATTAACGGAGAGCTGCGTCCTGGAATCGTGCACCGGATCGACAAGGATACGTCAGGCCTGCTGATGGCTGCCAAAAACGATCGTGCTCACGCCTCATTGGCTGCCCAGTTGAAGGATCACAGTGTAAACCGCCGGTATATCGCACTTGTTCATGGTCATTTGAGTCATGATCAGGGAACGATCGATGCGCCTATTGGACGCGATACGAATGATCGTAAAATGTATACCGTGACCGAACGTAACAGCAAACATGCTGTCACGCATTTTAATGTTACGGAGAGAATTAACGATTATACGCTGCTTGAACTGAAACTGGAGACAGGTCGAACGCATCAGATACGTGTGCATATGAAGTTTATTGGTCACCCGCTTGTGGGAGATCCAATCTATGGACGTAACAAGGGTATCAAAATGAACGGACAGGCATTGCATGCCGCGGTTCTTGGTTTTGTTCATCCGGCAACAGGCGAATACATGGAATTCTCAGCTCCGCTTCCACAGGACATGGAAGATGTCCTTGCTTCACTGCGCAGCCGCTGACCCCTCGGGAAAGTACAAATGTTCGGATACTTTGTCCATGGCTAAACATGGGCAAATGCTTCATATTAGATTGTAGAAATTTGCGTCAAATGAGGAGATGAACATGAGTATGAGTATCGATAAATATCAAGAGACATACATTCAAACCAATTTTGCCGACCGTATTGGCGGCTCCAACTATGGTAAAGACACCAACATCTATAAATTCGAGAAAATCAAACGCGCCAAAGCTTCGGCAAAGAAAGATTTTCCTAATGTTGAACTGATCGACCTTGGCGTAGGTGAACCGGATGAGATGGCTGATGCAGGCATCGTAGCTGCTCTCTCGCAAGAAGCTTCCAGACCGGAGAACCGTGGTTATGCTGATAACGGGATCCCTGAATTCAAGGAAGCGGCAGCTGCTTACCTGAAAAATGTATTCAATGTTGAAGGCATTGATCCGGCAACAGAAATTGTGCACTCCATTGGATCCAAGCCAGCTCTGGCAATGATGCCTTCGTGCTTCATTAATCCAGGTGATGTAACGATCATGACGGTTCCTGGTTATCCGGTTATGGGTACACATACCAAATATCTGGGCGGAGAAGTCTACAACATCCAACTGACGAAGGAAAACAATTTCCTGCCTGATCTGACAACCATCCCTGAGGATATTGCAAAACGTGCAAAATTGCTGTATTTGAACTATCCAAACAACCCGACAGGTGCTGGAGCTACGGTTGAATTCTTCACTAAAGTGATTGAATGGGCGAAAAAGTACAGCGTAGTTGTTGTTCACGATGCTCCATATGCTGCACTGACGTATGACGGCAATAAACCATTCAGCTTCCTGTCCGTACCTGGAGCGAAGGATGTAGGCGTTGAGCTGCACTCCTTGTCCAAGTCTTACAACATGACAGGATGGAGAATTGGATTTGTTGCAGGGAATCCGCTTGTTGTTAAAGCTTTCAGTGATGTGAAGGACAACAACGATTCGGGTCAATTCATCGCGATTCAGAAGGCTGCTGCCTACGGTCTGAACCATCCGGAAATTACGGAGAAAATCGCAGAGAAATATTCCCGTCGTCATGACCTGCTGGTTGCTGCGCTGAACGAACTGGGCTTCCAGGCGGAGAAACCGAAGGGTTCCTTCTTCCTGTATGTTGAAGCTCCAAAAGGTGTAGTAGGCGGACGTCGTTTCGAGTCCGGGGAAGATTTCTCCCAATTCCTGATTCGTGAAAAATTGATTTCTTCTGTACCTTGGGATGATGCAGGTAACTTTGTTCGTTTCTCCGTTACCTTTGAAGCCAAAGGGGAAGAAGAAGAGAAACGCGTTATCGCTGAAATCAAACGTCGTCTGAGTGACGTACAATTCGAATTCTAATGGAATTCACCAATACAAGTGAATGAAATAAATGGAGAGACCGGAGACGGTCTCTTTTTTTATGTCCGTAATTTTATAATAAATTCCGTATTATCCCTTTACAAAATTACCCAACCAACTTATGATTAAGTCTTTACGTTATTTTTATATACATAAGTAGGTTTGGAAGGGAGTTATGGAAATTGTTTACTTCAAGAACAAATACGGTATCCTCACATACAGCAGGAACGGGTAATACCATAACAGGGTTGTTCAAGCTGCTAAGACCGAAACAGTGGACCAAAAATTTGCTGTTATTTGCTGCGTTATTGTTTTCCTTTGAGGAAATTCGCACGGAAACCATTTTATCAACATTGCTTGGTTTTATTTTGTTTAGCCTCGTTGCAGGCTGTGTGTATATTTTAAATGATTACGTGGATCGGGATAGGGATCGACAGCATCCGGTGAAGCAGTTCCGGCCGATTGCCTCTGGACAGGTTCAGCCTGCCTATGCTCTGCTGTTTGGCATAATTCTGTTGATTCTTACTGTAGGCATTGCTTTTGTGATGAACCCGCTTTTTGGTGGACTGTGCATGGTTTATTTCCTGTTGAACGTATCTTACTCTTTTGTGCTTAAACATCTCGTTATTGTGGACATGATGACCATCGCAGCAGGATTCGTTCTTCGTGCCATAGCGGGCGGTGTATTGATTCATGTACCTTTTACACCCTGGTTCCTGATCTGCACCATGCTGCTGTCCCTGTTTCTGGCGATTGGCAAACGGAGAAATGAGCTTACTCTGCTTGAGGGAAATACCGGTTCGCATCGTAAGGTGCTGGATAACTACTCCGTCACACTGCTGGATCAGTTTAATACCATCGTGACGACAGCAACGATTATTAGCTACTCTTTGTTTACCTTCACCTCTGACCGTACAATTCACCTGATGTGGACTATTCCGCTGGTGATCTACGGCATGTTCCGATATCTGTATCTCATTCATATGAAAAACCAGGGGGGCTCACCGGATCGTGTTTTGTTTGAGGACAAGCCCATTTTGGTTACCGTCATTCTGTACGTGGTTAGTGTTGTGGTCATCTTTGCGATTTTTGAATAAGGAACTTATCGATATAAAGTTTGAGGGGGATCAGGGTGAGAAGCAGTAAAATTGCCATTTTTGATATTGATAAAACAATTATACGCCGGGATTCGATGTTTCAGTTTGTGCATTACGGCGTTCGCCGTTACCCTGGACAGGTATGGAGGCTTCCGCTTATTGCCTTTCATACCGCGATGTTCAAGGCGGGGCTAATGAGTGTGGAACAAGTCAAGCGTTCGTACTTTAAAAGTATTGAGCGTATGACCGAACAGGATCTGGAGCATTTTTTTGATACCCGATTGCGTACTGCCATTTTCGCAGAGGCCAGTGTGGAAATGCAGCATCGCAAGGAAGCGGGATATCATGTGTTGCTCGTGACTGCGTCTCCGCATGCTTATATGAAATATTTTAAAAACTTCCCTTGGGTAGACCATGTTATTGGAACCGAACTCGTGCGTCATCAGAATGGGTATACCTGTACGATTGAAGGCGTGAATTGCAAAGGAGAAGAGAAGGTACGCCGAATACAAGCTTACCTGCGTGAGAAAAACATGGTTATTGATTATGAACAGTCCTGCTCTTACTCTGATTCGCTGTCCGATCTGCCGGTGATGCAGCTTGTGGCACAGCGCTATTTTATTAACAGAAGGGTTCCGGATATGGAGGCATTATCGTGGGGGAAATGAAGGGACGTCATACGGGCAAGGGATTAATGCTTGTCTCCGCTTTCCTCACGGCCACCGGACAGTTGTTCTGGAAATGGGGGCTGACGGAGTGGATCTATCTGGGCATCGGATTTGTGTGCTATGGGCTGGGAGCCATCTTGATGATTAAGGCTTTTGCTCTGGAAAAGTTGTCTGTGGCTTATCCGTTGATGTGTGCAAGCTATGTTTTTGCGCTCATTTACGGTCACTTTCTGCTGGGAGAAGAGCTCACGATACAGAAGCTTGCAGCCGTTGTGCTGCTCGGAATCGGGGTGACGTTAACCAGTGTTGATCGATAGCTGGATGGTGGTTGTACTGATTGTAATGACATTATGCGGTGCTATGGGTGGTGCTGGTTTGAAAGCCTACGCCACAAGTCGCAAAAAGCTCCATGTCCTCATGGGCCTCGGTTTTTATGGTATGGGCGCGCTTCTGAACATTGTGCTGCTGAAGTTCCTTCCCTTAACAGTGGTCCTGCCTGCCAATGCGCTGACGTATGTCTGGACACTTTTCATTGCAAAGTTTGCATTCAGGGAGAAGGTGGGCCCGCTTCGCTGGCTGGGTGTGGTTTGCATTATGGGCGGTTTGTGTTTCTTGGTTTGGTAATACGGATAAGTGCACAGAGAATTTTTGAAAAATGACATATTGGATGTGAATGCATGAAATTTCTGGACTACATATGGTATGATCGCAAAACGAATTGGGCGGCACTATGCCTGTTCGCGGGATTTGCTCTTTTTTACGCTCTGATGAACGTGCCCTATGTTCTGTACATTGCGGATCAGTCACAGGTTCTTGGAGCCTATTCACCATTTAACACGCAACAATTTCCACTGAATTTATTTAATTTCGATCCGTCCATGTACTATGGGGCGAACAGTTCTTCGGTTATTCATCCGTTAATATCTTTTCTTGTCGTCACGCTTGGTGCAATATCGCAATTGCTGGGAGGGAACTGGTTCTTTCTTATTCTGCAATCCCTGATCAATGCCGGATCCGTAGTGCTGGTTTTTATTTTTCTTAATCAAAAAGATAGACAGATCGCAGCACCACTGCTCTTCGCGGTTCTATTCGGATTTAGTTCATATTTGATGTTTACGGCACTTATTCCGGATTCCTATCCGTATGTACAGTTCTTTATCCTATGGTCCGTTCTTTATATGCAATATACACGTGAACGGGATGATGTGCGCTATGTGCCAAATGCCCTGATTGCAACGGTTAATTTTGGACTGACCTTAACGAACATTGTTCCTTTGGCTGCTGCTATGTTTTTCAATTGGCGTACCTGGCGAAAGGCTTCCACATGGAAAAAGTATATTGGAATCATGTCACTGGCGGTCGCCTTCATTATCGTATTGACAGGTATTCAGTATATCGCATTCGGGGGAAGAAGCTGGGTTAGCAATTGGCTGCTCGGAATTCAGAATGGAGGCACCAGCTATGCTACGCCTTTCCAGTTTGCCGCTCATTGGAAGGCACTGACTCTGCTGACGATTAATCCGATGCTCTCTCCCAAAGTTCATTTGCTGGATCCGGGGCTGGTCGCTTTTGTAACGGATCTGTCCCGCTCCAACCCGATTCATGTTCAGCTTGTCGGTATCTTGATCTTGCTGCTGGCGCTGATCGGGTTCATCAAGGGGATTCGTGAACGGGAAGTGTGGACCCTTGCACCCTATATTTTGTTTGCATTTCTGCTGCATATCGTAGTTGGCTTCGGGCTGGCTGTGTTCCAATACGATATGTACCTGTATGCTGGTCACTATCTGTTTGCCTTTTTCCTGCTTGGTGGAGGGTGGGTGATTGGTCTTCGTCCAGGGATCGGCAAAAAAATAGTGCTCGGTTTACTCTTCATTAGCGTACTGGTGATGGCAGCGAATAATATCTACCGTCATGTAGAAACACTGACCACGATCAAACAGTCATACGAAAAATTGCAGCAGACTCAGACTGTGAATTGATGTGAATAGTAAAAGAGAGACAAGCCATATGGATATGATGTCCACTCGGCTTGTCTCTCTTGCTTTTAATTCAATGTGTAATTCAATGGGTGAATTCTAAGCAACACCCCTCTGCAGCAACATGCCGAGGGTTCTTTCTATTGGAAGGAATCAGGCGATAATTTTGGTCTTCTTTGCATTCTCGGCCGAACGCTTGGTGAGACTGCTAAGCGGACGTTTCAGCACAAGTGCAAGGATAAGACTGAGTGCTATAAATATACACAGCCATAGAATATCCTTGAGAGCAGCCTGCCACAAAATGCCACCGACTGATTCACGAAGAAGGCTGATTGCATACGTGAAGGGCATAAACGGGTTCAATGCCTGGAAGAAGGGAGAAGTCATGCTGATTGGGAATGTTCCTCCCGAGCTTGAGAACTGAAACACCATGAATATTATCGCAAATCCTTTTCCAATGTTTCCGAATACGGACAATAGGGTGTATGTGATCGTGACGAACACGGCGCTTACCAACATGGCAAACAGGACAAACCATATTTTATCTGCTACATATGTTCCGAGAATCAGCATATCTCCGACCGTTACGCACACAGCCTGAAGCAACCCTATAGTCAGGAACGTACCCAAGCGTCCAAGGTACAATTGGTACCCTCGAAACTTGCCGTCCGGATTTTCTGCCTCAGCCCGAAGCAGGGAAATCAGGAGCGTGGATCCGACCCACAGGGACAGTACGCCGTAAAATGGCGACATGGCCGATCCGTAATTGGGAATCGGATACAATTGATTTTCCTTGATCTGAACGGGACTCGCAAGAAAGGCACTCTCTTCCTCAATATCCCCGCGCAGCAGTTTGGCAAGTTCGGCAAATTGATTATTGCCTTCGACCTCTCTGAGTTTATCTGCCGCCTTGCTGATGGCACTTTCCAGGTCCGGCAGGTCCTCTCGCACAAGTGTGGCAACGCGGTGCACGCCTTTTTCAACCTCTGGCAATTGATGTTGTACAAAGTCGGATGCTCTGCCAATCTGCTTCTCCGCCTGTGGCAGATCGTTGCGGACAAAATCGGCTGCTTCGTTCAGCTTGGCCCCGACTTTGGGCAGGTCATTCTGAATGAAAGGCGCTACTGTATTCAGTGCCTGGATGAAAGCTTCACTTTTACTTTGCAATGTCTGTGAGATTTCATGAATCTTGTTCTGTATTTGGGGCAGATCACTTTGGATTTTTCTTAATTCCGTCTGTCCAAAAGTAATACCTTCCTTGGTAGCTGACAGGATGTCTGCTACATCCGGTAATTTGTCTTGGGCACCTTGTAAAGTATCTGCTGATGCCGAGAGAATAGATCTTAGTTTATCTGCTCCGGTAGTAAGAGCAGGCTCAATTTCAGCATCATACGCTCCAAGGATTCGGTTCACACCGCTGTTGATTTCCTCTGATAACGTGCTCAGCTGAGCAATGATATCAGCTGGTGGAGTGGTATTGCGACGTAATGCATCGCTGATGATACCGGCAAGCTTCGTTTGCAGCTGTAACTTGTCCGATAGGGTATTCAATCTGGTGATTTTATCGGCTAACGGATGGTTTGGAAGGAGATTGTCCATCTTGCCCAATAGGTCGGCCATACTGTCAACCAATTTTACGGCAACGGCAAGCCGAACAGCTATGCTGTCCAGTTCGTCTGCTGTAGGGAGTGCGTTAAGATCCGTACTCTGAAGTCGTTTAAACAGATCTTCGCCAGCACTTGCGATCTGCTGCACCAGCAATAGATTTTGCCGGATCACTGGTCCGATGGTCTGAAATGCTTCTTCACTGGCATCCACGAAACGGTTCATGCCTTCAGCGAGTTCCACTCCGTTTTCGGTAATGCCTGAGACAGTGACAAGTTTATCTTGAGCAGCGGTTACGATAGTTAGAGCCTTGTCCGTTTTGGTTAAAGCCGTATCAATGACACCGGATACTTCACCAAAATGTTCATCCACTTCTTGAATACGTTCCACTGCTTTTCGAATATCCGGAATTCGCTCCTGTATGGCTAGTACCTCGGCAGAGGCATTCATAATCTGTGGCCAGTATTCCTGCACTTTAAGTATATACTGTGCCGCTTCGTTAATTTCAGGCAAACGTTTCTCAACTTCTACAATTTTTTGGGCTTCTTTGACGATTTCCGGCATCGCCTTTTCCACTTCCAGCACTTTTTGTCCCGCAGACTGTATGGCAGGAAGATTCTTTTCCAGTGTAAAGATTCCATTTTCCATCTTGCGCAGGGTAGGTAGCTGTGCATCGATCTCCACACCAGCTTCTTTTAATTTGGTTAATACCGCCTCGCTAACCGCTTCGGTAAAACTTTCGTTGATTTGCGTTGTAATAGAAGAGATACCTGATCCCGTGATTTTGGGAGCAATGGCATTGACTTTCTCATTCACGGTATAGACGACTTCTGGACGTTCCAGTTTCCCATCGACAATACCGGTGATTTTGGATGAAAAGTCACCTGGGATAAGCAGACTTGCATAATACTCACCCGTCTGCACACCACGGCTGGCCTCCGCCTGATCTACAAATGTCCAACCCAGCTTATGATTCTGCTTCAGGCTGGCCACTAATTCGTCTCCTATGTTAACCGTTGTTCCAGCGACGGTTGCTCCCTGATCTTCCGTGGTTACCGCGATTTGGATTCCTTGAGTGTTGCTGTACGGGTCCCACACCGATTTAACGTTGACCCAGTCATACACCCCGGGCAGTAAAATAATGGCTACAATTAAGAATATGCCGGTTGGTACTTTTAAAATATGAAGCCAGTCCGTTTTGTAGATTTGCCATATGTTACGCATGATGTCCTCCTAATTCAAATCAAATTCTAGGTTTTATATCATTCCCATCTCAGGAAGATACAAATCTTTATGTATATCGGTTCCTGTGTAAGGAATGTGAACGGGCTCGCTTTAAAGTTGTTTACCCCGTTCTTGCGTGAATAATTGATCTTTCCTGTAATATAAGCAGCTATAAACAAAAGGGTTAAATTGGATCGATTCAAGTTTGCAAATACCTATGGATAAATATACAGAATTATTGTATAATTATGAGTAATGAATGAAATGTGATGTGCATGGATGTTTTTCAGCCGCCCTGTTGATTCTAAAGGGAATACAGCAGGGGAGTTCGCCTGCTAAGGTGAGGTGTTGACAGGGGGTTGTCTTTCTGTCATAATTCATGAAGATAAACGGACATATTGATCAATAGCGCCCTGTGAGGCACTTCAGTATGTTCGACATGAATAGCACCTTTAAATCAGTCCCGTGAGACTGGCAAGGTAACGTGAACGATTCATCGTTTTTTGCTGCGGCAAGATAACGGTGCATCCCGAGAGTAAACTTTCTTCAGAGCGGTCTGAAGTTCGGAGACTCCTTGCCAATAAACACGGCAAGGAGTCTTTTTTGTTCTCCTGTCACGGGGCCATGATCTGGAGGGAAATCCTGAGGAGGCTGAACGCATGAGCACAGAAACACATGTCATTATGGATGAAACGGCGATCCGCCGCGCATTAACACGGATTGCCCATGAGATTTTGGAAAAAAACAAAGGGATCGACGGTTGTGTGCTGGTCGGTATCCGTACGCGGGGCGTTTATCTCGCAGAACGGATCGCCGCGAAGATTGAAGAAATCGAAGGCGCTAAAGTCCCCTGGGGAGAACTGGATGTAACTCCTTATCGCGATGACCGCTTGGACGAGAACAAAGCAAATCGCAAGGAACTGTTGACAATGACACCTGAATCACTTTCGATTCATGACAAGAAAGTGATTTTGTTCGATGATGTGCTCTATACCGGCCGTACCATTCGTGCAGCGATGGATGCCCTGATGGACTGTGGAAGACCACAGAACATTCAGCTGGCCGTACTCGCGGATCGCGGACACCGGGAACTTCCGATCCGACCTGATTTTATCGGCAAAAACGTGCCGACTTCCAAATCGGAGGAGATTGAAGTGGCACTGATGGAAACGGACGGACAGGACGAAGTCAAAATCATTCAGAACCGGGGGGAGCAAGCATGATGATTACACAGACAGCATTGAAGGACCGGAGCTTGCTTGGACTGAAAGAACTTAGTCGCAGTGAGATTGAAGCGATTCTTAACAGAGCAGCCCACTGGGAAGCTCAGAAGGATAAATTGGTACCTGTACTTGAATCACGCTTTGTTGCCAACATGTTCTTCGAGAACAGTACGCGTACTCGCTTCTCATTCGAAATGGCTGAGAAACGACTGGGTGCACAAGTGCTGAACTTCACGGCAGCAGCTTCAAGTGTAGAGAAGGGCGAATCCATCTATGATACGGTACGAACACTTGAATCCATGGGCATTGATGCGGGAGTCATTCGGCTGAAACCAGCAGGTGTTCTGCAGCAGCTGGCTCAGAAGGTGAATGTTCCACTGGTTAATGCGGGAGACGGAAATAATGAACATCCAACCCAGGCGTTACTGGACCTGTACACCATGCGAAAAGCCTTCGGTGAGCTGAAAAGTTTGCGTGTATCGATCATTGGAGACATCATGCACAGCCGGGTTGCACGCTCGAACTTGTGGGCGCTGCAAAAGTTCGGAGCAGATGTACGCTTCTGTGCTCCGCAAACGATGCAAGCCCCGGAACTGGCAGAGCACGCTCCTTATGTAGGTCTGGATGAAGCACTGAATGCGGATGTAGTCATGATGCTGCGGGTTCAGCTGGAACGCCATAAGCATGGTCTCATTACCTCGGCAGAGGATTATCGCGAACACTACGGATTGACGGAAGGACGGGCGGCACGCCTGAATCCAAACACCATTATCATGCATCCTGCTCCTGTTAATCGGAACGTTGAAATTGACGACGCGGTTGTAGAGAGTACAGCATCGCGGATTTTCCCGCAGATGGCGAACGGTGTTCCGATTCGCATGGCGGTCATGGAACGCGCATTAAAGCTGTAACAGGGTCTGGCTATGGGTCATAGGCTGACAGTGCGGATCTTCTTTAGAACGGTAAAGTACACGATAAATCCAAATCATTCGGATTCTCTGGGAATCCGGGTGAGAACCGAAGCGGAGGGCAATTATGCTACAGATTATTAAAAATGCGAATGTTTTGAATGCTCAAGGGGAACTCGAACGGAAAACAATCATTATAAATGAAGGCAAGATCCAAAAGATCGTCGGTGTGGAAGACGAAGCCGTCCTACAAGTAGAACAATCTGCGCACAGTGTTACGGATGCTTCAGGCAAATTGGTAATTCCGGGCTTGATCGACATGCACGTGCATTTACGTGAACCTGGTTTCGAACACAAAGAGACCATCGAGACAGGTGCCAGGTCAGCGGCCCAAGGTGGTTTTACAACAATCGCCTGCATGCCAAACACAAGACCCGTAACAGATAGTCCGGATGTAGTAAAGTTGGTTCTGAATAAAGCCAAGGAAGCCGATTTGGTAAAAGTTCTGCCGTATGCGGCCATTACCAAAAACGAGCTTGGTCGTGAGCTGACCGATTTTGCCGCTTTGAAAGAAGCAGGGGCCATCGGATTCACGGATGACGGCGTAGGCGTGCAGAACGCGCAGATGATGAAAGACGCCATGAGCCTCGCGGCTAGCATGGATATGCCAGTCATCGCTCACTGTGAAGACGACTCACTGGTTGTAGGTGGATACGTGACTGAAGGAGAATTCTCCAAGCGCCATGGTATCAAAGGCATTCCGAATGAATCTGAAGCGATTCACGTTGGCCGTGATATTCTGCTTGCCGAAGCAACAGGAGTGCACTACCATGTCTGCCACGTAAGTACGGAACAATCCGTTCGCCTGATTCGTCTGGCAAAATCGATTGGCATCAAGGTTACGGCTGAGGTGTGTCCGCATCATCTGGTTCTGTCCGATGAGGACATCCCGGGCATGGATGCCAACTGGAAAATGAACCCGCCACTTCGCTCACCGCGTGATGTGCAGGCTTGCATTGAAGGCTTGCTGGACGGAACGCTGGACATGATCGTAACTGATCATGCGCCGCATAGTGAAGAGGAGAAAGCCAAAGGCATGGAACTGGCACCATTCGGAATCGTTGGATTCGAAACTGCTTTCCCGCTGCTGTACACCAAGTTTGTAGAAACAGGACTTTGGAGCCTGGACTTCCTGGTTAAACGCATGACAGCCGATCCGGCACGGGTATTCCGACTGGATACAGGCAGGATGGAAGAGGGAGCACCGGCGGACTTGACCATGATTGATTTGAATCAGGAACAGGCAGTCGACCCTTCAGCGTTTGCTACCAAAGGAAGAAACACACCATTTACGGGCTGGAAGCTGAAAGGCTGGCCGGTACAGACTTGGGTGGATGGCAAAAGCGTATGGAATAACACAGTACAACAGTAAATCGGTATATAAATGTATCATTAACTCTTTACTTCAATAAATCTTACAACTTACTCGAGGCCGATCATGCCGAGAGTGTAAACATACGAAACAAGCAACGTTGAATGTCATGCTTTTGAATTTGGGTGCTGCAGTAGCTAACGAAGTGGACAGAAAAGACCTGGAGAAACGAAGTGTTCGCCTTTATCAACAGATTTAACCCATTGAGGGTTTAATTCAAATGAATCTGTTGATAACAGCGATCGAAGGGTTTTCTGTCCACGAAGTCTCCGCTATTGTGGATTGCACCCCATGTTCAACTCAGGAGGCATTCAACGTTGATAAACACAGAGGAGTGAAATGGGATGCAGGCACAGGCAAGATTATTGTTGGAAGACGGCACACTGTTCACCGGGAAAGCATTCGGTGCTGAAGGTGAAACAACGGGTGAGGTCGTTTTTAATACGGGAATTACAGGCTACCAAGAGGTGCTTTCGGATCCTTCTTATTGCGGTCAAATCGTAACCATGACGTATCCGCTGATCGGTAACTACGGCATTACGCGTGACGACTTCGAGTCCATCCGTCCATTCGTGCATGGTTTCGTAGTCCGCCGTCATGAGACAGTACCGAGCAACTGGCGCGCTGAGTACAGCCTGGATGATCTGCTGAAAGAATACGGCATCGTCGGCATCAGCGAAATTGATACACGCATGTTGACTCGCCGGATTCGTCATCACGGCACAATGAAGGGAATTCTCACAACAGGATCGAAGCCTGTGGAAGAGCTGCTGGAGATGATGGGAGACACGAGCATCGCCGAGCTGCGCAATCAGGTACCTCTGACGTCCACGCAGCATGTGTACAACAGCCCGGGAACGGCTGAGCGTATCGTTCTTGTAGACTATGGTGCAAAAACAGGAATTCTGCGTGAACTGAGCAAGCGCAACTGCGACGTTGTTGTCGTGCCGCATGATGTAACTGCAGAAGAGATTCGCCGTCTTAACCCGGATGGTATTCAGCTGTCCAACGGTCCTGGGGATCCAAAAGATGTACCACATGCCGTTAAAATGATCAGTGAACTGCTTGGCGAGTATCCGATCTTTGGTATCTGCCTCGGTCATCAACTCTTTGCACTGGCAGCAGGCGCGGATACGGAGAAGCTTAAGTTCGGACACCGCGGTGGTAATCACCCAGTCAAAGAATTGGAGAGCGGACGCTGCTTCATCACATCCCAGAATCACGGTTACACGGTTAACGAAGAGTCAGTGAAAAACACTGAATTGGAAGTTACACACATCAATAACAATGACAAGACCATTGAAGGTCTGAAACATAAAACATTCCCTGCGTTTTCGGTACAATATCACCCGGAAGCAGCACCAGGTCCTTATGATAACAGCTATCTGTTCGACCGTTTCATCGAAATGATTCGTGAGCACAAAGTCACTAACCCGCAAAAGCCGCGTCAAGCCGTATTGGCAGCCGCAGTGAAAGGAGCGCAATAACATGCCGATTAACAAAGACCTCAAAAAAATCCTGGTGATTGGTTCCGGTCCAATCGTCATCGGTCAAGCGGCCGAGTTCGATTATGCCGGTACACAAGCTTGCCAGGCACTGAAAGAAGAAGGCGTGGAAGTTGTACTCATTAACAGCAACCCGGCAACGATCATGACCGATACCAATATGGCTGACAAAGTCTACATCGAGCCGATTACATTGGACTTTGTAACTCAGATCATTCGTCAGGAACGCCCAGACGGATTGCTGCCTACGCTTGGCGGTCAAACTGGTTTGAACATGGCCGTGGAACTGGCTCGTGCCGGTGTCCTGGAACGTGAAAACGTGAAATTGCTCGGAACACAGCTGACATCTATCGAGAAAGCGGAAGACCGTGACTTGTTCCGTGATCTGATGCGCGAACTGGAGCAGCCTGTGCCTGAAAGTGTAATTGTAACGACACTTGAAGAATCCCTTGAATTTGCGGCTGAGATTGGCTATCCAATTATCGTACGTCCAGCTTATACGCTTGGCGGAACAGGCGGCGGGATCTGTGCGAATGAAGAAGAGCTGCGCGAGACCGTCGCAGCAGGACTTCGTTACAGCCCGATTGGGCAATGTCTGGTCGAGAAGAGTATTGCAGGCATGAAAGAAGTCGAGTACGAAGTCATGCGTGACAAAAACGATAACTGTATCGTAGTCTGCAACATGGAAAACTTCGATCCGGTCGGCGTTCACACAGGTGACAGTATCGTTGTGGCGCCAAGCCAGACGCTGTCTGACCGTGAATATCAGATGCTGCGTTCAGCATCCCTGAAAATCATTCGTGCCCTTAACATTGAAGGTGGATGTAACGTACAGTTCGCCCTGGATCCGCACAGCTTCCAGTACTATGTTATCGAAGTGAATCCACGGGTAAGCCGCTCCTCGGCACTGGCTTCCAAAGCAACCGGTTATCCGATTGCAAAAATGGCAGCCAAAATCGCCATGGGTTATACGCTTGATGAGATTGTCAACCCGGTAACAGGCCAAACCTATGCTTGCTTTGAGCCAACACTGGATTATATCGTGAGCAAAATCCCTCGCTGGCCGTTCGACAAGTTCACTTCCGCGAACCGCAAGCTCGGTACACAGATGAAAGCAACAGGCGAGGTTATGGCTATCGGCCGTACCTTTGAAGAGTCGATTCACAAAGCAGTTCGTTCACTCGAGATCGGTGTGCACCGTCTGTACTTGAAAGAGGCAGAAGCATTGGACGAAGCTACGCTGAACGAACGTCTGGTCAAAGCCGATGATGAGCGTATGTTCCTGGTTGCTGAAGCATTCCGCAGAGGCTATACATTACAACAACTGCAGGATCTGACGAAGATTGACTGGTGGTTCCTGGACAAAATTGAAGGTCTGGTCGGCTTCGAAGATCGTATCCGTGAGGAATCCGAGCTGTCATCCGAAACGCTGTATCAAGCGAAGCGTCTTGGATTCACGGACCGTGCGATTGCTGAACTGCGTGCTCAAGGTCAACCTGGAAGCACACTGACAACGGAAGCTGAGGTTAGAGCTCGTCGTGAGCAGGAAAACCTTCGTCCGGTATACAAAATGGTTGATACATGTGCAGCGGAGTTCGAAGCAACAACACCATACTACTACTCGACGTACGAAACCGAGAATGAAGTTATCCCTTCAGACAAGAAAAAAGTCGTAGTGCTGGGTTCGGGTCCAATCCGGATCGGTCAAGGGATCGAGTTCGACTACTCAACAGTACACGCCGTATGGGCCTTGCAAAAGGCAGGATATGAAGCGGTTATTATTAACAATAACCCTGAAACGGTATCCACAGACTTTAATACATCTGATCGTCTGTACTTCGAGCCTCTGTTCTTCGAAGATGTCATGAACGTGATTGAGCAGGAACAGCCGGTAGGGGTTATCGTACAGTTCGGTGGTCAAACGGCCATCAACTTGGCAGCACCACTGCGTAATGCTGGTGTAACGATACTCGGAACGGATCTGGAGAGCATCGATGAGGCAGAGGATCGCAAGAAATTCGAACGCCTTCTGTCCCGTTTGGAAATTGCTCAGCCGAAAGGTAAAACAGTTACATCCGTAGATGATGCAGTAGAGACGGCACAAAGCCTGGGTTACCCTGTGCTGGTTCGTCCTTCCTATGTACTCGGCGGTCGTGCCATGGAGATTGTATACTCCGATGCCGAATTGCTGACATATATGGAACAGGCGGTTAAAATCAATCCGGAGCACCCGGTACTGATCGACCGTTACATGCTGGGTAAAGAGGTTGAGGTAGACGCCATCTGTGATGGTGAAACGGTACTGGTTCCAGGTATTATGGAACATATCGAACGCGCAGGGGTACACTCCGGTGACTCTATCGCGGTATATCCGCCACAGCACCTGTCCCAGGATTTGAAAGAAAAAATCGTCGAAATCACAATCAAAATTGCAAAAGAACTCAAAACGATTGGTCTTGTTAACATCCAGTTCGTTATCCATGATGGCCAAGTGTATGTCATCGAGGTGAACCCGCGTTCATCCCGTACAGTACCTTTCCTCAGCAAAGTAACGAACATTCCAATGGCGAACCTGGCAACACAGGCAATCTTGGGTGTGAAGCTGAAAGACTTGGGTTATGTGGACGGTCTGTGGCCTGAGACGGATCATGTTTCGGTTAAGGTGCCGGTCTTCTCCTTCGCGAAGCTGCGCCGTGTAGAGCCGACCCTTGGACCAGAGATGAAATCCACAGGCGAAGTTATGGGACGTGACCCGAATTACGCCAAAGCATTGTTCAAAGGTCTTATCGGAGCAGGCATGAAAATTCCGGCTACCGGAGCGATTGTGGTCACTGTTGCCGATAAAGACAAAGACGAAGCGGTACCATTGCTTGAAGGATTCTACCGACTGGGTTACAAAATCATGGCTACCGGAGGTACGGCAGCTGCACTTGAGGCGGCAAACATTCCGGTAACGACGGTGAAAAAACTGAGCGAAGGTTCGCCGAACATCCTCGATATGATCCGCAGCGGGGAAGCGAACTTCGTGTTCAACACACTGACCAAAGGAAAAACGCCGCAGCGTGACGGATTCCGGATTCGTCGTGAAGCGGTAGAGAATGGCATTGTATGTATGACTTCACTGGATACGATTCGTGCCCTGCTGAGAATGCTGGAAACGATCAATTTCTCCTCCGAAGCCATGCCGGCCTTTGTTGAATAAGTAATCTCTGATGAAGGACATCAGTCAGCCCAAGGGCTGGCGGGATGTCCTTTATATCGGGCAAAAAACGGAAAAAACATGCATGTGGAAGGAGCGGACTGGATGAATCACCCTAATTTCAACGAAATGGCTGGCCGTTTAATGGTCGCACTCGATTATCCTGATGCGGAACAAGCGCAGGCACTGGTACAGGCACTTGAAGGTATTCCATGTTATCTGAAGGTAGGAATGCAGCTGTTCTACGCAGCAGGTCCGGACCTTATCCGGGAGCTGAAAGCGAAAGGGTACTCGGTGTTCCTCGATGTGAAGATGCACGATATTCCCAATACCGTTCGCGGTGGTGCCGAGAGCATAACCCGCCTCGGTGTAGACATGTTCAACGTACACGCAGCAGGCGGTACAAGCATGATGCGTGCTGCACGTGAAGGAGCGGAAGCAGCGCTGGCTGCAGATCCTTCTCTGAAAAGGCCGGAAATCATCGCAGTTACCCAGCTTACCAGTACAAGTCAGGAAACGATGAACAGCGAGATTGGTATTGAGGGAAGTGTGGAAGCGGTAGTGGTTCGTTATGCTGGACTGGCTCATGAAGCAGGCCTGGATGGCGTTGTAGCTTCTCCACTTGAGGTGCCGGCAATCCGGGCAGCATGCGGCAGTGATTTTCACACCGTTACCCCGGGAATTCGGCCGGCAGGCAGTGGTCTTGGTGACCAGACTCGTGTCCTCACGCCTGGGGAAGCCATCGCCAGAGGCAGCCATTACATTGTTGTAGGCAGACCGATTACAGGCGCGCCCAATCCACGTGAAGCAGCAGAAACCATTTTGAAGGAGATGTTGAACGCATGATCGCACTGAACGAGATTCCTAACCATATTGCTTCCCAACTTCTGAAGATTAACGCCGTGGCACTGCGCCCGCAGCAGCCTTTTACCTGGACGTCGGGGATCAAGTCCCCGATCTATTGTGACAACCGTCTGACAATGTCCTATCCAGAGATCCGCAATGACATTGCCGAAGCCTTCGCTGCCATTATTCGTGAGCAGTACCCGGATGCAGAAGTCATTGCAGGTACAGCAACCGCAGGTATCCCGCATGCAGCATGGGTAGCTCAGAAGCTGAATCTGCCAATGGCCTACATTCGTGACAAAGCGAAAGGACATGGTAAGGAAAACCTGATTGAAGGCATCATTACTGAAGGCCAAAAGGTGGTTGTTATCGAGGACCTGATTTCTACAGGAGGTAGCTCAATCAAAGCCGCCGAAGCAGTACGTGCAGCAGGGGCACAACCTCTCGCCGTGCTGGCGATTTTCAACTATCAGCTGGATAAAGGTGTAAAAGCATTTGAAGAAGCTGACATTCAGCTGCAAACCCTTTCCAACTATACGGCCCTAATGGACGTGGCTTTGGCTCAAGGAACCATCCAGGAGAGTGATTTCGAGCTGCTCAAATCCTGGCGTGAAGATCCTTCTTCATTTGGTAAATAATATCATCTGTGCATCTTGTGCTGTTCGACTTATGAACAGTATCAAAATTGTAATGATTGGCGCTATAGAGGCAAATTCATAGAATTGGCAAGAAGCATCCCGCACATTGGGGTGCTTTTTTCGTTTGTTCATCAAAATATTAACTTTTTCCCGGCTACGTTGTAAAAAGCTTGTAACTTTTAGTTGGGACCGGTCGTTTATAATGCAGTGTAGTATGGAATAGATTTCTAATTTTAGTACCCTTAATGAAATGATTGGGATGTTAAGAAAGGATGAGCGTGATTGCTGGCATGAAGAAATTATTTTCCAGTATGAAATCTGCCAAAAGCCAGTCAGGCGGGAAGCATGCAAAAGGGCACACGGAGCAGCAGAACACCGCCGGGCAGGAAGCCTCGGCATACATAAGTGACCCCGATAGTCCTTCCATCGACTCGCAATCCATAAGTGATGGAATGATCCAGGACGAGGTAGCCGTTGCCGCTGCTGAACCCGAAGCGAAGTCCCAGCCCAAGGCAAAAGCCAGTTTGCTGCCTCCGTACGACGGACCTGTGCTGGAAGTTCGTAATGTACATCGGAGCTTTCAGACGGGCAGCCGGATTATCCATGTACTCAAGGGCATTGACATGGAAGTCAACCCGCAGCAGCTGGTTATGCTGAAAGGGCGATCAGGCTCGGGCAAAACGACACTGCTCAATATGCTGGGGGGACTGGATCAGCCTTCCAGTGGGGACATCCTGTTTTCCGGACAGCCTTTGCAGGATTGGGGTGACCGGAAGCGGACCTCTCTGCGGCGCAAGGAAATCGGTTTTATTTTTCAGGCCTATGCACTGATGCCCTTGCTGTCGGCATGGGAAAATGTAGAGCTGTCATTGCGGATGGCAGATGTACCTCGCTCGGAATGGAAGGACAGAGTCGGCCATTGTCTGGATCTGGTCGGACTGTCCAAACGGGTGAAGCACCGGCCGTTCGAAATGTCCGGGGGGGAGCAGCAGCGGGTGGCGATCGCCAAGGCCATTGCCCATAGACCCAGACTGCTGCTTGCGGATGAGCCGACAGCTGAGCTGGATTCCAAGATGGGAGCACAGGTTATGTCCGTATTTCGCAATATTATTGAAGTAGAACAAGTAACCATATGTATGACTACACACGATCCTACGATTTTGGAGGTTGCGGACCATGTTTATGAAATGGCGGACGGCAGATTTATTAAGTAAAGAGGCCGCTCCGAAAAGGGGGAAACGTGCAGCGCTGATTGTAATTGGTGCAATCATGGCTGCAACGATGTCAGGCTGCTCATTGCTGCCGGCAGAAACGGAGGAAGAAGTGCTTCCACCGATCACGCCGCCCACGATTTCCAAAAAGCCGGAATATGAGGTCCGGACAGAAACGCTGGAAAAAAAGGTTAGCGGCAGCGGTAAAATGATGAGTCAGCGGGAAGAGAAGGTGTATTTCACGCTGGACGGTATGCACATCAAGGAACTGAACGTGAAACCGGGGGATAAAGTGAAGAAAGGCCAGCTCCTCGCAGAGCTCGACGTGGAGAGTGTAGAAAAGGAAATTCGGGCCAAAAAGCTGCAGATTCGCAAATCGGAAGTACAAATGAAAGAAACGCTTCGTAAACGAGATGAGATGGATCCGGTGGAGTTCGAAGAGGCCACCATTGCATTTGAAGAACTGCGCCAGGAACTGGCTGATCTGGAGGAGCAGTTAGGTAAAGCGACGCTGACCGCTCCGTTCGGAGGAACGATTATTGCGGTTCAGGTGGAGAAAGGTGCAGCAGTCAAAGCCTATGATCCGATTGCAACGATTGCGGATACGTCAAATCTGGTTGTCGCAGCTACATTTGCCAAGGAAGATCTGGAGAAATTCTCGGCTGGCATGAAGGCAGATGTCGACATCAATGGAGCGGGTAAGGTATCCGGCAGAGTTAAAGTGATGCCTGTTGCTGAGGCTGCTGGAAGTGGAAGTGGAAGTGGAAACGGTGGAGGCACAGGCGAAGGTGGCACCCCGCCAGTCAAAGAAACCCTCGACCAGTATGTTATCGTCTCCCTGACGAAAATGCCTAAGGGTGTGGAACGCGGAACCCCTCTGTCAGTATCCATTGTGACCCAGCGTACGGAGGATGCCATTGTCATTCCTGTATCGGCGCTGCGCTCCATCGGTTCAAGAACATACGTGCAGGTCGTTGAAAGTGATGGCAGCAAGCGCGAAGTGGACGTTGAAGTGGGGCAGCAGACATCTACGGTTGTTGAAATTCTGAAGGGTCTGACCGTTGGACAGAAAGTGGTGGGCCGCTAATGGGGCTGCCATTGCTCAGACTGTTGTTCCGGAAAATGTGGAACACCCGCTGGATGACATTCAGTACACTGATCGGACTGATTGTGGCGGTAGCATTCACTGTCAGTATACCGATGTATGCCGACGGTGCACTGAAACGGGTGGTAGCACAGACCCTGCAGGATAACAGTGAGGGGCTGCCTGCAGGTTCGTTGCTTATGAGTTATCAGGCTCCAGGCGGGGTTAAGACTGACACGCGCGGACTAGATGAAGTGGATCGCTATATTCGGGAAGATGTGCCTCGCGATATCGGTTTTCCATTTCATACGTATGTGAATTCCAGATCCATTCGGAGCACTGAGGTGAATCCGGAGGACCCCACCAAGGTGGATGCCAGCCGGGTTCGGAGCATGACGCTCGGAACGATGAGCGGGCTGGATGCACAGGTGAATTATACTGCCGGCGTGAAGCCAGGCAATCAAGTGAAGGATGACATTATTGAAGCGGTTATGCTGGAGGAAGGCATGTACCGGAACGATCTGCACGTCGGTGATATTTTGGAATACCCCGTGTACAGCGGGCTTGATATCACATTGCGTATCAAAATTACCGGTTCCTTCAAGGCAGATGATCTGAATAGTCCGTATTGGGTTCAGGGGTTCGACGGCATGATGAATGGGCTGTATGTGGATGAGTCCGTGTTCAATGATGTGTTGCTGAAGGAAAAAGGAATACCTCTTCAGAATTCGCGCTGGTATTATGCCTTTGATCTGAAGGAAATCCAAACCAGTCAGCTGCCAGGTCTGACATCCATGCTGGAACGTTTGGATATCGATCTGTACCAGCGGCTGAAGGATACGAAGGTGGATATCACCTTTGGTGATCTGTTGAAGCAATTCCGCAGTCAGAGTCTGCAGCTGCAGACAATGCTGTTTACACTGGCAGCACCGATGATTGCGATGGTTTTTTATTTTATTGCAATGAATGCCAGACAGTCTCTGCAGAAGCAGGAAAGTGACATTGCGGTACTGCGAAGCCGCGGAGCTTCAGCACGGCAAATTTTCTCCCTATACCTGCTGGAGGGTATCTTTCTGGGGGCAATCGCGCTCGTGATTGGACCAATGCTTGGCTGGTTTATGGCCAAAAGTATCGGATCAGCCAGTGGGTTCCTGTCGTTCGTGGATCGCAAGTCGATTCCAATTGGTGTGTCCAAAGAAGCCATCCTGCTGGGCCTTGTCGCCGTACTCGTAGCCATTATTGCTTCACTTATTCCGGCAATAACCTATGCGCGAGCGACGATTGTTTCGGCCAAACGACGCCAGGCACGTACGGATCGTGCTCCCATATGGCAGCGTTGGTTCCTCGATATCCTGCTGCTGGGTCTTGCAGGATATGGATACTACCTGTTCTATGAACGTCAAATGCTGACGTTCCAGACGGGGATGACGACAGATCAGCTGCAGGTACAGCCGTTTCTATTCTTTGTACCTGCGCTTGCGATCTTTGCCTTGGGTCTGTTCTTCCTGCGGTTGTTCCCATGGATTCTGAAGCTCATTCAGTGGATTGGGCGCAAATTCCTGCCGGTTCCACTCTACTTGACCCTGACACAGTTATCGCGGTCATCATCGTCTTATTACCCGTTGATGATCCTGCTTGTTTTGACACTCGGGCTTGGCGTGTACAACTCGGCTGCAGCTCGGACCATTGATCTGAACTCCACTGAGCGTACGTTGTACCGATATGGTTCTGACGTCATTATGCAAACGGTATGGGAAGGAACACCTGAGGTTAAGCCTGGCGGTTCCGGCCAGAACGGTGGTTCAGGCGGAGGACAGCAAGGCGGTGGAAACGGTGGCGGAGGTTCTGGTGGCGGTGGTGCTGCCGGAGGCGGCAATGGCGGTGGAGGTGCTCCAGGTGGGGGCGGTGGAAATTCACAACCATCCAAAGTCATCTACTCCGAACCTCCATTTGAAGTATTCCGCAGACTGGACGGTGTGGAACACGCAGCGAGAGTGCTGCAGACGAAAGGAAATATCATTGTATCCGGCAAATCCGGCGGCCAGGGCATGCTGGTCGGGATTGATAATGTGGACTTTGCTAAGGTGGCGTGGTTCCGTAACGACCTGTTCCCGGCACATCCATATAAGTATCTTGATTTATTAGGCAAGTATGAAGGGGCTGTGTTGATCTCATCCAAATTTGCGGATAAGTTCAAGCTCAAAACTGGAGATCTGCTCTCTATTGGTGTTCAGGGCCAGGCCATTGAATTCGTGGTTTTCGGCATTATTCCATACTGGCCTGCACAGTATCCCGACCAGACGCCATTCTTCGTGGCCAATCTGGATTATATCTATGATCAGGTGCCGCTGATTCCGTACGAGGTCTGGCTGAAGATGGAACCTGATGCCAAGGTGGCTCCATTAATGGAGAAGCTGGCAGCAGAGGGCATTGAGCTATCCTCCGTACGCGATGTACGTACAGAATTGGTATCCCAAGGCAAACATCCGTCGCGTGGCGGTGTGTTCGGGATCCTGAGTCTGGGCTTCCTGGTCTCGGTCATCATATCCCTGATTGGGTACATCCTGTATTGGTTCTTTAACCTGTCAGGACGTGTTGTCCAGTTCGGTGTATTAAGAGCCATGGGATTATCACGAGCACAGCTGAGCGGAATGCTGCTCCTGGAGCAAGTGTTCACGGCAGGTCTTTCCATACTGCTCGGCATCGGAATCGGTCAGGTATCGAGTCGCCTGTTCCTGCCATTCCTGCAAACGACAGATAATGTATCTGCGCAGGTACCTCCGTTCCGGATTGTATTTGAACAACAAGATATGCTGCAGCTGTACGGCGTGACCGTGGTCATGCTGATTGTTGGAGCAACGATGCTGCTGTGGCAGATTCGCAGATTGCGGGTTCACCAAGCGGTCAAAATGGGAGAGGAGAGGTAAACGTGATCCAATGCGAAGGACTTGTGAAAATTTTTAAATCCAGCGATGTGGAAGTCGTTGCCCTTCAAGGTCTCAACCTGACTGTCAATCAAGGTGAAATGATGGCGATCATCGGCAACAGCGGCAGCGGTAAATCCACATTGCTCAACATTCTGGGGGGACTGGATCGTCCAACGGCCGGTACTGCGGTTGTTGGAGACTGGGATTTGTTGAAAATGACAGACGCCCAGCTAGTAGAATACAAACGACATACCGTAGGTTTCATCTGGCAAAATAACGGGCGTAACCTGCTGCCTTACCTAACGGCACTGGAGAATGTGGAAACACCCATGATTCTTGGCGGCAAGCGGGATCGCGCATACGCGATGCAGCTGCTGGAATGGGTTGGACTGAAGGATCGGATGCACAACAAGCTGCATCAATTATCCGGAGGGGAGCAGCAGCGGGTGGCTATAGCCATCTCGCTCTCCAATCGTCCCAAGATTCTGCTTGCCGATGAGCCAACAGGCTCGGTCGATTCCGAGACTTGTGATACGATCATGAACATTTTTCGCAAAATGAACAAGGAACTGGGCGTTACGATCGTTATTGTTACCCATGATCTGACGCTTGCCGGCAAGGTGGACCGTATTGTAGCGATACGTGATGGCTTGACCAGTACCGAGTTTGTGAAACGGAATCCGAACCTGGATGATGAACATGGATTAACTGAAGCGGGAGCACCGGATATTCATGAAGCCTTTGTCATCATTGACCGGGCGGGACGCCTTCAGGTACCCAAAGAGTATTTGGAGGCCTTGGCCATTGACAACAGGGCAACATTGGAATTTGACGGTGAGCGTATTGTGATTACACCGCCAAGATAAATTTGAGGGGGAATTGGGAGATGAAGAACAGCTTTTGGGGAAAACGTGTGCTCGCTGTGCTGGCTACAGCCAGTCTGGCATTGCCGCTGATTGCGGGTTGTACAGCTAGTGAGGCCAAGGACACAGAGCAGCGTGTATTGCGTGTGGCTACATTGTGGGGAAGCCAGGATGACAGCTATTTCCGTCAGCAATTTACAGATGCATTTGAATTGACACATCCGAATGTAACGATTGAAGTGGTGGCTGCAGTAGATCAGGGCAGCATGTATGGCTATGGCACCCAGGAAGAACAGCAGGAAATGCCGGATAGCCTGGAAAACATGAAAAAAATCATGACTGGCGATAATCCTGTGGATGTCGTTGTGGCTGACACGGCTACGCTTAAATCGCTCATCCAGGAGAATATGGTGAAACAGCTGGACCCACTGATACAGGAGGATAAATTCGATACGAGCGATATTGTGCCAAGTGTTATTGAAGGCATCAAGGATCTGGGAGATCAGAGCATCTATGCGCTGACACCGACCTTCTCCTCTTCCGCACTGTTCTATAACAAGGCGATGTTCCAAAAAGCAGGCGTAGAGCCACCTACAGATAACATGACGTGGGATGATATTTTCAACCTGGCAACACGTCTGACCAAAGGTGAAGGAAAAGATCACGAATTCGGGTTCTCATTCTCCACGTACCAGGGTGGTTCGCCTTACTACACCATGCAGCAATATTACAGCGCTCTGCAATTGAAGATCTTTGACGACAAAGCAGAGAAAATGACCGTAGATTCACCGCAATGGGAGAAAGTATGGAGTACCATCAGCAAGCTTGCTATCGATAAAGTGATCCCTAAAGGAGACGAACCTCAGGATCAAGATCCGAATGGACGTTATAACCCGCTTCAAGGTGATCTGTTCCTGAGCAGCAAGGCTGCTATGGTTATTGGGGATTACAGCTACATCAACCAATTAATTGACGCAAACAAAAATGCAGATAAAATGGAAGGCTTCACCAAGGTGGACTGGGACGTGGTAACCCCTCCAGTACATCCGGAAGCGCCTGAAATTGGTGGTAATATCTATCTCAGCAGTCTCATGGCGATCAATAGTTCCGCTCAAAATCCGGATGATGCCTGGGAATTGATCAAATATATGAATAGTGAAGATTGGGCTAAGATTAAGGCACGCAGCAGCTATGAGATGGTATCCCGCAAAAGCTTCATTAAACCGAAGGATGGTTTGGATTACAATATCCAGGCGTTCTATACGTTGAAGCCTGTGCCTCCTACCAATACCAATCTGGATAATCTGTACCAAAAAATGCCGAGCCTCTGGCAAGTGAGCGAGAAAGGCATGGAATACTTCACTCAGGTGCTCGAGAACAAGAAGACGCCAAAAGAAGCACTTGGTGAGTGGGCAGCCAAAGGCAATGAAATGTTAGAGAAGTTAAAGAAAGATCCCAAGGCCACATTTTAAGCCTTAACAAGGAAATAGACAGGTTTAATATTGGCATAGTACAAATAGTCGCTGGAGTTTTTAACCTCTGGCGGCTATTTTTTTGGCAAATGGGGTATTCTACAACAAGCAGAGATGAATCATAACTCCGGAAAGGAAGAGAAGGATGCGCTGGGTATATTTCAGCAAGCTATATGCAACTAAATTTCAGGCAGGATGTCTTGCCAAACGTATGGAGCAGGACGGGTGGATTTACGGTCATAATGAGCCAGCAGAAGTGGAAGTATATCGTTCAAAAAGAGGAAGATATGGCGTTCGTTTTATTCCCTGACATTACGCCTTGACTTATTAGGGTAGGATAGTGTATATTAATTAAGTCGCTGTTTTAATATTTTACTGACGCGGGGTGGAGCAGCCCGGTAGCTCGTCGGGCTCATAACCCGAAGGCCGCAGGTTCAAATCCTGCCCCCGCAATTTAGTTTCACTTGGATGATTTACAGCCATCATCTGCACGTTATACATTATGTCTAGGGCCCTTAGCTCAGTTGGTTAGAGCGGTCGGCTCATAACCGATTGGTCGGGGGTTCGAGTCCCTCAGGGCCCATTCTCTTAAAACCCTTGCGCAGCAAGGGCTTTTTTCTGTCCTGTTTTGCATGTATTGATTTTCATGTGGCGATTAACTTATAGAAAAGGGTGGCTATTGCTAGTCAACTTCCTTCAACAGTTCTTCCGAATTGTTTTTGACATTCCCCACATCCCTGGAAACCTTATAGACCCTCATTTCAGAAGCCTTATACGGTTTCAGAAGCGACAGCAGGGAAGGAACGTCGTTATGATTTCGATCCAGCCATTCTTGTTCATCCTGTGGACGCAGAATAACCGGCATCCGATTGTGTATGTCTGCCATCAGTTCGTTTGGTTCAGTGGTAATAATGGTGCATGTACTCAATTTGTTGCCTTCAGAATCTTCCCAAGTGTCGTATAATCCAGCGAGCGAGAAGATCTGTTCGTCCTTCAGCAGAATACGGAGAGGCTGATTATGGGTCCCTTCCTTCTTCCACTCGTAAAAGCCATTTGTGGGAATAATGCAGCGTCTGGAGCTGATGAGGCGTTTAAATGAGGGCTTCGTGTCCAATGTCTCTGCCCGTGCGTTAATCATCTTATTTCCGATCTTGTCATCTTTGGCCCACGTAGGGACGAGGCCCCAGCGGAGGGAACCCAGACGGTTTCCTTGTGTGCTTCCAATGATGGCTGGGATATACTGCATGGGTGCAGCATTATAATTAGGTTGATATTCGTAGTCATCACTTATGGAAGCCATGTACCTGTCCATTAATTCCTCTAAAGGGTCCGTTATGGTAAATCTGCCGCACATACGAGTCACCTCCTAAACTGTCATTACCATATTTAATCATACTATCGAGGGATTAAACACGGTAAAAATTAGATGAGCCGGATGGTGGTTTGATCCTCGCTCTAAACGATCATGGATGATTCTCATGAACAGTTTCAAATGCGTGTCTAATCAAGATGGAAGAAGTACTTGATGAGGTGCCTTTTTTTTTTGATTTTCTTGTCTGTCCATGCCATCTCTAGTATCTCGCATATACTATCCTATTCCAACCATAGGAGGTAGATTTCATGAGTCAATTTATTGATGCGAGAACCTCGCAGAATGCCAGCTTGGCTAACTCCATTAATGTTCCTATTCTTGTAGCCAATACGCCGCAATTGTTTGGACAGATTGGTTTGGTAACGACGGCTGGCATGGGAGCGAATCCGCGTGTGCAGATGAAAGGGACGGTATCCGTACAGCTCCCATTGGCACTCGTCGGAATCACGATTACGGTAGTACGCGGTACCGCTCCAACGGATCCGATTGTTTACTCCGCAACGTCCACGTTCAGCTTGAGCGTTCTGGCACCTCAGGTTATTACGTTCTCCGCGGATGATTACAACCCACCGGTTCTTCCGCAACTGACGTACACCGCTTTTATCAGCTCTAACTTGCTGGGTTCCATTCGTGTAGGTCCTGAGAACTTTGATGGAGCATTGTACTCCGACTAATCGCGTACCTGCTTGCTGAAGTTCAAAAGAGCTTTTAAACGATGACCGAGACCGAAGAAGTTTGGGGTTATCACTGCCTGCCTGATAAGGCAGGCTTTTTTTATCATTGGGGAGTACTGAAATTCTTGGGTTGTGTCAGGCTTATGATATAATGAAAACCAAAGAATTTATGGAAAGAAAGCGGGTTTTAAATGACATGATTGAAAACGATGGACAGCGCTTCCGCTTCAGTGAGGCTCCGGTATGGGCTTGGCAGCGAGCATATTATGAGCAGCAAGGACTTCAGGCCTGGACGGATAATCAGGTTCCGCAATACATTACAAGCAATCCCATGATTGCGACTGCATACGCGGAAATGATCTTTGGCTTCCTTCAAGACTTGGCTGCCAAGGGACAGATATCAGAGACGGTAACCATTCTGGAGTTAGGTGCTGGCGTAGGACGCTTGGCTTTTCAAATTGTGACCAAACTATGTGAGCTCAGGGACTATGCTGCAACAACGCTGCCATCCTTTCGTTATGTAATGACGGATCTTGCTGCTGACAATGTTACGGGGTGGAGGAATCATCCGTCGATGCAACCGCTGATCCAGCAGGGATTGCTTGATTTTGCGCAATTTGATGCCATGCAGGACACGGAATTAAATTTGACGGTAGCTGATACGGTTATTCGCCCGGGTGAGCTGGGTCAGCCAATACTGATTATTGCCAATTACTTCTTTGATAGTATTCCTCAAGAATTGATATATGTTGGTGAAGGGCAGATCTTTGAATGTGATGTTACGATATCGAATACCGACCTTTCCACGAATCTTCAGCCTAATGAAATGTTGAAAAACATGGAGCTGAGTTATGCGTATCGTCCCGCACCGGAGTACAGTAAACCGGACTTTCCGTATCGAGATGTCATATCCCTATACCAGGAAGAACTGGAAGACTCCCATATTTTGTTCCCGGCCGCCGGACTCGCTTGCCTGGAACGGCTGGAGACTTTATCTCAGTCCGGGTTTGTGCTAATTACAGCTGATAAAGGGGATCATCGACTGGATCATTGGAAGTTTGCAGAGCCACCTGAATTTGTTCTTCATGGCAGCTTCTCGTTGACGGCGAACTATCATGCAATTCAACATGTTTTTGAGCAGCGCGGAGCTCATGTTCGTTTTACATTACATCATTACAAAGATCTGAATATCGGATGTATGTTGATGGTAGAAGAGCCAATGACCTACGTAAATATAAGACTGGCCTATCTGCGAGAGATTGAGCGTTTTGGACCAGATGACTTCTTCAGTATAAAAGAATGGTTCGACCATCAGCTAAGCAGAATGGAACTTAAGCAGCTTTTGCCCTTTTGGCGTTTGGGCAGGTATGATGCCGAATTTTTGATACATAGTGCCCAGAGAATATCTGATCTCCTTCCTGAGGCAAGTGACGAAGAGATGTTGGATATCCAGCATGGAATTCAGAGCATGTGGTCCTCCTATTACACGATGGACCGGATGGGGGATATTGCATTTCTAGCAGGGCAATTGTTGAATGAAATGGGGATGTATGAGGATGCGAAACATTTTCTTGAACTTGCTCTGGAAGCAGATGGAGTGAAGGGCAGTTCGGCAGTATTATACGATTTGGCCGTGTGCTGTTATGAGCTCGAGCTCGAAAACGAAGCCTTGAATTACACCCGAGAAGTACTTGTGATGGAGCCTGATCATGAAGAAGCTCGTTCGTTGCTTCAAAGTTTGGAAAGTTGATCGTTATTCTCTTATTCATGAATGGGGGACACATGAGATGAAAATCCTGATTGGTCAACCGAAACTGGAGCCAGCCCTTAGCCAGTTGGAAAGGGAGCTTAGATCCAACCCTGATGTGGATATTGTGCTGTATCCAGAGGGTTATCTGAATCAGAATGTGGAAGAGGCACGCAGGTTGGCTGCGAAGTATGAAACGATGATTATATCCGGACACCGCAGATTGGATGAGAGACCCAAGGATCGAGCCATCATTATGAATAAGGCTGGAGACATCGTGCTTGAAAAGGCAAAATACACACCTGCCACTACGGTTGAGGAGGATGGATGGGTAATCAGTACTTTGTTGTGTGACGAATTAGTGCGGCAGGGTTTTCGTAAGGAGTTTGATGGGCAGGTGCATTTAATCATGCATTCCATCGGTGTTGGAATGTTCAGTGAGGAGCAATATGCGGAATGGCTGGAGGAGGCGCGGCAGATTGCGATTGCGGAGCAGTGTGTGATCCTGGGGACAAGCCATGCTGACGGAGCTTATCGGGACTCGGACATCAGTATTCCAATTGCCTACTGCATCGCTCCGAGTGGCGAAATTCTGATCGAGTCGAGAAACGATACTCGGACCCGAATCATTGACCTGAAGTCAGTAGGGACAGGACAGGACTGGATGGCAGCTGACTTGAATATCAGTGTATTTTGCCTGGAATAGTTAATGTGGATTGGGCGTAGCAGATTGGGGATATGCCCGGTCAATTGTGCTGATATGGCATATGTTATGGCATACCTTGAAATTCAAAGGAGGCCAATCAAATGAGTCACGTTGGATACGGTTGTAACAATGTTGGTGGAGTAGGATACGGTATGTGTACTTCTACTGCGGCAATTCTTGTGCTCTTCATTCTGCTCGTCATCATCACGAAATCGTTCTGGTTGTAACTCGTACCTGGTAACGGAACGGATGGATCATTCAAGGCTCTGCTGAGATCTCAGCGGGGCCTTTCCTATGTGGATAAGAGAAGTACGCGGCAGCAGCAGCAAGCCCTTGTATTTGACAAGCGAAAACAATGTGCTTAAAATCACATAAGAGACTAAATTTAGAGATTGAAGGGATCGTAATGCCGTTTATTCGCTTTAGAGGATTCACAGGTCACCAATTGGAGGGAACTGTCCCCCGGATTACTGAGCAGATGGCTCTCATTTGTAATATTCCACGAGAAAGACTGAAGGCAGAGCGTTATGATGTACAAGCTCTCACCCCATCTCCCGCCTCGATTGAGATCCTGATGTTCCAGCGTGATCAGGAAGTTCACAATCGCATTGCATCTTCCATCCATGGCATTCTGGCAGACGAAGGCCTTTCTGATGCTCATATTTTCTTCAATATTCTGTCACCGACTTTATATTACAAGCAAGGCAAGCCGCTAACCGATTACCCGTTAGAATAGATAATGATACGACCAGTGCATATGGTTTTTCAAAAAAAATAGGCTGTTCCGCCAATGTTCGGAACAACCTGGGACGAGCAGAGATCTGCTCGTCTTTTATTTTATTCAAAAATGCCTATGCTCGGATCGAGCGGCGCTGCTGGCGTGCTTGAATTAATCCGGAAGAAAACATAGATGAAAGAACTAGCACGGCTCCTCCGATGAGATAGACCAGCCAGATTCCCGACTCATCCGCAACCCATCCAAACAAGATGGCAGACACGCCGAAGCCTCCAGTCAATAGCAAGCCCTCCCGGAAGACATTTCGATTAGGGCGTTCAAGATGTCTGAGGTCCTCCTTTTCAGTAGTGTCGTCCAAAAGCAAACCGATGGCAACCATAAGCGTTAAGCTGGCCCATGACATGGCTGCAGCCGTCCAGAATGTCGTTGAAGCTCCCCAGTGACTGACAACCAAACCGGCTATCGCATATCCAACAATGGTTGCGGTCTGGCTGGAGAAGGATAGCAGGCGTTTCGTTTTTACGAGCTCTTCGTCTTGTACAGCAAGGCGGGGGGTGATGGTGTCAAGCACCAGCGACTCCCAGCCCTCCAGAAAGGAAAGAACGGTGATAACGGCCAGTAAGACAGGGATATGTAAAGTCAGGTAAGTAAGTGATATGGCAATGCCGGTGAACATAAGCGCCTTTGCTCCGGGAATGCTGATAAGCCGTTTAGCCACAGCGAATCGTCCCACAAGCCAGGGAGAGCTTAAGGTGGCCGCAATTCGTGCCATCATCTGAATGACAGGAAATAGTGCGGCATAGAGCACCGATCCGGTCTGTTCATAGACCAGTAAAGTGATAACCATGATATATAATACATGAATAAAGGATAGGAGTGTCTTCGCAGCCCAGTATGGGTAGAAAATGATGTTCATGCATAGATGCCCTTTCTAGGTTCATATATATTCAGTACTCGCTGAATAACAATACTAATAGTAAAGGGACAGAGGGTAATGCACCACAAATAAAATTATCATTTTTTGTTCATTGATAGCTTAAAAAGCAGTGATCCGGATGGACAACTGCTTCATAAGTATATGCTCTTCAAGCTGATGCAAGTGTAAAAGCAATAATCAGCATCACCAAACTGGTCAAGCGGGTGAACGTCATATAAGGCTTACTGGGTTCGGACTCTCCTCTGGAAATCCATCCATAACGGAGATACCATCCGAACTTGGGAAAACAGAGATTGATAATGCAAAGTGTCATGAAAATAAAAAAGAGGGTTCTCATGCCCGATCTTCCTTCCTTGTTTGCATGACCCGGATCGAAATTAACGACGTCTGCGTCTGGTGAAGAAATACAATACCAGAATAACAATAATAACAATCAACAGAAATTTCATGATGTTTTCCTCCTGACGGGTTGGTGTGAGTTAAGCGTATTTTACCCACAAACCACATCATTTGAATAACTGTGTTACAATTAAATATATTGATTTCGGTTGATCCAATACCCAATTGTTATCATTTTAATTATATATGCATTTGACGATACGGACCATAAGAAACAGGAGGGGAAGCATGAGCATCCAAAATAAGCACTCCATACCCATTCAGTGGGAGTTTTTAATATCCAAGCTTAAATCTTCCGTAACTGTGGTCGATGCAACTTCACCAGAGCAACCATTGATATATGTCAATGAACAGTTCACTGCTCTGACAGGATATACCTCCGAAGAAGTGGTTGGACAGAACTGCCGATTCCTTCAGGGCAGGGACACGAAACCCGAAACTGTAAGCAAAATTCGTAAGGCGCTTAATCGGCAGGAGTCTATTAAAATTGATATTTTAAACTATACCAAAAGTGGTCAACAATTCTGGAACGAATTGAACATTGATCCCATATTTGATGATGAAGGTCAGTGTCTCTTCTTTGTTGGCATCCAATATGACATTTCTGAACGGAAATATGCCGAAGAGCAGCTTCGCAGGGCGGCCAGGATGACGGAGATGAACAGCAGGGGACAGCTGGAGTTTATCGGGAAATTAAGCCATGAACTGCGCACACCGCTCAATGGAATTATGGGCATGATCGAGTTAACCAGCATGGGTGAAATCAGTAAGGAGCAAGAAGAATATTTGGACCTTGCCCGTCAGTCCGGTGAAGCCCTGCTCAATATTGTGAATAACAGTCTCGACATGGCGAAGCTGGGGCGCGGCAAGATGCAAGTTGAACAGATCGAATTTCAGCCCCTTAAGCTCATTCAACAGATCGTTAGAACGCACGAGCCTGCGGCTGAACAGAAGAAGGTTCAATTGCGCTGTCAGGCCGACATGCAGGTACCGGACGTTTTGGTCGGGGATCCGTTGCGTCTACGTCAGGTACTGGATAACCTGCTGAGCAATGCGATTAAGTTCACGGAGCAAGGTGAAGTGTTACTGCAGCTTGATGTGAAGGAGCAGCAAGGCGACTCCATTACCTTGTTGTTCACCGTAAGTGATACGGGAATCGGTATTCCTGAAGAGAAGTTACATCAATTATTTGAGGCGTTCACCCAGACAGATGTGTCTCATGCCCGCAGATTTGGTGGCAGTGGACTGGGATTGACCATTTGCAAGGAACTGCTTGAATTGATGCAGGGGGACATTGCTGTAGAGAGTGTGCCAGGTCAGGGAACGCACTTCCATGTAACACTACCACTGTTACGGCAGCTTGTTATCCCACATGTGGGATAACAAGCGGTTAATAAGAATAAACGGAAAGAAGACAGTTCGGGGTGATGCGGACTGTCTTTTTGGTATTGTTTCACGAACGAACGTTCTGGTATAATGCAAGAGGGAACGGGGGAGACAGCATGAAGAGGAAGCGCACAAGGAAGAAGAAAAACAAAGGTTGGAGCAATCTTAAGAAATCGTTTATTACGCTGGTAACGCTGGTGGTTCTGGCTGTCTTTGCTTGGTTCGAGGGAGAATTGCCGCTGGATCTGCCATCCCCGTTTAATGGGAGCAGTCAGGGCGTGGATCACACCATCACCTTTCCCTCAGATCGGTATCCGGAGACGGCGAAGCATATCAAGAACGCTATCAAGGCAGGGCACTCGGATGTATGTACGATTGATCGTGAGGGCGCAGACGCCAATCGCGACCTATCACTCAAGGGTGTACCCGTGAAGAAAGGGAAGGATCGGGATGAGTGGCCCATGGCCATGTGTGCTGAAGGCGGGTCAAATGCAGATATCGAGTACATTACACCCAAGGACAACCGCGGAGCGGGTTCATGGGTTGGTAATCAGCTGAGTACATATCCGGATGGAACAAGGGTGAAGTTTGTTGTAAAGTAGCTTGAACATTCAAACCCATAGACCAAAGCAAAACCAGACCCGTGAGGGTCTGGTTTTTGGTTTGATCAGCGATAGAAGCTACAGATCTGCAATACTCAACTGCAGGCCCTTCATATGATGGGAACGGATACTTAGTATGCGGGTAACCTGCTCAACCTCATCAAAAGGAATCCAAAGGTTTCCCTGGACCGTACGCAGGGTAAGAATGGATGAGTCAGCAGAACGCTCGGGAAATCCGGTCACCGTTTGACCGCTGGTGTTGCGAACTACAATTTGTTGATTGCGACGAATGGCAATTTCTACCTCTTTTTTCATAAGACATTGCTCCTGGTTATGAGATGGTTGCTTAATATGTCAATAATTTCAATGGTTAATTTGGCTTCTTTATCTAGTCTATCAGAACTAGGTATGGATTTCCAGAAAAGAAATAAATGCTTCAGGTTTAGGTGAATTGACTTATGAAATAGATGGTTTGACTAAAGCCTTGATCCCAAGACGGATTAACGTTTTGGGTCCTAACATGTCCTATTAGGGAGGGAACGGAATGACACAATTATTGGTTGGACTGGTTCAAACGGAGAACGAAGCGATTATCATGCTTAACAAGCTCAAGGAAGCAGGGTTGGAAGCGGAAGCGATGGGAGTTGTGGCGAAGGAGCATTTGGATCTTGATTTGATCAGCGAAAAAGCAGGCCTGGACAAACCGTTGAAGGGTGCTGGTACAGATGGTGCATTCGGCGTCTTCAAGGGTGTACTCGCAGCATTGGGAAAACGCATGGACCAGACGATCTCTGCGGGCAAAGCGGTTCGCCGACTGGCTGGCAATGAAATTGGAGGAGAAACGGATGATCTCGTTCTTACTCTGGCAGAAGCTGGCATTGCTGAAGAGGATGCCCAGTATTATGAGCAGTGGCTTCTTCAGGATCACTTCCTTATTGTGGTGGAATGCAGTGAGGAAGATGCTGCCCACATTGCACCGATTGTGAAGGGGGAAGATGCATAGACCAGGACTCTTGCAACTTTTTAGTTTAATTTAAGCCTGATTTTAGGTTTCTTTAATGTTGGGGCGGTATTATGATCTCACACCTCCCTTAATATAGATGGTTTATAGAAAGTCCGGGACCGCAACTCGGACTTTCTAGGCACTGCCAGCTGATGCTGGTAGTGCCTTTTCACTTTTTTATGGGAGTTGTAATTAAAAAAAAAATTATATGTTGCATAATGTTCAATCCTATGATAAGATATTTCTTGTCGCCTCAAGTAATAAAGTAATACTTACATATGCCGGGGTGGCGGAATTGGCAGACGCACAGGACTTAAAATCCTGCGGTAGGTGACTACCGTACCGGTTCGATCCCGGTCCTCGGCATCCTTATGAAGAAGATCGCATGACGCTTGTTGAACAAGCTGTTAATGCGATCTTTTTTTATACCCATTTTGAGCATATGGAATTGAATTTCCAGGCCGTTCGGGTTCATAAACCGAAATTGTACATAATACATATCAGGAGACGTCTAGTTGCCTCAGGCTGTAAGTTAGGAAGACATGAAACGATGGTGTATACTATCCATAGGCATAAATTACCTTTATCTTGCGGAACTCAAGGAAGCAAAATAAATTTCTTTTGATGGAGGATCAGCATATGTTGAAACAACTTCAGCCTTACCAGGTTTTACAGGAACGCAGGATGGAGGAACTGAAATCAGATGGTTACCTGCTTGAACACAAAAAGTCAGGTGCCAGAATTGTCGTTTTATCCAACGAGGATGACAACAAAGTATTCAGTATCGGGTTTAGAACACCTCCGAGTGACAATACGGGTGTACCTCATATTTTGGAGCATTCCGTACTGTGCGGGTCCAAGAAGTTTCCGGCTAAGGACTCCTTTGTGGAGCTGTTGAAGGGTTCACTGAATACCTTCCTGA
Source organism: Paenibacillus sp. 7516 (assembly GCF_002272715.1). Taxonomy (NCBI): domain Bacteria; kingdom Bacillati; phylum Bacillota; class Bacilli; order Caryophanales; family Paenibacillaceae; genus Paenibacillus; species Paenibacillus sp. 7516. Next base: position 533,739 of record NZ_NPBI01000020.1, read on the forward strand.
ATGCAATGACGTACCCGGACAAAACGATCTACCCGATCGCCAGCCGCAATGATCATGATTTCCACAACTTGATGGATATTTATCTGGATGCGGTACTGAACACCAATATTTATGAGAACGAGAAAATATTCCTGCAAGAGGGCTGGAACTACAATCTGGCCTCGCCAGAGGATGAATTGACATATAACGGTGTGGTGTACAACGAGATGAAGGGAGCATTTTCCTCACCGGAGCGTGTTGTACGCAGAGCCGTCCTGAATTCACTTTTCCCGGATACAACCTATTCCTGCGAGTCTGGGGGCATTCCGGATGAGATCACAGATCTGACCTACCAGGGCTTGCTCGATTTCCACACGAAATACTATCATCCTTCGAACAGCTACATATACCTGTACGGTGATATGGATATGGAAGAGAAGTTGAAATGGCTGGATGAAACCTATCTGAACCAGTACGATCGTATCGAGACTGACTCGGAGATCGGGATACAGGAAGCCTTCAGCCAGCGGGTTGATGTGGTCAAAACCTATTCCGCGGGAAGTACCGAGTCGGAAGTGGATAACAGCTTTTTGACGTATAATGCCGTCATTGGAACCACGCTTGATCAGGAGCTGAACATTGCCTTTCAAATATTGCAGTATGCACTTCTGAGTGCACCGGGAGCTGTTCTGAAGCAGGCACTGCTGGATAAGGGGATTGCCAAAGAAGTCTATGGCTCGTATGACGACAGCTTGTATCAGCCTGTACTGACCATCGGTTTGAAGAAGAGTAACCTGGAGAGCAAGCAGGTATTTTTGGATACAGTGCAGGAAGTGCTTCAGCGAGTGGTGAAGGAAGGAATTGATCCCAAGGCGCTGCTTGCGGGAATTAACTCCTATGAATTCAACCATCGTGAAGCTGATTTTGGAAGAATGCCGAAAGGGCTCATCTATGGCTTCTACACGCTTCAGAGCTGGCTCTATGATGATCAGGCACCATTTGCGCACCTGGAGGCCAATGACGTATTTGCAACGCTGCGAACCAAAATGAATGAAGGATACTTCGAGCAGTTGATTGAGCAGTATTTGCTGCAAAATACACATACCTCATTTGTTGCCGTGACTCCGGATAAAGGGCTGAATCAGCGGAAGGAAGAAGCGCTGCGTACCCGGCTTAAAACCTATCAGTCCAGTCTGAATGAAACCGAAATCGCAGAATTGGTGCAAAAAACGAAAGAGCTTGCGGATTATCAAAATGAGCCTTCGACTAAAGAACAGCAGCAGGTTATTCCGACCTTGTCGATTGAAGATATCGAACCCAAGGCATCCACCCTGTACCAAACCCTGAAGACGGTAGAGGGCACAACGATCCTGCATCACAATCTATACACCAACGGGATTGGTTATCTGAAGCTTTTATTCGATGTCAAAGAGATCCCGCAGCATCTGCTGCCTTATGCCGGTCTGCTGAAAAGTGTACTTGGTTATGTGGATACGAAGAATTTCTCGTTCAACGAGTTATCCAATGAAATCCATATCCACTCTGGCGGAATCAGTGCAAGCGTAGGTGCGAGTGCTGATGCGAAACAGTACAACGCGTACCGGGCTCACTTCGAATTCGGGGCGAAGGTTTTGTACAGCAAGCTGGGATTTGCGTTTGACATGATCAAAGAGATCATTCTGACTTCCCGCTTCGACGACTCGAAGCGCTTGTATGAGATCATTTCCCAACTGAAGGGGCAGCTGCAGCGCAGCTTGATCAATAGCGGACATTCTGCGGCCATGGGCAGATCCTCTGCCAAACATTCAGCGGTGGCTGCTTTCCGGGAAGCTGTGAGTGGAATCGCCTTTTATCAATGGCTTGAAGAGCTCCAGGCGAACTATGATGAGAGAAAAGAAGAGCTTGCTGCTCGTCTTCAAGAATTGACAGGCATGATCTTCCGACCTGAACTGCTGCTTGTCAGCTATACCGCAGATGAGAAAGGGTATGAAGGATTGGAGCAGCAGGTGTCTGACCTGAAATCCAAGCTGTATACACATGATGTGGCGAAGGAGCCTGCTGAATTCCAGGAGGTTCATCATAATGAAGGCTTCAAGTCCCCTTCGGAAGTGCAATATGTCGTTCAGACAGGTAACTTCCTCACCAAGGGCTTCCAGTATACAGGCTCGCTGCGGGTTCTTCAGGGGATCCTGTCTCTTGATTATCTGTGGACGAATATCCGGGCCAAGGGTGGTGCCTACGGCTGCATGAGTGGTTTTAGACGGAATGGAGACAGCTATCTGGCCTCATACAGAGACCCTAACCTGGAGAAAACGTACAAAGTGTATGAAGACATTCCGCAGTATTTGCAAAACTTCAAAGCGGATGAACGTGAAATGACGCGGTATATTATCGGTGCCATCCAGGATCTGGACACCCCGAGAACACCATATTCGGAAGGGAATTTCTCACTGGAATGCTACTTGTCCAACGTTACCGAAGCAGATCTGCAGCAGGAGCGTGATGAAGTGCTGAGCACAACGGAAGCCCATATCGTTGATTCGGCTGCCCTCGTATCTGCAATCCTGGAACAAGGCAATCGCTGCGTTGTCGGCAATGAAAGCAAGATCGAGGAGCAAGGCTTCCTGTTCGACGAAACACTGGATCTGATCAAGTACTAAGCAAAAGCAGTGCATGGGCTTTCGCAAAGTGGAAGCATAAACATAAACGGGTCCCCGGTTGGTTTAGCCATCCGGGGGCTCGTTTTTTTAGTTTATAGCTCATGAAAATGGCTTATAGAATAATCAGAGGATACCAGTCAGAATCTGAGCAGACATGACCCTACAGCACATTTCTGGCCTGCCGCCCGGAGGTATGTTAAAATGATGGATAGTTTGTGAGCCTTGAATCAGGCTCAGCACAAGGGCAGCCAGAGCTTTCTGGCGGCACGGGTATGTTTTCATCAGGGAAAGGAGCCCATACATATGTTTGGAAACGATTGGGACACAGTGCTTAGAGAAGAGATTGAATCGGAGTATTTTAACGATATACGTTATGCATTAGCGGGAGAATACAAAACACAAACGGTATATCCGTCCAAAGAAAATCTGTTCTCCGCGCTCAAACTTACCCCTTATCATCAGGTCAAAGCGGTCATTCTGGGTCAGGATCCATATCACGGAGCTGGACAGGCCCATGGACTGAGCTTTTCGGTTATGCCAGGTGTACGCATTCCGCCTTCACTGCTAAATATATATAAGGAACTTCATGCAGATCTGGGATTGCCAATTCCGAAACACGGGTACTTGGTGCACTGGGCGGAACAAGGTGTATTGCTGCTTAACAATGTGCTTACGGTACGCGAGGGCCAGCCGAATTCTCATCAGGGGCTGGGTTGGCAAAAGTTCACTGACGCAGTGATTCGTGCTTTGAATGAACGCTCGGAACCGATGGTGTTCATGCTGTGGGGCAGTCATGCACAGAAAAAAGGAGCCTTTATTAACCGGGATAAACATCTGGTGCTGGAATCAACACACCCTAGTCCACTTGCCGCCCATCGTGGTTTTCTGGGCAGTCGGCCATTCTCCAAAGCCAATGACTTCCTGACCTCCAAAGGTATTCAACCGATTGATTGGACTATACCGGAAAACTAGATAAGCGGAGGTGAGGACATTGCGGCATTGGGTTGGACGAAAAGTAGCAGTATATCGGGCAACGGGAATACGGGAGCCATTGAAAGGGACCCTGGTAGAGTGGGATGAAGAAGCGGATTGTGTACGAATCGGACCGAAGCGGATCAAGGTGTCGTTCGACAATATCGCAATGATCAGACCTCTGCCCGAAGAGAGCCTTCCCTTGAAGAAAGCACGTTCTGAGGTGCATAAGGTCGGATATGTGATGAAAAAGGCCATTCAATTTGACAATGCGATCTATTTCAAGTCACAGGTCATGATATGGCGGCGTGCCAAAATTGTAGCCCTGTCCACGACGATTCTTCGCCATGATGAAGATCAGGTCGAGCTTGCAGATGGACGGCTGCTTCGCAAGGACAAGCATATGTTTGTAGTGCGTTCCAGACGGGGCATACGCTAAAATGGCTTGTATATTTAATATTCATTTCATGTAAAGATCATATAGATTTAATCTTTGGCCTTTATATTAAATGTAACAACCCCTTCTAAATGATGTGTAATAACATGGGAACCTGGCCGGCTGCAAACGGTCAGGTTTTTTTTGTCTCCAGACCATACGAAGGGGTAACATAGCAATGACATTCTTGTTATATACTAATGAGATAGACAACAAGAAGGAGTGAAGCCCTTTGAAACGTATATGTGTTTTTGCAGGTTCCAACCCCGGAAATCATCCGGACTATACACAGCAGGCAATTAACTTGGGCAAGCAAATTGCAGATAACGGATTCTCCCTCGTATATGGCGGGTCGTGCATGGGATTAATGGGTGCGGTGGCTGATGCAGCTCTGGAGAATGGCGGAGAGGTCATTGGCGTTATGCCAACCGGATTGTTTCGTGGAGAAATTGTGCATGGAGGCCTTACACAGCTGATTGAAGTAGGGACAATGCACGAGCGGAAGTCAACGATGGCGGAACTATCGGATGGATTTATCGCCCTTCCTGGTGGAATGGGCACCTTTGAGGAATTGTTCGAAGTGCTGTGCTGGGCTCAAATCGGTATTCATCGCAAACCAGTTGGTTTATTGAATGTAAACGGATATTACGAACCTTTGATGAAACTGGTGGAGCATAGTGTCCATGAAGGATTTTCGAATACTTCCCATCTCAGCCTGTGGAGCCTTGAATCCGAACCGGCCGAACTGCTTGCGAAGATGTCGGCTTACGTTCCCGCACAGTTGACACAGAAATGGACTCAGCTTAATGAACAAAAGTAATCTATAAGATAGGGGGTGACCACCGGCATCTGCGGAAAACTTTCCGTTCTGCCCAAGCAAATTGCGGCCTGAGACATAGTCTATAGTGTACTTTCTTAAGAGGGGAGTGTCACTCATGAGCGAAATCAAAGGCACAGATTACGGGTATGGATACGGAGGCTTCGGCGGCGGAGCATGGACATCTACAGGCGCGATTCTGGTACTGTTCATTCTGCTGGTTATCATCTCCCGCACCTTCATTCTGTAATTCGGTCAGCCATTCCCGGATGGGAAGGCTCTAACTGAAGCGCACCGAATGAGGAATAAGCCTTTCCGAAGAAACGCCGGCAGCTGTCGGCGTTTCAGGGGAACGGTTTTTTTGTTTTTCCAGCGAGGAAATGGTTAGAACTTAAAATAAACAAACCCTGCTCCCGCATGACAATTAGGAGCAGAGTCAACCGTCTGGCATGCAGAGCTGTTCTACAACTTGCACTGGTCTATACCACAACAGCGGTCTCGTCTGGTATACTCAGTGATTTCCAGGCGATATATAGCCCTATGGCAGCTGCGATCAAGGAGAGAATGGCAGCGACAACAGCCAGCTGATCCAAGGTTCTGGAAGAGATATAATTCGTGTTCCGCTGATTCGACGCTGTTTTTTTGCTAGACTGGTTTTTGATGTGCACAGAGGGACTGGAATGCCTGGAAGCCGACTGTGACTGGGAAATGCGAGATCGCGGGGGAAGGGTCTTGTTCCTTAAGGGCTTCAATAGTCAACCTCCTTATGGCGGGGTACGGAACTTCTATCGCTCATACTATGTTATGTCGATTTGCAGATTGAGTTCGCAAAAATGAGTGAATCCCCAATCTGAATGGACATCTTCCCCAAACCATCTTCGTCCAATATGGAATCGAACACGCATTAAACGTTCTGTTAATACGGTTATGACAAACCGGTCGTATAGTGGAATTGCTAGAGTTGATGTGCGAATACAGGAGGTGCTGAGGAATGGCGATTGAAATTATTGCGCATAGGGGAGCTTCCGCCGTCTGCCCCGAGAATACAATGGCTGCGTTCGAACGTTGTCTGCAGCTCGGAGCCACGGGTATTGAGACAGATGTTCAGATGTCCAGTGATGGCAGATTGGTATTGATTCATGATGAGACATTGAACCGGACTGCAGGTGCATCCGGCTGGGTTAAGGATACAACATACGAGCAATTGCGCACACTTGACGCAGGTAGCTGGTTCCATGCCGATTTTGCCCAAGAGCGCATCCCTTCACTGGAAGAGCTGTTTGGTCTCGTCCAGGGAAAAAGGATTCTGCTTAATCTGGAACTGAAAAATGGAATTGTTGGTTACAAGGGCATGGAGGAAAAGATCGTGCAAGCCATTCGAAATTGGGATTTGGAACAGCGAGTGATCCTTTCCAGTTTCAATCATGCATCGTTGGTGAAGTGCAAACGTATTGCTCCCGAGATTCGGACAGCACTTCTATACATGGAAAAACTTTATCGTCCTTATGACTATGCAGCCAAACTGGAGGCCTCGGCACTGCATCCATATAAGCTGGCTGTAACACAGGAGGAAGTAGCTGCTGCCCAGGCTCAGGGAATTTCGACACATCCGTTTACCGTAAACGATCCTGTAGAGATGCAAGCATTGATCCAGATGGGTGTGGAGGCGATCATTACGGATGTTCCCGATGTACTGGCCGCATTGACTGGAGTACATAGCCGTTAACATCAAAAGAACAAGCTGCACCTGAGCCCTTATGCTCGGTGCAGCTTTTTTGGATCTAAAAAATGCTTAATGCAAAAAAACTTGTCCCATTTGTCCATTGCCAGCGAGAGATTGTTGACATACAATGATGTATGGGAATGAGAATCAATATCATTAAAAGAACGGCAATAACAGAGAGGTGATTGTTATGTACATAGGATTGGTCTACTCCACTCATAACAAGGGTGGGCACATATGAGTTCGAAGGCTTCATCGGCAAGTCATAATGCGGAATCTCCGACAGCCAAAATACATACTCGTCCCTGGGCTGCTACGTTGATCCTGACTGGTGGTCTCGTACTGCTCGCCCTGGGTATGGCTTTGTCCATTTCTTTTGGTGCCGCAGATATTAAACTCGGTGTAGTCTGGCAAGCCATCTTTAACTTCAACCCGGATCTTACCCCGCATCAGATCATCTGGGAAATTCGATTGCCGCGTATTCTTGGTGGGGCGATGGTTGGTGCCTGCTTCGCTGTAGCTGGTGCAATCATGCAGGGGATGACCCGCAATCCACTCGCAGATTCGGGCTTGCTTGGGCTCAATTCCGGGGCGGGATTTGCCCTGGCTGTGTGTTTCGCTTTTTTCCCTGGCATGCCGTACATGTATATCATTATGTATTCCTTTATGGGGGCAGGGCTTGGCGTACTGCTTGTATATGGATTCGGAGCAGCGTCCCGGTCGGGCCTTACGCCTCTTAGACTGGTGTTGGCGGGAGCAGCGGTATCCGCCATGTTGTCCGCACTGAGTGAAGGGATCGCATTGTATTTCAAAATTGGACAGGATCTGGCCTTCTGGACAGCAGGCGGTGTTGCCGGTACAAAATGGTCTCAACTGGAGGTCATGTTCCCCTGGGTCCTGGCTGCACTCATTGTAGGCTTGATTATATCTCGTTCTATCACGCTTCTTAGTCTCGGTGAAGAGATTGCCGTCGGACTGGGACAACGTACCGGCTTGATTAAGCTAGTTGGTCTTATCGTTGTGCTTATTCTTGCAGGTACAGCCGTATCCGTGGTCGGTGCTGTAGGTTTCGTTGGACTTATTATCCCCCACCTTACACGTAAGATCGTTGGGGTTGATTATCGCTGGATCATTCCATGTTCCGCTGTTATGGGCAGCTTGCTGCTGGTGTTTGCCGATCTGGCTGCACGGATGATCAATCCGCCATACGAGACACCAATCGGTGCTCTGGTTGCCTTGATCGGGGTACCGTTCTTCCTCTATCTGGCCCGTAAAGAAAGGAGGTCTCTATAATTATGGGATCCTCAACTCTCACTGGTGCTGAGCGCAAAAAGAGAACGAAAAGCACCGTTGTCATGATTGTACTTGGTGCATTGATTATTGCAGCATTTATGATCAGCATGAACACGGGGTTCACGAAGCTGAGCCCTTTTGAGGTGCTGCGTACGATATTCGGCGGGGGAACACCGAAGCAGGAGCTGATCCTGTTTGAGTTCCGTTTGCCCCGGATCGTAATTTCAATTATGGTTGGTGCCGGTCTAGCCTTGTCCGGATGTATTTTGCAAGGCGTGTCCCGTAACGCACTGGCGGACCCGGGGATACTTGGGATCAATGCAGGCGCGGGGCTCGTCGTAATGCTATTTGTATCCTTTTTTCCTACAACAACGGCGGCCCCTGTATTTCTGCTGCCGATTCTAGCCTTGATTGGATCCAGTTTTGCTGCCTTTCTCATCTATGTCCTTTCATATAAAAAGGGAGAGGGCATCATGCCTACCCGTATGCTTCTGACAGGAATTGGGGTGGCTGCCGGAATCAGCTCTGCTATGATTGTGCTTACACTTCGGCTCAGTCCGGAGAAGTATCAGTTTGTGGCGACATGGATGGCAGGCAGCATCTGGGGATCCAACTGGAAGTTCGTAACGGCATTGCTTCCATTTCTAATCATTCTTATTCCGGTCGTTCTATATAAGGCGCGTGTGCTGAATGTCCTGAACCTTGGGGACCAGACCGCCAGTGGACTTGGTGCATCGGTTAATCGTGAAAGACTCATCCTGCTTGCCGCTGCCGTAGGTCTTGCCGGGTCCTGCGTATCAGTCAGTGGCGGGATTGGTTTTGTAGGTCTCATCGGACCGCATCTGGCCAGACGCCTTGTAGGTCCGAAACATCAGTTTCTTTTGCCTGCTTCTGCTTTGGTCGGTGCTCTTCTTGTTCTCATTGCGGATACGCTGGGCCGTGTCATTCTGCAGCCTTCCGAGATTCCGGCGGGAATTCTGGTTGCGATCCTCGGTGCGCCATACTTCCTCTATCTCTTGAGCAGAACCAGATAGAGCAATTTACATGGTAACAGAACGTTTTCATTTGGCTCGCATAGGGCCGGGTGAAGGCGTTTTTGTTTTAATTGATATGGATGTGATTAATGTACCGGAGAAGGGCGAAATATAATGGATAAGCAGGAAATGATTTTTCTACATGATAAGTTGGGATTATATTCGAAGGAGGCGGACAAGATGGCGCAAATTCTTGGCACGTGGCTGATATTCATTTTGCTTCTGGTCATCCTGTATCGGGGCATTAAAAAACTGTCGCAATCACATCAAAAGCCGGTGTTCAGACGCTGGGGCGGTTTGATGGCTGTATTATTTATCGTGGGGGCGGTGCCCTTGGGCTTTGCTTTTTATACCGAGTTAACCGATGAACGGCTGGATGCCAATATCGGGCTGGGAATTGCCATGCTTTTTGCCTGGGGTTACTGTGTTCTGCTGTGTTGTGCGGGGTTGATCATTTGGGGAAGGTATGCGTACAAAAGATCCCAAAGAAATTGATCGATAATCATGCTCTTCTTTTGCAACATCGGGTAGTGGAAAGTCGTCTATTTGAAGAGAAATAGGTTGCACCGCATGTTGTCAATAGAGGGGGAATGGAAGTGGCCAGTCGTAATATCGTTCTTATGCTGCTCATCATCTTAATTCTTACAGGGTGTTCCCAACAGGTTCAGAAGCAAGGGGAACAACCGCCACGAACAGATGCTCCAAGAGAGAAAGGGTTTACCGGCTATGTGGTGGATCGCAAAGAGAATTCCATCCTTGTTGTGGATCCAGAACATAAGGACATCGGAACGAACGGAGAAACCAGTAGGTACTATCCGGAAAAATGGTTCTCCAATGTACCTGATTCTCAGATTGGTACGTATGTTGAAGTCTGGACGGATGGAAGTCCGGAGGTTGAGCCTTATCCAGGTCGTGCAGAGTCCATTGCAGAGTATGCTGCGGCAACTCCCGCTGGCGCGAAGATCAGTGAGGCGGACGCAATTCGCGGCGGAATTTATTTATCCGATGGTAAGGAGATAAGTTTGCCGGTCATTGAAAACGTTGAGTTCCATGCCGATAAAGGAATCTGGACGGTTCGCATGAGGGATGCCATGTCAACGGATGATAATCAGGCGCAGATTGAACTCGAAGTTCAGGATGTGGAGCCAGTGGAATCGGTGCAAGAACAAAAAAAGTGAATGAAGCATAAAAAACAAAAGCCCTCAGATCTGCTTATCTAGCAAACGAGGGCTTTAATTATTATGACATGATCAATGATCATGCTTTATCAATCAACAATATTTCCCGCCATTTTCAGACGACGTGCAATTTCCGCGAAGTCCTCATGTGAAATGCCTGGGGCGAATTCTTCTTCCACCGCTGGGGCTTCTGGAATCGGAAAGCCTTCTGGAACACCTTGAATGACTTCAAGTGGTTGTCCATCTTCAGGGTGTGTTCCTTTCCAGATTTGGCTGATGGCATTAAAGTCTTTATCGCTATACGTGTACAGCTTGGTGTGTACGCCTTTTTCTTCATATTTTCGGGTCTCGGTGAACGCCTTGTTGTCCAATGAAGGAATAGGAACCAGCTTGGTTACGTTCACGCCTGTTGCAATTTCCAGCGCTTTGGCGTAGGCAACAACGTGTACGCCGCCGCGTACAAGCAGGAACCCAACCACTTCCCGGGCAGCAGGGTGGTCCGTCATTTCGTATACTTTCATTTTATGTGTACGTGCGCCGCATTCGAGGAAAAAGTTATGCAGCAGATCCTCGACCAGATTACCACTGTTGAACACATTTGCACCGGTCCACGGGTTGCCCATAGAATCAAAAGGCATGGCGCCTTGGGCCCCCGCCAGGTAATGATAGGATAGACGTGCATCCTTCACGGAACCAAGTGGTGTATCATCGGGTTCCTTGTAGACGGTTGAACCTCTGAGACATTGGTTTATCCCGTGAGATACCAGCTCCACGTGACCCAATTCTTCGGCTGTAATACTCATGACGAGGTCGTAGAAGGGCTTCAATTTTTCCTTGGAGCGAAAATTAAACGACTGGTAGAGGTAATTGTTCAACGTTGACATCTCTCCGAATTTGCCGCCTAGCAGTTCCTGTATGGATGCAGCTGCATTGGGATCGGGCTTCTCGACATTAGGAATTTCAATCAAGATTTCATCCATTCGTTTGAACATTTACATATAACCTCCTCGAAATGGGTGTTCAGATCATCCTTCAGTCTATCAAGGCCTATTACACATAGAATGGGAGAATCAAACCGCATATAGCATATTTGGGGCTAAAGACGTATATATCCGATTCAGGATCTAGTTTCCAATGGGGATGGATTAGGGTTACAATCAGAGTCATGGGGATTTTGGCTAAGGGTAATGAAAAGGAGGACAAGAATTGCTCAAACGTTGGCTTATTGCTGTATTTACTATAGGTATACTTTTACTTCTTCATGTAGAGCATGTCTCTGCTTATGTTCATCATCAAGTCGAAGTGGATCAAGAAACGAGGGAAGCCTTGGAGAAAAAGTATGGGCTGGATACACCGTCCAATCCGGACCCTACGAATCATTTATTGTCAGGTGACTGGGGAATAAGCTTCAATCCTCCCCTGGATCGGCATCAAACAATCCTTCAGATTATTCGCTGGGTGCAGCAACCTGTATCATTAATCATTCGACTGATCGTGTAAAATAATCCTCCCCTGGGCAGGCTAACGGAAACAAGCCCCAAGGAGTGATTGATATGAGATTACTTATCGTTACACTGATGACGATTATGCTGGGTTTTTCGGGACTAGCCACCAGTTCAGCGGCTCCCATTCCGGATTATGCGAAGTGGGGAATCATCGCGGTAAAAGAAACGCAAACGAAGTATAATGTAGACATACTGGACTACAAGCATATTGGACGTACATCGCTGACAGCCAATCAATCCCGGGAGCAGTTTAAGTTATGGGTGCGGGGCAAGGATGGCAAAGAGTTTGCGGTGTATGTCAATGTAGATTTTAATCCGTCTACGCAGCAGTTAAAAAAGGTGCAGTTCAGTGAATCGGATCGACACTAAAAAATATAAAAAGCCAGGCATCTCTGATTGCAGGGACAAGCCTGGTTTTTTGCTGTATAAAATCCTTTTTTTAGTTATTGAATAAAGAACTTATGTTCGCATATAATAGGTAATACAAACAAACGTTCTTATTGGAGGGATGATTATGCTGGGAAAATATATTGGCCAGATGGTGGAGCTCGTGTACATGGATCGTGCAGGACATATTACGCAGCGTCAGATTCGAATTAACAGTGTGCGAGGTGGGAGAATCAGAGCGTCCGCAGGAGCAGATGGATCACCCCGGACTTTTCTGGAGCAAGGTATTCTGGCATGGCGTCCTATCCTTCATAAGGACGGGGAGGCGGGCATATGTTAAACGATTTTGAACGGAAGATTTTACGGATTATCGTTAATTATGCCGGGCAGCGACGACGTATGCCCCGAATGGATGAGCTGGAGAACAAGACGGGGCGAAGCCGGGCTCTCATTCACGAATCATTGCTTGAACTGGAGCGCAGACAGCATATTAACTGGACGAATAAGTCCACGCTGGAAGGAATACAAATCTTGCAGGCATGGGAACAGGATCCGCAGCCGATTCGTAAGAGTCAACCTGCCGGAGATGCCGTTAAATATTTTTTGGAATACTAGGGAAACTTTATTGCGAAATAAAAACGCCAATCCGGGATGCCGGACTGGCGTTTGTTTCGTTATTACACATCGTTCATATATTCAGAAAGTGGGGAGTTGATCCAGATTGTTGGTCGGGTCGCCGTCCGCATCACCGCGAATGTGCATTTCCCCGTCCTTGCCTTTAAACACATTTACACCCGCTATGGCTCCTGCCTGTACTTCTGCAAGCGCTTGTTGATAATCCAGTATGCGTCCAGATGAGGTTTGGAAGCCAGTCAGATCACCGTCACCATTTTTTTGTACTGCTGTGAAGCTCTCACGTGTCGTCTGATTCATCATGTCACACTCCTTATCTGAGGAAATGAGAATTTTGAGTTCCCCTTTAGCCTGTCCGAATCGAAGAAAAGTATGCATGACATCGTAGAACACTTGTAAACACGTAGATTCATCGAAGGATAAGGTTTTACAGGCTCTTTCTCATGCGTACATGCAGAATGTCGGCATCATAAAAAGGTTCCTCCGAGATCACTTCATATCCGAGCTTCTCATAGAATTTCTGGGCCTGACATTGTGCATCCAGTACAGAGTAAGTCAAGCCAAGCTCGCGTGCCCGCTCTTCCATGGCTAGCAGGAGTACACGTCCATAACCGAATGAACGATGGGATTGAAGCACAGCGATTCGCTGCATTTTGGCCGTATCCTTGCTGTAATAGATAAGTCGTCCTGTAGCAACAGCCTGTCCGTTCGTACTTAATAAAACATGATGTACATCAGGACTGATGACATCAAATTGATCGATTTCAATCTCGGCAGGCACCTGCTGCTCGATGACAAAAACGTCATGGCGGATGCCCAATGCTTGCTGGAGCTGTTCATCTGTCGTTACATAACTAATTTCCGCTGCCAATTCCATTCCTTCTTTCTGCTCTTGAGCGACATATCAGACTGCATTATACAAAAAATCGCTTTTCCTGTATAGTTGAGTCTGGAACATATTGGGAGAGGGGAGAAGAGGATGGGCGTGGCAGGAATTATGACCATTACACTCTTGATGTCTGCCGGAATGATCGCTTTATTATATTACGTAACCAAGAAAGCCTACTCCAGAAAGTGGGATGAGGATGAGTGAGAACATGCAAGAGTGTCAGGGCAAAAGTTCACTGTTTCCCTGGGGCGAATAAACCTCTTCATGGACAGATTTCGAGTAGACATCGAGCCAAACAGGCAGATCATCCGTTACATTCGATTGCTGTAGTTGTTGGAATTGCACGGTATGTTCATCTCGTTCCAGACTGCAGCCGGAGATCACGAGAATAAGGATGGTAAGGGAAAGTATGAAGCCTAATTTTTTGCTATGGGGCCGGGATTTATGGGAATTTGTGTGTGGCATGGGAGTCACCTCTTTAATAAAATGGTAATCGTTCCTTTAGTGTGCTCCAATCTCCACAAAATATAACCAATAAACCATTGACATTGTACGCGTTTACTTGGTATGATACTGTTACTTCATTCGAACAGAATAGGTTATCATGATCTGTTAGCTCAGCTGGGAGAGCACTATCTTGACAGGGTAGGGGTCAGTGGTTCGAGCCCACTACAGATCATAACGAAAAGTCCTTGCGTAGCAAGGGCTTTTTTCTTGTTTGTTTTGAAGATTCGCTAAAAACTTGGATCAAACTCAGATGTAATAAACTAAGAAAACAAAGTGTTGAAGTCGCCAAAATGGCGGCTTCTTTTTTTATAACAAAATAATTGTTTACAAACGCAATTAAATTGTATACAATCAAATTGTAAACAATAAGTAAATGAGATTATTTTATCAAATAAAATTCAATGATAAAGAGGAGAAATGACAATGAAAACTCTATATGAAACGACAGTAATCAATACAGGTGGACGTCAAGGGATTGTGCAATCACCAGATAACGTATTTATGCTGGATGTAGCTGCACCACCGGAGCTTGGCGGTAAAGTGACTACGGCTACGAATCCGGAGCAGCTGTTTGCAGCAGGATACAGTGCATGCTTTAACTCTGCTTTGGAGTTTCAATTGAAGAAACATAATGTGGAGATTGAGCGAAGTACCGTATCTGCAACGGTGATGCTTGTTACAGATCCTTCGGACAACGGAGTGAAGTTGGAAGTCGAGCTGGAAGTAAAAATCGAGGGTTTGGATGAAGAGACCGCACAGAAATTTGTCAAACTTGCTCATGACTATTGCCCATACTCCAAAGGAATCAGAGGCAATGTAAATGTAACTCTGGAGATGGCGTAACAATCAATACGAACTAAGAACACCTTCAAATGTCTGTCCTATTGCCATTGTAAAAAGGGAATAGGACAGAGTTGAAGGTGTTTTTTATTATGGGGGTCTAAGGATAAACTTTGGGAGATTAAAGGTTGAAATATACCCACGTGGGGTATATTATAAGATATCTAGATTCGTATTTCAAAGGAGAGTTGACATGAAAAAGTACGTAATGATGATGGTATCTCTACTGATCACGGGAAGTCTGATGGTAAGTGGTTGCGGTAAAAATACGGAACAGAATAGCAGTAATGGCAGCGGAGACAGCAATAACAGTCATGCTACAGGAGAAATGCACCATTCGGATTCAGGAGAGCTGCCACAAGGGCTTATGGAAAAGGTGGATCCTACATATCCGGTTGGCAGCCAGGTTATCATGAGTGCCGACCACATGTCCGGTATGAAAGGGGAAACCGCCACGATTGTTGGAGCCTACGAAACGACCGCTTATGCTGTTACGTATACACCGACAACGGGGGGAGAGCCTGTGAAGAATCACAAGTGGGTGATCCACGAGGAAATAAAGGAGCACAACAAAGAGCCCTATAAAGTTGGTGAAGAAGTTGTATTGGAAGCCGACCATATGTCCGGTATGAAAGGGGCAACCGGTACCATTGATTCCGCTGAACAGACAACAGTGTATATGGTGGATTACACGCCGACAACTGAAGGAGATCCGGTGAAAAATCACAAGTGGGTTACAGAGAATGAGTTATCAACTGAATAGATGACACCATCCACGATGAGGAGAATCATTCATTCTTTAACTCAATTCTGGGTTATAATGGAACTTGAAGGCGGGAAATCCTGCTGGAAAGGGGAATGTATATGATGGATTTTAGCAAACCACCGCATGCCTCAGAGACAGAAACACACAGCCAGCGTCACCAAGAGCGCGAACAACAGCTTATATCTGGTGGAGGTAAAGGCATCTGGTGGGAAATCAGCAACTGGCTGATTCTTGGAGGAATTCTGGTTGTCCTATTCTTACTGTTCAAGTATGTTTTCTGAATAAATAGAGGATGAGATGAAGAGTCCGTTGCTGGGGCTCTTTTTTGCTGTGTGAAAAAAGTACATATTATTATAATGACAAATGACAAAAATCAATATTTGTCATTTGTAAAAATCTGTGTTAATCTAACTTTACGATGGAGGTGACTAGTGGATGGTTCGTCTTAACCATCTTAAGGAATATGACCAAAGATAAAATTTCTGAATTTCTAACCAAAGAGCAGATTATTACAGCCACGCAGGAAACCATCAGGCGGTTTGGTGCTGCCAAAACCTCCGTTACAGATGTAGCCAAATTGCTCGGAGTCAGCCATGGAACCATTTACAGGCATTATGCCAGCAAGAAGGAATTACTCGAAGGGGTAACGGCACAGTGGTTGGAAGATGAGATTATCGCTCCACTTGCGAAGGTCGTAAGCATGCAGACCGATGCTGGAGAAGGAATACAACATCTCAAAAAATATATCGAAACCTTAATTCATCTTAAACGGCACTATGCAGAATCAGACACAGAGTTATTTGATATGTATGCCAAGGTTACACAGGAATCGGCAGAACTCATATACAGACATGTGGAGCAGTTAACACAGCATCTCACCGAGATTATACAGCAGGACCAGCAGCTTCGTTTCCCGAACCCGAACAAGGACGCTGCAGGAATTTTACACGCAACTGCTCGCTTTCATCATCCCGCACATGCGTATGAATGGCATCGTGAGACCATCGATGAGGAATTCGAGCAGGTTTGGTTGCTGATTGAGCAAGGTGTATTTCATCTGAATTCAGGGAGGAAGTAATCTCATGACAAATTTATCAGGTAAAGTTGCCATCGTCACTGGTTCATCACGGGGAATTGGACGGGCTATAGCACTGCAGCTCGCCGATCTTGGCGCAGATGTCGTCATCAACTATGCGAGCAGTCCAGACAAGGCAGAAGAAGTGGCAGGACTAATTCGGCAAAAGGGTGTCCGAGCGATCACGATCCACGCAGATCTGGCACAAAAAAATCATGTGGAGCACTTATTCGCGGAAACGGTGAAGCAGCTGGGCAAAGTGGATATTCTGATCAACAACGCTGGAGTGATGAAAACAACACCTTTGGCGGACGTTACCGAGGAGGAGTTTGACCAGCAATTTGCAATTAATGTAAAGGGAACATTCTTTGCCTGTCAACAAGCCCTGAAAATCATGGAGAGCTCCGGACGAATCGTGAACTTTTCCACCTCCGTAATTGGCCAGATGTTTCCCGGATATAGCGTGTACGCAGGTACCAAGGGTGCAGTGGAGCAATTTACCCGTCAGCTCGCGAAGGAATTCGGCTCCAAACAGATTACCATTAATGCAGTGGCACCTGGTCCGGTGAATACGGAACTGTTTGCCGCTGGCAAGACAGAGCAGCAGCTGGAAGGGCTGCGTAAGATGAATGCATTTGGTCGCTTGGGCGAACCGGAGGACATTGCAAGTGTCATCTCTTTTCTTGTCAGCCCTGAATCGCAGTGGGTCACCGGACAGACATTGCGTGTAAACGGTGGTTTTATCTAACGATTTCCCAAGAATAGTCGTTCGGCATTGACACCAAACCGGGCGAATCCCCATATGATGCACTACATCAGTAAGCACTTGCGGAAATGGGGAATCCGGGATGGCAAAGGCAAAAGGTAAAAAAGCATCAGCGTTGAAGAGTGACAAACTCCGTGTGTCCATGAAATTGGTCACTTCAGATGTGTGCGAGCGGTGCAAGACACCCTGTACACGAGGCATGGAATACGCTGCACGCATGCGGACGGCAGGAGCCGTAGGGAAAGGCGTTCCTTGCATCCTAACTCGACACACGACTTCCTAGTCTCTTTTCAGGCTAAAGTTTCCCTGAAAGAATTCGTATAAGGTTACATTTACAATAACCATACTACAGAGGCGTTCTCGAAGGAGAGGGGCCTCTTTTTGATTGTTCCAAGGGATGGGATATTTTCTGGATAAAAAATGAAAAATGATGAAAAACAGCGCAACTTTGTAGTTGAACCTGCAGTATAAATGTACAACAGCTTGCAGCAGGGGAGGGAATATTGACGGAATGAAATGGAAAAGAATATTGCTGTGTGTCACGGTATTCTCCTTGCTCGGCGGGTCTTTATTGTTTGCGGATTCCGTAAACGAAAAGGTTCGGGTGCTCTTTAACGGCAAGGAAGCAGCTGACGGAGGTTACCTGATTGATGGAACGACCTATGTACCCGTGAGAGAAGCGGGGGGGATCGCCAAATGGGATAACATCAACAAGAGAGTAACGGTGATTAAGCCGAATGTACATATTTTTCTGTTTAAGGGAGACACCGTATTTGGCAACGTGAACGTTGGCAAATTGAAATTCAATGTGTTTTCTCAAGTGGACAGCTTAACAACGGATGTGGCTGCAGTGAAGGTGACAATTACCAATCCGAGTGGCCAGGTGAAGGATATTCAATCCCAGGAGCTCAAAACCCAGAAAGATAATTTCTGGTTCCGGACTTACGATTTTACGTATGATTTCAGTCGTGCTGGCAAATACCAGGTTGGTTTTCATATTAAAGAAAATGCAAACAGCAACTACGTTCTGGTGGCAGAGAAAATCATTACCGCACTAAACGAATGAGGCGAAAAATAACGTTGCTGAGTAAATTGACCTAGCCTTGCGAACATGTTACGATATGCAAGGTTACACAATTTCTATTTACAAAGCGAGGTATATCAATGAGCGATCACACACATGAACACGGCGATGCCTGCGGCTGCGGTCACGATCATGACCACGACCACGAGCATGAAGAAGTTCTTCTGACTCTGACAGACGAGAACGGAAATGACGTGGAGATGGTTTTGGTGGAGACGTTTGACGTGGAAAACCATGTTTATGCGCTCCTGCTGGAACGTAACAATCCTGAAGCTGACGGCATCATTCTGCGTATGGAAGAAGAAGACGAGGAAATGGTGCTCTACAATATTGAAGACGAAGCCGAGTGGAACCGCGTTGAAGCGGCATACAACGAGCTCGTCGCAGGACAAGAGTAATTTTTCTTATGCAATAGAACAACGGGGCTCCTTGATCTCAAGGGGTCTTTTGTTTGTTTTCACGCTCTAAAAAAGTAACAAAAAAGGGCCAAGCCAGAGCTTGGTCCCTTCGATATCATTACCCATGGGGTAGGATCATTAGAGTAATCCCCTAGAAAATCGCATCTGCTTCCACAATGACTTTGACATTGGTAACACTGCGGTCTTCAGGGCCTTTTACAGGCAATCCAACCTCTACATGGTCGATAATGTAATCAATATTTTCTTGCGTAATAACCTCACCCGGCAGCAGAATCGGAATTCCAGGCGGGTATACGTAGATGAATTCAGAGATGATACGTCCTGCAGATTCCTTGAAAGGAATGACCTCCGTATCCCCGTAGAATGCATCACGCGGCGTGAGCATCAATTGTGGAACGTCAGGAACCTTAACCACAAGTTCATGTGCAGGGTTAACCTGATAATACGTACGGGACAGATCCTGCAGTGCGTTCAGCAAGATGTCCACCGATTCATCCGTATCGCCAGGAGTGATCAGGCACAGAATATTATACATATCACTGAGCTCGACCTCAATATTGTAATGTTCACGCAACCAGTTCTCGGTCTCATAGCCTGTGATGCCGAGATGACGGACATGAATGGTTACTTTGGTTGGATCATAGTTAAAGGTTGCCTCCGTACCGAGCAGCTCTTTGCCGAAGCAGTACAATCCGTCAATGTCGTTAATGGTACGTCTCGCGAATTGGGCCAGATCAATCGCCTTTTGCGCCATTTCGTGACCGTGCAGCGCCAGATTGCGTCTTGACGTATCAAGTGAAGCAAGCAAGATATACGAAGTGGACGTTGAAGTCAGCATACTGAGAATGGTCTGTACACGCTGCGGATTCACGAATCCGTTTTTGGTGTTCAGATTCAGCACGGAACTCTGTGTCATGGAACCGCCGAGTTTGTGCACACTTGTTGCAGCCATATCCGCTCCGGCCGCCATTGCAGACAACGGCAGTTCCTCATGGAAATGAATGAGTACGCCATGTGCTTCATCCACAAGTACAGGAACCTGGTAGCTATGTGCGAGTTCAACAATCTCTTTTAGGTCTGTACATACACCGAAGTACGTTGGATTAATGACCAGCAATGCCTTGGCGTCCGGATGACGCTCAAGCGCACGTCGTACAGCACCTGTAGTCACGCCGTGATCGATACCGAGGTTGGCATCCTGTGCGGGAGATACGAATACAGGCTTCGCTCCTGAGAAAATAATGGCAGACATGACCGATTTATGAACGTTGCGGGGCACAATAATTTTGTCACCCGGTTCGCATACCGACAGAATCATAGTCATGATTGCACTGCTTGTGCCTTGCACACTAAAATAGGTATGATCGGCTCCGAATGCATCGGCCGCCAGAATCTGCGCTTCCTCAATGACACCGGTTGGCTGATGAAGGTCATCCAGCGGAGCGATGTTGATCAAATCTATGGAGAGGGCGTTATCGCCGATAAATTCACGAAATTCGGTATCCGTTCCCAATCCTTTTTTATGTCCCGGGATATGAAATTGCACCGGATTGAGTGCCGCGTGGTTTTTTAAAGCGGTAAACAGCGGCGTACGGCGGTGATCCATCAGTGCTGTCACAACCTTTCCTGATAAAATGTCAAACAAAGATGAGTATAGCAAATTAGGAACCGAATGCAAGCGGTAGGCTTGACAAATTTTCAAATTGCTAAGATTTGGGCGTATCCCTGACGGTTACAGTATGGATAGGAGATGGGCCGGTGAACACCGAAAGGGGAATAAGAAATGCAGACAGACATCAAACCAGTCAAAATTTTGCGATCACCATTTTTCATCGCGATGTGGCTAACACTTTTCTTGGTTGAAGTGATTAAAGGAGCACTACTGGTGGCCGTCCTGCCAGTGTATATGGATAATATTTTGGGATTGTCCGCAGGGGTGATTGGTGTAGCCTTTGCCCTTCAATACCTGGGGGACAATCTGTTCAGAGCACCATCCGGCTGGGCGGCAGAACGCATCGGTTTTCGTGCAACGATGGTGACGGCCCTGGTCTGTACATTAATTGCGGTACTCATGATTATTTTTTTCAAAAGTGCATTTGGACTGGCTCTGGCCTGTCTGATTCTTGGTGTGGGGACATCACCGCTCTGGCCCTGTGCCATGACGGGTGTGACTGCCTTGTCCGGACCTCAAAACAAAAACGGAACAGCCATGGGGGCGCTGGAAATGGCCGCTCTGGGTGGAACGGGACTTGGACCGATCGGCATGAACTGGCTGCTTGAGCGTACCGACCACGATTATCGTACCGTATTTCTTGTCCTTCTTGGCTGTGCTGTCCTTGTTATTTTGGTCGCCATGATTTTACCAGGACGGGTGGTGGTGGAAGAACAACAGCATAGAGTAGGGGAAACGACCGGAAAAGCGGTTAAATACCCGCCGAAGCCCCATCTGCTTACACCGTTAATCAGGCTCAAAAACAGTGTGCAGGGGACCCTGCAGCGGGTGCGGAGCACGCTTAATGTCAATCCGCTGGTGTACCCTGCCCTGTTTATGCAGTCCTTTGTTATAGGCCTCCTCAGTCCGGTTATTACGTTGTATACCCGAACAGACCTTCATATTTCGCCAAACCTGTATAGTCTGCTGTTAATCGCTGGCGGCGGAATAACGGTCATTGCCCTGCTTCCAGTGGGGAAAATGGTGGATCGATTCGGTACTTCGATATTTTTGCATATGGGCTTTTTACTGGCCTCTGCAAGTCTGTTTGCCTTTTCGTCCATTACATCCATTCCGATTGTTTTCGGCATCGTTATGATGGTAGGGGTTAGTTATGCCATGATTTTACCTGCCTGGAATACGTTCGTGGCTACGCTCATACCGAAGGGGGAGCGAGGGGCCATCTGGGGATTTTTCCTCACCCTTCAGGGGTCCGGCATGGTAGTGGGTCCTATCGTTTCGGGGTTGTTGTGGGACCACATCAGCCACCCCGCTCCATTTATCGGAAGTGCTGTTGTTATGGCCGGGCTTGCGGTTGTTCATTTTGTGTTATCGCGAAGACCGTATCGCACAGCACCTGCCAAATGAACATAAAAAGGAGTTCCTATACCGGATTGAATCCGGTGTTGGAACTCCTTTTGCTATATGCAGGCCACAACATGGGGGGAATTCAATCAGCAATTCCATAAGCGGTTCCAACCCTGGAACTTGAAATACATCAAAATCGTTGTCGTTAAACCCCGAGAAATTCATCTGTATTCCTCCATTTCGCGTCCATTAAATCATGAAATTCGGGGGCTTGCCCCTGTGCATCTGCGGAAACATTGATTCCCCTGCAGGATTCGATGAAAAATAGTCAAATAACCAAGTACCCTTACATAAAATGAAGTATAAAATAGGGTAAGCCGATACGGAAGAAGCAATGAAATAAGCACTGCAAGAAGAGGACCGGTAGCACATCCGGTACAAATGGAGGGGAGTGCCGTGAATAAGAGTTATGAAGTTGAATATTGCAATCTGGAGCTGCGGTTCAACCGTCGGCATATCCAAAATTTGATCAAAGACCTTATTCGTGAAGGGTATTCACTATATTGGAGCGAGGATGAATCCTTTTTTATTCTGTCTGTCCGCACCGGGCGCAAGCTGGTAAAGCTCCGTTTTCAACAGACACGCAGCGGGAACTACAAGATGACAGGTGACTACATCATTAAGGACGCCAAGCTGGCAGAATGGCTCGAGAAGCTGATTGGGGATACACGCGGGCATGCTGTCGTTAAACGTTTCAAGGATCAGCAGATGACGGTCGAGAACATTTTGTTTGGTGAGGTCATACGTCTTGTGGAAGTTTCCGGATTCAAACAGCGTGTCATTTTTCAAAAGGAACCCGCGCCGACGGCGGAGGAGATGGAAGAGATGTTTCTATCGCGAGAAGGGGAGGAGCGGCTCATGCTCCTGCGGATGGAAATTGATGATGAACTGGAGCGTCTGTACGCTGCCATTCAGATGGAAAATACAGAGAAAGCAGACATCTGCCGAGAAACATTAAA
The DNA here is from genome assembly GCF_002272715.1 of Paenibacillus sp. 7516. Taxonomy (NCBI): domain Bacteria; kingdom Bacillati; phylum Bacillota; class Bacilli; order Caryophanales; family Paenibacillaceae; genus Paenibacillus; species Paenibacillus sp. 7516. The sequence continues at coordinate 556,740 of NZ_NPBI01000020.1, forward strand.
GCGTCTGTCCGGGCACATGCTGATGCTCGAAGGTTGAGCACGAAGACCGTATTTATGAAAATACGATGAACACCTCAGATATTTGGGGTGTTTTCTCGTTGCGCAGCAGGGGTACGGGGTTCACTTCCATGCGTAAAACCGTTAAAATGGGGGTATTGTTGAGAGTCAATTTCAATAAAATTATTGGAGCAAAGGATGGAGGACCCAGATGGCAAAACAACAGATCGGTGTCATTGGACTTGCAGTAATGGGCAAAAATTTGGCCCTTAACATTGAAAGCAGAGGCTTCACGGTGTCGGTATTTAACCGTTCCCCGGAGAAAACCAATGATCTTCTGAAAGAAGCTGAAGGCAAAAACCTCACAGGCACGTTCTCCATTGAAGAGTTCGTGGCATCCCTGGAATCCCCGCGCAAAATTTTGATCATGGTACAAGCCGGTAAAGCGACTGATGCAACCATTGAACAATTACTGCCTCACCTGGATGAGGGCGACATCATTATTGACGGAGGAAACGCCTACTTCCCTGATACCCAGCGCCGCAGCAAAGAGCTGGAGGAAAAAGGAATTCGCTTCATCGGTACCGGTGTATCCGGCGGTGAAGAAGGCGCGCTGAAAGGCCCTTCCATTATGCCGGGCGGACAGGAAAGTGCGTACGAGCTGGTTGAACCGATTCTGACAGCCATCTCCGCCAAAGTTGGCGATGATCCTTGTTGTACATATATCGGACCGGATGGTGCCGGACACTACGTCAAAATGGTGCACAACGGTATTGAATACGGAGATATGCAGTTGATTGGTGAAGCATACCACCTACTCAAATCTGTTCTGAATG